>NZ_JABGBW010000002.1:0-303586 GCF_014229965.1 Peptostreptococcus canis
CACTAAAAAACAATTGGATAGAGGATATATCAAAGATTGCGGAAAACATAAATATGAAGATTTAATAGGTAAAAAAGTTGGAGAATTGAAAGTAATTTCGTTTAATTATAAGTTAAAAAAATATTTATGTAAGTGTTCTTGTGGTAATGAAACATATGTTACGAGAAGTAACTTACTAAGTAATCATACTCAAAGTTGTGGACATTTAAAAAATGATAGGACTTTGGAGTATGTTGATGGAACATTACCTTATAATTTAACATCAAAATTATCTAAAAATAATACAAGCGGTATTAAAGGGGTAAGTAGAACCAGAAATAATAAATGGGTTTCGTATATAACGCTTAGAAGAAAGAGGTATACATTAGGTATTTTTGATAAAAAGGAAGATGCTGTATCTGCCAGAGAGAAAGCAGAGAAAGAGAAATTTAAACCAATAATAGATAAATCAGCACAGATAAAAAAAACATAATATGGATGGCTTTTCTTGCAAAAATATAGAGGAAAAAGAGGAAAAGAACTTGGTGAAGACTGGTTTACAACATAATAAAAAGATAACAAACTGCTTATAACTCTTTAATTGCAAGTACGTTTTGAATATGATATAATAGAGAATAATTATGTTTATTAGGAAATTAATTGTATTTAATAAATAGACCTTTTATAAGGAGGGTATTATGAAAAAAAAATTAAGTTATAGAGAGAGAAATATAGCAATTATATTTATAAATTTTTTCTTAATTATATCCTTAGCCTTACTTCTTTCAGGATGTGGAATTAGTGAGTCAGGAGAATTAATGAGTGATGCAAGAAAGTTTATTGATCAAGGTGAGTATCAGAAAGCTATGACAAATTTATCAAAGGTACTTGAAGAGGATGAATCTAATTCTGAAGCCAGAGGAATGTATTATCAAGCATTGAAATTACATAAAGCGGATAAAGCAAAGTTCAGGAAAGACTATGAACAGGAAATAAAAGAACTTAAAGATTTATTAAATGATAAATCAGGTTCTGCTAAAATTCGTGATAAAGCCGAAGAAATGTTGGAACAAGCAGAAAAAGCATATCGTTCTCAAAAAAAAGCTATAATTACAAGAAAAGAAAATGCAAAGAAGACTGCTGAAGAGAATAAGGGAAAGTATACATCCGGATCAATTTATGGACAGAAAAGTTTTGAATATGAAAGAGATAATAACAGAGTGAATTCTCAATCAAATAATATAAATAATAACCCTGGTTCTTCCGGTAATGGAATAAACTCTTCTTCAAATGGTGGCAATAATACAGGTAGCAATAATAATAGTCAGAACGGTGCTACAAATGGTTCAAACTCAAACCACCAACAGGGTCAAACAGGTGGTACACAGGGACAATCAGGATTACAAGGTCAAACAGGTGGTAATTCAGGACAGAATTAAATAGAAATCAGAGTTAATCTAAGCTATTTCAATTTTAATTATTGGGATAGCTTTTTTGGAGGCAATATGAGAATTAATAAATATTTAGCTACTATGGGTATAGCATCTAGAAGGAAAGCAGAGAAATATGTATTAGAAGGTAGAATAAAAATAAATGGAAATACAGTTTATGATTTAAGTACTAAGGTTGATTTAGAAAATGATATTATAGAGTTAGACGAGGTAGTTTTATCTAAAAATTTTGATAAAAAGATATATATATTACTAAATAAACCGGAAGGCTATATAACGACTGTAAAAGACCAATTTAATAGAAAAAATGTGTTGGATTTGATAAAAGATATAGATGAAAGATTATATCCGGTGGGCAGATTAGATTATGAAACTAGTGGTCTTTTATTACTTACTAACGATGGAGATTTAACATATAAAATAACTCATCCCAAACATGAGATAGATAAAATTTATCTTGCTTCAGTGAAAGGAATTCCATCACGAGAAGAAATTAAAAAATTTGAAAGTGGACTTAAAATAGACGATTATATAACATCTAAGGCAAAATTACAAATTATAAAAAAAGATTCTATAAAAGATTATTCAGTATGTAAAATTACAATTCATGAGGGACATAATAGACAGGTCAGAAAGATGTTGGAAAAGATAGGGCATCCGGTAATGAACCTAAAAAGAATCCAACTTGGAAATATAAAGTTAGGGAATTTAGAGAAGGGTAAATATAGGCATTTGACTAATGAGGAGGTAGAATACTTAAAAAATGAATAATGGTAAATTATTTAAAAAACAGTTAAAGACGGAAAAAATAAATAGAGTTTTTAAAAACAAAAATGATAATTCTAATTTAAATGAATATAATAATATTTATAATAATGTCAATAACTATATAAAAGCTATAGCTTTAAAAAAAATAAAAAAAGGAAGTATTGTAGTAGATGCTACTGTTGGAAATGGGAATGATATTTTATATTTATTGAAACTTATAGGCAGAGAAGGAATTGCATATGGATTTGATATTCAAGATATAGCAATAAAAAACACTCAAGAAAAAATAAAAATAGATAATAATGGTGTTGTTCCTGATAACTGCATTTTAATCAATGATGGACATCAGTTTCTAGATAAGTATGTAAATACACAGGTAAATTTTATTGTATTTAATCTGGGTTATTTACCAAAAGGAGATCATAGTATAATAACTACACCTACAAATACAATAATGGCTATAGAAAAATCTATGAAAATTCTCAAAAAAAACGGATGTATTTGTATAGCGACATATTTATCCCATAAAGGTGGCATGGATGAGTATGATGCAGTAATGGATTTTTTAAAGCAGGTAAAACAGGAAGAATTCAATATATCAAAAATTGAGTTTATAAATCAGAGAAATAACCCACCGGTTTTATTTCTTATCGAGAAAAGATAATAATCAATTGAATACATTCCACAAATCTTGTATAATATAAATTAGAATAAGGTTTACAAATAGAGGTTTATAATTATGGTAAAAGAACTAGAGAGCAACGATGGAAAATCACTAATAACGATAATAAATAATAATTACAACAGTATGAGTAAAGGACAAAAGCTACTTGCAAAATATACTTTGGATAATTATCCGAAAGTAGCTTTTATGACAGCTTCAAAATTAGGAGAAACTGTTGGAGTAAGTGAATCTACAGTAGTTAGATTTGCAAATGCACTTGGTTATACAGGCTATCCAAAATTTCAAGATGCCTTACAGGAATTAATAAAGACAAAACTTACCACGGTAGAGAGAGTTGAGATGTCTAATACGGAATATCCAAGTGATAGCATAATACTTGAAAAGGTTCTTAAGGATGATATAGACAATATAAAAGAAACAATGGAAACTCTTTCTCAGGTTGATTATCAAGAAGCTGTAAATTTGGTTATGTCAGCTAGAAAAGTATATATAATGGGGCTTAGAAGTTCAATTTATGTTGCAAAATATTTGGGATATTATTTAAATTACATATTAGATGATGTGAGAATTATCAGAATGGATATGGGAGAACCTATCGAGCAGATGATTAAACTAAGTGAAGAAGATTTGTTGATATCTATAAGTTTTCCGAGATATTCTAAAAAAACTTTACAAGTAGTTAAATTTGCAAAGGAAAGAGGGGCTAAGGTTTTAGCTATAACTGATAGTTACAATGCTCCAATTTCGAAAATATCGGATGTAGTGGTTACAGTTAAAAATAATATGGTGTCTTTTATAGATTCTCTTGTTCCGGCATTTAGTGTTGCAAATGCTTTGGTAATAGGGGTGGCAATGAGAGAGAAAGATGATATAAAAGCTTATTTTAAAGAATTGGAAAGTATTTGGGAAAAATTTGAAACATTTGAATAATATATAATAACCTAATATGCTTGCATATTGGGTTATTATTTTGAAAGGGGTATATATGAACACTTATTATTTAGTTAGGCATGGTCAAACTATTTGGAATACTTTAAGCAAGACTCAGGGGCATGGCAATTCTCCATTGACGGATTTAGGTGAATTGCAAGCAAAGTATATTGCAAATGCGCTAAAAGAATATCCTATTGATATTATATATTGCAGCGATTTAGGAAGGGCTGTTCAAACCGCAGAAATAATTGGTGCTGAACTAGGAATAAATGCAATTCCTACACCATACCTTAGAGAGATGGGTTTTGGAATCTGGGAAGGTATGCAAATGAAAAAAATAGAAAAAGAATATCCTGATATGTTTAGTAAATGGAGAAATGAACCTGATAAAGTTGAAATACCGGGTGGAGAGAATCTTCATATTATAAAAGACCGTCAAGATAAATTAATAGAAGAATTAAACAAAAAATACAATGATAAGCACATATTACTGGTTTCTCATTCTGTAACTGTAAGGGTAATGCTACTTAGTTTTTTAGATTCACATGTAAGAAATATATACAGAATAAAGCAGGATAATACGGCTTTGAATATAGTTGAATATAGAAATTACGGTCCTGTTGTAATCAAAATGAATGATACGCAACATCTTGATATAGATTGTAAAACGTTAAAGCCGGAAAGTAAAAGTGCTTTGGAGTAATATATAATGAAAAAAAGAGAGAAAAGATACAATATAGCAATTGTAGGTGGAGGTCCTGCAGGGATTTTTGCAGCTATTTCAGCTAAAAAACATAACAATAAAATTTCAGTTTGTATTATAGAATCAAACAAAGAAATTTGCAGAAAATTGCAAATGACTGGCGGAGGAAGATGTAACTTCACTAATAATAAAGATATTTCGATGTTTTTTGATAATGTAGTGAATAACTCAAAATTTCTTTATTCATCTTTCTATTCATTTACAAATAATGATTTAATGAAATTTATAAAATCTGTTTTAGGATTAGAATATGTAGTCGAAATCAATAATCACGATAAAGTATATTTAAAATCAGGAAAATCTCAAGATTTAATAAACGAATTAGAAAGCTATATAAAAAAATGTGGAATAGATGTTTATTATAATTCGAAAGTTGATAATATTGTTGATGGTGAAGTAAAAAGAGTGTATACTAAAGAAAATATTTTCAATGTTGATAAAATAATAATCAGTACCGGTGGAGTATCTTATAAAAATACCGGTTCTGATGGAGTTATGTTATCTATAATGAACGAATTGGGGCACAATATAGTTGATACTAAACCAGCATTAGTGCCTATTATAATTAAAGAAAATTGGACAAAATTAATTCCGGGAGTTTCGTTGAAAAATATAAATCTTCATATATTTAGAAATAATAAAAGAAAAAAGAAAATTTGTTCAATAAAAGATGATATAGTCTTCACGCACAAAGGTATTGGAGGTCCGGCTGCTTTAAAAGCTTCTTCATACTTAAATAAATCAATAGATGAATTTTTTTTAATTGTAGATTTTATTCCTGATATATCGAATGAAGATATACGAAATATGATCACAAATGATAATAAAAAAACAGTTTTAAGTTCTTTTAAAAAAATATTTCCAAATAATTTTGCTAAATCTTTATTAAATTATTGTAGCAAAACTGTCGATTATGATGTCGATTTTATTAATGCCAAATGTTGCAATTTGACAAATAAACATATTGATTTACTGATTTTAGCAATTAAAGAATGTCATTTTACTCCAGAGAAATTAGAAAGTATTGATAAAGCAACAATAACATCTGGTGGAATAAATGTAAAGAATATAAATCCAAGTACATTAGAATCCAATGTTATAGCTGGAATATATTTTTCCGGTGAAGTTATAGATGTTGATGCTTTGACTGGAGGTTATAACCTTCAAATAGCATTTTCTACTGGTTATCTAGCTGGACTTTCAGCTGCTGAGTCAATGTAAATTAATCGTTTTATATAGTAAAAATAAAGGTTCTTTATATATTATAAATTTGAAAGGAGTGGCAAATTAGCCATTGAGTGATATGAACAATATAATAATAGCTATAGATGGTCCTGCTGGCGCAGGTAAAAGCACTATTTCAAAATTAATATCAAAAAAAATGGGTATCAATTATATTGATACAGGTGCAATGTACCGTGCTATAACATTAAAATGTATCTGCAGCAATATAGATGTGAAGGATGAAAAAAGTGTCATTGAAATATGTAAGAATTCAGACGTTGATTTTAGAGATAATTCCATTTATTTAGATGGAATCAATGTAGATGGAAAAATTAGAACCAATGAAGTAAGTTCAAATGTTTCTTACGTTGCAAAGATTAAAGAAGTAAGAGAGATATTAGTGAAAAAACAAAGGGAAATCGGATTGAAATCCAGCGTTATTTTAGATGGTAGAGACGTAGGAACACATATTTTCCCAGATACTAAAAATAAATTTTATCTTAATGCATCAGCTGAGATGAGAGGAAAAAGAAGATATAAAGAGTTGATAGAAAGAGGAGAACATGTGTCTTTGAATGAAGTTATAAAAGATGTGATTTGTAGAGATGAAATTGACTCAAATAGGGAATTTGCTCCACTGGTCAAGGCAGATGATGCTGTAGAAATAGATTCTACTAATATGAGTATAGATGAAGTGGTAGAATGCATTATAAGCAAAGTTAAGAGTTAGGAGAAGAATATGAGTTTCTATAAGTTTATATGCAGTATCCTAAGTTTTTTGGCCAGGATACTTTATAGAGTGGAGATAGTAGGTGCAGAAAATATTCCGGATGAAGGAAATATTATTGTTATAGCAAATCACAAACATTTTCTGGATCCGGTGTTTATGTTGATTGCTATCAAAAATAGAAGAATTATACCGGTAGCAAAAAAAGAACTATTTGATGTTTTCATTTTAAAAAATATATTAAAAAAACTAGAGGTGATTCCTATTGATAGAGGAAATCCTAGTATATCAACAGTAAAAGAAATAATAAATCAAATAAAAAGTGGACGCATTCTAGGGATTTTCCCTGAAGGAACGAGGTGCATGGGAAATAATTTTTTACCTGCAAAACCGGGGGTTGCAATGTTTGCCATAAAAACAAAGGCCGATATAGTTCCAATGAGTATTATTACGAATTTCAAACTCTTTTCCAAAGTTAAGATAGTAATTGGAGAAACTATTGATATGGCAGAATATAAAAAAAGGAAAGTAAACAAAGAAGAATATGCCGAAATATCACAAAAATGTTTTGATGTTGTCGTGAAAAATTATTTTGCGAATATGAAAGGAGTAATAAAGGAATAGATTATGAAAAAAGTTATAATAGCTGATAATGCCGGGTTCTGTTTTGGCGTAAAAAGAGCTATGAATATGGCTTGGGAAGAATTAATTTCAAACGAAGATAAGAAAGTTTATGCTCTTGGTCCGTTAATACATAATAAACAGGCAGTATCAAAATATGAAGAAAAAGGTTTAATTACAGTTGATTCAATGGAGCAAATAGAAGAGGGAAATCTAGAGATGATTATAAGATCTCATGGAGTGGCAAAAAAGATATATGATGAAGCCGAAATCAGAAAAATTGACATAATTGATACAACCTGTCCTTTTGTAAAAAAAATACATCAAATTGTAAATAAGAGCTACAATGAGGGAAAACAAGTTTTGGTGTTAGGAGATAAAGATCATCCGGAAATAATAGGAATAAACGGATGGTGTATGGATAAGGCAATAATAGCTAAAACTTTAGAGGACGTTAAAAAAATAGATTTAAATAGTGATAAAAAGTATATTGTAGTAGCTCAAACTACTATGAATGAAAAAGAATTCGAAAAGATAATAGACTATATTAATTCAATTGATTTGAATATAGAAATAGAAAATACCATTTGTTCTGCTACAAGAGTTAGACAACAGTCAGCAAGAGATTTGTCAGAAAAAGTGGATGTGATGGTGGTTATAGGAGGCAAACATAGTTCTAATACCCAAAAACTTGTTAAAATTTGCAAAGAAGTTGTTGATACTCTTGCCATTGAAACCAGTGAGGAATTAAAAAACATTGATTTCAATAATTATGAAACAATTGGAGTAACTGCGGGTGCCTCTACGCCTGACTGGATAATTCAAGATACTATTAGTTATTTGGAAAATTTATAAGGAGTGATTTTAGATGGATAATGATAAAAAACCGAAAACGGATTACCTCGGATTTTATGGTTTATTACTAATTATTATGTTGGTTTTTAACAGTTTTCTACTTCCGGGTATTACTAAGAATAAGGTTAATGAAGTTGATTACAGTACGTTTTTGCAAATGTTAGAAAAAAAAGAGGTAGAAAAAGTAAAAATTGAAGATAATAAGATTTTTTTTACTAAAAAAACAGATAGTGAAGATAAGGCTTATATCACCGGTAAACTTGAAAACCCTGATCTAGTGAAACAACTTGAAAAGTCGGGTGCTAAGTATAGTAAAGATATACCAACTGAAAATTCGCCGGTTCAAAGATTTCTGTTGACTTGGGTTCTTCCTGCATTACTATTTTGGATGATTGGTAGATATATTGTAAATAATATGAGCAAAAAAATGGGAGCAGGCGGCGGAATGATGTCCTTTGGCAAAAGTAATGCTAAACTATATGTAAAGTCAACAGGTGTAAGTTTTGATGATGTTGCAGGTCAAGATGAAGCAAAAGAGGCTCTTACTGAAATAGTTGATTTTCTTCATAATCCCGAAAAATACACTAAAATTGGAGCCAAAATGCCAAAAGGAGCTTTGTTAGTTGGGCCTCCAGGAACAGGTAAAACACTTTTAGCACAAGCCGTTGCCGGAGAAGCAGGTGTACCTTTCTTTTCTATCTCCGGATCGGAATTTGTAGAAATGTTTGTAGGTATGGGAGCGTCTAGAGTAAGATCGCTATTTAAACAGGCTAAAGAGAAAGCTCCTTGTATTATTTTTATCGACGAAATTGATGCTATTGGTAAAAAAAGGAATTCTAATTTTGGTGGAAATGATGAAAGAGAGCAAACTTTAAATCAATTATTGAGCGAAATGGATGGTTTTGAAAGTGATTTGGGGATAGTTATGCTCGCGGCTACAAATAGACCTGAATCTCTTGATAATGCTTTATTAAGACCTGGTAGGTTTGATAGACGAGTTCCAGTAGAACTACCGGATTTAAATGGTAGAGAATCAATATTAAAAGTCCATTCTAAAAATATTAATATGGATGATAATATAGACTATACTCAAATTGCAAGGGCAACCTCTGGTGCTTCAGGAGCTGAACTTGCCAATATTGTTAATGAAGCAGCTTTAAGAGCAGTAAGATGTAGAAGAAATATAGTTATCCAAGAAGACTTAGAAGAGTCTGTGGAAACTGTGATTGCAGGCTATCAAAGAAAAGGTGCAGTAATTAATGATAAAGAAAAAAAAGTTATTGCTTATCATGAAGTTGGGCATGCTCTTGTAGCCGCTGCTGGTAAGCATTCTGCACCTGTTCATAAAATCACAATTATTCCTAGAACTTCAGGGGCATTGGGATATACACTGCAAATTGACGAAACAGAAAAAGTATTAATGACAAAAGATGAAGCCATTGATAAGATTACTACCTATACTGGCGGTAGAGCAGCAGAAGAACTTATTTTCAATATACAAACATCAGGTGCAGCCAATGATATAGAAATGTCAACCAAAATAGCTAGAGCAATGATAACTAGATTCGGTATGGATGAAGATTTTGGAATGGTAGCACTTGAAACTATAAATAATCAATATCTTGGAGGAGATACTTCTCTCGCTTGTTCTCCGGAAACTTCTTCAAAAATTGATAAAGCTGTAGTTGAGATAGTAAGAAGATGCCATGACAGCGCTCTTGAAATTCTAAAGGAAAACATAGATAAACTTCATGAAATTTCAAATTATCTATTAAAAAATGAAACGATAACAGGTGAAGAGTTTATGGATATACTGGATAGTAAATATGAAATAACTCCAAATCCTAATAAAACTAATGATAGTTTTGAAAATGATGATAATCAAAAAATGGTTGAAGAGGATAAAGATGTTTAAAAATAATATTAAATATGAAAATGTAAAAGAAGTGACGACAAAAGGTTTAGTAGATGTAAATTACAATGAATTTTATAAAAAAGCATTCGAACTTTTTGAAGAAAAAAATACAAAAAAGTATTTCAATAAAGGAGCTCTACTTGCCGGTCCGTTTTGGTATATCTATAGAAAAATGACTTTCAGGGGTATAGCAATAATTGGTATACAGGTAATGTTGGCAACCATTGCATATTTCTTGAAAAAACCCATTTGGATTTCCCTTTATATCTTGAGTTTTGGATTTTTCGCATATGCGGGTTTTTTTGGTACACATACATATTATAGAAAAATAATTTCACAAATTGAAGAGTCAAAGAAAGTAGATAAAAAATTCTTAGGCAAATATTATCACGATAAAAAAGGTGTAGATAGATATATGACTGGTTGCTGGATTTGTGGTACGATAGTTATCTACTATATAGCTTTGTTTTTATAGAAAAATATACAAAATAAGTTACTATATTTTGTACAAAGTATTAAGGAGGATAAATTGGCAAAATTATATTTTTATTATGGTGTGGTAGGAAGTTCTAAAACAGCAAATGTACTTATGGTCCATTATAATTATCATGAGAGAGGCAAAAAAGCCCTGCTGGTTAAACCGGATGTTGATAAAAGAGATGGAGATACTAATATTAGATCGAGGATAGGATTAGAACATGATGGAGAATTAATGTCAAAATTCAAGAAATATAAAGAAAGTGAGATAAAAAATTATGATTGTATAATTGTTGATGAAATTCAATTCTGTTCAAAAAAAGAAATTGATTTTTTATCTGATATAGTTGATATACTTGAAATACCTGTGATGTGCTATGGATTAAGAGCGGATTTTAAAAATAATTTATTTGAAGGTTCTGAAAGGCTATTAGCAATAGCAGATGAAATTCATGAAGTAAAAACAGTTTGCTGGTGCGGTTCTAAGGCTACATGTAATGCACGATATAATGAAAATGGAATAGTTCGTGAAGGAGAGCAGATTGTGCTTGGAGCAAATGACAAATATATAGCTCTTTGTAGAAAACATTATAAAGAAGGTAATTTTGGACCAATATAAAATTTAGCAAGTTAATATTAATTAGAGAAAACTTTCTTCATTATGAAACAAATAGCTTTTATGGTAATTTTAAGCATATAAAAAGTTTGTAGATTTAAAAATCCTTCTATGGTAAATTAATTATCATAGAAGGATTTATTTTCATAAGCTTACTTTTTTATAAACTCATCTATATTGTTTTATTTGCTATAGATCTATTATATTTTATTCTATCTTGTTCATTGAGAATCTTTTTTCTTAGCCTTATTGCATCAGGAGTTACTTCAACAAGTTCATCATCTTCTATAAATTCTAAAGATTCTTCCAGTGTGAAAATTTTAGGTGGAGAAAGTTTTATGGCATCATCAGATCCGGATGCTCTTACATTACTCATTTTTTTGTTTTTAGTAGGATTTACAGTCATATCTTCTTTTCTGGAATTCATTCCAATTATCATACCCTCATATACATCCACAGCAGGATCGACGAAAAGTACTCCTCTAGATGATAGGGCGTTTAAAGCATATCCCATTGTTTTGCCAGCTGTTTGAGAAATTAGCACCCCATTTAATCTAGATGGTATTTCACCTTTGTATTCTTTATATTTTTCAAATGAGTTCAGTAGAGTACCTTCTCCTCTGGTAGTATTAATAAACTCACTTCTATAACCAAGAAGGCCTCTGGTAGGAACCAGGTATTGAATTTTAACATATCCGTCAACCAAATCCATAGATTCCATTATACCTTTTCTCATATTTAATTCATTTATAACTGATCCAGAATATTCTTCAGGACAACTTACAGTGACCCTTTCAATAGGTTCTATTATATTGCCATTTTCATCTTTTTTGAATAAGACTTGAGGTTTAGAAACACCAAGTTCGTATCCCTCTCGCCTCATGTTTTCTATCAAAATTGATAAATGAAGTTCACCACGTCCGCTTACTCTGTATCCATCTGTCGTTTCAAGTGGTTCTACCTTTAATCCAACATTTATTTCAAGCTCTTTTTCCAATCTATCTTTTATATGTCTGGTAGTCACAAATTTACCACTTCTTCCTACAAAAGGTGAATCATTAACCATAAAGTTCATAGATAATGTAGGTTCTTCTATAAGTATTTTGCCCATAGGTAAATTAGAATCTGCATCACATATTGTTTCGCCAATAGAAATATCGGGTATTCCTGCGATGACTACCATATCTCCACTGAATGCTTCTTTTACCTCTACGGATTTTAACCCTTCATATACTTGAAGCTTAGAAATTTTGCCCTTTCTAGGTTCTTCGCCTTCAGAGCAAATATTTATCTGAACACTTTGATCCAGTTTTCCCTTAAAAACTCTACCAATACCCAGTCTACCAATATAATCATCATATGCTAATGCTGAAATTTGAACTTGAAGGGGTTCATTATCATAATTTGGATATGCATTTACATGATTAACAATTGTTTCAAATAAAGGTGTAAGGTCTTCACTACTATCATCCATCTCTTTTTTTGCTATACCTTGTTTAGCAATACCGTAAACAATAGGAAAATCACACTGTTCATCAGTAGCATTTAATTCAACAAATAAATCGAAAACTTCATCTACTACTTCTTCAGCTCTTTGATCTTTTTTATCAATCTTATTTATGAACAAGATTGGTCTTAATCCCTGTTCTAATGACTTTTGTAGAACAAATCTAGTTTGTGGCATTGGACCTTCAGTAGCATCCACAAGCAGAATAACTGTATCTACTGTTTTAAGAACACGCTCAACCTCAGAAGAAAAATCGCTATGTCCAGGAGTATCCACAATGTTTATTTTACAATCTCCATGTCTTATTGAACAATTTTTTGAATATATCGTTATACCTCTTTCCTGCTCAAGGTCATTGCTATCCATTACACAATCTTTGACAACTTCATTATCTCTAAATACACCACTTTGATTTAAAAATGCATCTACCAAAGTGGATTTTCCAGCATCAACATGGGCAATTACTGCTATATTAATAATATTATTATGTTTATTATTCACTTTGTTTCTCCTTTAAAATTTACTGATTTTATATAAAATATATATTATTATGAATATAATTTATTAAAAAATATTATAGTAATAACTATTAAAAATAAGTATTGCAGGTGTTTTAAATACAAAGCAATAATTATTTTTTAAATACAACTTTAATATTATATCAGAAAATGTATATATTGTATAGATTTTGAATATAAAAAAGCCTCTTTCTTACTGAAGAGGCAAAAATTTTACTTTAGTTTTTTAGAATTTTTAGGCATATAATCATCATCAGAATCATAGGATCTTACGAGATAAGCAAGTACTAATCCACATATTAGGCCACCTGCAATTAAAAACCATGGTATATCCAATTTATAAATAGTTTTATATATTAATGTACTCATTGATGAAAATACCGAAAATAATGCAATGAACATTATAATTTTTCTAGTAGATTTACTCATATTAATTACTCCATTCCTAATTGTTATAAAAAATTATACTTACATTATATAAAATTATATGACAGTATTCAATAATATATTATAATACATCTATAAATTAGTTGTTTTTGGTGTATAATATAATTAAAGGGTAAACGAATTGACTATTAATATCACTGTAGATTTCTAATTTGTTTTAGTAGTCATGAAAAATTAATTATTATAAATAGTATTCTTTATAACTTAGTATTCCCAATTTAGTAATAATAACATATCATTTTGATGTGAGGAGGTAAAAATGGAAAAATTAGATTTTAAAATCGATGGTATGAGTTGTGCGGCTTGTTCAAAATCTGCTGAAAGGTCTTTGAAAAAAACTCCGGGGATTTCATCAGCAATTGTGAATATTGCAACTGAAAAAGCGGTTATAGAATATGATCCAAGCATATGTAGTATAGAAGATATAAGATTGGCAGTCGAAAAAGTGGGTTTTCATATGGTTATGGAAGAAGATGAAATAGTTGAAGAAGAGAATGAAATTGTATTAAAGAGATTTATTATAGCAATAGTATTTGCATCACTTCTTTTTACAGTTTCTATGGGGCCTATGATTGGAATAGGTCTTCCACATATAGTTTCTCCACACGAAAATCCTGTTTATCATGCTATTTTACAAATAGTTCTTGTGGTGCCTGTTATGATAGCTGGAAGTAAATTTTATACAAATGGATATAAATCATTATTTAATAAAAGTCCTAATATGGATTCTTTAGTTGCAGTTTCGACATCTGCAGCATTTATATTTAGCTTAGTAAATACTTATAGACTGGCTTTTGACAATGAGTTTCATAATAGTATTTTGGGAACTCACCAACATTTACCACTTTATTTTGAAAGTTGTGGTGTAATAATAGCTTTAATAATGCTCGGAAAATATTTTGAAGCCAGAAGTAAAGCTAAAACTTCAAAAGCTATAAAATCATTAATGGACTTACAAGCAAAAACTGCCATTATTGAAGTAAATGGAGAAGAAAAAGAAATTCCCATTGAAAATGTTGAAATAGGCAATATCATATTAGTCAAACCTGGTCAGAAAATACCAGTAGATGGAACTGTTATTTTTGGAAATACATCAGTTGACGAATCTATGCTTACAGGTGAAAGTATACCGATAGAAAAAAACATTGGTGATTTTGTGACTGGAGCGAGCATAAATAAAAATGGTTTTATCAAATTTAGAGCTGAAAAAATTGGTAAAGATACAATGTTATCCCAAATTATTAAATTAGTCGAGGATGCTCAAAATAAAAAGGCTCCAATTGCTAATTTGGCAGATGTAGTATCGGGATATTTTGTACCAGCGGTAATGCTTATATCAATAATATCAGCATTACTATGGTTTTTTATCGGTAGAGCCGGATTTGAGTTTTCTCTTACAATATTTGTTTCTGTTCTTGTTATTGCTTGTCCTTGTGCATTAGGACTTGCAACACCAACTGCCATAATGGTTGGTACAGGAGTAGGTGCAGAAAATGGAATATTGATAAAAGGAGGAGATTCTCTTGAATCTGCTCATAAAATAACAACTGTTGCTTTTGATAAAACAGGTACAATAACAGAAGGAAAACCAACGGTTACAGATATATATTTAGTTGATAATTCTATTGATAGTGATGAACTTATTAGACTAGCCGCATCATCAGAATCCAATTCAGAACATCCCTTGGCAGAGGCAATAGTAGAATATGCCAAAGAAAAAAAAATAGATCTATATCAAGTTGATAGATTTGAAAGTATTACAGGTAAAGGTATTATCACAGAAATATCCGGCACTATTGATAACATAGATAAAAATATTGACAATGACAAAAAATTCTTTATTGGTAATAGAAAACTTATAGAGGAATTTGTTGGAGTGATAGATAATAAAAGTATAGAAAAAGCGAGTGAGCTTGCGAATTTAGGAAAAACACCTATGTATATTGCTAATAGCAAAAGTTTATTAGGGATAATTTGTGTTGCCGATACAGTGAAGAAAAGTAGTAAGGCAGCTATATCAAAATTGCATGATATGGGAATAAAAGTGGCTATGATTACAGGTGATAATGAAAAAACTGCTAGAGCAATTGCTGGGGAAGTAGGTATTGATATTGTGAAAGCAGATATTTTGCCTTCTGAAAAATCTAATGTAATTATTGAACTACAGAATGAAGGTGAATTTGTCGCAATGGTAGGAGATGGAATAAATGATGCTCCAGCTCTTGCACAATCAAATGTCGGAATAGCCATAGGAAATGGTACTGATGTAGCACTGGAATCAGCAGATATTGTATTGATGAGAAGTGATTTGATGGATGTTCCAAATTCCATAAAGCTAAGCAGGGAAACTATTAAAAATATAAAGCAAAATTTAGGTTGGGCTTTTGGATATAATATAATAGGAATACCTTTCGCTGCAGGCTTTTTCTATATATTTGGCGGGCCACTTCTTAATCCTATGATTTCGGCAGCAGCGATGAGTTTTTCTTCTGTAAGTGTAGTATCGAATGCTTTGAGATTAAGAAAGTTTAAAACATTTAATAAAATCTAAAAAAAATCAAGAATTAAAAAATATAAAAGATTTTTAATCTATATAGTAGAAATTTATAATAATACAGGCTCACATTAAATTTAACATCCTTGATTCTATTTAAGAATTCAAATTATAAATTTATAAGAGCCTGTATTATTTATTTTACTAATCAATATCTATTACCGCTTTTGAAATAATACCTTCTGATTTTATTTTATCTAAAAGCATTAGATGTTCTGGATGAAGCAAATAATCATCAAGCTTGTTCTTATCTTCTATGTCAATAAATAAAATCAAATCCATATTTGAATCTTTTTCCAAGACATTTATTTTATAATCATATTCTTTTATTACCTTGTATTTATCTCTCAGATTATCATAAATTTTGACAAGATCTTCAGACAATATTTCCACACTTTTTTTTTCATTAAATTTGAATAATACGATATGTCTCATATGAGCCTCCTTATGTTTTTATATTTAATTTAAGTATACTATAAAAAAGACTATATTGTATAATTTTTATTAAAAAATCGTTCTTTTTTGATATTTTTCACAAAGAATGTTTGTATATTTTTTGTCAATAAAATTAAGGAATACTGATTTTTGAACGAAGATATGATTAATTTTTAAATTGATAGAATTCGACAAATATGATATAATTACGTGTATATGAAAATTGAGTGATTATTTTGGTCACGTAAGGAGAGGTTGTTATGAATCAATATAAGATCCTTGTAGTAGAGGATGATAAAGATATACAGGAACTTATGGTTGAATTTTTAAAAGCCAAAGATTATATTGTCGATGCCGTATCAGATGGAGTGGAGGCTATACAAAAATTTAAAGAAAGTAAATATGATTTAATTATAATGGATATTATGATGCCTAATTTAGATGGATATACAGCCTGTAAGATGATAAGAAGTACATCAAATATCCCTATAATTTTTCTAACTGCATTAACAGAAGAAACTGATGAAATGAAGGGATTTGAATTAGGTTGTGATGATTATATTACAAAACCATTTTCATTCAACGTCTTTGTAAAAAGAGTAGAAGCGATATTAAGAAGGGGTCTAAAACCAACTAATTGTAGTGTTTTAGAGTTTGAAAATTTAACTCTGGATTTAAATACTTATACTGTTAATGTAAATGGTAATAGTATTGAATTAACTCTTAAAGAATTTAATATATTAAAAGAATTAATTGAAAAATATCCGCAGGTAGTTACAAGAGAAAACTTGTTGGATAGTATTTGGGGATATGATTTTTATGGTGACACTAGAATAGTAGATGCTCATATTAAAAATATTAGAAAAAAAATCGAACTTCCGTATATTAAAACAGTGAAAGGTATTGGTTACACTCTTGAGAAAATTGATTAATAAATGGAATAAGCTGAATTTAAAACTCAAGGTTTTAATTACGACATTTTTTATTGAAACAACACTGGCCTCTTTAATAATTCTGATTACATATTTTGTTATAGTTAGACTATATAAAACCAATTTAGAAGGTAAATCGATAAGAAATTCCGTTTTTTTAATAAATATGATAAAAGAGGCTGATATAATCCTTCTTCCTATAATAATTATTATAGTAATAATTTTCTCTTTTTTAGGCTCTTATCTGTTTTTTGAATTGGTAACTAAACCACTTATCACTATAATTGATCAAGAGCATTTCCAAATGAGTAGAAAAAAAGCTTTTATTGCTGCTATTTCGCATGAATTAAAGACACCTATTACTGTTATTAGTGGTCAATTAGAAGGTATGATTCACAATATAGGTAAATATAAAGATAGGGAATTATATTTAAAAAAATGTTACGATACAACCCAGGATATGAAATTTTTGATAAGTAAGATGATGGAAATTTCCAGAAAAGATATATTTGATGAAAAATCTGAAAAAATAGAGATTGATATCAATGGACTTGTTCAAAATTCAATTAATAAACATCGTTTTGTATACGAGCAAAAAAATATAAGAATCATTACTAATTATAGAAATAGGCAAAAAATAGTAGCTAATGAAGAAGATATGAAAACAGTAATTAACAATATAATCGGTAATGCTATTTTTTATTCACCTGAAAATAATACAATAATAGTTACACTCAATGAAAAGATGATTTCACTTTCTGAATATCTAGTAACACTCACAGTTGAAAATACTGGTGTATCTTTATCTAAAGAGCAATTAAAAAGTATTTTTGAACCTCTATACAGAGTTGAAACTTCTAGAAACAGAAATACTGGAGGTAGTGGACTAGGATTATATTTTGTAAGCCAGATATTGACTAATCATGGCTTTAAGTACAAGATGTTTAGTAGGGAAAATTCTACTGTATTTACAATAGATTTTACTCCTTATGACATAAACTATATTTCTTAATAAATTTTTGGAGGTATTAAATGAATTCAAATCAAGAATTAAGTGGTATTAACAAGTTATTTCCATTGTTGGCAGTTAAAGATGCCAACATAAGAAAAGAAATAGTTGCAGGTATTACTACTTTCTTAACAATGGCTTACATAATTGCCGTTAATCCAGGTACACTTTCTGCTGCCGGAATGGATGCAGGAGCTTTAGTGACTGGTACTTGTCTTGCTGCAGCAATAGGTTGTTTTATAATGGGATTTATGGCTAATTTACCATTTGCACTTGCATCTGGTATGGGATTAAATGCTTTTTTCGCTTATACTGTAGTTCTTAAAGGTGGAGTTCCTTGGGAGGTGGCTCTTACAGCTGTATTTGTAGAAGGTATTATTTTTATTTTTCTAACATTATTTAAAGTGCGTGAAGCTGTAGTAAATTCTATACCTTTAAATATGAAACACGCGGTTACTGCAGGTATAGGAATATTTATAGCGTTTATCGGGCTAAAAGGCTGTGGGCTAATTGTTGGAAATGAAGCTACTTTAGTTAGTTTAAACCATATCACACCAACAGTTCTATTTGCTTTTGTAGGTTTAATAGTCATAGCAGTTTTTGATAAAAAGGGTTTAAAAGGCTCTATTTTGGCAGGTATAGCCGTAGCATCAATTATAGCTTGGATATATGCACTTTCTAATCCCAAGCATGCTGCTGAATTAGGTATATACTTACCAAATGGAATATTTAAATATGAATCTATAAAACCAATAGCAGGTAAAGTGGATTTTAACTTTATGGCTCATCCAAAAGACATAGGAAACTTTTTTGTAGTTGTTTCAACACTTCTATTTGTTGATTTTTTCGATACAGTTGGTACACTTGTAGGCGTTTCTTCAAAAGCAAATATGCTTGACGAAAATGGTAGGGTGCCTAATGTAGGTAGAGCATTATTAGCTGATTCATTTGCGACAACTATTGGTGCATTGTTAGGTGTTTCAACTGTTACAACTTATGTTGAGTCTTCCACAGGCGTTCTTGCAGGTGGTAGAACAGGATATACTGCTGTTACTGTTGGAGTATTGTTTTTAATTGCAATGTTTTTCTCTCCAATATTTATAGCTATTCCAGCTTGTGCAACTGCACCTGCATTAATATACGTTGGATATTTAATGATAAGTTCCATACATGAAATTGATATACATAATATTACTGAAGGTTTACCATCGTTTATTACTGTTGTAAGTATGGCTTTAACATTTAGTATTGGGGATGGATTGACAATAGGTATACTATCTTATGTGGTAATTAATTTAATTTATAATATATTTGCCAAGAAGGAAGAAAGAGAGAAGATTTCTTGGGTTATGATAATACTAGCCCTTTTATTCTTTATAAAGTTGGCATTCTTATAAAATACTTGAAAAATAATGAATTTTTGGATAATATAGAAATATAGAGTAAATTGGACTATTGATTTTATTCGATAGTCCTTTTATATGTAATAAGAAAAATTATAAAAGGAAGGAAAAAATTAATGTTACAAGTAACTGATGTAGGTTTAAGATTTGGTGATAAAGAGTTATATAAAGAAGTAAATTTAAAATTTACCAAAGGAAATTGTTATGGAATAATTGGGGCTAACGGAGCTGGAAAAAGTACATTTTTAAAAATACTATCAGGAGAAATTGAGCCTAATACTGGTGTGGTTTCTATTACTGATAAGGAGAGAATGTCTGTTTTAAAACAAGACCATTTTAAATATGATAACACACCTGTAATTGATGTTGTAATAATGGGACATGAGAGATTGTGGAATATCATGAAAGAAAAAGAGTCCCTTTATATGAAAGAAGATTTTAGTGATGAAGATGGTATAAAGGCCGCTGAGTTAGAGGGAGAATTTGCTGAATTAGATGGATGGGATGCAGAAACCAATGCCGAAAAAATATTAATGGGGTTAGGAATAGAAAAGGAATTTCACTATTCACTAATGAATGAATTAAGTGGAGGAGATAAGATCAAAGTACTTCTTGCACAAGCTTTATTTGGGAATCCCGAAATTCTTCTTCTTGATGAGCCTACAAACCATCTTGATTATGCATCTATTAAATGGCTAAATGAATTTATAATAAATTTGGATGAAACAATAGTTATAGTTGTATCTCATGATAGACACTTCTTAAATACTATATGTACTCATATAGTAGATGTAGATTTTGGAAAAATTCAATTATACACTGGTAATTATGATTTTTGGTATGAATCAAGTCAACTTGCGCTTCAGCTAATGAAAGATCAAAATAAGAAAGCAGAAGAAAAGATTGCTCAGTTAAAAGAATTTATAGCTAGGTTTAGCTCTAATGCTTCTAAAGCAAAACAGGCAACTTCTAGAAAGAAACAATTAGAAAAACTAAATATAGAGGAGATACAACCTTCGAGAAGAAAATACCCTTATGTCGCTTTTAAACCGGAAAGAGAAATAGGAAATGAAGTTTTAGAATTACACAATATCACAAAAGAAATTGACGGAGTAAGGGTATTAAACGATGTGAGTTTTAGATTAGATAGTGAAGACAAAGTTGTCTTTATGGGAGATGATATTGCCACAACAGCTCTATTTGATATACTTTCAGGAAAAGATACAAATTTTGAAGGTTCATTTAAATGGGGAGTAACTACATCACAAGACTATATGCCTAAAAATCATAATGAATATTTTGATGGTTGTGAATTATCATTAGTGGACTGGTTAAGACAATATTCAGAAGAAAAAAGCGAGAGTTATATAAGAGGTTTTTTAGGAAGGATGCTATTTAGTGGAGATGAGGCATTAAAAGAGGCCAATGTCTTATCAGGAGGAGAAAAAGTAAGATGTATGTTATCAAAACTTATGCTTTCGAATGCCAATGTACTGATACTAGATGACCCTACAAACCACCTCGATCTAGAATCCATAACATCTGTCAATAAAGCACTAGAGGATTTTAAAGGAGTGTTATTGTTTAGTTCACATGATCATCAATTTATTTCATCTATTGCCAATAGAATTATATTTATTGGAGAAATGGGAATTTTAGATAGAAAGATGGATTTTGAAGAATTTATGGATAGTGAAGAAATTCAAGGATTGTTGAAAAAAATAATCCAAGAATAAATGGAATTTTAGAATGAATATATATTTAGAATAAAAAGCTATTTAAAATTATATTTATATTCTAAAATTATAGTCATAAACAAAAAATAGACTAATTAGTGAAAAATATAGAATCTTTAGTAATACCCAAATTCATTATGAATAAAAGAATTTGGGTGTTTTATTTTTTTAAAAAATAGAATCTTAAATTGTACCATTAAAATTTTAAACCATATATATGATTATATTAGATTGAAAATAATACATCATATATAATATTCAAAAATATTTTTCTATTTTTGAATATTAGTAATTGTCTTTTTAGTACAAACTATGATATAATATGTAATATCTAAAACAATTGTTCAATATTATATTTAATAAAAATATAATTATTTTTACTTTATAGATTTTTATCTGAAATTATATAGATTGATATGTTATAAGTTTTGAAACTTTAAGGAGGTGCAGTATTTTGATTTATGGTTATTGCAGAGCGACTACGCCTAAGCAAATAGAACAAGGCTTCTTAAAAGAACAAGAAGATAGAATAAGTGAGCGATATTATGGTTGTAAAATAATAAAAGAAACTACTCTTGATATGAATTTCAAGCCGGAACTTGCTAATTTACTTTCTTTAATAAAAGAAGGGGATACTTTAGTTGTGACAAAATTAGATAGATTTGCAAAATCGGTTTCGGATGCTTGTGAGATTATTGAAAATTTAAGAAGCAAAAATGCAAATATTCATATTTTAGATACTGGACTTATAGATGATTCTATTGCTGGAGATATGGTATTAAAAGTCATTATTTCAATGAATGAGTTTGAAAAAGCGTTATTAGTGGAAAGAATTCAGTCCGGAAAAAATAAGGCTAAAAAAACAAATGGATTCAAAGAAGGAAGACCTAAAAAATACTCTCAAAAACAGATTGAAGAAGCATTAAAAATGCTAGATTCTTATTCATATAAAAAAGTTGAAGAAATGACCGGCATTTCTAAAAGTACCCTGATTAGAGCAAAAAAGGAATTATCAAGATAATATAAATATATCAAGCTGGATTTTTCCAGCTTTTTCTTTTTTTCTTAATATTATATAAATAATTGGAGTTGATTTCAAATTTTTAGTATATTAGTATAAAAAGATTCCCTTTAAAGTGAATTATATATAAAGATTCGTATTGAAGGGAATCTTTATATATAGTATAATATATAGATGAAATACTTATATATTTAAGTAATATTTAATCTTTTGTGAGGTGCTAATTATGAATAATATAAATAATTCTCCTAATCAGAGATATGCAGCCATTATCGGTGATATTGTAAACTCAAGAAAAATAGAAAATAGAAATGAAATACAAAAAAGACTAAAAAATTTATTAGATGACATAAATAAAAAATACCATGAATATATAGCTTCTAAATTTATTATTACTTTGGGTGATGAATTCCAAGGACTTTTAAAAACTCCAGATAAAGCAATTGAAATTATTTCCTACATAGAAATAGGTTTATTATCAGTTGAGGTACGCTTTGGTATAGGTATAGGAGCAATATCTACTGATATTAACTATGAAAACTCTTCAGAAGTAGATGGTCCGGCATACCATAGAGCGAGAGAAATGATCTCAAGAATAGAATGTATAGAAAAGCAGTATACAGAAAGAATTTCAAATGTGATGATTAGCTCGACAGATGATAAACATCAAAGTAAAAATTACTGTATTGATGAATTGCTAAATTCTATATTATCTGTTTGTACTGCTTTAAAATCAAAATGGACTGAGAGACAAAAAGAAATAATTTTGACATATTTATCCAACGGACAAAATCAGTATAAAACAGCAAATGCTCTTAGTATAGGGCAATCAAGCGTTAATAAGGCTTTGAAAAGTGCTAAATACTATACTTATAAGTATGCAATGGAAACCATTGAAAAATACTTATCCGAATTTGGGAGGGAAAATTATGTATAGAATATTAGTTTTATTGATGTTAATAGGTCATTTTTTAGGCGACTTCTATTTCCAATCAAATTCTTTAGCAGTAGAAAAGGAAAAAAATATACCAAAATTATTTTTGCACTGTTTAATTTATTTTATAGTTATGATTTTGGTTATAACTCCAATATTTGGAAGTTCTGCTTTTATTTATGCTTTAACCGCTTCAATTGCTCATTTGATAGTTGATGTTGTGAAATTTGCATATAAACTTAATTGTAAGAATAAATTTTCTGAAAGAAAAGAGGCAATTGTCTACTTAATTGATCAAGCTGTACACATATTATGCATTATTTTTATTGTTTTATTTATTTCGGCTAAACAATATACTATTTTTTATACAGGATTAATTCAATCTATATATGAAAATAATATTTTGAGTTTCGATAGGATTTTTTCTTGGATTCTGGGATTATTAATTATAGTAAATCCTTGTAAAATAACTATTAAAAAAGTATTAAAAGGATTTAAATATGAATCAAATTATAGTAAAGAAAGTAATAAAAATAGCGATGTCCATAAAAGAGGAGGTAAGCCAAATGCCGGAGCCTTGATTGGAATTTTGGAAAGGAGTATAGTTTTATTACTTTTATCTGTTGGCCAATATTCTGCTATCGGTTTTGTATTAACTGCGAAATCAATAGCTAGATATAAAAAAATTAGTGATGATATAGTATTTGCTGAATATTATTTGATAGGTACCCTTCTGAGTAATTTTTTAGTTATTTTAACATATCTCTTGATTTTTATATAAAATTCATATGAGGATGAATCAATATAAAAGATAACCTGTTGAGTGAATCTTTTAAAATAAAAGATGCTTTTATCTAGCATATTTAGTGATATAAATCAGAATATAAAAAAATATAATATATTAATTATAGATTTATTTTCCATAATTTGGGATATACTTTTATAAAACGGAAGAATTATAAATTATTTAAATAGATAAATTATGTAAGGAGAAAAAATGATTGATTACAGAAAAATTTTTAAAGAATATGATAAAGGGGTAATAGGTCCTGATAAAGCCTTTATATCTTCAGTGGTTCTTCCTGTAGTAGAAATAGAAGGAAGAGATTCAATTATATTTCAACTTCGTTCCAAAAATTTAAAGCATCAACCCGGGGAAGTATCTTTACCGGGTGGAAGAGTTGATAACGGAGAAACTCCAAGAGAAGCTGCCATTAGAGAGTTTTGCGAAGAATTAGAATCAAATTCCAGTAATTTAGATATTATTACAGAATTAGATTCATATATAACACCTACTAAGGGAATTATACACTGCTATTTAGGAATATGTAAAAATGTCGATTTAGATATAAAAAATGATGAAGTAGAGGAACTTTTTACTGTGCCTATAGATTTTTTTAAGAAAAACGAACCGGATATTTATTATAATACTATTAAAATTACACCTTCATCTGACTTTCCTTTCGACGAGATGAATATTTCAAGAGAATATTTTTGGGGAAGTTTAAAGAATCAAGTTATTTTTTATAAATATGGTAAATATATTATTTGGGGAATTACGGCACAAATAGTTAGAAATTTTGTTAATAAACTTAGTTCTATGGTATAATAATAAATACAATATAAAAATACAGGGGAGCTTTTGCTGAGAGGAATTTTTTCGACCCTTTGACCCATTGGATAATGCCAGTGCTGGAATTTTATTTAGTCCCTCACTGTAGGGGCTTTTTTATTTGAAGTTGAAAGGAGATTTTTATATGGTTATTGCAGATATAGCTGTCATGCCACTTAGACCATTTGGTTGCGAGGAAGAAATGTATAAAGTTGTGGATGCTTGTATTAATGAAATAGAAATAAGTGGATTAAAATATGAAATTGGAGCAAATAGTACAACAGTTCAAGGTGGACTGGATGAAGTATTTGATTTAGCAAAAAAAATACATCTAATACCATTTGAATTAGGTTGTGAAAGAGTTATTACTATTTTCAGAATAGATCAAAAACAAGGTGGAATTACTATAGATGAAAAACTTAAAAATCACAGATAAATGGCTTAATTACTTATATCCAATAATTACTTTTTTTAGTATCATACTGATTTGGCAGATTTTTGTGAGTTATTTTAAAATACCTTCTTATATCTTGCCATCGCCGATGGATATATATAAGGAATTTTTATATGACTGGGAGATTCTTATGTTTCATAGTAAAGTAACCTTACTGGAAACGGTTTTAGGACTTGGAATTTCTGTTTTGGTCGCACTTATAATAGGTACAATGATGGATTTCATACCTATTCTTAAAAAAGCATTTTATCCAATTATGTATGTAACACAGATGATTCCTACTATTACAATAGCTCCTCTTCTTGTAATATGGTTTGGATTTGGAATTAAATCAAAGGTTTTATTGGTTATACTAACTTGTTTTTTTCCTATGCTTATAAATTTCACAGATGGTTTGGATAGTATAGACAGAGATTTTTTAAATTTATTTAGAGTAATGAGAGCAAGTAAATGGAAAACTTTTATTCATCTAAAGTTTCCGATGTCGTTGAATAAGTTTTTCACAGGTTTGAAAATTTCCAGTACTTATGCATTTATAGCAGCTACGGTTGCAGAATGGCTAGGAGGCTCAAATGGATTAGGAGTTTATATGGTTAGAGCAAAAAGTTCCTATGCATTAGATAAGGTGTTTGCCTGCACTATATTAGTGGTAATATTTAGTTTAATATTTGTGGGTATTATATCTTTTTTGAAAAAATATATAGTTAAAGCCATTTAACTTAGAATTATATCAATAATTTATAAAGCTTATATACAAAATGACATAAAATATTTAAAACAAAATGGAGGTTAAAATGAAACTAAAAAAAATACTATCATTAGGACTAGTGGGAGTAATTTCACTTTCTATTCTTACAGGTTGCTTTTCTAAAAAAGTTGAAGAACCTGTAAAATACAAAAATAAAAAAATAACGGTAATGTTAGACTACACTCCAAATACAAACCATACTGGTATGTATGTTGCAAAGGAAAAGGGGTATTACAAAGATTTAGGAATGGATGTGGATATAGTACAACCATCTGATGGTGATGCTCCAACATTGGTGGCGACTGGAAAAGCCGATTTCGGCGTAAGTTATCAGGAAGATGTTACTTATGCCCTAACTAGAGAGAAGGATCCTTTGCCTATCAAGGCAATTGCTGCAATAGTTCAGCATAACACCTCAGGGTTTGCATCTCCGGTTTCAAAAAATATTCATTCACCAAAAGATTTTGAAGGAAAAATTTATGGGGGATGGGGTTCTCCTTCTGAAGAAGCAATCATCAAATTGGCAATGAAAAAAAATGGGGCTGATTTTTCCAAACTAAAAAGAGTAGATATAGGTCAGGATGATTATTTTGCTGCGACTAAGAAAAATATAGATTTCGCATGGGTATATATGGGATGGACTGGAATTGAAGCTCAGCTTAGAGAAGAAGATATAAATTATATACCAATTAAAAGCATTGATCCTGCATTAGATTATTATACACCGGTACTTATCACAAGCAAGAAAATAGCTAATGAAGATAAAGATCTTGCTAAAAAATTTATGGAAGCTACTGCAAAGGGATATAGCTTTGCGATGGAAAATCCAAAAGAAGCAGCTGAAATTCTTTCAAAATCAGTGCCTGAATTAGATAAAAATCTTGTTGTGGAAAGCCAAAAGTATCTTGCTGGTGAATATCAGTCAGATGCAAAGTTTTGGGGAGAAATGAAAGTATCAGTATGGAAAAATTATGCTAATTTTATGAAAAATAATGGCTTGATAAAAATGGATTTAGACGTTGATGAGGCATTTACAAATGAATTCTTACCAGGACAAAAATAAAAAAATAATTCTTAAAAATATCAATAAGTACTATGATGGAAATCAAATTCTAAAGGATATAAATTTATTTGTAAACAGGGGAGAACTTGTTTCATTAGTCGGACCAAGTGGTTGTGGAAAAAGTACAATTTTTAACATTATTACATCACTTACATCTTCTGATTCGGGTAATACATACGTTGATGGAGAAATTAGTTATATGTACCAAAAAGATTTGTTGCTTCCACACAAAGACATACTGGATAATGTGAGTCTGCCACTTCAAATTAAAGGTATAAGCAGAAAATATGCAAGAAAAGAAGCTGAAAAATATTTTGAAGTATTTGATTTAGTAGGTTATGAAACAAAATATCCATCTGAATTATCCGGTGGCATGAAACAAAGAGCAAACTTTTTAAGAACTTATATTTGTTCAAAAGATTTGATGCTTCTAGATGAACCATTTGGAGCATTGGATTCCATTACTAAGTCTTCGTTACAAGAATGGTTTTTATCAGTTAGAAAAAAAGTAAACTCAACTATATTGCTTATCACTCATGATATAGATGAAGCTATACTATTATCAGATAGAATATATGTGCTATCCTCTAGACCGGCAAGTATAAAAAAAGAATATATATTGACTGAACCTGATTATAATAAAAAAGATCTAGCTTTAAACGCCTGTCTAAAAAAAGAAATATTGACTTTATTAAAATAGTTATTTAAAAATTATTGACTCAAAAATAAGATTTTTTGGGTCAATTTTTTGAACAAAATTATAACTGATAATAAAAATCAAAAATAGTTGACTGGAATTTTAATAGATGATATAATCAAACTGACGATATCGTCGAAATATTTTTTGTTTAAATATAGTATATAGTTTTAAAAATATGGGGTGAAAAAATGAGTACTCGAAAAAAACTATCAGCAACCGAAAGAAAAAAAGAAATTTGTCAGGCTGCAAGAGAGAAATTTTTAGAAAAGGGTTTTAATAATACGACAATGGAGGATGTAATAAATAATACATCCATGTCAAAAGGAGGTGTGTACTATTATTACAAAAATACTGCAGATATCCTGTACGACATCATGAAAGAAGGAAATGAATACAGAAAAGGAATAATAAAAAATTATCTGAAAGAAAATTCTCGTAAAAATTGGGAAGAGAAATTTTCAGAAATGATTGTTGATAAAATGATTGATAATAATGATTTTATGCCTATATATGTTATGTTTCTGCAAGAAATAAAAAAAGATATCAATTTGAAAAATCTATATGACAAATTAAAATATGAAGTTACAAATGATTTAGACAAAATTGATGAAGAAGTTTTTAGAGAAAATAGAGATTTATTTATGAATGAATTTATAATATCATTTATAAACTCTATTATACTAGGAGCCGAAATTTTAGGGGATAGAGATGTTTTTATAAAAAATAAAGATGTTTTGTTAGTTATGTTAAGAGCATATATAGAATACTATAAAAAGAAAAATAATAAATAATTAACTATATATTTAAAGCTTTTAAAAGGGGGAAAATAGAGTGAATGAGAGCATGAAAGAGCAATTACTTACAAAGAGTCCGATTAATCTGATGTTCCAATTATCAATACCTGCTGTAATTGGAATGCTGGTAATAGGTTTATATCCATTGATGGATGGTATTTTTGCAGGGCAAATAATAGGCGAAAAAGCAATGGCAGCTTGTAGCGTATCTATGCCATTGACATTGGCAAATAATGGAATTGCAGTTCTCATAGGTATTGGTAGCGCTTCAATTCTTTCAAGAGCATTGGGAAAAGGTGATTATAAAAAAGTAGACAAAATAATGGGAAATTTAATATTTTGGGTGTTACTATTTTCAATCATTATTATGATAACAGGTATATTATTGTCCGAAAAATTTTTATTACTCCTTGGTACAACTAAAGAAATTAGAAGTTTAGGAGTAAGGTATCTAAGAATAATTTTTTTAGGATCTATTTTTGTTAATTTTACGCAATCAGCTAATATGGTAATGCGTGGTGAGGGACTAATGAAAAAAGCCATGATGATTATGGGATTAGGTGCTGCACTAAATATAATATTGGATCCTATTTTTATGATAGCAATGGGAGATAATGCAATTGAAGGTGCAGCAATAGCTACCATTTTATCTCAATTTATCCAGGGCATAGTCACTTTAAATTATTTTGTAAGAAAAAGTAAAATCGTAAAAATACATAAGATAAAACCAGAAAAAGAGATTTATGGAGAAATGTTTTCTGTTGGTGTATCAGCAATGTTCATGCAAATATTATTTATGGTACAACAAACCATTTTATACAAACAGGCCTTTAAATATGGAGGAGAGCCTAGTGGTATATTAATGTCAGCTACAATGAGGCTTTATGGATTTTCATTTATTCCTATTTGGGGAATGAGTCAAGGGCTTCAGCCTATAATCGGTACAAATTTTGGAGCAAGAAAAATTGACAGAGTTAGAGAAACAATGAAAATTTTTTGTATAGGTGGAACCGTTCTTGCAGCATTATTTTGGATACCAGCAGAATTATTTTCGGAAAAGATATTGTTGCTTTTTAAAATTAGCCCTGAAATAATTGCTAAAGGGATTACTAATTTTAGGCTGTTTTACTCAATATTCATGTTATATGGAATAATGATAATGATCATTACTTATTTTCAGTCTATAGGTGATGGTAAAAAAGCAGGATTGATAGTTATGTTTCGACAATTAATTTTATTCATACCGGCAATGATACTATTACCGATGTTTTTCGGTTCAACGGCAGTTTGGTGGGCCGAACCAGTTGTTGATTTTATTGTAATAATATCAGGAATTTTGATTTTGATAAAAGATTTAAAAAAACAAAGTTATAAAATGATTTAAGGGGAAGAATAAAAATTTTATCTATATTAATAGGACTTATTATACTTGCGATATAGGTCCTATTTTTATTAACTAAAAAGCATATTTATTAGATATTTATGATATAATTAAACATTAGAGGTATATTATGGAGGTATGTATGGATATAGATAAAAATAAACTTTCACCTATGATGAAAAAATATCTGGAAACAAAAGAACAGTATTCTGATTGTATTCTTTTTTATAGATTGGGCGATTTTTATGAAATGTTTTTTGATGACGCATTACTTGCTTCTAAAGTATTAAATATTGCTCTTACCGGAAAAGCATGTGGATTAGAAGAAAGAGCACCCATGTGCGGAGTTCCATATCATTCTGTTTCTACTTATCTGGCAAAATTAATAGAATCAGGATATAAAGTGGCAATTGGAGAACAGGTTGAAGATCCGGCAACTGCTAAAGGATTAGTAAAAAGAGAAGTAGTGAAGATAGTAACACCAGGAACATTACTTGAAAATGATACTCTGGAAAATACTAAAAATAACTATTTAATGACTATTTATTGCGAGGGTCAGGATTCCTCTATAACGTATGTAGATATAACTACAGGAGAATTAAATTCCACTTTAATTAATAAAAATAATATAAAAGATGAAGTTGCCAAAATATCACCTGCTGAGATTATTTCTAATGATAAAGAAATAGTGAAATCCCTAAAATCATTATCTCAGATGTCTAATATTTATTTGAATTATGATTTTGATCAGGATTTGCTAAGCGAAAAAGTACTATATAATACTTTTTCCAGGGAATATCTTTCTTCTCTGAATATAGAAAATAATAATCTATATAAATCTATATCGATTGCTTTAAATTATATTAGAAATACACAGATGATAGAGTCTACTAATATTAGCAAAATAAATATATATAAATCAACTGACTATATGGCTCTTGACATATTCACAAGGGTAAATCTTGAGTTGACACAAACAATTAGAGGTGGTAGCAAGAAAGGTTCTTTATTGAAAGTACTTGATTATACATCTACACCTATGGGAGCAAGAATGCTTAGAAAATACATTGAGCAACCTCTTACTAATAAAACAAAGATAGATTATAGACTGGATGTCAGCGAATCTATAAAAAACGATTTTATTTTAAGAGAAGAATTGAAAAATTCATTGTCAAAAATTTTTGATTTAGAGAGAATTTGTGCAAAAATAGCCTATGAAAGAGTGATGCCAAAAGATTTGATAAATTTGAAAAATAGCATATCTATGCTTCCAAATATTATAAAGACTATAGTAAATTCAAAAGTAGATATTTTAAAAGATTTTGCAGATAATATTGATCCCCTGTATGACATATTTGAATTAATAGAAAACTCAATACTTGATGAACCATCAAATAATATTAAAGATGGTAATATAATCAAGAGTGAATATTCGAAAGAACTTGAAGAGTTAAGGGATATTTCTAATAATGGTGCATATTTAATTAAAGATATTGAAAAAAGAGAAAGGGAAAAAACAGGCGCAAAAACTTTAAAAATCGGTTACAACAAAGTTTTTGGATATTATATTGAGATGACAAAATCGGCCCTTTCGCAAGTGGATTTGGATGAATCGTATATTAGAAAACAAACTCTTGTAAATGCTGAAAGATTTATAACTCCTGAGCTTAAGGAAATAGAAGATAAAATAATAAATGCAGAAGATAAAATAAAAAATATTGAGTATGATATATTTAAACTCATAAGAAATTCTGTATATGAAAATATTGAAAGAATACAAATAGTAGCCAATATAATCGCTGAATTAGACATATATTTATCAAATGCAATAATGGCAAATAAATATAACTATGTAAAACCTACTATTAATACATCAGGCAGACTTGAAATAAAAGATGGGAGACATCCTGTTATTGAACAAATAATGGGGAGTGAAAATTTTATCTCAAATGATACATATATTGATGATGAAAATAAGATAAATATTATAACAGGACCAAATATGTCCGGGAAATCAACATATATGCGGCAAGTTGCTTTAATTTCGTTAATGGCACATATCGGTTGTTACGTGCCTGCAACATCAGCAAATATACCTATTCTAGATAGAATTTTTACAAGGGTTGGAGCAAGCGATGATTTATCGCAAGGACAATCAACATTTATGGTCGAAATGAATGAAGTAAGCCAGATTCTTTCTAATGCTACAAAAGACAGTTTAATTATTTTAGACGAAGTAGGTCGTGGAACAAGTACATACGATGGGATTTCATTAGCATGGTCTATAGTCGAATATATTCATGATAATATAGAGGCCAAGACTTTATTTGCTACACACTATCACGAGCTTACGGAATTAGAAAATAAATATAAAAATATTAAGAATTATTCTGTACAGGTAAAAGAAGATGGGGATAATATTGTATTTTTAAGAAAAATTATACCTAACGCAGCAGATAGAAGTTATGGAATATATGTGGCAAAATTGGCAAAATTACCTGACGAAGTGATATCTAGAGCAGATAAAATTTTATCTGAACTGGAAAAAAATCATATTTATAATGCTACAAGTATCGATAAATCGAACGAATACATAAATTCAGAAATATCAGATTTCGAAAATAATCAAGTAAAAAAGTACGAAAACTTGAAAGAGAATAACTTTATTCAGGAGCCTAAGCAACCTGTTCAACTTATATTCAACACAGAAACAATCGGAAATAGTGAATATGAAGAATTTGTAGATTCGATTCTTGAAATTGATTTAATGAATTCTACTCCAATGGATATTATGACTGTTGTATATGAATTACAAAAAAAGGCTAAAGAAATAAAATAAGAAAGTTAGGAGGTTATATGGCTAGAATAAATATCTTAGACGATTCAACAATAAATAAAATTGCAGCAGGTGAAGTCATAGAAAGACCTTCATCTATAGTAAAAGAGTTGGTTGAAAACTCTATTGATGCCGGCTCGACTATAATAACTGTAGAAATACAAAATGGGGGTAAAGATTTAATAAAAGTTGTAGATAATGGCTATGGGATAGAGCACGATGATGTTAACAAAGCTTTTATGAGACATGCTACAAGTAAAATAAATAGAGCGGAGGATTTATATGATTTAAATTCTCTGGGATTTAGAGGGGAAGCTCTTGCATCGATTGCAGCTGTTTCAAAGCTGGAAATGTTAACTAAAACCAATGATGCACTGATTGGAACAAATATTAAAGTTGATGGTGGAAGAATTATTTCAAAAAAACCATCTGCGTCGAATAATGGAACAAAAATAGTAGTTAACTCATTATTTTTTAATACTCCTGCAAGAAGAAAATTTCTCAAATCCAATCAGTCTGAAACCCAAGCAATTACTGATTTAATGAATAAACTCGCAATAGGCAATCCAGATATCAAGTTTATATATATAAACAATAAAAAAAATGTATTTGAAACACTTGGAGATGGCAGTATTTATAATACAATTAGGCTTATATATGGAAAAGATGTAAGTGATAACTTAATTAAACTGGATTTTGAATCTAAGTTTTTTAAAATTGATGGTTATATAGCAAATAATAATATATATAGATCAAATAGAAATTTACAACATTTATTTATAAATGGCAGATATGTCAAAAGTTCAAATATTATGAATATAATTAATGAATCATATAAAGCTATAATACCAATCAATAAATTTCCGGTTTATTTTATTAACCTACATATAAATCCTAATATGATAGATGTGAATATTCATCCAAATAAATTAGAAGTGAAATTTGATAGTGAGGATATATTGTTGGGAGATTTAGGTGACTATATTAGAGGAGTTCTTATGAAAAGCAGCCTTATTGGCAAATATAATCCTAAAAAAGAAACTAAATCACTATTTGATAAATCCAGATTTGCACAATATAATGACTTTTCTTATTCAAAAGAAGAACAAATAAAAAACGATGCTGAAATAAGTGAAAGAAAAGAGGTTAGTGAAGGAATCTATAGCAGCGAAAAAAAATCTGGTATAACAGATTCTATAGATAATAATTCAAATGAAAGATCTGATCAAAACATAGATATAAACAATAGCAATTTTAATGCAGATATAATAGAAGAGTCTAATATAGTTAATACTACTTCTTCTTTTTCAATGCTAGAAAATTTTATTGAGTCGACAGAAAATATTAAAACTGCAAAAAATGACAGCGATATAAATCTTTATACAGATAATGTAGATAATGTAGAAACAAAAGAATTTTCTTTTTTAGAAAACGAACCTGCTAAGAATAGTGACTTTAAAAACCTTAAATTTATAGGTATAATTTTTGATACTTATATTATATTTTCTCGAGGGGATGAAATGATAATGGTAGACCAACATGCCGCTCATGAGAGAGTAAGGTTTGAAGAATATATGAACAAATTTAAATCTAATAAGGTTAACATACAAATGTTGATAGATCCGATAATAATGGATTTATCTCCCGGTGATATGCTGAAAACACTGGCTAATTTAGATGTATTTGAACAATACGGTTTCTTAGTCGAAGAGTTCGGACACAAAAACATAAGTATAAGAGGAGTTCCTAATGTATTTGGAAAACCTGAAAGTCAACGGTTTATTTACGAGCTTATAGACAATATTGATAAAATTGATAATATTTATGATACAAAATATGATGAAATTGCTGAAATTGCTTGTAAATCCGCAATTAAAGCCAATGATAAAATAGGTTATAGTGAAGCTGTCGAACTTATAAAACAACTGGAAAAATGTGATAATCAATATACGTGTCCTCATGGAAGACCTGTTTTAGTGAAGATGACGAAATACGATATAGAAAAAATGTTTAAAAGAATATTATAGAAAGGTAGAAATGATGTCAAAGATACCAATACTTATACTTACAGGTCCTACTGCAGTTGGGAAGACTGATTTATCTGTAAAATTAGCAGAAATACTCAATGCAGAAATCATTTCAGCCGATGCTACTCAAATATATAAAAAAATGGACATTGGTAGTGCTAAAATTACTCATAGAGAAATGAAAGGTGTTCCTCACCATTTAATTGATATACTTAATCCGGATGATGAATTTTCAGTATCCGAATATGGTGATCTGGCAAAAAAATGTATTGAAGATATACATAATAGAGGAAAATTTCCCATTATAACAGGGGGTACAGGACTTTATTTAAATTCTATTTTGTATAAAATGAATTTTGGAAATTCCAATTCCGATGAAAGGTTAAGATTGGAACTAAATGAATTACTTAATAATAAAGGAATTGATTATATGCATAATTTGTTAAAATCATATTCTGAAGAAGTTGCCAATAAAATTCATAAAAATAATACGAAAAGAGTCATTAGGGCAATTGAAATTTTTAAATTGGGTGGAGAGTTAGGAGATTTTTCCAAGGACTTAGAACTCAATGAAAAATATGATGCAAAAATCGTAGTATTAAATAGAAATAGAAAATTACTATATGATAGAATTAATTATAGAGTTGACTTGATGTTTGAAAATGGTCTGATAGAAGAAGTGAAATCACTAGTTGATGAAGGATTTTCTAAAGATCTTGTTTCAATGAAAGCAATTGGATATAAAGAGATAATTGATTACTTAAATGGAATAACAACACTGGAAGAATCCAAATCAATTATAAAACAGAATAGCAGAAGATATGCCAAAAGACAAATTACCTGGTTTAAAAGGTATAAAGATGCATTTTGGATTGACTTGGATAACACAAAAAACATAGATGAACAAATAGATATTATTATGAATCTACTTAAGGAGAGATAAATGTTAAGGGAAACGGAAGAAATTTTGCTAAGAAAATATGGAATAAAAAAAGAAATTTTTGAATTATCTAAATCTGTAGATGAAGATATAAAAGAACAGTTTGATAGAATGAAAGAAATTAGAGAATATAATCAGTTAAAAGTTTTAAATGCAATGCAGGAAGCAAATCTAAGCGATAACCATTTCAACTGGACTACAGGATATGGATATAATGATCTGGGGAGAGAAAAGGTTGAAGAGATATATGCTAAAGTTTTTCATTCTGAAGATGCCCTTGTAAGGCCTCAAATTGTAAACGGAACTCATGCTTTATCTTTGACTATACAGGGAATAGTAAGACCGGGTGATGAAATATTGTCAATAACTTCTGCACCTTATGATACTCTTCAGGGAGTAATTGGAATAAGGGAAGAAAAAGGATGCCTGAAGGAATTTGGTGTTACATATAAACAGGTTGATTTTCTAGAAGATGGAAACATAGATATTGAAGGAGCTAAAAATGAAATAGGAGAAAAAACTAAACTTGTAATGATACAGAGATCCAAGGGATATGCATGGAGAAAATCACTTAGCATATCGGATATTAAAGAGGCTATAAAAGCAGTGAAATCTGTAAAACAAGATGTCATAGTAATGATAGATAATTGTTATGGTGAATTTTTGGAAGCACTGGAACCAACTGATGTTGGAGCAGATGTTATGGCAGGATCTTTAATTAAAAATCCTGGAGGAGGGCTCGCATTGGCAGGTGGTTATATAGTTGGGAAAAAAGATTTGATTGAACTAATTTCATATAGGTTGACTTCACCTGGTATTGGAAAAGAATGTGGCCTTATGTTTGGAACTACCAGAACAATACTTCAAGGATTATTTTTAGCTCCGTACGTAGTGTCACAAGCTGTTATGGGAGCGGTATTTTGTGCCAGATTATTTGAAAAACTAGGATACAAAGTAAATCCATCTTATGATGCTGAAAGAAGTGACATTATACAAATAGTACAATTAAAAAGTGCAGATGAAGTAATCAAATTTTGTGAAGGTGTTCAAGAAGCCGCTCCTGTAGATTCTTTTGTAAAACCGGTACCATGGGCAATGCCTGGGTATGATGATGAAGTAATTATGGCGGCAGGAGCATTTGTTCAGGGTTCATCAATAGAATTAAGTGCAGATGCACCTATTAGAGAACCTTATAATGTATATTTTCAAGGTGGATTGACTTATGATCACTCAAAAATGGGTTCGTTAAAAGCACTAGAAAGAATGGGAATACTTTAATCAAAATATCAATAAGGCGAGTATATGCTCGCCTTTACTTTTTATGATAATTAAACATTATAAAATAATTGTATTCAAAGTAACACCTATGTGTGCAAGATATTTTTTTAATCCCTCCAACGATATTGTTACCATTTTTGTATTTACATTTGGATGAAAATTCAAGTCTTCTCCTGTCATTACGCTTTTATCCAAGTAAAATGTAACTACTTTTTCCGTATCATTAATTAATGAAAATGGATTTACAGAACCCGGAAGTAATCCCAAAACCTTCATAAGTCTTTCAGTAGAAGCAAAAGAAAGTCTGGTAGAGCCTATTTTTTCTCTAATATCCTTTATATCGACATCTGCATCATCTTTTACTGTAATCATATAGTATTTATCTCCCTTTGCGTTTCTCAAAAAAAGATTCTTGCAATGAATACCAAAAGCTCTATCTTTGATATCTTCTAGATCGGCGGCAGTATACACGGGCTTATGTTCTATAACCTTATATTCTATACCCAATTCATTTAATTTATCATATACTTTTTGTTCATTTTCCATTATATCCATCTTTTTATCTCCTTTTACTTTTTTACTTATATATGTAGATTATATCATGAATAATAAAATAAATATACATATATGATACCAAATGGTTTCATATTATTCCAAATATTGGAAACAGGCTATTAATCAAGATGAGCACTTATTCAGAATAAATGGTTATTATACATTGACTTCAATTTTAATGGCAAATTAAAAAATATTAATTAAAAAACAAGAAATTTTTCTTAATTTGCTTTATTAAAAATATGAATAAAAAGTATTAATAGTATAATATGATATGTTCTGACTATTATTGATACCAAAAAAACATTATTTGATAAAGTAACTCTATTTTTATCAATATTTCGCAAAAAAATTATACTTGTATATTTAGTAGATTTATCTTATACTTATAAGCGAAGATACTATATATTGTATTGGAATTGATTTCTCATTCTATATATGGTGTATAGATGGTTTATAAATTGTTTATTCTATAATTTAGAGGGTATATATAATTTGGAATTATATTTAAATTATTTTTAAGTATTTAAAAATATATTTATTAAAAATTAATTATTAATAGAGAAATTGTGATAGAATGGAGAGAGTGAAGAACATGTTTGTTATTAAAAGAGATGGAACAGAAGTACCTTTTGATAGGTCTAAAATAAGAATAGCAGTGGAAAAAGCAATGAAAAATGGAAGTGGATTATATCATCCGGATATTGCTGAAGCAGTTGCAAGAGACTGTGAAAACTTTTTTTTATCTGAAGAATCAACACCTACAATATATAAAATAGAAGGTTTTGTATATGATCGATTAATTCACTATAATCATAGTGAAACAGCAAGGGCATATGAAGGATATAGGGCAGTTCAGCAGTTTAAAAGACAAGTAAATACAACAGATAATTCCATTCTTGAATTAATGAAAAAATCTAATGAAGATATTATGGATGAGAATTCCAATAAGAATGCGGTTATATGTTCTACTCAAAGAGATTTAATTGCCGGTGAAGTTTCAAAAGATATTGCTAGAAGAAAGTTAATTCCGCCACATATAGTACAAGCTCATGATGAAGGCGCTATCCACTGGCATGATATGGACTATACCTTACAGCCTATTTTTAACTGTTGTCTAATTAATGTTGAAGATATGCTTGATAATGGTACAGTAATTAATGAAAAGATGGTTGAATCACCAAAGTCATTTTCTACTGCGTGTACAGTTACAACGCAGATAATGGCACAGGTAGCAAGTAATCAATATGGCGGACAAAGCATTTCAATAAAACATCTGGCACCTTATTTAAGAAGGACTAAGGATAAATTCTATAAATTTTATTTAGAAAAATATAGTGATGAGAATTTGGCAGAAGACATATCTGAAGATATGATGTTGAAAGATTTAAAAGATGGTGTTCAAACTATAAGATATCAATTATCTACTCTTATGACTACAAACGGACAGGCACCTTTTGCTACAATATATTTGGAAATAGAATCCGGTAATGAATATGAGAGAGAAATGGCATTGATTTGTGAAGAGATGATAAAGCAGAGACTGGAAGGTATGAAGAACTATAAAGGGCAAAATATAGGTGAGGCATTTCCAAAATTAGTTTATCTATTGGATGAGAATAATTGTCTTGAAGGTGGAAAATACGACTATATTACTAAGTTGGCAGCAGAATGTACTGCAAAAAGACTGGTTCCTGATTATCAAAGTGCAAAGATATTAAGAAAAAATTATAAAGGATGTACGTTTCCGCCTATGGGATGTAGATCTCACTTATCACCTTGGCAAGACAAAAATGGAGAATATAAATGGTATGGAAGATTTAACCAAGGAGTTGTATCTTTAAATCTGCCTCAAATTGCTATATTATCTGAAGGAAAAATGGGCCAATTCTGGAATATATTGGATCAGAGATTGGATTTATGCAAAGAAGCATTACTTTGTAGACATAAAATGCTTTTAGGTACTTTATCTGATGTTTCACCTATTCATTGGCAACATGGTGCCATTGCAAGGTTGAAAAAAGGCGAAAAGATAGACCCGTTACTTAAAGAAAGTTATTCAACTTTATCTTTGGGATATGTCGGTATATATGAAATGGTTTATGCTATGTTAGGTGTAAGCCATACAACTCCGGAAGGTCAGAAATTCGCTATGGACGTTATGAGACATATGAAAGATGCATGTGACAGATGGAGAAATGATACAGGTTTAGGTTTTAGTTTATACGGAACACCGGCAGAATCACTTGTATATAGATTCTGTAGAATCGATAAATCCCGTTTTGGTGAAATAAAGGGGGTAACTGATAAGTTATATTACACTAATTCTTATCACGTAAACGTTTGTGAGGAAATAGATGCATTCTCAAAACTGAAATTCGAAGCACCTTTCCATGAAATTTCAACTGGAGGTTGTATTTCTTATGTGGAGGTTCCGGATATGTCTAAAAATTTAGAGGCGGTTGAGCAATTAATAAACTTTATTTATCATAATGTTCAATATGCAGAAATAAATACTAAACCGGATGTTTGCTATAAATGTGGATTTACAGGTGAAATACAAGTAGATGAGAATTTAGAATGGTATTGTCCTTCTTGCGGAAATACTGATAAAGACGAAATGCAGGTTATGAGACGTACTTGTGGATATATTGGAACTAATTTCTGGAACAAAGGACGTACTCAGGAAATTGGAGACAGAGTTCTTCACCTATAAATGACCATTAGTTTAGATAATATCATAGTTTAAAACTATATATGAATTATTATATAATAAATGATACTAATAAATGGCAATATGAATTCATATTGCCATTTTGACATTTTTTTAATCGTAAAAGGGGGATTAATGTTGAATTATAGTGAAATAAGAAAATTTGATGTGACAAATGGACCGGGAGTAAGAACTACTATTTTTGTTTCCGGCTGTACACATAAATGTGAAGGTTGTTTTAATGAAGAATTACAAGATTTTAACTATGGAAATAAATGGACAAAGAATGAAGAGAATGAGTTTATAAGTTATGTATCAGATCCCGTAGTTGTGGGTGTAAATATTCTTGGCGGAGAGCCACTGCAGCAAAATATGGATTCATGTTTATTAAATTTATTAAAAAGAATAAAAGAAGAATATCCGGATAAATCTATATGGTTATGGACCGGATATGTATTTGAAGATATTTTGGACAATAAAGAAAAAATGGATATAATAAAATTGGTTGATATATTGGTTGATGGAAAATTTGAAATAGACAAAAGAAATTTAAAGCTTAAATATAGAGGTTCTGAAAATCAAAGAGTCATTGATGTAAAAAAAAGCTTGGAACAAGGTGAAACCTTCCAATTAAATGTATAAAAAGTAGACGATTAATATTAAGTTAGTTTTAATAATAGACTTTAATAAAAAAAATATGTGTGATATAATCATATTTGGGAATATTTTTATTTTGAATCGTAGTTTAATGGGTATCAAATTTAATAGAGATACCGGAATGTATTCGACAAATAATAATATATAAGGTTAATAAGGAGATATAATATGAAAGTAGAAGCAGCTCAGACAGCGTTAGAAGTATTGAGAGAAATAATATCAGAACAGACAGATCAGCCAACATCAATAAGAATGTATTTTGCAGGTGCAGCTTGTTCGGGACCATCATTTGGACTTGCCCTAGATGAAAAGAAATCAAGTGATTTATCTTATAATATAGAAGAGCTTGAATTTATTATGGATGCACAGGAATATGAGCAATTTGGTGATATGTTAATTCAAGATTTAGGCGGTGGTTTCAGAGTTATACCTGAAAAGATGAAGGATATGCAGAGCAGTTGTGGAAGTTGTTCAGGCGGTTGTCACTAATATTTTATTTTAAGAGCTGTCATTGACAGCTCTTCTTTTTTACAAATAAAAGGGGAGATGTTTATGCGAAGAAGAAAGAAAAAAGGTTCTGATGAAAAATTATTATCATATAAAGATTTTATAGTCAATGGGATGATAAAACAGGCTTCACCGAAAGATAATAGTGGAGATTGTACCTTATTTGATTATAGAATATTAATAGAAGATGAAATATATAAAGATATAATAAATAACTATAAAGGAAAGTGGAATATTTTTTTTGAAAATGAAAACCCGATTCATATAGAAGTTGGAACGGGGAGAGGAAAATTTATTACAACATTAGCAAAAGAAAATCCAGATATTAATTATATTGCATTAGAAGTTAAAGAAGAAGTTCTTGTAAAAGCAGTAGAAAAGGCGGATAAACTAAACTTAAATAATATTGCTTTTTTATGGGGGAATGTAGAATTATTAGATACTTACTTCGATGACGATGAGTTAGACAGAATTTATATAAATTTTTGTGATCCTTGGCATAAAAATAGATATGCTAAAAAAAGATTAACTCATCATAATTTTTTGGAATTATATAGAAAAAAATTAAAAAACAATTCGGAAATACATTTTAAAACCGATAATAGTGCTTTATTTGAATTTAGTTTAAATGAATTTTGTAATAATGATTGGAAATTAAAAAATATTTCTCTAAATTTAGCAAAAAGTTCTTGGACCGGAAATATTACAACAGAATATGAAGACAGATATATGAACCTGGGGATGCCTATATACAGATTGGAAGCAAAGGATATTAGATAATTTTAAAGTCAAGGAGTCAAGAGGCGGTATTTATATGGAAAATTTTATTATTTCTTTAAAAATGGCTTTTATATATACAATTGAATATACTTTATTGCTATTATTTTTTGGTATGATATTTAATTTTGTAGAAAAGAAGAATTCCGGCTCAATATATCGTACTTTTGGTAGAAAGGGAATATTAGTAACAGGAATAGTTGGCACAGTTATACATGAATTTAGTCATATGATATTTTGCGTTATATTTAGACATGAAATAACCGAATTTTCGTTATTTAGACCGTTTAAGAGTCGTTATGACGGAATAATGGGTTACGTTAATCATAGATGTGATTTAAATAATCCTTATCAAAAGGTTGGGAATTTCTTTATTGCAATAGCACCCATAATAATAGGTACTTTATTTTTGATGTTGTGTATGTGGTTTCTATTACCAAATGAATTTTCAGCCATCTATGGTATTTTTAAAAACAATATGTTAAATATGAATAATATTAATAATCTTTTAGATTCATTTAATATTTATGTAAATATAGTACTTGCTATAATATCAAATTTAAATCCATTTAAAAACCATAATTTTTTTCAATACATACTGTATATATATATTATGTACTCAGTGACAACTCATATGGGTTTAAGTAGAGAAGATTTAAAAAATAGTACGTCCGGTTTATTATTGTTCTTATTATTACTATATATAATTAACTTTATATTCATATATTTGGGTTTTAGTTACCAAATAATTTTAATGAGAGTATTAATAAGTATTTTTTCATTTTTAACTGTTGCTATGTTATTTGCACTTATTACCATGACAATATCAATATTGGTAGAAAATTTAATCTAAATAAATGGCTCTAAAATAATTCTGAAGAAATTTGTTTATCTAAATAGAAGACGCGATAGAATCCAACTAAATTTGGAAGAAGAATTTGACTATAACAAAAACATCTGTGATATTTCCTAGAAGGAGATTTATGGATGTTTTTTTTCTAAATAAATAAGCAGGCAAGAAATAACTATTCCTTAAATGTATATTTAGGGAATAGTTGCGTGGTATTGTTTTATATTTTTAGAAAGCATTCCATAAAAATACAAAAATAAATACACACCCCCACGCATTCCCTGTAAATTCTTTTACCATAAGCATTCCATATATAATAATCGCGATGGTAATCATTTCAACGATTCCTTCAAAAGTGACCCCGATAGCTCCATGAATTAAAATGCACATAATGGCACAAAAAATCGCACCCCAATTAAGCCATTTAGAATTTGCCGGGTAGCGCCTGTTTATCTTTTCACTTATTACTACATAATTAAAGCCCTCAAAAAAACCCCATGCAACTCCTGTAATAAGCATCCCTATTACATTGATAGGGAAACCGCTTGAAAGAACTTCTTTTGTCGTCAAAACAGTCTGAAACGGCAAATAACCATTGCTGTGCCCTAAGGTATAAGAAAATATTATATTGGGAACAAAGCACAGAACACCAAGCAAGATAGACATTATCATCCCCTTGGTCTTTAAACCATAGGAAAAAAAAGTCTCTTTTCTAAAAACAGAAACAATTGTAATTCCCAGTCCCGCAACTCCATATTGAAACAATGCAGCTAACATAACACGGGATAAAATAGGTAATTCTTCGTTTTTTATGATTCCATAAAAGTCTTTTTGAAATACCATAAATATCCCCAAACTTACTAATGAAACAACCACAATAATCCAAAGGTCGATATCAAGTTTTTTCTGTTTTTCACTTAGCATGATTTTAGTCATTCTATAATCTCCTATTAAATAAATAATCTCATGTTATGCACATTATGCACAAATTTTTAATTTGTCAATTCCTCATTTATTTTATTATATCACTTTTTTCATTTGGCATAAAGGAAATATTCTTTTCAAACAATAAAAAAGAATTAACCAAAACATCTGACTATATAATTAGCGTTAATATAACTGAATAAAATGGAATCAACATATGAAGTAGAATTATCCATAATCCGTATATACCACCCATCAAAGCTCCAAATGCACAAAACAAAATTATAGATAGATTGATAATTATAACCACATACTTATAGATCTTTTCTTTAGAAAAATTTATTATGATCGTCTATTACTTTTTTTATCTCACTTTTTTCTTTTTCATTTAGTTGAGATTCCTGACTTTCATAATAAAAAGTAAGAGTTTGGATAATATTTTCTTTAGGGATATCAACAAAAGAATAAAGTTCATCAATATTATTCGCTAAATATTTCATTTTTTCTTTAACTGTATTAGCTGATGAATATTATATTGCTATAATCAATTCTAAACAAGTTCAGTTAAATCAAGTTAAGTTAAATATAGATTTAACTTTCGGTTGCATAATAAATAGCGAGATAGTTTTATCTATCTCGCTAACTTTGAATATATTTGTATTATTGTTTAAGATATTTTTTTAGTGTATTTCTTGTTTTTTCTGTAACAGAATCTTTTCCACCAAGAACAAAAATATTTTCATATTTTTTATTACCTAGAACTGACTCATCTATATTTTTATTGACAAGTACTATAGGTGCTTTATTGATTGCTGCAACGCTTGACCCTGCCAATGCATCAGTTAGCCTATTATTATCACCTGATGAAATTACTAGAGATTCTCTATTTTTATATAAGTTATTTAATGCTTTATAAGAAGTTTCATACCTATCTACACCATAAATTCTTTCGACTCTTCCTATTTTACGGCATTTATTTAATATATTATCGGATATTGAAGCATCTCCACCAATAACTATAAATTCTTTTGTATTTTTAAGTAATTCAACAGTATTATTATCCATTTCTTTTGAAACTAAAACCATAGGTATATTTTTCATAGCTGAATATCCGGATAAAGAAAGTGCATCTGCATAATTACTTCCACTTACTATCAATACTTTTTCAAAGGAAAAACCTCCTTCTTTTAAAATATTCATTGAAGTAACATATCTATCTTTACCACTAATTCTTTTAACTGATACCTTTTCATTTTTCAGTTGATTCACAACGGTTTCTGATACTGAATCAATACCACCTACTATAGTTACTCTTTTAGTTTTCAATCTTTTTATTTCATCTAATACTTCTCTATCAATTTTATTTTTTCTAGATAATAAGATAGGAGCTTTTTTACTGTGAGCAAAAACCGAAGCACTCAAGGCGTCTATAGGATTTTCACCCGTTGCAATAATTACATCATCAGCATTTTCATATACATTTTTACTGATTTCAACAGCTGTACCATATCTGTTATAACCTTTATATGTTGTTAAATCGATACTTGGTTTTTTATTTGAATTTTCTTCAGATTCTGAATTAGAGCCAGGTTTATTGTCTTTATTGTCATTAGGAATAGGTAAATTAGGGATATTTTCATTTGAATTATTTTCAGATAAAAATACAAAATCCTTATTTTCTATATATATTCCTTCTGCAAGCTCTACACAAAATACACATTTCAATAAAGATATATTTCCCTTATCTTTTAGAAGCTTATTTTCATTGACAGATATCTCGTATTTACCATTTTCTTTATACTTGATATCATAATATTCAGCTTCTAGAAGGTGCTCTTCAAATTCAGGAGTGGCTCCTGACACAGTATTTACCTTAGTATCATATTCTTTATTTAAAATATAGTAAATTTTAAGTTTAGGATTCCCTATCTTTCTTACATTTTTAAGTTTTGACTCAAAAGTTGTTTTCCCATCCTTAAGTCTGACATGAAGTCTATTTCCATCATGTTTATTTTTTACTGTTTGTTTTCCGTTATTTCTTAAGTCAATTAGTATATTTTTCGTAAGTTTTCTAAATCCTATATACTTACCATTTTTATTTTTTTGTGTGAATTCTACTAATTCTTTTTTCTCAGTATCAGTTAAATCATTTTTTACTACTAATTTTTTTAATTCTTCAACTTTATTTTTGAAAGTTTCAATATTCGATTTATTTAAATCCTCATTTATACCTTGAACCTTCAAAAAATCAAGATTCATATTAGAGAGAATTTCTTTAGCTTTTTTTCTTGCCTTTTCAATAGTTTCATTGTCAATTTTTATATCATCTTCGGGAACAATAGGTTTCTCATTATTTATATTTGTTGCTATATCAAGTCTATATTTAACATACTGATCAACCGGTATTGCTTTAAGTGCTATATCTTTATATCCATTTAGTTTTATTACAATCTTATCATTAATATTTAATGAATATATGTATAGAGTACCATTATTTACATGATAACCTAGTTTTTCTTCGCTATTACTTGGTTCTAAAGTTTTATTGTTGTTTAATGTCAAAATAGCTTTTTTGTTTTTAATGGAGTTAATCCATTCTACACTATTTTTATCTCTCATATTGATATCAATTGAATATCTATTTGTATCTTTAGAGATAAGTTCCACTCTTTTAGGGCCTTCTCCATATTCAGGTAAATCTTCTGGAATATCCTTTCCGGGTATTTTTTCTTCTCCACTTGGATTTATTACTTCGTTTCCAATTTTACGAGAAATATCTTTTGGCGAAGACGAATATTTCCAATATTCATCATAATCATGGTCACCACTAACTGCAATAGGATCAGTATCTATCATATTTCCGACAACATTTTTATGAATTTTAACATTTTCAGATACGGCTTTTTGTTTACCTATATTTTTATTATATGAATTTCCTGCTCTTAAGTAAGTTTTATTGACGGAAATATTTCCTAATCCTGTTACAGCATATCCAGCAACATCTGAAGCTCCACTTCCACCCATAGCAACAAGTGTTCCATCACCTAGAACTTTTCCATTATTTTCAAGCTCTAAAGCATTTCCACCAAGAGATGTAGTAGATTTTGTTCCTCCGCCATAAAGGTATAAAGAAGATTTATTGGCAATAGTAAGACTTCCACCATCAATTTTCATAGCATTTTGTCCTCTATAATATTTGCCGGTTTCTATATCTGTTCCTGTTGGAGATTCATCTCCTCTAACAAATACATTACCCTTAACAAAAGCATCACCTTTTACTAAAACTACAGGTTTTATATTTTGAAGGGCTGCTCCTGCATCAGTGATATTATTTGTATTAGAATAAATAGTTGAATCTTCAAGCACTGCACCATCATTTAATATTATTTGACCTTGAATAGACGTTCCTGATACTACATTTTTTCCATCAAAATCTCCATTTTTATTATGGTTTACGCGAAGTGTACCGCCATCAACAGTTACTTTTCCATAAATTGAAGAATCGTGCAAATTAAGTACTGCACCTTTTTTTACTATAATATTTACACCTGACATTATCTTCATGTGTGCAATTGTCAAATCTGTTCCCTCTTCAAGAACTAAATCTTGGAAAGGAATTCTATCTTCCCAAGGAAAAACTTCACCTTCTTTTTTATCTTTTTTAGTAGTTACAGGAACAATTTGACCCAATACACCATAAACGCCACTTTCTCTAGAGCCGTACCAAAGATTTATATTTTTATTAACAGTGATACTTTCATGATTATTAATTTTGTTTTTATTAAATTTTATAATGTACCAAGGTTCCTGATACCAAAGAACTCTGTTCCCAGGTCTACTTACTAATTTTAGATTTACATCTTTTAAAACATCTTCAAGATATACTTTTTCAGGATCAGATATTCCAAACCATGCTTCATTACTCTTAGCATGCCTTCCATATATATCGTATAAATCCAGAGTAATAGGATAGTTTGAGGCTTGCCCTGGAATTCCATTTAGAGTTACAGCACTTGTCATAGCATTGTATCTAGGTTCCATGCCAGATGCTGGATCTAAATTAATTTTAGTACGCCCTTTATCCACTTCAATTTCTGACTTACTAAGTTCTGTCCAATCGCTATCTGCAGGTAAAAGGCCCGGTTCTGTTTCAGCTACCATAACCTTTATATTACTATTATTATTTGAAGTAGCAGATCCGGTAGCTCCACTTATAGCATCATATTTCTTTTGACCAACTAATGCACCTTCGAAATATCCCTCCAATTTAACGTGAAGTTGCTTTTTGGGTATATCATTTTCATTAATTTTTTCAAACTTTCCATCTCTATAAATGAAATTATAAGTTTCTCCATTGTTTAACTTTAATGTCAAAGTATGCTTATTTTTTAATTTTTTTAAATATAATTTATTGTTCTCTACATAGTATGATGGTTTTGGTAAAAAGGCAACATATTTCGTAGTTGCTTTTTCTAGTTCTATAACTGAATCAGTAATAACCTTTTCAATTTTTTCCGCGGCGCCGGAAGGACTCACAGATAAAACATAATCACCAAATTCATTTATTTCTTCTAAAACCACATTTTCATTATTACTATTATTTTCTTCTATAATATTCTCCCCTCGCACATGGAAAAAACTCCCATTCACAGCAAGTAGTAGACAAAGAATAAGTGAAATAATTTTTTTAAATTTATTACTCATAATCTACCTCATTAAATTTTAGATATAAGTTCAGCAGGAACTTCATTTTTAGATATTTGATCTATATACAACTCAAAACCCGATTTTTGAGTTTTGAAAAATACATCTTCATATCCTTCTACTTTTACCACTACATAATCACTATCTTCAAGAGCATATAAAAATAGATATTCGTCTCTTACGCTATATCCTTTTTCATACGGACTACTGGATTCTTTTAAAAGTTCCGTTCTATTTAAAACTTTTAATTCACCTTTATTTTTTTTGATTGTTTCAAGCCATTTCATACTATCCGAATTATCCTTATCAAGGATTACTTGACTACCAATTTTAAAGAAAGATGATGGTTTTACAATAATCTTTTTTAACTCAGGAGATGGTTTATCATATACTGCCGTGATTTTTATTTTTTCATCCTTAATCTGACTTTCAGCTAAAATAGTATTTTTTAATTCAGCTTCATTCATGACATTACCATCATTTATTTTCCAGCCTGATGGTTTATTACCATTTAATGAAAAATCCATATTCCAAATGCTTTTAGCTTGTCCCGGTATTTCGGTACTTTCCAGTAGATCACCGATTTTTGTGCCTAACAAAGAATCTAAAACAAAAATGTTTTCTGTTTTTTTATCTATAAATTTTTCGTTTTTTGTTTCTAATATAACTACAACTTTCTGATCATTATTAAAAATAGTTATTTGATTTTCAATCTCTTGTTCTAACAAATTTACTTTTTCTCTTGTATAGTCAAGTCTATCTATATCGATATTATCAAATTTTTTAAGATACTTTTTTAGATTATCTCTTGCAGTTTTTCTATATGCATTATTATCACAAAGTTTATTTGCCATATCTATTTGTTTTAACAGCTCATCAGAATTTCCTAATAACTTAAGTTCACTCTTAATACTATCAATTTCTTTTATAATATTTTTTAGTTTTTCAAGTTTAATATTATCTTCTTTAATTAATTTCTTTGCTTTAAGAATTGCTTTTTCATATTCATTAAAAGAAGATCTTGTATAATTTGATACTTTTGGTTTTATATTTTTTTCATATTCTTCTATTTTTTTGTTAATTTCATTTTTAAGATTATTAATATCTTCATTATCTTCTGAGCTCTGGCTATCAGCCGGAATTTCACTTTCATTGATTATGTGAAGAGAATAATTAAATTGTGATGAAAAAGCATCTTTTACCACTTTTGCATATATTTTTTCATAACCTTTAACTTCAATTGATATAAATTGATTTTCTTTTACTCCGTAAATGAATAGATAGTTTTTCTCTCCTTTTTCACCTACTTTATAACCATCAACTTCTTCTTTCGTTGATTTTAATTCTCTTTTGTTTGTTTGGTTTTTATACATGAAAACTGATATTTTACAGTTTCCTTTCTTGATTTCCTCCAGCCAAGTTTTACTATCTGCATCTTCTTCAATTTCTATTTTTTTATAACTATAAGTACCGGGAGCTTTTATTTTTACATTCTTTAATTTTTCAGGTAACTCCGGTTCTTCTGGAGCAACTGGTGTATTTTTGAAAACATCAGTATAATTTACAATTTTTGAAGAATTATCTGTAAAAATTATCTTTAATTCATTCTTATTTTCTATTTTTTCAACTCTTTCAACATTTCCGACCTTATTTTTCAACTGTTCTAGCTCTTCATTGCTAGGAGAATTAATATCTTTTACAGAAATTTTTTCGAAATTGCCTATATCAAAATTATCAGCTAAAGTTTTTTGCGGAATAATTTTTTTATCTAGAGCTTTAATAGTATCATCTAATTTTTTTATAATATCTTTTGTTTGAGTCTCGTTTAAATTTTCAAAGTCATTTTTCTTTATTTCTTCAATCACTTTTTCTAATTTTTTTATTGACTCTTCTGTGTACACATCATTCTTTTTCGCTTCATTACTAGCAGCCTCTATAGCTTTTTTAAGTTTCTGAATATCGCCTTTTTGAACAAGCAATTTTTCAATTTCTTTAAGATCTTCAAGTGCACTTTTAATTTTCTTTATATCATTTTCTTTTTTAAGTTTTTTTTCAGCATTTATTATCTTATCATTAAAAATACTATATGAATTTTTTGTGTACATATTTTTTTCGATTTTTTTGAGGTCTTCAATTCTTTTTCCTAACTCATCTTTTGCTTTTTTTAATTCATTATTTTCTAATGAAGAGTTATCCTTTGGTTTTGAACTTGAATTTTCAGTTTTATTTGTTCTTGCATCTATAATCTCTTTCTCAATATTCTTGGAAATAGAAGTTTCTCCTCCCACTAAAATGACTTTTTTAGCTTTCTTTAGAATATTCTTAGAACTATCATCAATTTTATTACTTTTTGTAAGTATTATTGGTGCATTATATTTTTTGCCTAAAGGCGCAGATGATAATGCATCAGCAAAATTTTCTCCGCTTACTATGATAATATTTTCATAATTTTTAAATTCATCCGCTATTTTTCTTGATGTTTCATATCTGTCTTTTCCAGATATTCTCTTCCCATAAGTTTTATTTACTGAACTAATTCCACCAAATGTATATATAGCTTCCTTGTCTTCAGGAATATTTATATTCTTATTGTTATCAATCAATATTAATGGCATTTTATTTTTACCCAAATACGAACTTGCCACTAAAGCATCCGGATATGTTTCACCAGTTGCAACACCTACTTTTTTATTAGTTACAAGTCGTGCTATTTTTCTTGATGTTTCATATCTATCTTTCCCTGATATTCTCGTTACTTCAAAATCTTTTTTTAATTTATTTTCAAAATTCTTTGAAATAGAACTTGTACCACCTATAATAGTGATTTTTTTGATTTTCGCTTCTTTTAAAGACTTTATTTCACTATCATTTTCCTTTATTAATAATAGTGGCTTTTCTTGAATATGGCTAATAGGTCCTATTGATAAAGCATCTGGGAAATTTTTTCCGGTAGCAATATAAATTTCATCTTTAGAACCTAAATGCTTTAGAATATTCATTGATGTTTCATATCTGTCTGAACCAGATATTCTCAGATTTCCATCGGCATTACTTACCGTTGAAAATAAAAAACCGGATATACAAATACTTGTACCTATTGTAAGTATTTGCATATTACTTAAAAACTTTTTCTTTTTTTTGTGCATAATAACCTCCACTAAATAAATTCCATACCTATAAAATTGAATAATCAATAATATAGATATATAAAAATATAACTATTATGTGTATTTTACACAATATAGTTAAAAATACTCTTTGCCAATATACATTTTACCAAAACTGAAACTCACTGTCAATAAAATATATTAATCGATTTAAAATACTTATTATATAAGAGTTTAATTAATTTCAAAACAAATATATTTTTTAAAAATTGTACTAAGATAATATTTTTGGTATATTTTTAGTAAAGATTTTAATTAATGTCTTACTATTTTATGATATAATATATTTACAGAATTAGTAAAAAAATAGTATAAGTAATTTTAGTTTATTTGGAGGTAATTATGACAATAAAAATAATAATTGACTCTTCTTCTGAGTTTTCTCAAAAAGAAGCTAAAGAGTTAGGAATATACTGTCTTCCACTTACAATCGCATTTGGAGAAGAAATCTTTCATGATAATATAGACATTACAAATGAAGAATTTTATAACAAACTGTCACAGTGTGAAGAACTTCCAAAAACAAGTCAGGTAACACCTTACCAATATGGAGAAGTATATAGAGAAATAATTGCTCAAGGAGATATTCCTTTTGTAATTTCTTTATCATCGAAGGTTTCTGGAACTTATAATAGTGCAGTAATAGCATCTAAAGAATTTGATGAAAAAATATATATTCTCGATACGCTTAGTGGTTCAATAGGTGCTAAAATTTTCATTCAATATGCACTTGAATTATTGAAAAAATATGATAATCCTGAAGTTTTATATGAAAAATTATTAGAAAAAAGAGATAAAATTAGAATTTATTATTTACTTGATACATTAGAATATATATATAAGGGAGGGAGAATTTCAAAATTCTCTGCAATTGCGGGTGCATTATTATCTGTAAAACCGATAGTAACCCTTGTTAATGGCGAAGTTGAGCTAGTTGGAAAAGCCAGAGGATTTAAAAAAGCCAGTTCTATTTTAACAGATACTATTACAAAACTTAAAATAGATAAAGACCTTCCTTATATGTTAACTTACTCGGGAAACGATTCTAGTGTTTTAGATGATTATAAGGAAAAAAATCCTATAATATTTGATGATATTAACATTAAGCAAATACCGGTCGTTAATATGGGAAGTACTATAGGAACTCATATGGGACCTGGAACAATTGGTATCTCATTCTTTGTTGAGTAATTGCGTTTTTTAGAAATTACCTAAGCTTATTAGATATTAAATCAATTGTACATATATTATTAACTATAAATATATATAAGAAAGGTAGAATTATCAAAATTTTCCACACATTAATTTAATCAAATTAATAAAAAAATATATTAATAAAATAAAAATGGTTATATTGACATTTATACCTGTTGATATAACCATTTTTATATCTATATATTAAATCATAATTTAATTAGGAATACCATATCATATACAAAACGTCAAACTTATACCAATAAAACTGTAAAATCTATAAATTAGAAATTATTTTTTCAAGCTTCTTTATAGCTTCTTCTTTAGTCGCCCAATTAGTACAAAACCTAGTTGCATCTTTCTCTTCATCAATACTGCATTCTATATTGAAACTTATGTCATTATTTCTTATTAATTCCTGTTGAGATTTTGTTAAAATAGGAAACTGCTGATTTGTGTAAGAATTTGATATAAAATTAATTCCCTTTCTCTCAAATGCTTTTTTTATTCTAATTGCAAACTTATATGCATCCCTACTCTTATCTACATACAGGTCATTTGAAAATAAAACTCCAAATTGAATTCCTAGCAATCTTCCTTTGGCAATAACTGCCCCATTATGTTTTGCTATACAGTGAAAATCACGATTGAATTTTTCATTACAAAAGCATATGGCTTCACCAAACATAGCTCCACATTTTGTTCCTCCTATATAGAAAATATCTGTGTATTTGGCTAAATCTTCCAACTGTACGTCATTTTCATCACAAGCAAGTGCATACGACAACCTTGCACCATCCAAATATAATGGAAGATTAAACTTATTACAAACTGATTTTATTGCTATCAGTTCATTTTTAGTATATAGTGCTCCCCTTTCTGTCGGTTGGGAAATATATACTGCTCCAGGTTGAGCTTTATGCCAATCTCCTATATTAAAAAAATCAGTTAGATATAAATCTAATGATTCAGAGGATAACTTTGCTTCTTCATCAAGTTTTTTTCCACTAGAAATAGCTATAACTTTATGCCCTCGTCCTTCAATAGCTCCTGCTTCATGAACATTAATATGACCTAGTAAAGGAGAAATCACCCCTTGATGTGGTCTTAATATCGCATCTAAAACAGTCATATTTGCCTGTGTGCCACCAACAAGAAAATGCACATCTATATTTTCAGAGTGACAGGCTTTTTTTATCTTGTTAGCTGCATCTTCACAATATTTATCCAAACGATAACCTGGAGTTTGTTCCATATTGGTCTTTATAAATTCATCTAAAATTTCCTGAAAACATCCTTCAGAATAGTCATTTTCAAATCTTAACATATTTCCACCTCCAAAAAAATTGATATTTATAGATTATCACAATTTTTCAAATTTTTGTAGTCTTTTATACAATTTATATAAAAATTATTTATTACTATACAAACTATATAAAAATGTATAAAAAATTTTACTTTTGATTTCAGCATGTTATAATTATAGTTACAAGATGTATAGTGATATGTCAAGGATTTGAAATAATCAAAAATAATCCCAGGTTATATTACTAATTTAAATATATAGTATATAATATATGGTATATAAGGAGGTAAAAATGGCTACCAGAATCAACAATAAATCTTCAAAACCTGATAATATAGTAATCAGGGATAATAATATAATAGATGAATGTGAAAGTATAGAAAAGCAACTTCCCCAATTTATGAAAGACTATTTTATTTACTTAAGAGGAGCTGTTGCAGTAACTTCTAGAAGAGCCTATCTTCAAGATATAAAATTTTTTTGTGATTATCTTATAAGTACGGATCTATATACCAATGCAAAACAAGCTTTTGAAATAACGCTTGATGAATTTAAAGAAATAAAGGCAAGAGATATAAATCTCTTTTTAGGTGATTACTGTAATAGATATTATAAAATTATAAAAAATGATAAAACTAATAACGATGATAAAGTATTATATGAAAATAATAATAAATCTCTTGCAAGGAAAAAATCCAGCCTTTCTACTCTATTTAAATACATGTATAGAAATGAACAGCTTAACGAAGATATAACTGCCGGATTTAACCCTATAAAATTACCAAAACCACAACCGGATGCTATAAAAAGATTAGAGATTGATGAAGTTGCTATTATGTTAGATGCAGTGGAAAATGGTACAGGTTTAACTGATAAAGAAAAAGAATACTGGCTTAAAACTAAACTTAGGGATAGAGCCATTTTAGTTTTATTTATTACATATGGTCTAAGATTGACAGAATTAAGAGAATTAAACATTAGTTCTTTTAATTTTTCAAGAGGTGTATTTGTAATATTTAGGAAGCGAGGTAAAGAAGTTCAAATGCCTATTAATGATGCATGTGAAAAAGTCATAAAAGAATATATTGAATTTGAAAGACCAAAAGAAGATATGCTTAGTGAAGATAATAAAGATGCACTGTTCTTGTCTCTTCAAAAGAAAAGAATGACAACTAGATCTATTAGAGATTTAGTAAAGAAGTATACTTCTATATCTATGGGTACATCTAGAGAAAATGGGTATAGCCCACATAAACTTAGAGCTACAGCAGCAACATCTTTAATAGAAACCGGATTTTCTATATATGATGTGCAAAATCTTATGGATCATGAAAATGTTACAACTACTCAGTTATACGCGGCTCATAGAAAAAATCTAAAAAGGGATATAGTTAAGAATTTTGACTGGCTGGATGAAGACAATGCATTAGGAGTAAAAAGAAGAGATTAAAAAAGTTTGAAAGTATAAATATATAAAAATGGATATTATACACTATGAAATTCAAATATAATATCCATTTTTATATTATCAGAAAAGTCTATTCTTTCATCGCATCTACCATGTTTACCTTATTAATTTTCTTATGCATTGTAAACATAACTATAGTGGAAAATAAAAAAGTCAATAAAGCTGATACAATATAGTTAATGACTCTAATTTCCGGAATAAACATAGTATCATCGGGAGGCAATACATATATTATGTACTTATGCATAACAGTCCCCAAAATAAATCCCAATAATATTCCAAAAACCGTCAATACAATGGTTTCTTTAAAAATATACATAGTTACTTCCTTAGGATAGAAACCAAGTACCTTGATAGTAGATAATTCGCTCTTTCTTTCTGAAATATTTATATTTGTTAAATTATATAAAACTACATAGGCAAGTACTAACGAACATACAATCATAATTAAAACAGCATAATTTAGACCATCTAATGTGGATTTTATCATACCTTTATTTTCATCACTTGAAACTACAAATTTAGTAGCCGATTCATTAAGTACTTTTTTAGAAAGAGATGAAATTTTATAATCACTATTATCTTTCAATTTTATTATATATGCGTTTGCGATATAATCTTGTTTAAAAATTTTCTTATACATATAAGGTGTCATGTACATATTGTGTCCCAGATACCATTCTGATGAATGTTGATATTTAACATCAAACCTTTGAGATTTATCATTTTCCACAATAATCGAATTTTTACTATTTATATAATCACCATTTGAAGAATGATTGAATTTCTCTTTAATATAATTTTTATATCTACTAAAAAAATTAATACTATCATTATTATCTAATAAATATTCGAGTTTCTCGTTTATAATAACGGAATTATCATTCAGAGTTATGGCTTTTTTATCTCTTGTAGAAATTCTAATATAATTATTAAAGCTTTTAGGATTATTAATTACCATGATACTCGCCTTCTGTTTAAGTTTATTCTTAAGAATTATTTTTACTCGATCATATTTTATTTTTTCAATAGACTTTATATTTTTTTCTTTTTTCAGAACTTTATTTAGACTTTCCAACTCGGAATTTCTGGAATTAGTATCATATACCATTAACAGATCATATTTTGAAATATTTCCAAATTGTCTATTCAGTATTCCGGATATAGAATCTCTAATCCCTATTCCCATTACAAGCAAAGCAGTGCAACCTGCTACTCCTAAAATAGTCATCATCATTCTTATTTTATATCTGAAAATATTTCTGGCAGTAACTTTATTATTGAAACTCATCTTATTCCAAATAAATGGAATTTTCTCAATCAAAAGTCTGGATCCTTTTTTAGGTGATTTTTTCATCATAAGTTGAATAGGCTTACTTTTTAATTCTTTATTTGCCACATATATAGAAGAAACTACTGTGCAACTTAAAGAAACAGCAAAAGAAATAAATATATAGACCGGATATATTTTAGTATCTACATTATCAAATATATAGTTATTTGAATATGCCCCAAACACTATTCTCGATAAAAGTTCCTGTCCTAGTACAACTCCTAAAATACATCCAATAAAACCGCTTATAAAACCATATATTATAAATTTTTTCATAATACTGATCTTGCTATATCCAAGTGCCTTTAAAAGTCCCAAATAATTTCTTTGCTCATCTACCATTCTCATCATTGTAGACAGAGTGACAAGTAAAGCGACAGAAAAAAAGAAAACTGGAAAAATATTGGATAAGGTATCTAACCTGTATGAACCATCAATATACGAAAAATAGTTTGTAATATATTCTTCTCTATCAAATATTTGATAATTAACCTCTTTGATTTTTTCAAATTTCAATGTTTCTTTATCTAAAATTTTATTTATATATTTATATTCGAGATCAATATTTTTTTTGTTCTTGTTAATATATCTCCTTTTTGTCTCCATTTTTTCTTTTATATAGTCAATATCATTCTGTTCATTGTCAACTTGGGCTTGATCTATAAAATTACTATTTCCGAAAGATAATTCGGCACTGATTTTTTCTCTATTTAAATTTTCTAATTCTTTCTCTGTTTTATCTAAATTATTTTTTTTATTCTGTACTTTTTTTCGTTCATTTTCAATTTTGGAAATTGTACCATTTTTAAATTCAATATATCTATCTTCTTCGATACTTTTTAATTCTTCTAAAAGTTCTTCATTATATTTTTTTACATTTTGGGAGTAATTTTTATCTATATTTTTATCTCGCAATTTATACTTTATTCTAACCATAGAATAATTTTTTGATAAAAACTGCTCTTTCTTTATATATGCTATAGCATCTAATTTTCCATCAGAAGATAATGATTGTCCAAGATTTTCTTTATCGATATATTCAGTAGAATTAACAAATCCGACTAAAATATATTTTCCTTTTTTCAATTTATCTTCCGGTTCTTTTCCAGAATTATCTACTAATATTATATTATCTCCAATATTATATTTATTACATAATCTTAAATCAAGAAGTATTTCATTATTATTTTTTATTTCTCTACCAGCCACCAATTCATATTTGGATATTTTATTTGGAACGGAAAATACCCTAATAGATTCCTCTGAGTTTTTTAACATCAAATCTTCAGAATATACAGGTTCAACTTCTTTTATATTTTTATAATTTTCAACGATTTTTATATCTCTATTTTCTAGCCCTACATTAGAAATAACTATGGAATCAGCCAAATTATATTTTTTAAAATAATTCATGGCTGTATTTCTTATGTTACTTCCGCTAACTTTTAGACCCATAAATACAAACACGCCCAAAAAAATAAGCGCAATGATAGAGATAAATCGTGATTTACTATCCTTGAATTCACGTTTTATATTTATATCTATTGCGTATTTTTCTATAATAATCACCTCTTTAACTTTATTACTTGGTGGTAAATGAATTTGTCTTTTACCAAGTAATATCATCAATATCAGATGGTTCTTCATTTACTATTACATCACTTATTTTACCATCATTAACATATATGACTCTGTCTGCCATATTTTTTAAAAATGTATTATGAGTTACAATTATTACATTTGTTCCCATTTCATTACTGATATTTTGCAAAACCTTTAGAACATTTTTCCCGGTCTTGTAGTCCAACGCTCCTGTAGGCTCATCACATAATAATAATTTAGGATTCTTGGAAATAGCTCTTGCTATAGATACCCTCTGTTGTTCTCCACCAGACATCTGAGCCGGAAACTTATCAATATGATTACCTAAACCTACTAATTTAAGACATCTTTCTGCATCTATTGGATTATCTGATAATTGGTTAGAAATTTCGACATTTTCCTTAGCAGTTAAATTTTGTATCAAATTATAAAACTGAAATACAAATCCAATATTATTTCTTCTAAATTCAGTTAATTGTATATCATCATATTTAGAGATATCCTCGCCATCTATAATAACCTCTCCGGAAGTTACATTATCCATACCACCCAATATATTAAGTAATGTTGATTTACCGGCTCCAGAGGGTCCCAAAATAACAGTAAGTTCGCCTTTTTCAATTTGTAAATTTACATTATTATTTGCATATAGTTTTTCCTCGCCATTCATATATATTTTATTACATGATTTCAATTCTATAAAACTCATATTACTTCTCCGTTCTTATCTCTGACAATGGATTTATTTCTTCTGCTTATATAACCAAGTATTAATAAAAGTAATATACCGGTTGAGAATCCCAATATATCAAAATTTGATAAATTTAAAGCTTCTGATGATTTTTCGAGAGTTGTTGGTCCATTTGCAATCGGATATATAGATCCTATCGTTAAACCCACAATAAAATGAATCATCTTACTTCTATATTTTACAAATGCCCTTCTAATGATTTGCACAGAAGATACCAGTCCAAATAATACTCCTAAAGCAAATATTATTATACCGCACAACACAGAATATCTTGATAACAACAGACTTTCAATAGAATTAATCAGAGGTATATAAACTCCAAATATTAATAGTACTGTAGAACCGGAAATTCCTGGTAATACCATTGCTGAAATTGCAGTCATGCCTGAAAAAAATAAGTATGCATATTCAAAAAAATCTAAATTACTCATATCAATCACACCTTGACTACCTATTTTCTTTCTTAAAAAAGATATGGCAACCACAATAACTACTCCTAAAAAAGTATATATTAGATATGTTTTTTTCTTTTCTATTTTATTATATTCATTTTTTATAATATACACGACTGATGAGGATGTAAGTCCAATAAATAAAGAACTCATAAAATATATATTTTTTTCAAACATTCTAGAAAGGAAAGATACTGATAGAGTTATTCCTATTATCCAACCTAGGGCCAGTTTCACTAAAAAATATACGGATTCTTTCATTTTAGACTTATCTCTAGTTGTAACGCAATTAATTGCTTCCAGTAGTTGTTCATAAAATCCTAGAATAAATGCAATTGTACCACCTGAAACACCTGGAACACTATCAGCTAATGCCATGCAAAATCCATTAAATAAGTTCATTATCACTATATAACACCTACAAAGTATTTTGTTCCTTTCTCGTATTTTTTAATTGTATATATAACAATACAAAGGCTATTATTCCTGATATTGTATCGCTTAAAGCATTTGAAATATATACACCATTTATACCAAAAAAATTTGGTAATATGTATAAAAGTGGTATTATAATTCCACCAAACTTTAGTATATTCAATAATGATGATATTCTAGGTTTTTTTATAGAAATAAAATATGTTGTTGATATTGAATGTATTCCTATAAATGGAAGACCTAATAAATATATCTTTATATTATAAACAGTAAGTTTTATCAAACCAGAGTCTTTTGTAAAAAATTTGACTAAAAACTCGGGAAATAATTCTAATACTATCATAAATAAAATAGAAATAAAAGTAATAAAAATCAAAGTTAAATAAACTGTTTTTATACTTCTTTCAATTTTACCAGCTCCAAAATTGTAACCTATAATAGGTTGTGCCCCTTGACTAACCCCATAATAAAACATAGAGAAAAATAATCCAATTGACGATATTATAGTAATAGAGGCAAGATGATAATCTCCTCCATAGCTAATTATAAATCTATTAAGTAATATACCTACAACTGTACCTACGACTTGCATATAAAAGCTTGGTAAACCATTTGAAAATACTTCCTTTACAACTCTAAAATCAACTTTCAAATTGTTTAATCTAAGTTTTATAGGTACTCCCTTGGATTTAATAAAAAAACCAAGTACAAAAATGGTTACAAGTGTTTGAGAAATTACAGTAGCTATAGCAGCTCCCTTAACTCCCCAACCAAATATAAAAATAAATATAGCATCAAGTATAATATTTAATACAGAACTTAATAATACATATGTCATGGCATTTCTTGAAAATCCAAGACTTCTTACTGTATTATTAAGACAATATCCTGTAAGACCCGGTATACCTCCCAATAACATAACCACTATGTAATCTTTTGCAAGTCCATAAACGTTATTAGAAACTCCCAATAAAGAAAATATTGGATTTATAAAGATTAAACATAGAATTGTAACTAGTAATTCAGTTATAATAAAAAAAATAAAAGAATTAATTAGTATATTTTCCGCTGATTTTATTTTACCTTCGCCATATTTAATTGAAATTAAAGTAGAACCACCGACTCCGATTAATAGTACAAATGCCATTTGAACTATTTGAAATGGCATAGTAATACCAATAGCTGTTAATCCCAGTGAATTAATCCTACCTATAAACATCCTGTCAACTAAATTATATATCGCAGCAACTAACATACTAAGAATTGCAGGTACACTCTGGTCTAACAATAAAACGGAAATTTTTTCATTTCCCAAATCTCTTTTCAAAAGCTACCTCCATATATAATCTATCTTTTTCTACAATCATTTTGCACAGTAAATGTAATTTCTGTGCCTACATTTTTTTCGCTTTTTATTTCCATCTTTCCACCATGAAGTTTTATTATCTCATCACTAATTGCCAGTCCTAATCCACTTCCAGATTTATGGAAATCTTCTTGGAAGAATTTTTGTGAAACCTTGTGAATATTATGCTCAGAGATGCCCTCACCGGTATCTTTGACTTCAATTTTTGTCATTGTACTAAATTGATCAACCAATACCGTAATACTTCCTTCACTAGGTGTAAACTTTATAGAGTTTTGAATTAAATTAATCAATACCTGTCTTAATCTATTTTTATCAGCATAAATAGTAGACATGTTCTGATTTAAAAATTCAAAGGATAATCTCAAATTTTTATTTACAGCCATAGATCGTAATTGATTAACAACACTAATAACTAAATTTTCTATACTTACCTCTTCAATATTTAACTTTATTCTATCAGAAGATAATCTGGAAAAATCTAATAATTCTTCTACTAATTTTATTAGTCTATGAGTTTCATCTTGAATAATATTTAGTCCCATGCTAAGTTCTTCTTTTGAGATATTATCAAATTGAAGTGTTTCACTCCAGCCATTTATTGAAGTGAGGGGAGTCCTTAGTTCATGAGAAATCGATGAAATAAATTCATCTTTTAGTTTTTCACTTTTTTGAATTTCTGTTGCCATATTTTCGAAAGTTTTGGCAAGATCCCCTATTTCGTCATCAGAAATTCTCTCTTTATTCATCTTTATATTGTAATTGCCTTTTGCCAACATATTAGAAAATATTTTTAATTCAGTCAGTGGTTCTATAATACTATCAGCAAACTTCAAGCTAAGTCCTATACTAAATATCAATATTAAAACTCCTATTAATAATAAATAAGCTATTATTTTTAGAATTTCTCCATCAATATTTTTTAAAGAAACACTATATCTAACCACTCCCTCTACAATACCATTTTCTTTTATTGGAACGGATACGCTCATTACTTTTTCACCAGTATATTTTTCCCTATATGTATAGGTATTTATATCTTCAATATTTTGAATAGCTCTTTTTACATCTATATAATCCATTTTTTTATTAGGTTTAAATCCATATTGATCTATCACTACATATCCGCTCTTATCTATTATATTTACTGCAATTTTATTGTTGTTTGAATAATTCTGATTTTCTATAATACTTTCTGCCCTGTCAATAAAACCTGTATTGGACAAATTTATAGAATTATACACAGCATTCGTATAAGAAACTTGAGACATTAAAGTTTGTTTCGTAGAAGTGTAATAATACCTAGTAGCAAAAAATGTGAGAATAACTTCAAAAGAAAGAAGAACTAAAAGTATTATTATTATAAAGTTTTTCAGAACTTTCTTTCTTAAACCACCAAAATGTAAAACCATTATTCTCCTCTCCTAAAAGAATATCCATACCCCCATATAGTTTGGATATATTTGGGTTTTGAAGGATCATCTTCAATCTTATTTCTTATTCTTCTAATATTTACATCTACAATTTTATAATCATATAAAACTACAGATCCCCACACTTCCTCAAGTATCTGATCTCTACTTAAGCTTTGATTGTCATTAAGCATTAGATATTTCACAATTGAAAATTCAGTCGGAGTTAAATCAACTTCTTCACCATTTTTAAAAAGTTTTCTTTTATTTTGATCCAATAAAAATGGTGGTGAATCTATCATATTATTTCTTTTTGAATCATTATTTTTATGAACTCTTCTTATAAGAGCAGAAACTCTAGCTAAAAGTTCCTTTATACTAAATGGTTTAATTATATAATCATCAGCACCTGCGACAAAACCATCAATTTTATCTTCTTCTTGAGATTTTGCAGTAAGCATAATAACTCCTATATTATCATGATTTTCTCTTACATACTTACATACATCTATGCCACTCATATCCGGAAGCATGATATCCAGTAAAGCAACAGATATATTCTTTTCAGAGTCTAATTTTTCTATGGCTTCTGAACCTGTACCGGCTTCTATAACTTCATATCCTTCTCTTTTTAAATTTATACTTACAAAACTTCTTATGCCTATTTCATCTTCTAATATGAGAATCTTTTCCATGATATCACCCCTATTTATTTATTTGATAAAATGATTTATTTATATCTTTTATATTTAAATTATACTTCTTCATAGCTTTTAAATCTATGTTTGCTACAATATATTTATAATCTTCATTTTCATAAAGTATATTGCTATTTGAAGTATTATTATTTGATTTCTTATATTCTTCATTATTTTTTAATAATACCACAATATCATATAATTTTACTAGTTTCGAATCACTTTCACGTGCAAAAACTTCAAAAGTGTTTTTATCATTTTCAAATTCCTGTCTAATGAAAAATCTGTAATTTAGTGATTCTGGTATCATAATTTTAAAATTATAATCATAACTATAAAAAATTTGATTAGTCAAATTAAGTTTACTATCACTTCCTAAAAGACCATCCCATTCATACCAGCTTATAACCTTTGATTCATTAGGTGTATTATTACTATACTTAAATTCCATCTTTGGAATCTCAAGTACTTCATTCCCATTTACATCTGACGGTCTTAATGTAAATGGATTTTTGACTTTATCATTTTGATCATCAAGTGTCTTTTGAAATTTACCATCTTTATATATGAGTATTTGTATGTTTGAAGAACCGTTAAGACTCTGATAAATTATCATGCTACCATTGGTATTGTTAGAAACCCTTCCATTTAGAATATCAATTTTATCAAGATTATCTATATTTTTAGTGTGTAAATTTTCATTAAAAATTATCTTATTGTCTTTTAAAATCATTTCATTTACTGAAACCTCATAGCTAGATAAATCTTGAATCAGAGCTAAAATTTCCTTTTTTCCATCACCATTATAGTCAAATAAATTTAGTTTAACAGCATACTTTGAACTAGTATATTCTCCAACTTTTTTTATTTTGTTCCCTATATATTTATAAATATATACATTTTCAAAACCGCGATTTCTAATTTGTAAAATTATTTCCTTTTTTCCATCATTATTTAAATCCACAAAATTAGCATATTTTATAGAATCTCCAGATATTCTAATAGTGTTTAAAGTTTCTTCTACAAGTTTATTTTCTTTTGTTTCAAAAATATAGGTATATATACTATTTAAATTTGGATTTTCATTTTCTTTTTTCTTAAATACAATTACTTCTTCATTAGAGTCATTGTTTAAATCAATAAGATTTATTCTACCAACATCATCTGCATTTTTAGGTAAAATAAAATCATTATCTCCTGGAGTTAGATTTCTTATATCTTTATACAACTGATAATTAGCTTGATCTGTAATAGGTTTGTCAAGCAACTTTTCAGGAGATTTCATAGATTCATTTTTACATCCTGTTAAAGATATTATTATAAGTATTCCTGAAAAAAGAAGTGATAATTTTTTATAGTAATTCAAACTTATCCCTCCTTCTCAACTTTTTCTATTTTTGGAGGCTTAGGTCCTGGATATTGATAATAGTAAGTTTTTAACATACCGTTATATAGTTTTCTTTTTCTTATGGCATCTTTTCCAAATTCATATTCAAAATTCTCAAAAGATGTTATTACATAATAGGACCAGTTTTTTAATTTACTAAAAGAATATCCCATTTCTTTATATAACATTTTTACTGATTCTTGGTCTTCTAATCTTTCACCATAAGGAGGATTAGTTATAATAAATCCATACTCTTTATCACTTGAAAACGCTGTTACATCTTTTACTTCAAATTTTATATAATTTTCAACGCCTGCAATTTCAGCATTTTTTTTTGCCAATTCGACTGTGCTGGAATCTATATCATAACCATAAATCGTAAAATGTTCATTGTCATTTAATAAATCAAAAGCCTCTTTTCTTACATCCCACCATATTTTTTTATCTATTGTTCTCCATTTTTCTGAAATAAACTCTCTATTCATTCCCGGAGCCATATTCATACCTATCATTGATGCTTCTATCAAGATAGTTCCTGAACCACACATAGGATCCACTAGCAATCTGCCGGGTCTCCACGGAGTCAGATAAACAAGCCCGGCGGCTAAAGTTTCTCTGATGGGTGCTTTATTAGAAACTTCTCTATATCCTCTTTTATGTAATGCAGTACCACTTGTATCTATAGACAAAACTACTTTATCCTTATGTATAAAAACATAGATAGGATATTTTTCTTTGTCTTCTTTTAACATTCCTTTTTCCAAATATTTTTCTTTCAGAGAATCTACTATCGCCTTTTTAACTATTGACTGAATATCAGGAGTTGAAAATAGTTTTGACTTAATAGATGATGCTTTTGAAATTGGAAATTGTGCACCATAAGGTATAAATCTGAACCAATCAATTTTTCTGGTATTGTCATATAGTTCTTCAAAAGATTTCGCATTAAATTCTGCAATTTTAAGATTCACTCTCTCGGCACATCTAAGCCACATATTTGCTTTTGCAATGCCATATTCATCTGTCTTATATGTAATTCTTCCATCTTCTGTTTTTTCTATCTCAAAACCTAAAGATTTGATTTCATTTGCCAACATTTTTTCCATTCCAAAAAAACATGGAGAAATCAAAGTATATTTATATTTCATATAACCTCCAAATTCACAACTTATTATTTAGTTGCAATTTCCATCATCTTATTTTTCAATTCTTCTTCTAATTTTCTAATTTGAACTTCTGCATCAGCTCTTTTCTTTCTTCCTTCATCTTGTATTTTCATAACTTCATCAAGACTTGATATCAAAGTCTGATTAGTATGTTGAAGTGTTTCTATATCTACGATTCCTCTTTCTGATTCTTTGGCAGATTCTATAGTCGCCATTTTAAGTGCATCTGCATTTTTCTTTAACAACTGATTTGTAACATCGCTGATCTCTTTTTGTGTTTTAATAGCTTGTGTAGAATGTGCAACTCCTAATGCAAGTACCATTTGATTTTTCCATAGTGGTATAGTATTTACAATAGTGGATTGTATTTTCTCCACCATTTCCATATTAGTATTTTGAATCATTCTAATTTGAGGTGCTGTTTGAATCGAAATAGTCCTGGATAGTTCTAAATCATGTATTTTTTTCTCAAATCTCAATTTCTGATTTCTAAGATCATTTAATTTTTCTATGTCACTCTGATTTCCAGATTCGTCAGCATTTTTTTTCATTGCTGGTAAAACTATATTATTTATATTCATAAGTTTTTTCTTACCTGCTAATATATACATAGAAATCTCTTTGTAGTAATTTTTATTTAAATCATACATTTGATCAAGCATAGAAATGTCTTTCATAAGTATTACCTGTTGATTTTCAAGCGAATTAACTATATTGTCAACATTATTTTCAACACTGTTGTATTTAGCTTGAAGCAAATCTTTTTTCTTTTTCGCACTTTTCATAAAAGAAAAAAATCCCTTTTCTTCGCTATCTACATCAAAATTTTTAAGTTCAATAACTAGGTTTGAAATCAAACCACCAATTTCATCCAAATCTTTTGTTTTTATTACACTTAATGTCTGATCGGAAAAATCAGACATTTTTTTCTGAACACCTGCACCATATTCTAAAACTAACTGTGAGTTGGATAAATCTATTTTTTGTGAAAAATCTTCGACCATGCGTTGCTCCTGTTCAGTCAGAGATGCTTCATCGAAACTATCTATATTCTTTTTTTCCTGAATATCATTTATATCTACTTTATTTTCGTTAACTCCATCAAAAGTAAGCGTTATATTATCGTTCATATTTATTCGGGAAATAAATCCCTTCCCCCTTTCAAAATCATAAAATTTTATAAAAGTTTTTTAATTTTCGGAAAATCCTTTAAATAAATAATATATTTTTTAAATATTAAAATCATTTTCTTTTAATCCATCTTGAGAAAGCATTGTATTTAATACTGAAATATCTGCATTTATATCCATTGTATTCACTTTTATAATCTGATTAAGAAGTTTCTTATAAGCAGAATCAATAGTTTTCAAAGTATTTGATATTTCGTTTTTCGCTTTTATAACTGAATCTAAATTTTCAGTGCTATCATTTAACTCATCATATGAATGGATTAATTTAACTGTAGTAGGCATATAAAAATTAGAGAATCTATTCAAATTAATTAAATGATCAGGATATTTTTGTACCACATTCGTTATTTCATTTACTGAAATTATGATACTTTTTATTATATTTTTTGTATCTATATCACTTATTCTATCTATAATTTCTTTAATTTCTTTTATTTGTGAATTATTTTTCTCTATAAACTCAGTTAATTCTTTATTATTTTTTATTTTTTGTTCATGCTCTTCTCTTTTAATTTTTTCCCTTATTATCTCGGAATATTCATAATATTTTTCATCATTAATAAATATAAGTTCACTATTTTCAACTAAATGTCCTTCTCTAAAAATTTTCCTATCAATCATATATTTAAGGTCTTTTAAAACATTGTCCTTTGAAATACTCAATTTATTAGATATGGTTTTTATATCTAGCATGTAATTCTTTTCAAATAATTTTATATATTTTTTATATTTTTGTATTTTCGCAAATTTTATGCTAGAAAAAATACCTAAACATTGAAATATAACAAAAACTATAAATGGAGCCACTGAACTGCTAAAAAGATTAAATACTATCCCCAAAAGTAAAAAAAGTAATGCTAGTGGATAAAAAATAAGTTGAAAAACTATATACTTTATATATCCATCTGGCTTATTTACATAATCATATACATTATAACCGGAATCAACCATTTTATATGTATTTTTATATTTAACTATTTCATTATTGACAACTTGAGATATATTTCCCCCCACATATGAAAAAGTCTTAACGGCTTTTGCTATATTTTCTTCATTAAATGCTGTGTCAATAGTTTTTTTAACAGTTTTATTCAAACCTTCAAAATTACATTTTTTCATCATTTCATCGATGGTATCTGCTATTTTTCCATTTTTATTATATTCTTTTTTATAATCATATTCTTTTTTGTTTTTATAATCATTCATATATGCACACCTCTCTAATTCTAATTATACCATAAACTAATTGAAAAAAGTAAAAAAGAGAGCGATTTTATCTACTCTCTTTATATGTTTAATTTTATATTTAGTTTAAATCAATATCTTTTTCATCAACTAAAATTCCTTCTTTGATGTATATTATTTTATCAGCCATTTCTTTCGAAAAGGCAATATCATGCGAAATAATAAGTATTGCCATACCATTATCTTTAAATCTACGTATTATTTCTTGAATTTTTGATATATTTTCCTTATCCAGTGCAGATGTCGGTTCATCAAAACACAAGACTTTCGGCATTAATGCACAACTTCTTGCAATTGCTACTCTTTGTTGTTGACCACCTGATAATTGAAATGGATAATCATCTTTTTTATCTTCTAAATCAACCTTCCTCAATAAATCAATGGCTATTTTTTCCGCTTCTTTTCTGGATTTTCCAAGAACTTTAATAGGTGCTTCTGTTATATTTTCCAACACTGTCATATGAGGAAAAAGATTAAAGTTCTGAAATACCATTCCAATCTGCCCTCTCATATTCTTCATATCATCACTATTTCTAATTTCTATATTATCTACAATGATTTCCCCACTATCAAAAGTTTCCAAACCATTAATACAGCGGATTAATGTTGTTTTTCCGGCACCGGATTTTCCCAAAACAACTCCAATTTCTCCCTCTTTTACTTCAAATGAAATTCCCTTTAGTACTTCTATATTATTAAAACTTTTTCTCAAATCTACTACTTTTAACATTTTGGACCCCTTACTTATAATATGAGTATTTTTTTTCTACAAAAGATAATAGTTGTGTTAAAATTGCAGTCATTATCAAATATACAATACCTGCATATAAAAATGGCATTAGGCTAGTTGTTCTATTGCTCATTACAGTTGCAATTCTAAGAAGATCATTCATAGCCAATATATAAACTAGAGAAGTATCTTTGACAAGTGTTATTAACTCATTTCCAACTGGTGGCAATACTCTCTTTACTACTTGAGGTAAAATTATCCTTTTGTACATTGTTAACTTATCAAATCCTAATACTTTTGCTGCTTCAAATTGACCTTTGTCTATTGATTCTAAACCTGCTCTGAAAATTTCAGCGTAATATGCGGCATAGTTAATTGAAAAGGCTATAATAGCAACCGGCATTTTATCAAAAGTTAACTTATCGCTTATTTGTGGAAGTACATAATAAAAAAACATCAATTGTAATAAAAGTGGACTTCCTCTCATTATCCATATATATATGCTTGTTACGGTTCTTGCAATTTTATTTCTAGATACCCTTATCAATGCAACTACTATACCTAATGGTATAGCGAATAAGGTTGTAAAGAAAAATAATTCCAATACAATTTTAACACCTTCTAACATCCTAAAAATCCTCCATATTTGCAGTTGGTCTTAATTAAACCACTTACTTTTTATTTTATCAAATGTTCCATCAGCCTTCATTTCATCCAAAGCTTTGTCTACATTTTCTCTTAATTCTTTATCTTCTTTTCTAAATCCAACTCCGTATTGTTCGCTTCCTAAATCTCCCTCAAGAACTTTATATTTATCTTCTCCCTTTTGTTTGATATAATACTTTAGTAACACTTCATCTCCAACAACAGCTTTAATTCTTCCTATCTCTAAATCTCTCAATGCTTTATCATAAGTATCATAAGTTGAAGGTTGCTTGTCTTTAATCATGTTTATAAAATCTTTATCTGCTTCTATAGCATCTAATCCTGAAGAAGCAGCCTGCGTACCAACTGCTTGATCTTTCAGGTCATTTTTGCTTTTGAAGTCGTTATTAGACATAGTCACTATTATTTGCTTATTATCAAAATATGGTTTTGAAAAATCCACCTTCTTTTTTCTTTCTTCCGTAATACTATAACCATTCCATAAGCAATCTACATTTTTATTATTTAATGATTGTTCTTTAAGTGACCATTCAATATTTTCAAATTGTGGAGTGTACCCTGCTCTTTTAAAAGCCTCTTTCGCAATATCAATGTCAAATCCTACCAATTCATTGTTATCATCTAAAAATCCCATTGGAACAAATGTATTATCTAAACCGACAATTACAGTTTTAGATGAATTTGTATCATTTGCTTTCTTTCCAGAATCTGAACAAGCAGATAAACCCGCCATTAATACAATTCCCATACCAATAATAGATAATTTCTTTAATAGTCCTCTTTTCATTTTTTTTCCTCCTCTTTAAACAAATATTGATCTCTCATTTATAAATACCAAAAATTTGATTTACATGGAACGGAAAATAACTATAAAAAAACTCCCGTCCCTCTGACTATTGTCAGAGGACGAGAGTATTATAATCATACTTCGTGTTCCCACCTCTATTTATTATTACCTCACAGTAATAACCTCATTAGGTACCAACATACCCTTACGCTGTAACGGGCGCTCCCGTGATAGCCTACTACAATTATATTTCGGTATCAAACTCAAAGATGTGTTCATCATGATTCTTAGTGTGCTTCTCACCTACCAGCAACTCTCTGTTTAAATCCACATGATTACTATTTCTTATCAACGCTTTTGATTTTTATAAATTCTTAACCATATTGTATATAAATAATTTTGAATTGTCAATACTTTTTTAACTTTTATTTTTTTTGGGCCCAAGGAACTATTTCGACATCTCCAAAACTATAGTCAATAAATCTATTGGTATATTCTCCTTTATATTTCAATAAATATAAAATAACCAATTCAATATAATTTACCCCGAGTAAAATAATATCCCACATTTCTTCAAAACTTAGATATATACCATTTGTGGATTTACTAGGATGCACCACACGGTTTCTGTAATAAGTTATTAGATCTACTCCATCTCTATATTGGCTTATTAATTTATCAGAAAAAAACATATTATCCGGAATCTTATAATCTATTTCACACTTCTGTAGCAATTTTCTTATATTTTGATTTGCCGGTTTACCATCAAATTCATTGCGGCTTAAAATTTTATCTGTTTCCACCAACACAACATAGGATAACATCTCCAATGCAGTTTGAATAGATATTATATTATTTCCCAGATTTATTCCGTTTAAAGATTCTATGTACCAGTCCAATACATTTATAATTGTTTCATTATAATAATTATCCTCTAGCTTTTTACACATAAGAGATAAATATTTTTCAAAGTTATGATAATTTGATATAGTAGTTGTCCACTTAAATACAAACTTATAATCTGTGGAATACATTTTATTCCAGCTTCTATAGACCTCTTTTTCACCTTTAAACCCAAATATATTTGGAATATTTATATATCTACCGCAACAAAAACTTAATGCGGTAGATATTCTGCTGATCATATCATATACTTTCTTTGTTTTAAAAGGTTTATAATCTTTTTTATATATTCTTCCAGTATGGGTTATTCTACAGCCTGTCTTAGATACCAATTCACTATGAAACTCTTTATTATAGTCAAAACTTTTATCTATAATTACTTTGTAATTATTTATGTCAAATTCCAATCTTGCTGCGTAAAGTAAATTTTTATGTTTTACTAATTTTCCAGGTATTTTATCCATATTTATTATATCGAATTGTACATAGTCTACCTCATTATCTTTAGACTTAATTACTAAATCATCTATATAACCTCTTACTTCACCGGCTTTTATATTTAATATATAACCCTCCATCGGCTTATACCCAGGAACATCTAAAGTTATATTATCAAAAATCTCATGGTTATATTCAAAATTTTCTTCTTTTAATTCACTATATTTATGTATCTTTGCATTGAAATTTATAGAGGCCGGCTCTGTAATTTTATAATAAATGGTACCATTGCATTTTAATTGTCTATCTGTATATATACAAAAACGACCATTATATATAATGAGATCTTCATTTATTTTGCTTTTACTAAAAATTGACTCAATTGATTCATTAATTATATTCATAATCCACCTTTCAAACTATCTAAATCAGACTAATATATAAACTAAAAATTATTTATATTGATTAAGATTTATTGGAATAAAGCTATCATTTAATTGGATTTCTTCTTGATTAAGTTCAGAAAAAGCAGTTGATAACATTAACTTTATCCTATTTAATTGATTTACAGTTGTAGCAGATGCATCATAATCGATTGGAATTATATTAGCCTTTGGATATGAACTTTTAATTAATTTTATCACACCTTTACCAATAATGTGGTTTGGAAGACATCCAAATGGTTGCATACATACTATATTATTAGTACCACTTTCCAATAATTCAAGCATTTCTCCGGGTAGCAACCAGCCTTCTCCTGTCTGATTACCAAGAGACACATAATTTTTGGTATGATTCGCAATGTCATCTATTTTCATTGGAGTTTCAAAACGCTTGCTATTTTCCAGTGACTTATAATATGTTTTCATATAATGTTCAATAACTTTTACTGTCATTTTTCCACCTATTTTTTTAGATAATGTTCCCTCTAATTTATCAGCTTTATAGATGCTATTATAAGCAGCACAAAGAAAAAAATTAATCAATTCCGGAACAACGACTTCCGCGCCTTCTTTTTCTAAAATAGAAATTAAGTCATTATTAGCAACAGGGCTAAATTTAACTAAAATTTCACCAACTAAACCAACCTTTGGCTTTTTAATATTTTCAATTTCTAATTTATCAAAATCATCAACAATAGACTGTATATTTTTCTTAAATTCATTAAATTTCCCACTTCTAAGACTTTCACCACATTTATCAACCCATAATTCATATAATTTGTTTGCACTTCCCGGAATTCTTTCATATGGCCTCACTCTAAGTAATACTTTCATAAGTAAATCGCCATATATTGCACCCATTATTATCTTATTGATAAGACCTATGGATATATTTTCTTTTAAACCATTATCTTCTACTCCGTTGGCACTTATAGACACTACAGGTACCTTTTCAAAACCGGCTGCTTTAAGTGCTTTTCTAAGAAAGCCTATATAATTTGTAGCCCTGCATCCTCCGCCTGTCTGGCTTATTAAAACACTCGTATTATCCAAATCATACTTCCCTGATTTTAATGCATCGATTATTTGACCAATGACAATAATGGCAGGATAACATGCATCATTATTCACATACCTTAATCCTTCTTCTACTATTTCACTATTGTTGTTCATAAGTATTTCTACTTTTAATCCGGATCCTTTTAATGCTTTTTCTACAAACTGAAACTGAATAGGTGCCATTTGTGGTGCTAAAAGAACATGTTCTTTATTCAATCTTGTATTTTTTTGGTATTCTATCTTTTTAATAGGAGTATCTGACAATTTTACATTACTATTTTCTCTTTCTCTAATGGCCGCCTTTAGGGAGCGAAGTCTAATTTTAGCAGCACCTAAATTATTTCCTTCGTCGATTTTAATGACAGTATGAATTCTTGATTTTTCTTCAAGTATCTCCTCTACCTGCTCTGTAGTGACTGCATCCAAACCACATCCGAACGAATTTAATTGCACCATTTCAATATTATCATAATCTCTACAGAATTTTGCCGCTTTGTATAATCTTGAGTGATATACCCATTGATCTACTACTCTTAAATCCTTATTTTTATCTGCTAAATGACAAATGGAATCCTCTGTAAGAACCGACATACCAAGTGAGTTGATAAGTTCCGGTATTCCATGATTGACTTCCGGATCAAGATGGTATGGTCTACCTGCCAGAACAATCGCTTTATTTCCTGTCATTTCAAGATATTTGACTGCCTCTTCACCTTTAATTCTGATTTCATTCTTAAAGGAATTATATTCGGAAGTTGCTAAATCAATTGCCCTATTTACTTCTGACTTCTTTAAGTCTGGATAATAGTATTTCATAGCCGAATAAAATCTTTTCTTTAATTTTTCTTTGTTATTTAATGAAACAAAGAAATTTATATATGTAATACCATCTTTTTTCAAAGAATCCATATTGGATTTTATTACCTCGGGATATGAAGTAACAACAGGGCAATTGTAATGATTGTCAGAATATTTATCCTCTTTATACTCATGGGTAACTGAGGGATAAAAAATTGTTTTCACTCCATTTTCTATCAAGTCTTCAATATGTCCATGGACTAGTTTGGCAGGATAACAAACAGTATCAGAAGCTATTGAATCTATGCCTTTCTCAAAAGTTTTTTTAGAGGATTCAGAAGATAATTTTACAGAGAACCCTAAATTAGTTAAAATAGTATGCCAGAATGGGTAATTTTCATACATATTTAATACTCTTGGTATTCCAATTTTTCCTCTAAAAGCCTCCTCTTTATCCAATGATTTATAAGAGAATAATCTATCATATTTATATTTATAAAGATTTATTATTTCCTTATTTTTTTCTATTTTTGATTTTGTATAAATCGCTTCTCCTACTTCACATCTGTTACCGGAAACAAAAATCTCTCCCGTAGAGAATTTATTAATAGTTAATAAACAATGATTTGAACATCCTCTACATCTAGTCACACTAGAGTCAATAGAAATATCATTTAATTGTTTATTGTCCAATATACTTGATTTTTGTCCTATATATGTTTCTTTTGAAATTAGCGCACAACCAAAGGCACCCATAAGTCCGGAAATATCCGGTCTTACTACGTGTTTATTGGATAATTGCTCAAAGGCTCTTAAGACTAGATCATTGTAAAAAGTTCCACCTTGAACTACCACATTTTCTCCTAATTCATTAATATCTCTAAGCTTTATAACTTTAAAAAGTGCATTTTTAACAACAGAATATGCCAGCCCTGCAGATATATCTGATACTGTAGCTCCTTCTTTTTGTGCTTGCTTTACTCGCGAATTCATAAAAACAGTACATCTGGACCCCAAATCAACCGGTTTTTTTGATTTAATACCGTATTTTGCAAAGTCTATCACATCTAATTGAAGTGATTTTGCAAAAGATTCAAGAAAGGATCCACATCCTGATGAGCAAGCTTCATTTAGTATTATCTGGTCAATAACTCCATTTTTAATTTTTAGACATTTCATATCTTGTCCACCAATATCCAAAATGAAATCGACATCGGGATTGAAAAATTTAGCGGCTTTGTAATGAGCTATTGTTTCTATTTCACCATTATCTATTTTTAATGCTTTTTTTATTAGTTCTTCACCATAGCCAGTAACAGTAGTTCTAGCAATATTGCAATTTTGTGGTAATTCTTTGTATATATTCTGCAATATTTTTATGCTCATTGAAAGCGGACTTCCTTCATTACTTCCATAATGTGAATAAAGTATTTCTGAGTTTTCTCCTATTAGGACAGCTTTTGTTGTTGTAGAACCTGCATCAATTCCTAAATAGCAATTTCCACTATATTCCTTTACATTTTTCTTTTCAATATTATTTTTACTATGTCTTTCTTTAAATTCAATATATTCCTTTTCATTTACAAATAGAGGTTTTATTTTCTCGTCTGAACTATCTTCAAGAGATTTGACATCGGATATTTTCTCTATTAATTTATTTAATTTTATACTTTCTTGTTTTTCTGAAAGTAAGGCTGCTCCTAAAGCAACATAAAGTTGTGCATCTTCCGGAAAAACAACATCCTCTTTTTCTAATTTGAGTACATTACAAAATTGTTTTCTCAATTCCGACAAAAAGTACAAAGGACCTCCTAAGAAAGCGACCTTTCCCTCTATTTTTCTTCCACACGACAATACACTTACCGTCTGAACTACTACGGCATTAAATATACTCATAGCAATATCCGATTTTTTTGCACCATCATTTATCAGTGGCTGTATATCTGTTTTAGCAAAAACCCCACATCTAGATGCTATGGGATATATAACTTCATATCCTTTCGCTAATTCATTTAGACCGGACGCATCCGTTTTTAGTAATGATGCCATTTGATCAATAAATGCACCTGTACCACCTGCACATATACCATTCATTCTTTGATCTATTCCACCTGATAAAAAGGTTACTTTGGCATCTTCGCCCCCTAACTCAATTATAACATCAGTTTCAGGATAATATTTTTTTATTGCTTTTGTGCTAGAAATAACCTCCTGCTCAAACTTTATACCTGTTTTTTTAGCCAATCCAATGCCACCTGAGCCGGTAATTACAACACTAGCACTAATATCTCCAAATTTTTTATAGATATCTTTTAATTGGCCTACTACAGCATGTTTAATGTCGGAAAAATGTCTTTTATATTCCTTATACACAATATCTTTGCCAGAAAGAAGAACTGCCTTAACTGTTGTCGAACCAATATCTATACCTAGCTTATAAATTCCCATCATTTAAAACCTCCACAATATAGATACATCACTTATTTCATAATAAGTTTCTATATTAATATACATACCATTAGTTAATTTTAATTATCAAAATAAACTAATAAAAATAATCAGAAAATATTAAAAGAGTCAATTTACTCTGCTTATATATATTATACCTTTTATTTATCTGTTTGGTACGAATTGTTTTTGAATTTTTTGTAACTTATATTATACTTTTGTAATTATTTAGACAAAAAAATAGGAATAATACTTCAAAAAGCATCATTCCTAGCTATATACTATTTATCAATTTTTACAAAGATCTACTAACTTTATCTGTAAGGTCAGCAGTTCTAACTGCATACCCCCATTCATTATCATACCAAGAGATTACTTTTACAAGCCCATCATTCATAACCATTGTAGAAAGTGCATCTACAATAGAAGATCTAGAATCTCCCTTAAAATCTACGGAAACTAGTGGTTTATCACAATATCCCAAAATTCCCTTTAATTCATTTTCAGAAGCTGATTTAAGAGCCTCATTAATTTCATCAGCTGTAATATCCTTCTGTTTCAAATTTACAACTAAATCTACAACTGACACTGTCGGCGTTGGAACTCTTAAAGAGAAACCATTTAATTTACCTTTTAATTGTGGAAGAACTAAAGAAACTGCCTTTGCTGCACCTGTAGTTGTAGGTATAATTGATTCTCCGCATGCTCTAGATCTTCTTAAATCTTTATGAGTTTTATCCAGTACTTGCTGATCATTTGTATAAGCATGAACTGTTGTCATCATTCCGTTCTCTATACCAAATTTTTCATCTAAAACTTTAGCAACAGGTGCTAAACAATTTGTAGTACAAGAAGCATTGGAAATAATATGATGCTTATCTGCTACATAATCATGATCATTTACACCTAATACAACTGTTAAATCTTCACCTTTTGCTGGACAAGAAATTATTACTTTCTTAGCACCAGATTCAATATGACCTATTGAATCTTCTCTGTTTTTAAATTTACCAGTATTATCTATTACTATATCAACCCCAAGATCCTTCCAAGGTATTTGAGATGGATGAGATGCTCTTGTAATTTTAATTTCTCTATTATTTACTAATATTGCATTTTCATCTTTTACCTTTACATCTCCATCAAATATTCCATAACTTGAATCATACTGAAATAAATGAGCAAGTGTTTCAGAATTCGCTCTCGCGTTTATTGCTACTACCTCAAAATTATATTCAGGATTATTTTCTGAAATTCTTAGTACTGCTCTACCTATTCTCCCAAAACCGTTAAGACCTACTTTTACTTTCATTTTTTTCCTCCATTAAATCATTATTTATACAATCGTTTTCCTATTATAAAAAAATAGTAATTAAATTCTATGTTTATATAATTTTAATTTAAAGAAAACAATTAAATAATATATCATATATAATTATTTACTATATATATATTGTATACTAATACTGGAAATATTGCAATATATTTTTATTTATACATCATAATTAATCTTTTTTTGCATATTTTTTATACACAGTAATATATTTAAGTACTTTTTATTAAAAAATAAATATATTTATCTAATACATAAAAAGATAATCGACTGCAAATAATTTGAATAAAAATAGGAACCTACTCAAAACTGCATTTTAAAATTCATGAAAATTAGAATCCTTACTTAAAAATAAATCTAGTTTCATAAAAATAAAAATCTTACTTTATGAGTTTGTTCCTTTTGATTATTGTATTTATATTGTCAATAGGTAGCATTATTTCTAATAAAAATATTTACGCTGCTACTTCATCAATTTGATTATGTTTAGTTTCAACTAATTCAATAGTCGTATTAAATCTGTACATGATATTTATCACTTGACCACTCGTTACTACAGCTATTATTGAATAAATCATCGTATTAATTGGTAGATAAGATAATGACAATATCAAAATACTAATATCTGTTAATAAATATACTTTACCTAAACTAAGTTTATCTAACTTTGATGATATAATCAAGGCTACTATATCATCCCCACCAGCAGCTCCACCAGCATTAATTATTATACCGCAACCCAAACCTACACAAATTCCACCTAGTAAAGCCGCGATAAAATTATTTTCAATAGTAATCAAAAATCCTATTTTTTCATAAAACCCGTAAATCAAAGAAAAAATAGAAGTTGCAAAAATTGTATTGGCAAAAAATTTCTTTCCAAAATATCTATATCCAAGTAATATTAATCCTCCATCGATTAAAATATTGGAAATAGAAACATCTACTTTTAATACGTTTTTAAAAATCAATAATAGACCTAAAACGCCACCTTCTGTAATTCCATTCTGATAATAAAAATTATAAATACCAAACGATAATATAAAAGTACCAACAATGATTTTAAAAATCTTTTTTATAATACACCGTTTGTCCATAAAAATACCTTCCTTTTTATTTGATGCTTTCTATTTTCCCGAGAATAAAAATTGCAATAGATGTACGCATCTCACTCTTTGAAGTTATATAACTTTAGTAAATATAGGCCTTTTTTATTTAAAATAATTAAGCTTAACTGATATTGCTATTATACATAAAAATAAACACCTTTTCAATAACTATTTTCTGTTTTAAAAAAGACGTTTTTACGTTAAGTTTTTAACGTGTTTTTTTGTATTTTATACTTATTGATATAAAATCCATTGTAATCCCTTTATTTTTAATAATTACAAGCTTTTTCAAGAAATAAAATTTTATTATTATAAGCAACTTTCTTAGTATATACAAACTCTTGTTTTTTAATATTTTTAATTTATTTAGTATTAGTAAACCTACTTATATACTCTTTTATGCTAATTTACTTTTAATTTTTTTAATCACATCTTCATTTATTCTTTCCTTTAGACCTAAATTGATACTTTGATATTATATTTTTAACTGTATTATCAATCCATTAAAAATATTTTTTAATTTTTATTACATAAAAATAAGAGGAAAATATTTCCCCCCCCTATTTTTTAATAATCGTATTTATTCTGTACACCCTGTATACAGAATATAGTTTCCATACATTTCTATAAATTAAGAATATTTTTTACCTTTTATGTTATTTACTATCATTTTCTAATATTATGTATTCATCTCGTTTTTTTGTATTGAGTTCATCATAAGAATCTTCCTCAAATTCGTTATCAAACCCATCTCGTTCATCTAAATAATCGTCGTGCAAATCGATATCCTGTTCAATTGCTTTATTTATTATTAAATCATCGACCATATCTCTAAGTTCTTCTAACTCTTCAATTTCCATATCTTCTACCATTATTTCTTCTTCATCAAAATCTAAATGATGTTTAAGAAAGTCCTTAATTTCTTCCTCATTGTTTTTATATACTTTATAACCGATAGCGCCGGCTACAGTGCCTAATAAAGCACCTGTTATAAATTTTTTCATAATGTTCCTCCTTAAATATTAATTATTCGTTCTAAATACATTATACGTAATTTTGTTTTTCATTTCCAATTTCTAAGTCACATTCATGAAGAAAATCCACTGGATTTTCAAAAATATACTGCATATGACTCATTCCTTCCAAAATCCTAATTTCTCCCGACTTCAACTCCTTTATTTCGGGCAAATTAATTTTTGATTTGTCTTTCTCACCAAATAAAAATCTTACTGTAGTACCTTCCCTATATAATTCAGATGGTAATACATAATCATAACAAGAATAAGCTAAATTCTTTATCGTTTTCTTATCCATATCATTATAGACTTTCAAACAATACTCCTCATCATCCTTGCTTATATATTTATATTTATCATAATTATCAAATGCTTCAAATCCTTTTTTCTTAAATGTTTTAACCATTTTTTTCATCTCATGATACAACATCATACCATAAATCTTACTACATTTTAGTGCAGGTGAGTCCAAAGCAGCTTTATCAATTTTTAAGGATTGATCTTTTAAAATTTCGAATGCTACTGAAGAACCATAAGATGATCCCAGTATAAAATGAATATGAGAAATACCATTTTTTTTCAACCAATCTACAATTTGATCCGCCTGTCTCCTCGTAGAAATAAATTCAGAGTGGGGAAAAGTCAGACCATCAAGATGAGGAACAATTACATAATAATCATCTTCTATCAAAGGTAATATTGATCTATAACTAGTGATACCCGGATAAAAAATACTATGTATTAATAATATCACTGGCTTATCTGGATTACCGAATGTATCTACTTTCATTTTTTCCTCCAAAGTTCTATATCATATTTATGAGTCTATACGCACTAAATAATAATTAAATATTGCCATAAACACATTATCTGTCCAATAATATACAACTATGACAACGAAAAGTCAATTTAACTTTAAATAATGATTTGTTAAATAATTTTCTTGCAATATATATACCAAAAACATTAAAATATGATTCCTAAATGAGTTATAAATCAATACAAATTTCATTTTTATTCAAAATTTTTTTATTTATTATTTTTATTGTTCTTTTTCTTACTCTTTTTATTTTTTTTAGAATTATCAATAAAATTTATCAGTTTTAACATCCAAGATTCATTAATAATCTGAGGACCTCTTCCATTTAAATAAAGGAGTAAAAATAACTTTCCTTCAACAGATTCAAAAAAGTATTTTTCGTCTTCATCTTCGCTTATTATAATATAGTCAAGATCATCATCCATTTTATTTAATATATTTGCCCCTTTATTCAAAATAAATGATTTTATCAGTTTGTAATTTTCTTCAATCGCTCCGCTATGTATATAAAAATTTTTATTAGTATACTTTATAAATTTATCTTTCGAATCATCATAAAAGAAATTTGGATTGAAACCATTATCATATATATCTTTTAACTCGGATAGTGATAAAACTCTTATTAATTGTTTTGAAGCTATACTTAATAACATTTCAATCTCTTCTTTGCATTTACCATCAGAATTAATATCTATAATATCTACATCCTCTTTAATTATTATATAATCGGTATTACTATATATCTTTTTATCATATTTAATATCACATTCTGAGAATATAGAATTTATATCAGATATATCTGTGTTTGATAAATACTCTGAAAGATATATAGATTTATCTTCAAAAATTTCTTCCAAATTTCCTATATTAAGTAAATATCCTTTAATATCTTTCCAGTTAGATTTATTAAATTGTTTTATAATTTTCTTTCTATTACTAATTTCCTGTTGTTTGATATTGTTTTCAATCCAGTCAGAGTATTTTTTTATGTTTTTATTTGAATTCCCTTTTAAAATATAACTTTTCATTTTTTCAAAACATAAATATGTTCTATAAGCATCTGATCTTGCTCTATGTGTTGATTTATTTTCAATATCAAATTTTTTACATAAATTAATCAATGAATATTCAGTTTCATATAAGTAAATACCTAATTCAAAAGTATCTATAAAATCAGCTTCAAAATTACGTTTGAGAATTCTATTAAAAGCATTATTAATTAACATAAAATCATTTGGAACTCCATGTCCGACGATAACACTATCATCTATAAAATTAGCAAAATCTGTAATTACTTTCTTTTCTTCTTTTGCCTGATGTATCATACTGTTAGAAATTCCTGTAAGCTTTTCTATAAACTCATCAATATAATATATCTTTAAATTCTTCTCTATCTCATATGATAAAACTTTTGATTGACTATAGTCAACTAACCTGTATTCAGGAGGTTTAACTAATTCATTAAACTCTGATACTATATCACCATTTTTAATTTTTATCGCACTTAACTCTATTATATAATTGTATTCTGAACATCCTGTTGCCTCTAAATCGATTACCACATATTCATCAGGTATGCTTTTCGAAAATACACTATTTTCTATTATATATGACAACTAGTTTCCTCCTTTCATTGTCTATAAATAAATTATAGCATAAATATACTATAATTGTATTATCTTTATCTAGCTTATAGTACCTAAAATATGGTATTATTGAAAAAAGGAGGTCTCTTTTTATGCTGAAGAAGATGAAAAACTATTTAAAAGTGATATTGCCGGTAATTGGACGATTTAACGTTCCAGATATGTATTCCAGATCAGCTGAAATCGCTTTTTATCTAACTATCACAATTTTTCCAACCTTGATATTTATAATATGTGCTTTGGCATATATACCTGGATTAGATGTGCTTTTGAACAGTAAAAATTTTGTTCAAATAGTCCCAAAAGATGCCTTATTAATTATACAAAGTATAGTTAACTCAGCAGTCGAAAATAAAAGTATTGAATTGCTTATATTTTCCTTTTTACTAGCAACTTGGACTGCCTCAAAAGCTGTTAAGTCAATTATAAAAGGTCAAAATATGGCTTTTGGATTTATAGAAAACAGAAATTTCTTTTTACTTAATCTTATTTCAATGGTTTATGCTGTTGGATTTTTTGTAATGACAATATTATCAATAGGACTATTGGTATATGGTAAAAAAATAAATATATTCTTCAATACAACACTAGGATATCATGCCATTTTATATTTGCTATTTAATATTTTGAGATTTTTACTACCTATAGTATCTATGACCTATATATTTTTAAATTTATTTACACTCTCTCCCTGTGGAGAACTTAAGTATAGAGAAACATTGCCAGGTTCTATTATTACAACGATATTATGGCTTATTTTTTCATTTTTCTACTCATTTTATGCAAATTACTTCAATTCATCAAAACAAATATATGGGAATATATCAACAATTATAGTATTAATGACTTGGCTATACTTTTGTAGTATGTCTGTTACTATTGGATATAAAATAAATGCAATATTATATTTTCAAAGAAAAATAGAGCAGAAAAACAGTAGTTCTAAAGTGAGATAGTATAATAGTATAATAATTTACAATACAATATTATATTATTTGGTAAAATTTTAGTGGTTATTATCAAATTATGAAAAATGATAATAACCACTTTTAAATAATTATTTTATAGATTCTACTATATTTAGAAAATACTTATCTAATTTATCTAGTTTTGATGTAGCAATTGAATCATCTAAATTATAAGTTCCAATGTATATCTTTATCTTTGGTTCTGTTCCTGAAGGTCTAAATGCAATCCACGACTTATCTTCCAAAACATATTTCAATACATTTGATTTAGGAAATCCCTCAACCCCTGATTGAAAATCAAGTCTTTCAATTATTTTCAAGTTATCAATATCATCATGAATATTATTTCTTAAATAAGACATTATTCTATCTATTTTTTCTCCGCCTTCTTTTCCTTCCAAGTATATAGAAGTAGTTTTCTCTCTATAATATCCATATTTATCATATAAATCTATTAAACCTTCATACAATGTTTTCCCTTTGCTTCTGTAGTAAAGGGCCATTTCAGCAATTAATAAAGTCGCTGTAACAGCATCTTTATCTCTACATTGCTCACCTATTAAATATCCATAACTTTCTTCATAACCAATAATGAAAGTTTTTGATCCATCTTTTTTATACTGAGTCATTTTATCACCAAGAAATTTAAAACCAGTCAGTATACTCACTACTTCAACTCCCAACATTTTTGCAATATCAGAACCGAATTCAGAAGTCACAACAGTCTTAATCATGCACGAGTTTTCAGGAAGCCTACCTAAGTTTTTTAGTCCAGATAATACATATTCAGTGAGCAAGCCTCCAATTTGATTGCCGGTAAGTAAAATAACTTCTCCATTTAAATTTCTGACTGCTACTCCCACCCTATCACAATCCGGATCGTTAGCTATTAATATATCTGCATTTTCAGATTTTAGCAATTCTATTCCCCTAGTCAATGCTACACTTTCTTCAGGGTTTGGGGTTTTTATACCTGCAAAATCAGGATCAGGCATTTCTTCTTCAGGTACTGTAATTACATTTTTAAAACCCGAGTCCTTTAATACTTTTAATACAGGAACTCTTCCCGTTCCACAAAGAGGTGTATAAATCACTTTGAAATCAGTTCCATAATCATAGATTAACTCTTTCCTTATTATATTTTTTTTGACTTCCTTTATAAATTTTTCATCAATACTCTTATCTAAAAGTACCATTTTTTTTCTGTCACTTTCTTTAAACAAAGGAATATCGGTAAATTTTTTCACGTTATTAATTTCATTTAGCACATCAGTTGCAACATCAGGCATAATTTGTGCACCATTTTCACCATAAACTTTATATCCATTATAGTTTTGAGGATTATGACTCGCAGTAATTACAATCCCACCAATACAGTTTAATTCCATAACAGAAAAAGATAACATTGGCGTAGTTCTTAAATCATCAAAGTAGTATACTTTCATTCCGGCAGCAGCAATCGTTTCACATGCTTCCATACAAAACTCTCTAGACATATGTCTATTATCATGTGCAATTACAATACCTCTTTCTGCTGCATCATCATGATTTTTTAAAAAGTAGTTTGCAAGTCCATAAGAAGTTTTTCTTACAATATACTTATTCATTCTATTAGTACCAGCTTCTAATATACCTCTTAATCCTGCTGTGCCAAACTCCAAATCTTTGTAAAATCTATCTTCTATTTCTTTTTCATCATCTTTAATACTTTCCAATTCTTTTTTTGTTTCATCATCAAAATATGGAGAAGTTAACCATTCATTGTACAAATCTAAATATTTCATAATATACCTCCTCAAAGTTATTAATAGATTATCTCTATAATCATATTGTAAACTTAATCTATGTATTAGTAAAGTATAATAATTAGAAAACGAGCACACAATTTTGTACTCGTTTTCTAATTATTATATTCAATAAATATGACTTATTTATTTTCCCACATTTTTATAATTCCACTTATCTCTGGGATTGTGTTTTTATGGAAAGTAGGCTTAGATATACCTTTCTTTTTCTGTTCCGAATAATCTGTAAGAGCTGCATATGCATATTTCCCTAAAATTAATATAACTATTAGGTTTAAAATTGACATCAATGCCATAAATAAATCAGCTAGATTCCAAACCACTTCCATTTTAACTAATGAACCGTAAAATACAAATAAACATACTAGAGTTCTAACTATATTAAGAATTATCTTTTCTACAGCTGATTCTTTTTTCTCAACCATAAACTGTATATTTGATTCTCCATAATAATAATTACCTACAATTGAAGAGAAAGCAAATAGGAATATACACACTGATAAGAATATACCTCCAAAAGGTCCTAAATGATGAATAAGAACTTCTTGTGCTAATAATATACCTTCATTTGAACTTGCTGCATATCCATTGAAAAGTAATACCATAAATGCAGTACAACTACAAATAATTATTGTATCTGTAAAAACGCCTAATGACTGAATTAACCCTTGAGCAACAGGATGAGAAACATCAGCAGTAGCAGAAGCATTTGGCGCAGAACCCATACCTGCCTCATTAGAAAATAGTCCTCTTTTAGCACCAGTTAATAAAGTAGCCATTATTCCTGCTCCAGTACCGGCAACAAACTGTTGAGGATTAAACGCGCCTACAACTATATCTCTAATCACTCCTGGAACAGAACCAATATTCATTATAATTATTATTAATGCAATCAAAATATATAGTACAGCAAACACAGGAACAATTATTTCAGAAACTTTAGAAATTCTATGAACTCCACCAAATATAACTAATCCAGTGATGATAGTAAGTGCTATACCAAACACCATTCTGTTTAGCCCGAATGAACTATTTAAAGCAATCGACATTGTATTTGCCTGTACTGCATTAAATACAAATGCATAAGTAATAGTAATAAGTATTGCAAATATAATTCCTAACCATCTTGCATTTAAAGCCTGTTCCATATAATATGCTGGTCCACCTTTTGTTGCAGTACCATTTGGTACTTTAAATATCTGTGCAAGTGTTGCCTCAACAAAAGCGGATGCAGAACCAATAAGTGCTATCAACCACATCCAGAATATTGCCCCCGGTCCTCCACCAACTATCGCTAAAGCAATACCAGCAATATTTCCAGTACCTACTCTTGACGCAGTACTTATACAAAAAGCACCAAATGAAGAAATACCACCTTTTTTCTTGGCATCTTTCATATTTTCTGTATCTACTAACAATTTGAACTGTTCGCCAAAAAATCTAAACTGTACAAATCTAGTTCTAATCGTAAAATAGATACCTATACCAACAAGCATTACAATTAACACTTTTGACCACAATACATCACTCAGTGACATTGCAGCATTGTAAATCGAGTTAAAAAATTCCATGATCCCCTCCTATAATACCTAATGAATTTTGTTAAAATGAAATTTTATTTATTATTTCATTCATATTTACTCTTTATTATACAGTATTTATACTCGATATTCAACAAGAAATGAATAATATACTTTTTAAATTTCATTATTCTTTTTTATCTATAAATTGAAATTTTTATTTTTTTACTGTCTTTTTATTAAACCCTTCACAAATATTAGCTATGTAAAAAAAGCATACCTAAAGGTATGCTTAAATGTTTAAATTATTAACCACATATTTATTTTATTGAATTTAAAGCTGAAGTTATTTTTTCTTTTGGCATAAAACCGATTTCTCTTTTCACCTCTACTCCATCTTTGAAGAATATAACAGTGGGTACAGTGCTTACACCAAATTCCTGTGCTATATCCATACTCTGATCAACATCTACCTTTGCAAAGAATGCTTCATTTTTCAATTCTTCTGCAACATCTGAAAATACTGGTCCTAGCATATTACAAGGCCCACACCACGTCGCGAAGAAATCTATAACTGCAATTCCTTTTTCTTCTTTTACATTTTTTACAAATTCTTGAGAACTAATTACTTTTGCCATTTTTTTTCCTCCGTTATTATTAATTTATTATATTATGTTATTACCATAAAATAACTTTTTCAAACAATTTTTATAAATTAATCATTTATTCAACTGAATTTAAATGTTTTTTTGCTTCTTTTTTATCTCTGACTTTTGAGTTTTTATCTTTCATATTTTTCTTCTTATCAGGTTTTCCTCTTGGTATATCTATAATGAACTTAGTGCCTTCTCCAAGTTTAGATCTTACCTTTATATTACCACCAATTGTTTTTGTTATCAATTTTGATATAGATAATCCTATTCCGGAACCTTCAATATCTGTTGCTCTAACTGAGTCACTTCTAAAAAATCTTTCAAAAATATGTTTCTGATCTTTTTCAGATATCCCTATGCCTGTATCAGCAACTACAAGATGAATTCTGTCTCTAGATCTTTCATAAGCTGATACCTCTATAATATCACTTTCTTCTGTGTATTTAAAGGCATTGTCAACTAATATTCTCAAAAGTTGCATTACTTTATTTCTGTCGGAACAAATATTTTTATTTTTCATTTTAATACTATATTTAAATTCCTTGTTTTGATAATCCGCAATTTCGACATATCCATCATAAATTTCTTTAAAAAGTTCTTCAATATCAAATTCTTCTCTGTTAACAGATACTATCGACTCTTCTTTTGTAAGAGACAACAATTCACTTATCATCTTTTTTAATTGTCTTGTTTCTCTCATTGCCACAGCAACAGTTTCAGCTTCTTCCTCAACAGTCGAATTTGGAGTTTTAAGTAATGATTCAAGTTTAGACTGTATTATAGAAACCGGTGTTCTGAGTTCGTGAGAGGCATCTTGTACAAATTTAACTTGATTATTCCACGATACCTCTATTGGTTTAAGAGCTTTTTTGGATAAATATTTACTAATTAAATATACCGGCAATAATGATAATAAATCTGCACTTATCAACAAAGCTACTAGATGGCTAAGTGTTTCTTTTTCAGAGTCTATATTCCGCATTATTCTAAATCTAAAACCATTTTCTGTTGCATAAGCAGTTCTAAAATTGTATCCACTATATTTTTCAAAATAAAAACCATTTTCTGTTTTATTCTCATCTGTAGGTACTTTTCCGCTAAAATATCTATTTTGAGTATAATATCTCACAGAATCACCCTCATATATATATACTATATCTTTTGGATCTTGTAATACAATCGGATCAAGTATTGAATCTTTATTAAACTGATTGCTAATAAAGTGATACTCATCTATCAAAGCTCTATCTAATGTCCTATATAAATTAGATTTAAAATAACTATATATAAAAAGACTCATCAATATCATAAAAAGTTGAACTACAAGCAATATATTTAAAATCAACTTTTTTCTGGTCTTTACAAATACATTATTATTTATCATCCAATATATACCCGACCTTTCTCTTCGTTTTTATATATTTATCATAATCGTACTTTGATAATTTCTTTCTAAGATTACTTACATATACTTCTACTATTTCTATAGTAGCATCTGAATCTATTCCCCATATTCTATCATATATCTGTTCTTTTAATAATATTGATCCTTTGTTAAGGACAAAATATTCCAATAGTTTAAACTGTTTATTTTGTAATTCTAATTCTTCATCATATATATAGACAGTATTTTTTTCTGAATCTATTTTCAAATCTTTAAATTCAAGATATTTGTTATCTTTTATACGCCCATTTGTTCTTAATATGGCAAAAGTTCTAGCTACTAACTCATCCATATAAAAAGGCTTTGTCAAATAGTCATTAGCTCCTAATGTAAATGCCTCCATTTTGTCATCCAAACTTTCTTTCGCTGTTAATATAAGTATTGGAGTATCAATACCTGATTTTCTAGCTTCTTTTAAAATAGTTATTCCATCCATATTGGGTAGCATTAAGTCCAAAATAACTAAATCATATATACCTTGAGATATCAAATAAAGTCCTTCTTCTCCATCTGTACAGGTTTCAACCTCAAAATGTTTGGACAGCTCTTTTTTCATATCTGATTGTAAAGTTTTATTATCTTCAATTATTAATATTTTCATAGTTATATCTCCTTTCAAAATCCATCATATATATAATATTAACATAATAAACAAACTAATTACAACATTTCATTTCTTGAAATACTTATGTCTATCATGCTATAATTATTATAAAAATGAGGTGATATTTATGAATCAGCAAGTTACATTTGATGGACTAATTAATCCCGATGACAATAATAAGGAAAATACTGATAAATTTTCTAATAAAAGTACCAAAAAAGAAAATACAAAATCTATTAAGAAAAAAAGTACAACTTTAAAAAAGAATAAAACTTCTGAAAAAATCAGTAAAGAGTCCAAGTCTCAAAAAAAATCTTCTTCAAAAAAGAAAGTGCTGAAAAAAAACGAAAAAATAATTTTCACGCAAGAAGATTCTGACAAGCTTTGCGAAGTTTTCGATTGGTACATTGGCATTAGAGATTCACTGGAAATAAATCTAAATAGTTCATCTAATATTCCAACTGTATCTGAAAGTATAATAGCAAAAAAGAAAAAAATAAGTTTAACAGTTGACGATGAAATATGGAGTAATTTCTCAGTTTTATGCGAAAATATAGGGACAAAAAAGGGAGAGTTAATATCTGAAATATTAAAAGAATATCTTGTAAATCATAAAGATCTGATATAAATATTATAAGTTATCAAAGTATAATAGCCGAGCTTATTTAAACTCGGCTATTATACTTTGATTTATTATTATGGTTTTCTGTGAAGTGCTAATTAAAAATGAATTCCTTCCTTAGCCAGTTTAGCTTCGAATTCTTTGTCATCTATATCTGTTCTCTTACCTATTATTCTTAATCCTACAGCAACCAACACAATAGCCACTGGTAAAACAACTACTACAGGAAGTCCAAACCCAGCCGGTATATATCCAAATAAAATAGTACAAGCTGCTATATAAGCGGCATATGGTAATTGTGTCTTTACGTGGTCGATGTGATTACAGCCTGCTCCCATTGATGAAAGTATAGTCGTATCTGAAATAGGAGAACAATGATCTCCAAAAATAGCCCCTGTAAGAACAGCTGATGTCGATACTACTACATATCCCATATCAGGATTTATTGAATGGGCAAGTGGTATTGCAAGTGGCATTAGTATTCCCATTGTTCCATATGCAGTACCAGTTGAGAATGATATAATAGCACCCAATACAAATATAATAGTTGGTAATAAGAATGCTGGAATAGAATCTGATAAATATGTTATTAAAAACTTAGCAGTTCCAACTTCTTTTATTACTGAACTTAAAGACCATGCAAGTATTAATATTACACCAGTTATCATTAATGTTTTCATACCATCAATCCAAACTTCTATAGCTTCTGAAATACTGTATATTTTCTTAAATTTAGCCATTATAATAGCTACGATTGAAGAAAATACAGCAGATTGGAATAACGCAACAGAAGCATCCGATGCTGAAAAACATTCTTTTATTGAATTAAATGAAAATGGAGATTGGCTTATAACCGAAATTAGAACCTTATCATCGCCAGTCATTATGCTTGAATATCCGCTATAATAAAATGCAATTAATGCACTTATTATCAATACACCAATTGGTATAATTGCATTCCAAACACTAAGCTTTATTCCATCCTTTGGAGCCATATCATCTAACTCTTCTACACCTTGATCTAAATCAATAGTTAAATTATCTCTTCTATATGAAATATATTCTTCTTTTCTCATAGGACCAAATTCTCTCATCATCACGGCACTTAATATAATAAACGAAAGTATTAAAATATTATAAAATCTAAATGGTATTGTCTGTAAAAATACACCAAAAGCATCTACTTCAATATTAATTATTCCGAAAGAATCATGAATTAATCCTACTTCAAGTCCAATCCATGTAGATATTATAGCAAGTCCTGCAATTGGTGCAGCAGTTGCATCAATTACAAAAGCTAATTTTTGTCTAGAAATATTCATTTTATCAAATACAGGTCTCATAATAGGACCTACTATTAAAGAATTGGCATAATCATCAAAAAATACTAAAATTCCTAAAAACCAGGAAATTAATTGTGCACTTTTTGATGTCTTAGCCCTATTTGCTAATGACTCTGCTATAGCTTTTGCTCCTCCCATCTTTCCTACTAAATTAATTACTCCTCCTATACAAAGTACCTGTAAAATAATACCGGCATTCCAAGGGTCTGCAAGAGATGACAGTGCTCTGGAGATAAAATCTAAAAAAGCAAAAACAGTTGCAGTAACAGGATTTTCACCATTACCTAACTGCAAAATAAATGAGCCAGATAACACCCCTAGAAAAAGTGATACCACTACATTTTTTGTGATAAAAGCCAAAACAATAGCCAATAATGGAGGTATAATAGTTATAATACCAAACTTATTAGCATTTGTTTGTGCTATTTTATCAATATCTTCAGCAAAAGTAGGAACAACAGTCATCATAAAAATAATTGCTGTCATAAATAATAATCTGAAATTTCTTCTAATCATTTGAAATTCCCTCCTTAAATAATAATAAATAATTGATTAAATAAAGAAATAATGTAGATAGCATCCACGAGGCAATGTATCTTCACTGAAAAACGAATTTCAAAATGAAAATAAATTTAAAATGCCTCGGATGGACTCCGAGGCATTGAAATGCAAACTCATTGATAGCCCAACACAAGATAACCCTGTGACAGTGATACATATATTATATGTACCCCCAGCAATGTAATTTTAAAGCAAATTACACACTTCGGCGAATATTCCTTTTACTATATAGATGCTTTAATCTTTTAATATATAGCTACTGATAATCTTCGCGCCTCTACCTCTTATTTAATTCATATATTGATTATAAACTATAAAATACTATAATGCAATACTTTTTCAGGAAAATATTTATTATTTAAATTTTATAAAATTTTATAGATTATCCTTTTATTTGAAACATTTTTAATTATAGTAGGCAACTTTCATAAATCTTTCTAACATCTTCTGCCGTTAATTCTATAAATCCTTTTATAGTTTCACCTCTAACGGCTTGTGTGGCCATTTTATCAAAATATTTATTATCAATCCTTAATTCAGAGAGACTTGAAGGTATACCTAACTCTTTTGTAAAAAATTCTTGTGTCATATCAATTGCAGTATTTGCAATATCAAATTTATCAAGTGACGAATCAATTCCCCAAACATTAGTACCATATTCTACAAATTTATTAACAGTTTTATCATTTAATACATATCTCATCCAAGCCGGTGTTAAAATTGCTAACCCCTCTCCATGTGTAACATCATAAAACGCACTTAATTCATGTTCCATAGGATGAACCGACCAATTATTTGCAACACCATCAGATATCAAGCCATTAATTGCCCAGCTGGAAGCCCACATTAAATTGGCTCTTGCTTCATAATTTTCCGGTTCTCTACATGCTATAGGACCATAATGAAAACAGGTTTTTAAAATAGCTTCTGCCATTCTAGCCTGAAGATAACCACCTTCTTCACTTGTAAAATAATTCTCAAAAGTATGGCTAATTATATCAGCAGTACCGGCTGCCGTATGTTTATGTGGTACTGAATAGGTATATTCCGGATCCAAAATGGAAGCTTTAGGTATCAATAATGGAGATCTTGTTCCTAGTTTTAAATTATTTTTATAATCGGAAATAACCGAATTTCCATTCATCTCTGAACCCGTTGCTGCTAATGTTAGTATTGAAAATACGGGAATAGCATTTTTTATAAGTTTTTTATTTATAACTATATCCCAAGCATCACCATCATATTTTGTTGCAGCAGAAATTGCCTTTGCACAATCTATAGAACTACCTCCTCCAACTGCTAAAATAGCATTTATTCCTTTTTCTTTACATATTTTAGCTCCTTCTCTAACTGATTCTATCCTTGGATTTGGATCTACTCCACCTAATTCAAAGTATTCTATATTATTAATCCTCAACTGCTCTATTGTTGCATCAAATATTCCATTTTTTTTGATACTACCTCCACCGTATACTATTAATACCTTATCTGAATACATTTTTATTTCTTTTCCAATATTAACTATTTGATTCCTACCAAAAAAAATCTTTGTTCCAACTTCATATTTAAAATTATACATTTTCTTCACTCCTTTTTACATATATTCATATTTATTTTTGTGCCTTATTACATATTTTAACTTTAACATACTTTTTGATTGTTGCATAGAATAATAATAGAATCATTATACAAAGCTTTTTAGATTTATTCTTTCATTTATATTAAATTATTTTTAAAATTGATTATTCAAAATATATTTAATATATTGATTAATCATGCAATAATATTCTAATTATTAATAATATGTAATCTAATTTATACTTTACAATATTCCGTCTCTGTATTATAATTTTAGTTATTCCTAATGTTATTAAAAATTAGTATTAATATAAAATATTCTAATTCATTATTTTATTTTATATTAACTTAATAAATATATTTAATAAAAATACTTGATATTAATAAATATAAAGGTGGTTTAAATGAAAAATAATAAAAAAAATCGAAATTTATGGTATATCCCCAATTTAAGGAATGTTTTTTCAATATATAAAAAAGATTTAAAAGAAATCAAAAAGAATAAAGTTCTTTTGATTGTAATTATTGGTCTAACAATAGTTCCCTCTTTATATGCCTGGTTTAATATAAAGGCATTCTGGGATCCATATGGAAGTACAAAGTATTTAAAAGTTGCGGTTGTAAATCAGGATAAAGGAACGGAAATAAAAAATCAACATATTGATTTAGGAGAAAAGGTCGTTGAAAATCTAAAAGAAAATCCTCTGTTAGATTGGAATTTTGTCAGTTTATCAAATGCAAAAAAAGGATTAGAAAGTGGTAAATATTATGCTGTAATTGAAATTCCTTCCAATTTTTCAGAAAATATGGTTTCATTTACTAAAGAAGATGTAAAAAAAGCTACAATTAACTACACTGTTAATGAAAAAATAAATGCAATAGCTCCAAAAATAACTGACAAAGGTGCGAGTACGATTGAATCAAAAATAAGTAAAACTTTGATAGAAACAATAAGTAATGTTTCTCTTTCAGCACTTGGCGGTATTTCAAATTCTATAGGTGATGTTAATCCAAAATTGGAAACCATGAAAAAAACACTTAAAAAAATAGATATTCAATTGAATAATGTAAAAAATCTCGCAAATACTGGTGGCAAAAGCATGGATGAGATACAAAAACTGTTAGATAGTAATAAAAAAAATTTACCTGAAATTAAGAGAACTATTGATAACTCTAAGAATATGGCAAAAGAGCTCCAGTCATCAATCAGGAATGCCAATAATTCATTTAGAAATCTGAGTCCGAACCTAAGAAAAGACTTAGAAAGTGTAGGTACAATAGTAGGACAAAACTCTGATTTAGCCAACACTTTAAATAATGCTGGTATTGTAGGAGAAGATGCTAAAAATATACTCATTAGGATGAAATCTAAAAATTCATCGGCAATAGCAATAACCGAGAGTCTCATAGGAATCCTAAATAAAATCAATGGTATAAATTCTCATCTACTTAATGCCGGCATATCAGATTTAAATGATTACCTCGGTATGATGAAAGATTTAGATAGGCTATTATCCGACTCAATCACACTTGTAGAATCCGGAAATAATTTATCTACTTCAACCATGAGTAGAATATCTTCTTTAGCAGATGGATTAAATAGAAAAACTATAGATGTCTTAATCGGTTTCGATGAAAAAATAAGAATACCTATTGATAAAATTACAAATAACGGATTGAAAATATCTGATGATTTAAACAGGATAATCTCAACTAATGACAATATTTACCCTACTATAAATAGTTTGCTAAACAATGCTACAACCATAAATACGGGATTTAAATCAGCTACAAATGTTACCTCTAGCTCAATTGACACTTTAAAATCTCAAATTGAAGATGCTATTGTTTCTATTGAGAAAATACAGGATAATCAGGATTATAAGGACTTTAATAAAGTGATAAAATCTAATATACTAGATAGAGTTGAATTCCTAAAAGACCCTATAGAATTGAATGAAAAAAAAATATATAAAATTGAAAATTATGGTTCAGCTATGACTCCTTTTTATAGCGTACTTGCAGCTTGGGTTGGATGTTTGATATTAATTTCTATTTTATCGACTACAGTATCGGGTGATTATAAAGCAGTTGACAAATATTTTGGTAGAATGTTATTATTTTCTACTTTAGCTATATTACAATCTATAGTGATAGCATTGGGAAATTTCTTTATATTAGGTGTTACAGCTAAGCATCCTTTTATGTTCACAATTATATTAATCTATTGTAGTATAGTGTTTGTAAGTATAGTATATTCGCTAGTTTCACTATTTGGCACCGTGGGTAAGGGTGTAGGAATATTTTTGCTTGTAATACAAATTGGAGGATCTGGAGGTACTTTCCCTATTCAGATGACCCCTAGTTTCTTCAGGGCTATTAACGCTATTATACCTTTTACATATGGTATCGAAGCTTGCCGTGAAACTATTGGCGGAATATATTTACCGAATTTATTAAAAGATTTAATTGCTCTTTCAATTTTTATGGTATGCATTGTAATATTTTCTATATTGATTAAAGATAAGGTTAACAAAATTGGTAGTCCATTTAAAAAGATGTTTAATAATAGTTTCTTAATTGGACATTAAATTATAAAATAATAATTTAATAAAATAGAGATGACTCAAAAGTTTTTAGACTTATCACTCTAGAACTATTCATTTTTTAATAGTTTTTAGTTTGATTATAAAAAATATTCTAACTTTTAAATCATCTCTATTTTCTATATCATTTTTTAGTTTATTAATTATTTCTTTTAACATGAAACAATTAATATACCAAAAACCAAAATTCTAAACATTAGCAACTATATTATAATCTCAAATTAAATTTATAAATTACTTATTACTAATTAACTTATCTGATAGTTAGTTCTTTTTAGTGATAAAGAAATAATTTTAAATAAAATTAGAGCTGCAACTATATTTATTACAGTTGATGGAACCACAACTGCTAAAAACAGTTTAAAAATTCCGGCTGGTAATCCTGCCATTAGAGATGCAAAATATAGAAATACAAAACCACTCACCAATGTTCCAAATAATGTCATTATTGATACAACTATTAAATTCCCCTTACTTCCAAGTTTATTAATCATAGGACTTATATACAAAGCCTTCATAAATATAAACATCACATTTACAGTAACTATTTTATCTATAAAATTAGGAGCCTGACCACCAGGAAGTTTAGTTGTAAGTGCAGTAAAAATACCTGTAGCTATGCCGGCAATTAAACACATTTTGTAATCTTCACGATTAAGTATCATAATACAAAACAACATAACCAATGTTAGATCTGGAGTTATACCAGCTCCTATTGCGGGAAATATCTGGTGTAATAATACTCCTATTCCCAATAATATTGCATTTAAAATCATTTTTTTTGTTTTAGAATTCTTCATTTTTACTACCTCCATATAATTTCTACTGTAATATTTTAATAGCACTTCCTTTTAATTATGAGTAAAATATAGTTTTTCGGGCAAAGGGGTATAACTTTTTATAAAAAAAACTCCGCCCCTATATATAGGGCGAAGTATAAATTCCGCGTTGCCACCTAAATTATACAACTAAAGTTGTACATCTCATTTTCAGGAACACATGATTCCCTATCCGCTATAACGTGCAGCCCACGGTGAAGTCTACTTTAGCAATAATTTCGATTCACTCCTCAAAGATCCATTCACTTAGTATCTATTATCGATATTCCACCATCATCGACTCTCTATAAAAAAAATAATTAAGCTACTCCTTCTCATCACAGGATTACTATAAAATATCAATATATATTTGCTATGAATACATAATATTATAAAAATTATATACTGTCAACAGTTTTTTAATATTTTATTATTTTGCGTATGTATTAAATAATTGTAAAAGGGTTTATTAAATTATTTGTTTTTATTACTTCTACATTATCGATATTTTTTTTCAAAAATTCCATAATAGAGTCTGCAAATATATACTCAGTTTCAAAATGCCCAAGATCCATAACACAGGCTCCTATTTCCAGAGCATCCATTGCTTGATGGTACTTCATATCACCTGTAATTAATATATCTATATTCATTTCTTTTGTCATTTTAAAATATTCGGCTCCTGCTCCAGTAACTACAGCTATATTTTTGACATCTTTTTCAAGATCGCCTATAAACCTTACTTTTGACACATTTAATTTATTTTTAATGATATTGACTAAATCCTCCGCACTCATTTTTTGATTTAATATGCCAATCCTACCCAAACCATACTCTGCTCCATTTAAATACGATTCTTCTTTTCCTATAACATCTAATATACCTTTATTTTCTATTTCAATAATTTTAAGAAAATAATCGTTTAAACCATCTAATGCTACATCAAAATTTGTATGCATGCAGTAAACGGAAATATCATTTTTTATGAGTTTGTATATTAAATTACCTTTGATATCATTTTTCGTTATTTTATTTATCTTAGAAAATAAAAATGGATGATGTGATATTATTAAATCTACATTTTTTTCAATAGCTTCATCAACTGTTTCTTGAGTTACCTCCAAGGTAGTCATAATTTTTTTTATATCGTTATCCTGATTCCCAATGTTTAAACCGGAATTATCCCATGAATATTGTAGATATTCCGGGTACTTATTTTTTACAATATCGATTATTTTTTGTAGTTTCATATCTATTCTCCTTTTGTATCATAACTAACATTCTTTTTAATTTATGACGACGTGTATTAATTTCATCAATACGTTTTGATACAAGATGCTTTTCAACTTCTGATAACTTTTTTAATATCGATTCACATTCTTTTAATTTCCTATTTATAAGTTCAACAAGTAAATCTTCTTTTTTATCTATTAATTTTTGTGGAATTTCAAAATATAAGTTCTCTTTATAATCCTTCATATCAATTTTTCTTTCATAAAATTTCGGATTATATTTACACTCTATAATTTCATATATTCTAAAATCCTCATTAACTAAATGTTCATCCATAATTTCAAAACCGTTTTCTATTAGGAAAAAACGTAGTTCTTCCGGAGCTTGCATGGGTTGAAGTATCATTTTATTAAGCATTTTACAAATTTCTAAGTCCTTTTTAATAATTTCAGATATTAATATACCTCCCATCCCGGCTATAATTACTTCATCAACTTCATTACAATCAAGAATTTCAAGACCTGAACCTAATCTTAAATCAGCCATTTTTTCCAAATTGTTCTTTTTGATTTCACTTCTGGCGTTGTCAAGAGGTCCCTTATTTATATCTGAAAGAACCGCTCTATCGATTACCCCTTTATTTAACAGATATATCGGAATATATCCGTGATCAGTACCTATATCCGCTAAAAAAGCTCCTTCTGTCACTAAAGTAGCTATTTTTTCCAATCTGGCTGTCAATTTCAAACTTAGTTTCTCTCCTTTCACTTATAAAAATAATAGGTATATACTTAATATAAAATATCAAATATATACCTAAAGATTATCTACTAAAATTTCCTTGTAAATCTTCACAATATAAATAATCTAATCAAGATAGTCTCGAAGTTTTTTTGATCTACTTGGGTGTCTTAACTTTCTAAGAGCTTTAGCTTCAATCTGTCTTATTCTTTCTCTAGTAACTTCAAACTCTTTTCCTACTTCTTCCAGAGTTCTAGCTCTTCCATCCTCTAATCCAAATCTAAGTTTTAAGACTTTTTGCTCCCTTTCATTCAAAGTACCTAAAACTTCTTCTATCTGTTCTTTCAAAAGTGAATAAGCAGCTGCTTCAGCAGGTGCCGGAGCATCTTCATCAGGTATAAAATCACCCAAATGACTATCTTCTTCTTCTCCAATTGGAGTTTCAAGAGAAACCGGATCTTGTGCTATCTTCATTATTTCTCTCACTTTTTCTTCTGACATATTCATTTCTTTGGCGATTTCTTCGGGTTTAGGATCTCTCCCCAATTGTTGAAGCAATTGCCTTGAAACCCTTATTAATTTATTTATCGTTTCAACCATATGAACAGGTATTCTTATAGTTCTGGCTTGATCTGCAATGGCTCTGGTAATCGCCTGTCTTATCCACCATGTTGCATATGTTGAAAATTTATATCCTTTCTTATAGTCGAATTTTTCAACTGCTTTAATAAGACCTAAGTTTCCTTCTTGAATTAAATCTAGAAAAAGCATCCCTCTACCAACATATCTTTTTGCAATACTTACAACTAAACGTAAGTTTGCCTCTACCAGCTTATCTTTTGCGTACTCATCGCCTTCTGTCATTCTTTTTGCATATTCTACTTCTTCTGTTGCTTTTAAAAGTGGTATTTTTCCTATTTCTTTTAGATACATTCTGACAGGATCATCTACACTTATCCCCTTTGGAATTGGAATTTCAGTGGTTTCATTTTGATTGACATCATCTTCTTTATCTATATTTTCCTCATCAATAGATTTTATGTCCAAATCATCCGGTTCAGTTAAAGCTATATCGGCTTTGACTTCTTTATCATCAATGACCTCTATACCAAGATTACCTAAAGTTTCATATAAATTTTCTGTTACGTCTTTATCTAACTCATTTCCTTGAAAAGCTTCCATTATATCCATTAGAGTTACAGACCCTTCTTTTCTACCTTTTTCAAAAAGCTTCTTTTGTGCTATTTTATTAATAACAATCTTGTTTTCATTTTCAGCCATACTAAACCTCCTCCCTACAATGATTTTATTTTTTTATTTTCTTCTACAATTTCCAAAGTTATTTTCATAATTTCCTTATTTACCTCTTCTGCTTCTGGATTAGTTTTATCCATTGTCTTATATCTATTTTCCAATATCTTCAACTTCTTTGATAATTCCTCTAAATTGCCACTAATTCTAGATTTTAAAAATTTATTAGTTATTTTCTCAATTTCTCCTAAATTATCAAGATTTATGTTAGACAAATTTACTGAATCCAATTTTGCCATATAATTTAAATCTATACCTAAATTATTTAACTCATTAGTATTAATAATGCCCTTATTTTCAGTTGTTAAAACCTCAGAATAGATTTTTTTGCTGTTTTCATCACTTAAATGATCAATTTCGACTTTTAAAGGTATTATTTCTCTTGCAGTATCACTAAGTAACATAGCCTTTATCAAATTTCTTTCTATATTAATTTCACCATCCTCAATCTGTTTTATTATTTTAGTTGTCATTTCATCATGCTCATTAATATTTTTTTCTGTTTTGATATTTGATTTTTTGCCATTAAATTTGTTTCTATAAATTGTTTTAGCACTAGTTAGGTTATTTCCAAATATTTCATTTTTTATTATTTCCTGATTTGTATTTGTAATTGATGCAAGATAATCAATATAATAATTTAATTCAATAGGACTTTTAATCCTTCTAACAATTTTTACTGCTTCTTTCAAAAATAGCATAATATCTTTTCTATCGTTTTTATTGTAGTTTTTAAATAATATATCTATTTTAAATTTTATTGAATCAGATGAATTTTCTATTATATTTAACATTTCTGACAATCCCTTTGAACGTATAAATTCATCTGGATCTTTATATTCTCCTAAATCTAAAACCCTTACCTTTATTCCACTATTTTCTAATATATGGATAGCTCTTAATGCCGCATTTATACCTGCTGAATCAGAATCATAAGAAATCACAATACTATCAGCAAACTTTTTAATTAAATCAGCTTGACTTTCCGTTAAAGCAGTACCTAGCGTTGCCACCACATTCTTTATTCCAAATTGATATAGTGATATTAAATCCATATATCCCTCTACTAAAATCAATTCCCTTTTATTTCCGATAAACTTTCTAGAAAAATTTAAACCGTATAAATTAAGCCTTTTATTAAACACGTCACTTTCAGGTGAATTCAAATATTTTGGAAGTGAGTCGTCAAGAACTCTTCCTCCAAATCCTATAATATTAGACTTATAATCAAATATAGGAAATATTACTCTATTCCTGTATTTATCATAAAAAATATTCTTTTCTTTTTTATGATTTATCAAACCACATTCTACTAAATCCTCAATTTTGTACCCCTTTTTAATCATATAATTTTTTAGTGAGTCCCATGAATCAGGTGCATATCCTAATCCAAAATTTTTTATTGTCTTTTCATCAAGACCTCTTTTTCTTAAGTATGATATACCTGGATTACCATTCATCTCTACTAGGCAATAATAGAAAAATCTCGCAGCTTCCACATTAATTTCCTGTAATTTTTTAATTTTTTCTAGTTTTAATTTGGTTTTTTGATCAATTTTTTTATTAATTTCTACTCCGCTTTTTTCTGCTAAAAATTTTACGGAATCCATAAAATCAAGATTCTCTATTTTCATAATAAAAGAAACTACATCTCCCCCTTCTCCACAACCAAAACATTTAAAAATTTGTTTAGATGTATTTACATGAAAAGATGGGGTTTTTTCGCCATGAAAGGGACAAAGCCCTTTGTAATTAGAACCTGAAGGTTTTAATTGAATATAGTTTGATATTACATCTGCAATATCATTTCTAGATTTTATTTCTTCAATTATATCTTTTAAATCATTCATAACATCATTCCTCATACCGCCAGTGTTCTATTATAATAAATTTTATAATATATTTCAAGTGTACAATATATTATTTTCGACAAAAAAGCCATATTCCCTTTTTTTTTCAAAATTTTTTTTATACTATTTGTAATTTTTTTGTATTTTAATCCATTAACATCAATTTAATATATTTTATAAATAAAAACTAAATAATTTTTTATAAAATTAAATAAATCTATGATATTTAATTCTAAATATCATAGATTTTAAATTTATTATTAAAAATATCCATCAATCACAATTACTATAACGATAAAAAATTAAATAAAATTAGCAAATACATCTTCAAAGGATTTATCAAAAATTGAAGGTTTATCGTACTTCCAAGTTCCATTATAAATAGGCTCATCATTTAAATAAAATATCCCTAATCCATGTTTCTGTCCTTGTTGAAATTCGCCTTCATACCATTTATTCTTATTCCAAATATATCTTCCCATTCCGTGAATCTGTCCTTTTTTCCATTCACCATCATATACTAACTCACCCTTCGAATTAAAACAAGAACCATCACCATCCATATGACTATCTTTAAATTCCCCTATATAGATATAGCCGTCTTTCCAAGTATATATACCTAAACCGTCTTTTTTACCATCTAACCAGTTACCCAAATACTCATCACCATTATTATACTTCATTCTGCCAATACCATTACTCTTATTTGTCACAAAATTACCTATATATTCATTTCCATTTGAAAAAGTAAAACTGCCCTTTCCTTCTCTTACGCCGTTTATAAACTGACCTATATATTCAGTATTGATGCTTCCTTCTTCGTCTATATCAGGTGAAAATATATAGGAACCTATTCCTGTTATTTTTCCATCTATCAATCTACCAATATACATATCTCCATTAGTAAATTTATATATCTGAACCATATCATTTTCAAGTGCATCTTTCATCTTATCTTCTTCAGTGTCATCTAAAAAGGTAAATACATCTGCAAGTTTTTCATTTTTAGAAATTTCTTCCTTCTGTGACTCTATATATAGTTCTTCTTTTTTGATTTCTTCTTCATTTTTTTCTTTCTCAATTGGAAAACCCATCATTTGTTTTTCTAACTCTAAAACTTCTTCTTCTGGAGCAAAAATACCTTTTTTTAGAGCTGTTTTTTTCTTTAATTTGAACATTTTTAAACTTTTTTTTATTTCATCTATTTCATTAATGTAACTACTATACAGTTCTACATAATTTTTTGATAAGCTCAAATTAATTCCCCCTCCATTTCATTTTATATATCGAAACAAAAACTTCTAATATATATTATATCATAAAAAGTAAACTCATGGTAAATAAAGTTCTTGATAACTGAAAAACACCCTTTAAATACAAAGGGCATTGTCAGTTATATTAATTTGAATCTTTTATAAATATTCATACCAAGAAATTTATAAATCTTTAGGCTTAAAACCTCTACCTTTCACTTCACTTATGTCATTTATAGTTATAAATGCACTTGGATCATGTTTAAAAGCAAGTTCTTTTATTTTAGGAATTTCACTATAAGAAACGGTAGTATATATTATCTTTTTCTCCTGCCCAGTATATGCACCAGTAGCATGAATAAAAGTTACGCCTCTTACCATCTCTCTAATAATATCTTGTGCAATAGGCTCCGGATTATCAGATATTATTATAAGTGATCTTTGGTAATTCATAGCATCTTTAATAAATCCCAGAGCGAGAGAACTAACATAAAAACCGATTAATGTATACAATCCCAATGTAAGTCCAAACATTATACTTCCTAACATTACAACAACAACATTCAAACCAAAATTTGTGTTTTTTATTTCAATATTTTTTTTTATTTTTAAAATTGCTGCTATTATATCTGTACCACCTGTAGATGCTTTAGCTCTAAATACGAGACCTATACCAATTCCATTCAAAAAACCTCCAAAAATTGTCTGCAAAAATATATCATTTACTGGAATTAAATGACCGATGTTTTGAGTTATACCTAAAATTAATGAATACATAATCATATTTATCATACTCATTACGCAGAAATCTCTCTTTAAGTATATAAATCCTATTGCAAATATTGGTATATTTAATAAAAAAGTCATTAAACCAACATTTAACCCAGTAACATAATTTATAGCAGTAGCAAACCCGGTAACTCCACCGCTAAGTAAATGTGCTTGTCTTAAAAAACCATTTACTCCAACTGCTGATATACATAAACCTAAAATCATAGTTGCAAATCTCAAACTTGGATGTTCTTTAAATCTATCTCTTACTTGACTCATTTTTTCTCCTATCCAATTTGTAAACTTTACTGACCTTGAGCTTGGGAACTTGGAGGTGGTGTCTGTTGTGGAACAACTCTTGGTGTTGAAGGAACAGCTTTTGGTTTAGGTGCAGCAGGCTTTGAACCAACTCTTACAATCCCCATCTGTGCAGGATAAGAACTTATTCCTATCTTTTCTGTTTTTATAGTTTTCCCAGATTTATCTTTATATATTCTGTATGTAACAACTGTATAGCCAGGTCTGGAGTACTTTTCTATTACTTTTCTTCCTGCTGGTAAAGTTGGATCTTGAATTGTTTTACTTCCAGCTCCTCTAGATCCCAACATCTGAGTTGATATTTCAATATTTTGCATATCCTTCTTTGAACCATATATTTGTGAATAAACTTTTCCTTCATACACAAAATTTTTCAAATAAATATTATTTTTAAATGGATTTTTAAATTTGAAATCCTGTCCTGGATTTCCATCATACACAGTAGCATCTCTACCTAGAGATACATAATCAGAAGGTATTGTATGATTTCTTCTATTAGTAATTTCCATCCCAGATAATAATGCGGTATTAAATATAGTAGATGAAGTTTGACATACTCCACCACCACAACCTAAAACAAGTTTTCCACTTTCTATTACAGGAGCGTATTTATATCCATTTGCTATAGTTTTATCTCCTGTTAATCCATTAAAAGAAAACTCATCCCCAGGTTTTAATACTATACCACCCGAATCTTCTGCAGACTTCTTTATATTATAATCTCTACCCTGCATGCCTCCAAAACTTGTAGAATACGAAGCCAGTAAACTATCTATCCCTTTCAAATCAACCACTTTAAATTTCGCTTCTTTTAATTTAACTGCTAAATCAATTGTAAACTTATCTTTTTTTAGACTTGTATCTACTTTTTTTGCTGAATCCAACACATTCATTGTTCTTCCTGGTTCATCCGGTACAACGACAGTTTTTTCATCTTTATACTCCATTGTAGCATTCTTTACCGGACTGTCTAATTCAGCTTTTATATCAATGAGTTTCTTATTTAATTTATCTTTATCATAAGTCATAACCAATGGAATGATACTTTTACTACCAAAATCAGCTTTCATCGTTTTGTACATATTAGAAAAAATACTACCATTTCTATTTACCATATATGCATCTTCAACAGTTTTATCAAAGTCTATTTTTAAATTTAAACTACCCGGATCAACATCCCATTTTAATTTTCTATGTTTCAATATAATTTTTTTAAATTTTTCATTCTTATTAAGTTTAATAGTCGCTTGTTCCTTAGTTAATTTTGACAAATCAACATCGGCAACTATTACATTATTGGCAATTTTATCGGAATTAATTTGATATCCCAAAACTCCAGAGCCAATTGCCAATACACCTACCAAAATTCCTACTGGTACGATGATTTTTGCATTAGTTTTCAAAAAACTCATCTTTATTCTCCTTTTAACTAAATTTAATATAATGCTATCGGAATAATTATATCATAATCGAATCAAATATAGCAATAAACAGATTATCAAATTGAAAAAATAATTGTTACAATTACAAAAAACTACAAAAATAAAAAATTTCTAACAAGTATAGAATAAAATAATAAAATAGGGTTGCGTTTTCTAAACTATATGGTATAATATTTTTAAAAGGAGAATTATTATGGATAAACAATTATTTATTTCTAGACTTAACTATGCTATGAAAATGAAAAAAATCACCCAATATTCACTATCAAAAAGAACGGGAATAAATAAGGGTTCTTTGAGTTCATATCTATCTGGAAAATATCTTCCTAAGCAAGATAAAATTCAAATCATCTCAAAAGCTTTAAATATAAATCCGGAATGGTTAATGTGTAATTCTAATGTAATAGAATACCATAACGATAATACCAATTGTAGTACTAATAGATATTCTTATGTAGAAAACTCAGTTTCCGCTGGTATACCCGATATAATCGAAGCCAATTCATATTTGGAAAAAATTGAATTACCCGATATTTTTTTAGGAAGGTATGCCGGAAGAAAAGATATTATTGTTATGAAAGTAAATGGAGATAGTATGAACAGAGTTATACCAGATGGTTCCTTCATAATCCTTCTTACAAATATAAGTTTAAATAATCTTTCTGATCATGATATAGTTGTATTTAATTATGAATACAATTATAGTATGAAAAGATTTATTAATAATAAAAAAGATAGGAAATACATTTTTAGACCCGACAGTTTTGAAACTTGTTTTGAAGATATTATATTTGATTATGATAATTGTGATGGATTAACTATAATTGGAAAAGTTATTATGTATAATGTCCTACTTTAGAAGGATATAAAAAACGCAACCAAATGGTTGCGTTAGAATTACAAATTTATGAAACTTTACTATTACTTCTTTTGCTTTTTCTGCGGTTGATTTCTCTTGCTCTTTCAACCTCTTCACGATTAAGCTTTTTAATAAGTTTCTTATTAATAGGAATAAATAACTTATGACTATTATATACACATATCAATATTGATAATGCCAAATCAAACAAAGTAAAAATAAGCATGTAAAATCCTAATGAAACCCTGATTCCCATAAATAAATTAATTGTTATCATAGCAAAACAAACAACAAATGAAACCAATGTTGAAAATACGAAATATCTAAGTACTCTATTAAAAAAACTATTAATTTTTATCATTAAATCTTTCATATTTTCACCACACTATCATTATATACTTTACATTTTTTATTTTTAATCCATAATTTTTAAACAACAAAAATCAAAAATTATATTCACCCTATGTATATAATAACAAATTATGACACTAATATCAATTATAAATTTATATTTTTTTTATTTTTTTATTCAAAATATAGATTTTTTTGCCAGTTCGTCTGCTTTTTCATTATATATTACACCGCTATGAGCCTTGACTTTACAGAATTCTACAAAAAGCTTATCTTTAATATCATCATAATATTGCTTATAATTTTTAGTTCCTTCTTTATTAGTTTTCCATTCACCCGTACACCATTTTTCTATGCCACTATAATCATAATATAATTTTAAATGCTTATATCCATTTTCCAAGCAATATGCCATTGCTAACATTGCACCTTCTATCTCACCTGCTACATTTCTCATAGAAATCATCTCTGAGTTACAACCATTTTTTGATATTTCTTTTAATACTTTTCCATTTTTTATAATTACAACACCAGAACCATAAGTGCTATTTTCCGAATTAAAACTACCATCTACATATGCTTCAATAGTATCAAAATTTGTGTTTTTTTGTTCATTTTTATCAATATATTGATTATCAGAAACTAAAAAATCAATAGCTTCATATGGATCTTTGAATGATTTATAGCTTGCATTTTTATATCCTTTTACCATTTCCTGACAATCATCCCAATTTAAAAATATTCCTCTTTTTCTTCCTTCTTTTACGGCATAATATTTTTTATCTGACATTTTTATCTCCCTTTTTCATATCTTTCTTCTCTAAATTAGATTTAAATTTGTATGCAATTAAATATGAAATAGCAATAACTACTAGAAGCACTACTAATTTTGTAGGGTTATTGATAAATCCGGAAATATCACTTCCTACATAACTTGCTACAAACATCATTATAAATTTGCCAAAAACCATAGGTGGTATAAATACCTTATAGTCTATCTCGCATATTCCTGCAATTACCGTCATCAATGTGCTAGGTAAAAAAGGCAACATATAATACAAGAAAATAACCCCAAATTCCCTTTTTTCTACTGCTTTCATAACTTTATCATAATTTTCCTTTTTAACCTTTCTAGAAATTCTTTCCAAAAATCTATCTCCTACTACTTTCTGCAACAAAAAAAATACTGAAATTGCTCCAAGACAAGATCCAATCCATCCTGATACAAAACCAATGACTAAACCGTTTACAGCTGCACTTAATGCCACTATACCTGTTAGGGGCATAATAGGTATAAAACTTTCTAAATATGCTGCTACTGTGCTTATTATTATGGATAATAGCCAGTAATCTTTTGCCATATATAAAAATTCTTTAATTATTTCCATTTTTTTCTCCATAAGTTCTAAATTATAATAAATATAAAATATCTATTATAATAAGTTTATATAATAAAACTAAAATTAAACCTAACTACAATTTATGAAATTACAATCTAAGCCTAAAATTATATAAAAATAAGGAGAGATAATTCCCTCCTTAGCATATTGCACACATACATATAGAATTTTGTACTATGTTATCTAAAATGTAATTTGTTACAGTATTACACACATAAGTAGAATACTTCAAATCATTTCTCTCATAATTACCATTAGATTTATATTCATTATATAATTTAAAAAACAATGAATCAATATCATTTATTTCATTCATTCTATCATTTTTTATATTATATTCTTTAGCAATTTTAGTTAAATTTTTTTCATATTTTATATGTATTGACATACTATGCTTGAATTCCCAGCGTTCACTATGAGCAACACAAAAAAAATCGGCTAAAAAATGACAAATAACACCTATCTCTTGAGAAAAAGTTTTTTTAGTAAAATATTTTTCAAGATCATCAATAGTCAAATTCTTCATATATTCAATCTTATCTCTTATCATATCATATGATTCTTCCAAATAATGTTTTTTTAGCTTGTATTTTGAAAACATATCTGGCTTGACATTTCCATAAGTAAAATTTTTTTCATCAAGCAAAAACTTCTTATTACTATCTGTATTTTCAAATACTGAGTTTGAGATGATAACATGAGTTTTCATCATCATATATTAATCACCTTCTATTCCATACCATAAAATTTACCTTGCCAACTATCACGTTTCAGTAGTTCATCATCAATCGCATTTAATACTTCCCATTTTTTAAGACTCCAAAGTGGTCCAACTAAATTCTCTTTTTTTCCGTCTCCTGTAAGTCTATGAATTACAATCTCCTGTGGCAATATTTCTAGTTGATCACAAACAATCTTCACATATTCTTCCTTATCTAGAAGCTTAAAGTACCCCTTATTTAACATGTTTTCCATTGGAGTATCTTTTATAACATGTAATAAATGTATTTTTACACCTTGAATATCAAGTCTGGATATTTTTTTTACAGTATCCATCATCATTTTATGATCTTCACCAGGAAGACCATTTATAATATGCACTACTACATTTATACCCTTTTTTCTCAATCTTTTCACACAGTTTTCAAAAATTTTATAATCATGACCTCTATTTATTAATTTTGATGTTTTATCATGAATACTTTGAAGTCCTAACTCCACCCAAAGATTTGTTCTAGTATTTAGTTCAGACAAATAATCCAAAACATCATCCGGGATACAATCTGGTCTTGTTGATATTGATAGACCAATTACACCATCTTGTCTTAATATAGTTTCATATTTTTCTTTTAAAACCTCTACAGGGGCATATGTATTTGTAAATGCCTGAAAATAACCTATATATTTAGCATTTTCCCATTTTTTTTCCATCATTTCTCTTATCAATACAAATTGTCTAATCAAATCATCATTTGGATTCCCTGCAAAGTCACCCGAACCATCTTTGCTACAATATATACATCCTCCACGAGAAATGCTTCCATCAATATTAGGACATGTAAAACCTGCATTTATAGACACTTTAAACACTTTGCTTCCAAATTTTTCTCTTAAATGATAATTCCATGTATGGTATCTTTTATTTTCGATATTATATTTGAAATCAGTCATCATTCTAATATCCTCTTTCATTTATTAACCTTATACCGTTTTTTATAAAATTAATACCAAAGATAATTATAATTATTGACAATATACTTACCAAAAACTTACTCAAATATAATGGAGATACTATAAGTAAAACACCTATAAATAATTTTAGCACATTCCAAATACTATATCTTGTAACACCATATCTTTTATGTCCTAAAAAAATTAATACTTCTTTATATATCAAATACACGCCTAAAACAGTAGATAATAACATATTTACATATTTAGGGAAAAGCAGTAATAACAAGGCTATAATAAAGTATAGTAAAAGATTTAATCTAGCATTTCGAACTTCTATTCTACTGGCATACCTAGTTAGTTCATTAACAGATTTTAAACTTAGCCATGCTCCGTATAAAAAAATTATACTAAGTCCCCACGAAAAAACTTTAATACCAACGCTTTTTTTTGTAAGACAATAAACTCCGATTGCCAACATAATTACACCTAAAATTACAAGTTTTTTACCATTTTTCTTATCAAATATATTACTAAAATTAAAACTATATATCATATTATCACCAACCATTCAATTAACCATAATATTAATCAAGTTCACTATTCAAGTCTATTATCATCTTTACAGCATCAGCAACAGATGGCGTTTCATAACCGGCTACAGATTTTACACAATCTATTGAATTTGACATTGCAAAACTTATTTTCACATTTTTCAGCATACTTATATCATTTGGTGAATCTCCTATTGTGACGACTTCATCTAATGATATACCTTCTTTTCTACACACATGTTTAATAGCATCAAATTTTGAAATCCCCTTAGGAACTATATTCATCGTATTTTCACTGGAAATATATACATCAAAATCTTGACCTACTTTTAATTTATAATCATTAACGAGCTTCTCTAAAATATTTTTATCATTAGACATAATACCTAAATTTCCAACCAAATCATCATAAGTATTTTTTTCTAAAATTTCTTCATCCACAGTGTATCCTTTTTCTAGATAAGCCGTTTCTAAAACTTTGACAGGTATAACTATCTTACCCGCATATTTGAAGTATATAATATCTTTATTTTTATCAATATAATCCAATGATTCATATATGTTTATCAATTTTTTAATCTGTGCATCCTTCATTGTTCCCTTAAAAATGCAATCTCCTTGAGGATCAAAAATATAAGACCCGTTTTCACAGATTAAATATCCGTTAAGATCAGTATTTTCTATAATAGAAACTGAGTGGCTATAAACTCTACCTGTTGCGATACTAAACTGTATTCCATTATCTTGTGCTATTTTAATTGCCTGCAAGTCCTTTTCAGTGATTCTATCACTAAAAAGTGTACCGTCTAAATCACTAAAAATATGTTTTATCATAAAACCTCCATACTAAGATCTACTTTTCAACAATTGAAGTCTAATTAGATTCAATGCTTCTCTAGTAGCTCTTTCTCTTATTTTTCTTCTATCACCAGGAAATACTTTCTCAAACGAATACACATTTCCATTTATGTATATTCCAATATACACTAATCCTACTGGTTTTTGATTACTTCCTCCACCCGGACCAGCTATACCGGTAGTTGATACACCGATATTTGCATTCATGTTTTTCGCTATTCCAATAGCCATTTCTTTAGCGGTTTCATGGCTAACTGCACCATATTTTTTTAATGTTGAAAGTTTTACAGATAATCTATCAACCTTCGCCTCATTAGAATATGCTATACAGCCTTCTAAAAAAACCTTTGATATACCTGGATAATTTATTAAACAGGATGAAACCAATCCTCCTGTACATGATTCTGCAACTGCTATTTTCAAATTTGATTCTACAAGCATTTTTCCTACAACATTATCTAATTCAGTTTGACTCGATGAAATTTCATCTCCACCAATCAAGTAAATATACTCTCCACAGATATTTTTAATTTCGGCTATTTTTTCATTTAATAATTTATCACATTCAATTTGAGTATTACACATAGCAGTAACTCTGACCAAAACTTCTCCTTCTTTGGCATATAATGCAACAGTTGGATTAGTTTGTGAGTCTAAAATATTTATTAATTTTATTTCCAAGGCAGATTCCCCTATTCCAAAGAATCTTAAATATTTAGAGTCTATGATGTATCCAGAACCGTTTTTTAATATAGGTAATATACTTTCAACAAACATGGCTTTCATCTCTCTGGGCGGACCTGGCATAACTATTATTTTCTTACCATTTTTCTCAAATATCGCACCCGGAGCAGTACCATTGTTATTAGGTATAATAATGGCTTCTTTAGGAAACATTGCTTGTCTTATATTGTTCTGAGGAATACTTCCCTTATTACCACTAAACTTTATGCACTTATTTTGTATTTTTTCCCATGATTCATCATCTATAAACATTTCCTGCTCAAAATAACTGGCAGCTGCTTCTTTTGTAATATCATCTGTAGTAGGCCCTAATCCTCCAGTGGTAATAATTACATCAGCTCTTTTAAAAGCAAATTCAAAACATCTTTTTAGTCTTTCAATATTATCACCAACAGTCATTTGACTAAAAACATTTATCCCCAATAAAGCTAATTCTTTTGATAAATATTGCGCATTGGTATTTAATATATCTCCTAAAAGCAATTCCGTACCAACCGAAATTATTTCAACATTCATTTTAATGTCCTCCTACTTTTCACTATTTTAATTTTATCAAATTTTTCAATTTAAAACAAGTTTTTACAAATATCATTTCCGTAATATTTTAATATTTTAAGGCAATATTAGGACTATAAATACTATCAATATATATAAACAAACTAATTTTATTATTATTTTTATTATTGTTAAGTTTTATAAAACAACATATTCTCAATTACTTGCATATTAGATTAAATTAAGTATATAATGATACTATAATAACTAATTATTAACTGTTTTTAGGAGGTATAATATGAAAGTTGCTGTAATATATGGTGGTATTTCTTCCGAGAGAGAAGTATCTTTAAAATCGGGAAAAGCAATTGTGAAAAATTTAGATAGAAAAAAATATAATGTGTTGGATTTTCAGATAGATAATAAAACTGACGTATTCAATCTCGACAAAGATGTAGATATTGCCTTAATAGGTTTACATGGAAAATTTGGTGAAGATGGATGTATACAATCTATACTTGAAGCTATGGATATAAAATACTGCGGATGTAGACCACTCACAAGTGGTATATTAATGGATAAAAACTATACTAAAATCATAGCCAGACAATCGGGTGTTTTGACTGCAGAATGGACAGTTGTAAAAAACATTGATGAGATTGATTACGATCTAATCGAAAAAATTGGATATCCGGTTTTTATAAAGCCTAATTCCGGCGGTTCCAGTGTCGCAACCTTTTTTATAAAGAAGAAAGAGGATGTTGAAAATGCCGTGAGAGAAGCTTTAAAATACGATGATATAGTAATGATTGAAAAATATATAAAAGGCGAAGAATATACATCATTTATATTGGATGGTGAAGTATATCCTACATTAAAAATAACTTCTGAACAAGAGTTTTTTGATTATGAAGCTAAATATTCTACAACTAAAGGTGCCAAGGAGGTTCTCGCAGATTTACCTGAAGATGTTGAAAAAAAATTAAAAGAAATTTCAATAACTTGCTGGAATTCATATAATTGCACAGGATATGTTAGAGCCGATTATATAATTACAGATTCTGGTGAAATTTATTTGCTGGAATTAAATACACTGCCTGGTATGACTGAAACAAGCCTTATACCAAAAAGTGCTGCAGGCAAAGGTATCAGCTACTCACAACTTTTAGACAAATTAATAGAAACAAGTAAATAATTTAAAAAATAAATAGGGTTGAACAACTATAAATCAAATTTTACTATTTCAAATAAATAAGTATAATGAATATCCTTCTTTTATTAACAAAATAGTAATATCGAAAGTCTGATTTATATATCAACCCTTTTAATTATTAGTAAATTTAATATTAAAATAGTATTATTAAAATCGTTTATACAAACGGTAGTCCTTTCTTATCCACCTTACCTATTGGCGTTACCGGTAAAACACATAGCCTTGTAATGTTTTTAGGTATCATATGAGGAGGAAGATTCTTCTTCAAAAATTCTCTTACCTTTTCTGGATTATAATAATCATCAAAAGGAACAAAATATGCATCTAAATATTCTTCTCCATATTTGGATTCTCTTTTTACTACTACAGAATTTTTTATCTCAGGTATCATATTTATCATATTCTCTATTTCAAATATTTCTATTCTAATACCATTAATCTTAATCTGAGAGTCCATTCTGCCTAACACTGAAATAGTTCCATCCACATCAATCCATTTTGCAAGATCTCCAGTTCTATACATTTTTTTTGTGTCCCTATTATGAGCAAATGGATTGTCAACAAAAACCAATTTATTTTTTTCCTCTTTATTTAGATATCCGTTAGCAATCTGCACTCCTGAAAGACATAGTTCTCCCGGTACTCCAATGGCACATACATTATTATTTTTGTCCAATATATAGGCTTCTGTATTATATATAGGTCTACCAACCGGCACTTGTTCATAGTATTTATCTACAAGAAATTGAGTACAAAGTACAGTAAATTCGGCCGGACCATATTCATTATATATTTTGTACTTTCTTTCTTTAAATCCCTTAAATTTATCTCCACCGACCTGAAGTACCCTAAGAGATTCGCACTCACAATTAACCATAAATAATTTTCCTATTATAGCTGGAAGAGCTAAAATTGTAATTTTTTTTTCAAGACAATACTTTTCTATCTCATATTCATTTACTCTCGCCTCTTCTGGCAAAATATCAACGCATGCCCCTATCAATAAATATGGAAAAATTTGTTTCATAATAGCATCAAAACTAAAACTCAAATATACTCCACATCTATCATACTGATTGGCATTTATATAGTCATTTGAATAATGGCACATATTTAAAAGACTTTCATGCCTTATACTAATGCATTTTGGTCTACCTGTTGTTCCTGATGTAGATATTCTATATGCTTCCTGCCTACAATCAATTTTATGTACAGGTAATTCATAAGTTTTTTCCATTACTTTTATATCGTCCATTGAAATTACTATATATTCTCCATACCTATTGTTAATTTTCTCAAAGAGCGAATCACAAGTAAGTATTATTTTTACATCTCCATCTTCCAAAAGATAACCGAGCCTTTCATCAGGATTTGCCCTATCAATAGGAAAAAATACCGCTCCCGCCTTCATAATTGAAATTGCAGCAAGCACAACATTTACTGTTCTCTCTTGAAGAACTGCTACTGTATCTCCATCCTCTATACCCATATAATTCAAATATGCAGCTATTTTATCAGTAACTTTATCAACTTCGGAATATGTAATGTCAGACTTACAATCTGAAACAGCTATATTATCAGGTGTTTTTCTTGCTTGTTTTTTAAATAAATCGATATATGATATATTTCTATCAAATTCAAAAATATTATCTTCTTGAACCCTAAGAATTTCTTCCTTATGTTCTCGCTTCATATTTTGTATATCTTTTAACTTTATATTAGGGTTTTCAATTACCTGAGCTATTATATACTTAAATAAATAAATTATACTTCTTGCTGTTCTCTTATCATAAAAACACTGTTTATACATAAGTTTCAACCTGAGCCCATTATTTATACTCACATTTAAATATAAATCAAGTTTTTTTACCTGTTCATTACTTAAAAAACTATCATTAAAAACATTAAAAATAAATGCTGTATTTATAAGCTTATCATTTAGACTATTTTTGTATCCTGCCGAAGACATCATATAATAATCAAATTCATGAGATCTACTTTCCTGCTTATCTATATTTTTACAAAAATCTATAAATTTAATATTAGAATCATCTGTTTTAATTCTAACTGGGAGTAATATATTATTTTTTCCAAATACCACATCATCCTCATAAGTAAACCTCTGTAAAACAATGCCAAAAATCGTATCTAAAAACGCATCTATGTTAAGATTATTTTCATCACATAGTAATAGAATACGACTGTATGTAGATTTTTTAAGTGTTTTTTGTATCATATTAAATTTTCCGGTATCATCCTTGAAAAAATCATTTGGAAATCTAGCCAAAGTTATATAGTCTTTCAAAAGATTATCCCAATATTTCTTTGCTAAGTTATAATGTCTGTTTTTACCCAAGTTTATCACTTCCCTTTTATCCAGTCAAAAGATCTTCTTACAGCTTCTAACCACGTATAGTAATAAGCATCATATTTCTCTTTTTCATTGGTAGGTATAAATACTTTTTCTCTACTCTCCATAGACTTTATCTCGTCTATATTACTATATATACCCACTCCTAATCCAGCCAAATAAGCAACTCCAAGTGCAGTACTTTCAGATAACTTAGACTTGATTACTTCAATGCCTAAAATATTCGATTGGAATTGCATCAAAAAATTATTATTGCTCGCTCCACCATCCACTTTCATTTTCTTTATATCCACACAAGCATCTTCTTGCATGGCCAGTATAACATCCTTACTTTGATATGCAATTGCTTCCAAACAAGCTCTAATAATATGTGATTTATTAGAATTTCTAGTCAGTCCTACTATCGTACCTCTGGCATACATATCCCAATAAGGTGCTCCTAACCCTGTAAAAGCCGGAACTATATATACTCCGTTATTATCCTCTACTCTGGTTGCAAAATATTCACTTTCCTCTGAAGAATCTATTAGTTTCATCTCGTCTCTAATCCATTGGATTAAAGAACCACCAATGAATATACTTCCTTCCAAAGCATATTCTACTTTTCCATTTATCCCCCATGCAATAGTCGTTAAAAGTCCATGCTTAGATTGTATAAGCTTTTCTCCAGTATTCATCATTACAAAACATCCTGTTCCATATGTATTTTTGATATCACCTGCATTCAAACAAATTTGACCAAATAATGATGCCTGTTGATCTCCGGCACATCCTGAAATAGGAATTTGTGCACCTGCAAGCATACCTTTGTCCGTTTTTCCAAAAATACAACTGGATTGTTTTACTTTTGGCAACATAGATTTAGGAATTTCAAACAATTCTAATAAATCCTCATCCCATTCTAATTTTTCGATATTAAATAGCATTGTTCTAGATGCATTCGTATAATCTGTTACATGATATTTCCCTCTGGTAAGATTCCATATCAACCATGTATCTATAGTTCCAAAAATTAAATCTCCGTTTGTTGCTTTTTCTTTTGTTCCTTCTATATTATCTAATATCCATCTGATTTTAGTAGCAGAAAAGTAAGCATCAATTTTCAACCCTGTTTTTTTCTTAATAATTTCCGAATATCCTGCCTTTTCTATTTTATCACAATAATCAGCAGTTCTCCTGCATTGCCATACAATCGCATTATAAACAGGTTTACCGGTATTCTTATCCCATACAACAGTAGTTTCTCTCTGATTAGTAATTCCAATACAAGAAATATCATTAGGCGATATACCAGTCATCTCAATTACTTCTCTAACAACTCCCATCATAGTTCCCCATATTTCCAAAGCATCATGCTCTACCCATCCATCTTCCGGATAATACTGAGCAAATTCTTTTTGTGATATTTTAACTATATTTCCGTTTTTTTGAAATAATATTGCCCTACAGCTAGTCGTGCCAGCATCTAATGACATAATATACTTTTGTTCCATAATAATTCTCCCCATATTAATAAGTATATATACTAATCAATTTTATTTTACTATTTTTAAAATTTCTAATTTTAGTTATTGCTTACTTATCTAACTCTTTTATAAAATCATCTATCTTATTAGCAGTTTCTTGCTGTTGTTCTTCAGCAGATATAATGGATTTATTATCTCCATCAAGTACCTCAATATCGGCAAAGTTAGTATTATTTCCACCGACTATTTCATAGTAATGAGAATTTGAAGGCATATTCTTCTTATATACCTCAAATTTTGTAAAATCCAAAATTCCATCTTTTGTTCCCCATATTGATAAAGCAGGTTTATTTATTAATTTCAAATCATTTCCTTCAGAGTATGCTCCCATAAATACCACTCCATTTATATGTTTAATATTGGCAGCCTGTTTTAATACTGCTCTACCGCTGGTTGAATGACCTATCAAAATCCATGTATCTATTCCCGGATTTCTATCTATTATAGATTTTACTGACCCTTTCGAGAATGCCGGAAAGTTAAATCTAACTTCAGGAACAAAAACAGTATATCCTTTTTTTGCTAACATATTGCATAATCTCGCATAAGACTTATTCTCTATCTTTTCTCCAGGAACTATTATTAAACCTATTTTACTATTCATTTGAGGACTAAAAACAATATTGTCACCTTTATTCTCAACTACTTGCACATCTTGTTTAGAGTTCATATAGTAGTTTGAATATTCATTTCGCTTTATAGGACTTTTTAACCAACTAAAAAAAACTATAATCAATATTATAGCCAATACAGCTATAATTCTAAATAATATTACAGTAATTTTTTTTATATTTTTTTTCTTCTGATATTTGTCATTCGCAACTTTTATATTAAGAGTTTTCTCCAGTTCCCTGGTTATACTCAAAGTATCATACTTACGATTTTTTTTATCCTTTTTAATCCTAATTTTTGAGTCCTTAATTTCCTTCAAAAAAAACACCACCTATTTTAAATACTATCTATATTATACATCATAATCTTAAATATTTCTCAATAATCGCAATTATAAGTTCAATTAACTAAAATAAATGTTTTTATAAATTAATATATTAATCGTATATAAAAAAAGTAGATCAAAATAACAATTTAGATCTACTCCTTAAAATAATAGTAAAATATTTTAAAATATATAACCAATTATTTATTTTATTTTTTTCTTATAAACTAATCTTCCCAACTCTTTAACAAGTAGTAAAGAAACTGCTATAAGAACTATACTTTTAATAGTTCCCAAATATGAGGCTAGAAAAAACATCGGAATAATTGACACTGTAAAACTATTAACTACACCTAAAGTTTGGTATCCTCTATTTGTAACAAAATCATTCCAAGTGCTTTCTAAAAAACCAGCTATTAATGTAATTGCATATACTATCCAACCTGAAATTAATAAAAAGTTTTTAGTTTGTTCAGAAACCTCTTGTCTATCAAAGTCTCCAAAACCAGATGAAAAAACGATTAAAACAAAAATTACTATTATAAAAATCATTGATATTAAATCTTTTTTTCTTGCATTCCAAGGATTATAGTTATTTTTCATGTTATGTGCCTTCTAAACAGCAATTAACTTAAAAGCATTATATAAATTTAAGTTTAATAAACGAAATCAACATAAAATTTTCTGATGTTTAATAATTTTAAATTTTATTTAATATTTAAAAACTAAAACTCGGCATTTTTTGGTGTTCTTGGGAAAGGTATAACATCTCTAATGTTAGAAACCCCTGTCAAGTACATTATTATTCTTTCAAATCCTAAACCAAATCCGGAATGCGTTGCCGTACCAAATTTTCTTAGTTCAAGATACCACCAATAATCTTCTTCTTTTAAATCCATTTCTTTAATTTTATTTAATAAAACATCATATCTTTCTTCTCTTTGCGAACCACCAATTATTTCACCAACTCCAGGAACCAGCAAATCCATGGCTCTTACTGTTTTGCCATCTTCATTCATTCTCATATAAAAAGCCTTGATATCTTTTGGATAATCAGTTACAAACACTGGAGCTTTATAAATTTGTTCAGTAATATATCTTTCATGTTCAGTTTGTAAATCGCATCCCCACTCGACAGGATATTCAAATTTATAACCTGATTTTATCAATAAATCAATAGCTTCTGTATACGTTATTCTAATAAAATTAGAATTTATTATATTATCCAATCTATCTAGCAATCCTTTATCAATGAAATTATTGAAAAATGCCATTTCTTCTGGACAATGCTCCAATACATAATTTATTATATACTTAATTAAGTCCTCGGCAAGTTCCATATTATCTTCTAAGTCGGCAAATGTAATTTCGGGCTCAACCATCCAAAATTCAGATGCATGTCTTGCCGTATATGAATTTTCAGCTCTAAAAGTTGGTCCAAATGTATAGATATTTCTGAATGCAAGTGCCATTATTTCACCATTCAACTGACCTGAAACTGTTAAATTTGCCTCTTTGCCAAAGAAATCTTGAGAATAGTCTATACTTCCATCTTCATTAAGTGGTGGATTGGTCATATCTAATGTTGTTATCCTAAACATTTCTCCCGCACCTTCTGCATCACTTCCCGTTATGATTGGAGTATGTGCATATACAAAATTTCTTTCCTGAAAGAATTTATGAATTGCATATGCAACTACCGATCTTACTCTAAAAACAGCTGAAAATGTATTACTTCTAGGTCTTAAATGTGCTATGGTCCTTAAATATTCAAAAGTATGTTTCTTCTTTTGTAGAGGATATGATGAATCAGACTCTCCTTCAACTATTATATTTGTGGCGTGAACCTCTATAGGATTCTTAGGATTATCCACAGATAATAATTCACCTTCCACTAATATAGCAGAAGATATGGCCAATTTAGATATTTCTGAAAAATTACTTATTTTATTCTCATCTATCACTATCTGTAAATTTTTGAAAAAAGAACCATCATTTAGTTCAATAAAACCAAAACTCTTAGATATTCTGGATGTTCTTATCCATCCTGCGACTCTAACCTTTTTTCCTAAATACTTTTCACTTTCTCTATAAAGTGATTTTACTTCTAAAAATTCTTTTTGCATAATTCCTCCTCATAAATTAAATGTAAAAAAAACATATGTCATCCCATAAAGGGACGACATATGTATAATAATCGCGGTACCACCCTAATTATCGATTAAACATCGATCTCTTAGATGATTATAACGGTATCAAACCGTCTGCTCCTACTAGTTTTTTTCGTTCAGGCAGAAACTCCGAGATGTTCTTCATTACTATTTTTACACCGGACTCACACCATAACCGGCTCGCTTTAGTAAGGGAATAATAACTACTCTTCTCATCAAAGTCATATTTAACTTGTTTTATCCAGTATATCAATATACATTAAATATTGTCAACCTAATTTAAAAATATTTTCTCTATTATATTATAATTTGCTTTATATTATTTACTTCATTAATAATTTTTAAATATTTAATGAAAATACCGCATCTACTGTCTTCAATTTAGTATTAGTAGATTCAATAATACTCATCTTAACAACCTCAGTATATACCAAATCCAAAATAAAATACTGTGCCATCTTTGAAGTCATCGAACCCGTCTCTGAGAGTGACTCATTATAATAATGAACCAAATTAATATCAGACTTCTTTGCTAAAGTGGAATTCTTGTTTCCTATAACAGATATTATTTCGGCATCATTATTTTTTGCAATATCAACTGTTCTTATAATATCACTTGTTTCTCCTGTCTGAGAAATAGCCAATAATATATCACCTTTTCTCATTATTGAAGCCATCATTGCCATCATATGAGTGGAATCAAAGCTATTACAGTCTATGCCTATGCGAGCAAATCTATAAAATGTATCAAGTGCAATTACACCAGAAAAACCTATACCAACTATATACATTTTTCTTGACTCAAGTATTTTTTTCGCAACCAATTTTATAGATTTTTCATCAACGATAGCAAGCATCTCTTCAATAACACCAATATTTGATACCGCCAATTTTGAAGCAGTGTCAAATATTGACTCATCCTGCTTTATAGAACTAATAATAATATTATTTTGTCTTTTCACAGTAATTTCTTTTGCCAGTTCCACTTTAAATTCCTGAAAACCTCTGCATCCTAATTTTTTAACACATCTGGTAATAGTCGCTTCTCCTGTTCCTACTTCCTTTGCCATTTCAGAAATTTGCATATGTGGTATATTCTCAATATTTTCCAATATATACTTCATAAGCAACTTATCTGATTTTGTGGTCTTGAAATTAGGTTTTGTCAAATTCCCCATTATACTCATAACTTATCTCCATTTTCTATTCCAAAAACTTTGCTTTAATCCTGACAGGATTACTAAAACTTGATACCTGACCTCGCTCATCTATAGCAAGTACATAAAACTCATAATCAATTTCCTTTGAGTCAATTTTCACAACTGCACTTTCTTTGTTCACATTATTGGCAACAAGATTATACGAATTTTTCTTTCCTGTTCTTTCTTTGTAATACACTCTATAAGTATATTTATTATTATCAATAGGCCTCCATTTAATTAATACATTTCCATTAATCTTATCTACTTTATATGTGACTCCTTTGACTTTCTTTTTCTGAAAATCTAAATTCTGTATATTAGAAACAATAATCTCATTACTCTTTTTTGTTTCTTCATAACCATTATATCCTACAACAAAAACTTTATACTTGAAATTCTTTTTGTTTGAAATATCAAAACTTAATATATTTGATAATCTTCTTTCTTTGTTTGAAAAATTATTACTTGAAGCTTTCACTGTTGTAAATAGAACAGGATCTTCCCCATCCTCATATTGAATATAAACCCTGTATGTATTTACATTTTCTAAATAATCCCATCCTATTTCTACATCAAATTTGTTATTTTTATTGTTAATGAAATAATTAAGATTATGCACTTTCTTATTAGAAAAACTCTGGGCTTTCACATTTACAACAGTTGTTGTTGATTTATTTCCTGCTGTTATTTTGACTTTATATGTACCTTTTCTTTTAGCTAACATACTTCCGTTCTTATCAATAACTATCCCCTGACTTCTTTCTGGTCCGTTTTTTCCATTAATTATTATGGTATTATCATCAAATTTGCTTTGGTCAACATTGTTCAAAGGTTTATATTTAACTGTCATTTTTTGATTACTGGGGTTGGTAACTATTTCAGGCTTTAATATAATTTTTTCCTGTTCTTCTAATTCAAAGTAATCACCAATCTTTATCTTATCTACTCTAGGCAATATCTTTATTATCTTTTGTATTTCATTCCTTTCATACCGAGAAATCAATCTTGCCTCACCAATTCCAATAGCTTCTACTTTATCTCCTTCTATTTTTAATATATCCGGTTTTGTAGTAGAATATTTTAGTTTATATCCTTGTTCTAACTTTTTGAAGTCTTCAATATCAACCGTACTAATTATTTCCGCTTCATCACCGAAATATTTTATAGGTTTACTTAAACTAATTTCCATGTTCTTAATTTTAGGATTTACTACCATTATTACGGCTTTTCTTAAAACTCTATTCTTATTTAATATACCAATTGATGAATAACCTTCCTTGTTTGCGATTAATTTATTATTTTTTACAGTAAGAACTCCACTATCATCCAAAACAGCAAAATTTAATTTGGGTTTCTTTGCAAAGGATGGTACAATAATATAATCGCCTGTCGATAAATTTACCACATCACCAACTTTTATTACATACCTATTTATATTTGTTATAAATGTTCCTCCGATTATTTTTACATCTAATCCTTTTATCATAGGATTTATATATCCGGATATTAAGCCAAAATAAAGACCTATAATTACAGTAGGAATAGCTAAAATCAAAGCTATTTTTCTTTTAAGCATATTCCATCCCTCCTCAAATCTACCTTCTGCTTAGTTGTTTTTAAAATATAACTAACTTTATAAATATAATATAGTATCAGTAAATGTAAAATTAATTATCATTATAAATACATTATACAAAAAATATTCTCTATAAAAAAGCTGTTATAAAGTGAGTTTCTTTATAACAGCCTAATTAAGATTTTTAAATTGATACTTCGTCAATAAAATATCTCTTATACCATACTAAAAATGCAAGTATTGTATATATTTTTCTAGCGTTATTTTTTACTCCATTATAGTGGTCATCGAGAATCTTATTTATCTTTTCCTTATTAAAAAATTCTCCTGCAAAATCTGAATTAAAATATTCTTTAACAAAATTATAATGTTTTTCTTCAGTAAACCATATTCTAATCGGTACTGGAAATCCTTTTTTCTTTCTTTTATACCATTCTTCAGGAAGTTTTCTCTCAGCCGCTTTTCTTAACACATATTTAGTAGTACCATTAGCAATTTTCTGTTCTGAACCTATTCCTTCTCCCACTTTCATTACTTCTTTATCTAAAAAAGGAACTCTTAGTTCTAATGAATGAGCCATACTCATTTTATCGGCTTTCTGAAGTATATCACCTTCCATAAACAACTTAATATCAATTAGTTGTTTCTTAGTTACATCGTCTTTTCCCTTTACCATATCATATACCGGCTGAGTTATTTCTCTTACAGTTCTAGAATTATGATATTTAGGCATTAATAAATCTTTTGCTTCATTTTCTTCAAATATAAAAGCCTCTCCAATAAAAGTTTCTTCTACAGGTCTACCGGCTCTAAGCAATGTAGTTTTCCCATGAAATTCAGGCAAATGTTTAGCAATTGCAGCAGCTGCTTTTACAATAAGTTTAGGCATACTTCTAAGTTTTTTCTGACCTGAATCCAAATCATACCATTCGTATCCACCAAATATTTCGTCTGCTCCTTCTCCTGATAAAACAACAATTACACCGTTATCCTTAACTAATTCAGAAAGAAAATAAAGAGGTAATGTTGATGGATTTGATTGAGGTTCATCCATATAATATTGTATATCAGATAATTTACCTATACAATCATCACCTGTTATAGTCCTTCTTATATTTTCAATACCTAATATTTTTGATAAATCTGCCGCTAAATTTGATTCATCAAATTTCTCCTGTTCAAAGCCTATTGAAAAAGTCTTATCAGGCATCAAACAAGCCGTTATATAGCTAGAATCTATACCACCTGATAAAAATGAACCAAATGGAACATCTGCATGTTTATGTAATTCAACAGATTCAGCAACTACATCCTCTATTTTCTGAATATTTTCTTCCAAAGTGTTTTTTCTATCATTAAAATTCACATCCCAATATTTATTTATTTGCATTTTTCCATTTTCATAAATAAAATAATGACCTGGTCTTAATCTTTGAACTCCTTTAAAAAAAGTCTGATCAGGCTGAGATGAATATTGAAAAGTTAAATAAGGTTTAAGAGCTTTTTCATTTACCTCTTTTATAAAGCAAGGATGTTCTAAAAAACTTTTTATTTCTGAACCAATCATTAGACCATTTTTTCCATTACTTACATACTCATAAAAATAGTAAGGCTTTATTCCAAAATGATCTCTTGCACCAAATGCTTTTTTATTTACTTTATCCCAAATGCAAAAAGCAAACATACCTCTAAGTTTATCTAAAAGTGCTACACCAAACTCTTCATATCCATGTAGTAACACTTCACTATCCGTTTCACTTCTAAAAGTGTATCCTTTTTTTATTAGTTCATCTTTTATATCTTGGTAATTATATATTTCTCCATTAAAAACCAAAACTTTATTACCATCTTCACTTATCATTGGTTGTTTTCCAGAATCTGACAAATCAAGAATACTTAACCTTCTAAACCCTAATGCTGCATCTTCATCAATATATACACCATCCATGTCAGGACCTCTGTGTATTATTCTATCCGACATTTTTTTTACAACCGCTTCTTTATTATCTATATTATCAAAAAAACCTATAAATCCGCACATAAAAATTTCCCCTTCATATATTTTATTATAGTTAATTATATATTAATATCACAAAATACTATTAGTAATAACTGATTCTATAATATCATAAAAAACTAACTAAAACAATAATTCCTATTTCCCTTCATTAATTTTTCTTATCTTATTATATACAATTTCGCACAATATGAAACTGATTAAAAATAAGAGTATATAGTAAATTCTTAACTTATTTATATCTCCCAAAAAGTGACTATTGAGTTTTCCATTATTAGTCTTTATAAAATAATCAATACCAGATATACCTATTGCAAAAATTAATGAATTAATATGTTGATTCTTATTTTTCATATTAAATACCTCCACTATTCAAATTATATCATAAAAATATAATTGTTCACAGCACAAGCTAGACAGTACAATAATACTTTTCTACGCAAAAAAGCCAACCCGAAGGCTGACTTTTCTGTTAATATATTCTTTACTCATATAAATCTAAATAACCTGATGGATGAAAATAATACTTTTCATTTGTATTCTTATTCACAAATACTCCTAAGTCAGTTGGAACATTTTTAGGTAAAAATACATACCCTTCATGACCTTTTTCTTTTAATACGTTGAAAGTATTTTCATCACCCATATACTCATACTCTATTTCTTTGTTATTAACATTTAGAGATTCAACGGCACTTTCTCTAGTCATAGGAGAATTTTGAATTCTTTCAACATTCTCAGTAATACGTTCATTCGTAAAATTCTCCGTCACTTTTTTATTTTGACTATTATTATTTATATCCTTATTTGAATATTTTTTTGAATTGTATTCTTTGCTTGTATTGTAATTACTTTCTATATTTATTGATGTTTTATCAAAATTTTCATTTTTATCTTCATCATCAGCAACTTCTGAAATTTCTGGTTGTTCTACTCTTTTATTGGAATCATATTTATTATTACTTGTATTTGCATACATAATATCATTTGAAACCTCAGTATCACCGAAAACTCCATTTATAGGGCTAACACAAAGTACACCAGATAATAATACTGTCAATGCGAACAATCTCTTTTTCATAAAATCACTTCCTTTACTAATCTTAATCTATATTATTATAATACCATAAATAATAATATAGATTGATTACAGGAGTGTTATTTAACATTACAGTATCGTTACTATAGTTAATTTTTGTAACCTTTTGTATTCAATAATGTAAAAAGCATACTAATCATATTTTATAACTCGAAATCATAGTTTTAATATTTCCATTTTAAAAATCTAAATTGTATTTACTAAGGAATATTTCCAATTTATCAAAGACTTTCTTACAACCACCCCTTAAATCTGATTCTATATTTAGTACAAGTAAAGGTTCATGAAGTGATACCCTAAGTAAAAACCAGGCTTTTTCTTCTTCAGAGTTACAATTAACTCTAATTCCTTCATAATTATCATTTGCTTCTTTCCAACTTAAATCCAAATCAACAAAAATTCTTAAATCACTGATAATTTCCTCCGCATAACTTTTAAAATCCTCTTCATTTATTTTTATTCTGTATTCAAAACTTTCTTTTGCTTCCTTTAAATTTGAGATTAAATCTGTAATATTTTTTCCTTCCCTATTTAAAAGTGCAGATTTTATTAGTATTTTTGATATTAAATAAGCACCATCATCTAAAAAATAATTTTCTTTTAGTGCTGCATGACCTGAAGTCTCAATAGCTAAAGGTGATATTATACCCGATTCATTTAATCTAATTGATTCATTAATTACATTTTTATAACCCCTTTTAAATCTATGATGTATTCCCCCCAGATTTTTTATATACTCCGCCAATCCATTCGATGTTACTGAATCTGTAACTATAGTAGAGTTTGGATATTCCTCTAGTACAATAGATGATATTACAGCTATAAGTGCATTTTTATTTATTGACTTTCCATTTGAGTCTACAATAGCAGCCCTATCTACATCAGTATCAAATATAATTCCCAGATCTGCTTTATTATCTATAGTTGCAGCTGATATGCTTTCCATTGCTTCCTTGTTTTCAGGATTAGGAATATGATTAGGAAATTTTCCATCGGGATTTAAAAATTGACTACCTTCAGTATTAGCACCCAGTTTTTGTAATACTTTTTCTGCAAAAAAACCTCCTGCACCATTTCCTGCATCTACAATAATCCTCATTCCTTCAAATGGTCTATCAAAATTTTCTGTTGAATTAACGCCTTTTCTTATTTTTTCAACCAGTATTCTTGAATAATCATCAATAAGCATTTTTTTTGTGATATTCCCTGTTCTGTCGGATTCTATAAAATTTTTCGATACACAAATATCTAATATATCTTTTAAATCAGTCTTTTCCAAGCACCCGGACTTTGTAAACATCTTCATGCCGTTATATATATATGGCATATGACTAGCTGTAAACATAATTGCACCATCACAGTTATAATCTTCTATTATAGTAGACATAAACATAGAAGGTGTTGTTGCAAGACCGCAATCAATTACATCTATCCCCAAATTTGTCAATATTTCCTTTGAAGCATTAATAAAATCCTCACCGGTAATTCTAGAGTCCATTCCAAGCGATATTTTTATATTCTCTTTCTTTTCTTTATCAGTTAACCAGGTAGCAAAACCACTTGCTATTATTTTTACATCTTCAGTTGACAATGTTATTTCCTTTGAGTTATTTTCGTCTTTGTAAGCAACTCCTCTAATATCTGTTCCATTTTGAAGTGAATATAATTTGTGCATTTTTTCCTCCTCATCCAAATTGCCTTCTAAAAAATAATCCCTATACAAAGAAGTACAGGGAAATTTTCCTTATTACACTATATATTTAATGAAGCTTTCTCAGCGTCTTTATTAAAAGCATCAATCCCTCTATCTGTTAATGGATGATTTATCATCTGTTTTATTACTTTAAAAGGTACAGTTGCAATATCAGCTCCCATTTTAGCTGCTTCAATAACATGAATAGGATTTCTAACACTCGCAACTATTATTTCTGTATCTATACAATTTACAGCAAAAATTTCAGTTATTTCATTAATCAAACTCAAACCATCAAATGAAATATCATCTAATCGACCTACAAAAGGACTTACATAAGTAGCACCGGCTCTGGCTGCTAATAATGCTTGACTAGCCGAAAAAATCAATGTTACATTCGTCTTTATCCCTTTACTGGAAAATGCTTTTACTGCTTTTAAACCTTCTGCGCACATCGGTACTTTTATAACTATGTTTTTATGTATTTTTGCCAATTTTTCACCTTCAATAATCATAGTTTTATGATCCATACTTAATACCTCGGCACTTATAGGTCCATCGACTATTTTAGTTATTTCGTTTACTACTTCTCTAAAATCTCTACCTTCTTTTGCTATAAGTGATGGATTTGTAGTTACACCACATATTACCCCTAATTCATTAGCTTCTTTGATTTCATCAATATTAGCTGTGTCAATAAAAAATCTCATTTTATCCTCCTAATTATTTAAATCTTATCATTTTATTTTTTAAAGATTCGATGCAAGCAAGTGATTCTACTCTCACACCTTTTTCTTTTAATATCACACTTCCATCTTGATATGACTTTTCAATTACTATTCCAACTCCTATTAATTCTGCACCAGCCTGCTCCAAAATATCATATAATCCTAAAACAGCACCACCTTTAGCCAAAAAATCATCTATTATTAATACTTTTTCTCCTTTAGAAATATACCTTTTTGAAACCATAATATTGTACTCTTTGTTTTTTGTATACGAAAAAACTTTAGTTTTATATACTTGTGCATCAAGATTAGTAGATTCTTGTTTTTTTGCAAAAACAACAGGTATATTATCAAAGTATTGTGATGCAATGACAGCTATTGCTATTCCTGAAGATTCAATAGTCAGTATTTTATCAACTTCGATATCATTAAATCTCCTTTTAAATTCTTTACCAATTTCATTTAATAACGTTACATCAATTTGATGATTTAGAAAATTATCTACCTTTAGAATTTCTCCACTTTTTACAATTCCATCAGTTAGAATTTTATTTTTTAATATTTCCATCCATAATCCTTTCATACATATTAATTTATTTTAACACTCAATTACTATAAAGCATATTTTACTGTGTCATCATATAATAAACATATTTATATATATTGCATATACACAGCATCAAGTCATAATATTAATTATATAATATTAAACTTTCTTTTTCTATACTTTTGATTGCTTTTTTATATTTTTATGTTTACTTTTTTTCAAATTAGTGCTAAAATCTGTTTAACTGTTTTAATATAAAAATCTTATTTATGATTTTTATAATCAAAATTATATTTATACTATTTGATAAAAGGAGATGAAAATTAATGGCTTTTTACTTTGATACTCCATCTAGAACATTTAGTGAGTATTTATTAGTTCCAGGTTACTCTTCAGCTGATTGCGTGCCTGCGAATGTAAGTCTTGTTACACCTGTTGTTAAATTTAAGAAAGGTGAAGAACCTTCTATTAAAATGAATATACCTCTAGTATCTGCAGTAATGCAAGCTGTTTCTGATGATAAAATGGCAGTAGCACTCGCTAAAGAAGGAGGTATCTCTTTTATTTATGGTTCCCAAACAATTGAAAATCAAGCAGCAATGGTATCAAAAGTCAAAATGCACAAAGCTGGATTTGTGGTTAGTGATTCAAATTTAACACCTGATAATACACTGGAAGATATATTAAATTTAAAAGAGAAAACCGGACATTCCACTGTAGCTATTACGGATGATGGCACAAGTTCGGGAAAATTGCTAGGAATTGTAGCAAGCCGTGATTATAGGGTAAGCAGAATGGATAGAGCTACTAAAGTACGTGACTTTATGACACCTATTGAAAAAATCGTATACGCAAATAAAGATGTAACTTTAAAAGAAGCTAACAATATTATCTGGGATCATAAGCTGAATTCACTTCCCGTACTAGATGACGATGGAAAATTAATGTATATGGTATTTAGAAAAGATTATGATTCACATAAGGAAAATCCTCTTGAACTTCATGATAGTCTTAAAAGATATGTAGTCGGTGCAGGTATTAATACAAGAGACTACGAACAAAGAATCCCTGCTCTAGTCGATGCTGGTGTAGATATCCTTTGTATAGATTCATCTGAGGGATATTCTGAATGGCAAGCTAGAACAATAGCTTGGGTGCGAGAAAATTACGGCGAAAATGTCAAAATAGGTGCTGGTAATGTTGTTGACAGAGATGGATTTAGATTCCTTGCAGAAGCGGGTGCAGATTTTATAAAAATAGGCATCGGTGGCGGTTCCATCTGTATTACAAGAGAACAAAAAGGTATCGGTCGCGGTCAGGCAACTTCAGTAATAGATGTAGCTAAAGCAAGAGATGAATATTTTGAAGAAACTGGAGTATATATCCCTATTTGCTCAGATGGAGGTATTGTTTACGATCATCATATTACACTTGCACTTGCAATGGGATCAGATTTTGTAATGCTTGGAAGATATTTCTCAAGATTTGACGAATCACCTACTAACAAAGTTAATATAAATGGAGTTTATATGAAAGAATATTGGGGTGAAGGCTCTGCAAGAGCAAGAAACTGGCAAAGATATGATCTTGGAGGAGATAAAAAACTTTCATTTGAAGAAGGTGTTGATTCTTATGTTCCTTATGCTGGTTCATTAAAAGACAATGTCAATATGACTTTGGCAAAAGTAAGATCTACAATGTGTAACTGTGGAGCATTGTCAATTCCTGAACTTCAAAAAAATGCCAAACTTACATTGGTATCTTCAACTTCAATTGTTGAAGGTGGAGCACATGATGTAATGCTAAAAGACAATAGAAACTTGTAAATTTCTTTTTAAAAATATTAATTATAACATTGACTATAATAATTTTAGTTTAATTGAATATGATAATATTAAATTGATAAAAAATATATATAAAAGACTACTACTATAGATTATTTTATTCCTAATTGTTGACATCTTTGATCTGACTTTTAGAAATTAACTCTTTTTTCTATTTGTAGTAGTCTTTTTATATTTAGTTAAAATGGATTTTCAAGACCTGCTATATCTACAATCTCTTTAAAAGAATATATTCCTCCCACTTTACAAATTTTTAAAAATCTTTTCCATGCATCTTTGTAATCAATTTGCATCAATTCATAAAATTGTAAAGCACAAATTTGTGCTAATACGTAGTCTATATAATAAAAAGGATCTTTGAAAATATGTCCTTGTCTAAACCAATACCCACCTCTATTTAATATATTCAAATCAACATAATCTTTCTCAGGCAAATAAACTTTTTCAAGCTGACTCCAAATCTTCTTTCTATCATCTGGAGATAAACTTACATTTTTATAAATAATATGCTGGAAATGATCTACCAAAGTTCCATAAGGAATAAATTTAATTGCCGAATCGTAATGGTATTTTTTATATTTGTCTATATCTTTTCCAAAAAATAAATGCATCCAAGGATATGTAAAAAATTCCATACTCATAGAATGAATTTCACAACTATCCAAAGTAGGAAAAACAAGTTCTTGCATATCGATATAGCTAGACATATACACTTGAAAAGCATGCCCCATTTCATGAGTCAAAACATCTATATCATCTACTGTACCATTAAAATTCGCAAAAATATATGGCAAATTATAATCTGGAATTATAGTGCAATATCCTCCCATCGCTTTTCCTTCGCGATATTCAATGTCAAATAAATTATTGTCGGTTAAAAATCTATAAAATTTTGAAGTTTCATCAGATATTTCATCGTACATTTTTTGACCTTGTTTTATGATATATTTTGAATCTCCTATTAATTTTGCATTACCATCTAAAAATTCTATTTTTTCATTGTAGAAATCAATTTTTTCTACTCCTATTCTCTTGGATTGTTCTGAATATAAATCATTTGCCATTGGAATATATTTTGCAATAACTTTTTTTCTTAATTTTTCAATATCTTTTTCATCATAGTCGGTTCTTAACATCCTCATATACCCAACTTCCAGAAAACTTTCATATCCCAATTTTTTAGCAATATCATGTCTAATTTTAACTAATTTATCAAAAATATAATCAAATTTTTTCTCGTTTTCTTCAAAAAAATCGGTCTGCAATTTTATTGACTCTCTTCTGATTTTTTCATCTAAATTACTCGCATATGAAAACATTTTAGATAAATTACATTTTTCGCCATTAAACTCCATATTAAAAGATGCTAATAAGGCCGTATATTCAGACATTAATTTATTTTCTTGTTTTAACAATTCTATTATTGAATCAGAAAAAACGCCTACTTTACATTCCATTATTCTGTAAAACTGCTTTCCATACTTATCAATAATCTCTTTTTTAAATCTTGAATTAAGCAATGATTGATAAAATTTTATATTGAGGCTTTCAAAATAAGGATACATTTCATCCCAATATTTATTTTCTTTTTTTATACTTTCATCTTTTGTATTTAAAGAAAATTTAATTTCTACTAATACTCTCATTGTTTCAATCTTTTTTCTTAAAATATTAATAGAATTTATGTTCGTTATAACCTCATCAAATGAACTAGAATATTCAATCTTATGGATATACTCTAAAAATTGTTCTTTATAATTTTCATAATCCACTCTATTATATTTTATATTTTCAAATTTTATATTCTTCAACTCTATATAATCCTCCATTTCGAAACAAAAATTATTTTACTACTACATAGCATAATATAAATTAATGTATCATAAATGTTACATTATTTCAATTTTGATAATAAATATTTTATTACATATAACTCATCTATTCCTATTTATTACCTAAAAAGCCTTGTAATATAATTACAATATATATATAATATTTATTGTCAAGACAATTGTAAACTTGTATTGATTTTAAAATTACTATCTTACTATTTATTGTTTTAGTTCTATATTTAGATATGGCATAAAGCAAACTAGTAAATTATTTTTATTCGGAGGTCAAAATGTATAATGAAAATAGTACACTATGGAAATTATTTCATAGATATTTTATAAAAGGTTTAAATGGTATGGCACTGGGCTTATTTTGTACATTGATAATTGGACTTATAATAAAGCAAATTGGTGCAGGAATGACTGGAAATATTTCAAATTTTTTAATTACAATAGCTACAATAGCCATGTCACTTACCGGACCGGTAATAGGTATCGGAGTTGCCAACGCTTTAGAATCTCCAAAACTTGTTATACTTGCATCAGGTGTTACCGGCATGATAGGGGCATTCGGAGCTTCATTTGCAAATGGAGAAATATTGACTGAAACAGGTAAACTATTGATAACAGGGCCGGGAGATCCCCTTGGTGCCTTCATAGCAGTAGTAGTTGGTGCAGAAATTGGAAAATTAGTTTCCGGAAAAACAAAAATAGAAATTATTGTTACTCCTATGGTTACAATAATTTCAGGTTCAGTAGTGGCATTTTTAATTGGACCTCATCTTTTGAACGCAATGAATTCTCTTGGTAATTTTATTAAAATATCAACTGAATTACAACCATTTTTAATGGGAATTGTAGTATCAGTTATTATGGGTATGATTTTGACACTACCAATAAGTTCTGCTGCATTATCAATTATACTAGGCTTAGGTGGAATTGCATCTGGCGCAGCAACTGTGGGTTGTTCTGCACAAATGATAGGATTTGCGGTAATAAGTTTTAAAACCAATAAATGGAATGGACTTTTGGCACAAGGTTTAGGAACTTCAATGTTACAAGTTCCGAATATAATGAAAAAACCTATAATATGGATACCACCTATAATTGCAAGTGCTATTTTAGGACCGGTTTCCACAATAGTATTTAAAATGCAAAATAATCCTGCAGGAGGTGGAATGGGAACCTCGGGATTTGTTGGTCAACTTATGACTTGGCAAACTATGTCCTCAACAAACAATAAAGTCACTCTATTTGTTAGTATTCTATTGTTACATTTTATTTTTCCAGCTATTATTTCACTATTTGTTGCAAAACTTATGAAAAATAAGGGATTAATAAAAGATGAAGATTATAAATTAGATGTTATATAAAATATTAGTATATCAGAAACAACTAATACGTTTAATACGTTAAAACTTATTATCTAATCAAAAATTAATATCAATATATAAAAATATAAATTTAAAAAGTAAATAAATTAAGAAGAACCTGCAAAATTTCTAATATTTTACAAGTTCTTTTTTAATTTCTAAACTATATAAAAATAATCTTATTTTAATGAATTTTTCACTGCTTCTAAAATACCAATTGTACTTCTGGTAGCACCGGATGTTGTATTAATTACTTCAAAACTTTTTCTATCTTCAAGAGCCAAATATGATTTAATAATTTTAGATATTTCCGTAAAATATTCATTAAATTGATTTCTATCAGATACATCAGGAATTTCAAGATTCATAATTTTATCATCAATAAATTTGGGTAAATTTTTATCTTTATTAATTATCATATCAGATAGTTTTTTATATTTATTGTATGCTTCAAAAATATCACTATAATTTTTTTCTTTTATTTTCATTTTTATTCTTTTAGCGATCTGAAAATAAGGAACATCATCATTATGCTTTAGAACTTTAATTTCATCAATCATACCATTCTTTACCTCAACTTCAACTAAAATCTCACCGCCATTATGACCTTTTGAACTTCCTATAAACGTTCCATTTTTATCCTTTGGTATATTAAAACTTTTATTATTTTCGTTTGGCAAATCATTATCATGAATATTATTATCATTTAACTTTTTTTTCAATTGCTCAATTTCTTTATCTTTGTTTTTAATGATTTGATCTTTAGATTTAATTTCATCATCTTTATCAGTAATAATTTTTTTTAATTCCTTAATTTTGTTTTGTAAATCGTTTATTATACTATTACCATTATTTGAAGTAGCAGCTTTATTTAGCACTTCAGAAACCGCCTCTTTAATCCCTCTACTACTAAAAGTAGCACCTGAAATTGTATCTACATCAATACTGTTCTTAGAAATAATATTTTCAATTAAAACTTTATTCATATCCAAATATTCCTGATCATCACCACTAGAAAGTATTTCAATTTCTTTTATTTTTCCATCTTTAATTTTAACTTGCACTGTAGTAATTCTATTTTGGAATCCTCTTCCCTTACCTTGGTATACACCATCTTTTAAAGGTTTATTACTATTTAATTTAGATATTTCATTATTTTTTTCTGTTATAATTTTATTTAACTCTTTTATTTTACTATTTAATTCCTTTTTTTCTCTATCCAGAAGATCAATATTTTCTTTTAGTTTTTTAATTACAGAATTATTAACAGAATTATCATTAGAAATTTTTGCTTTACTAAGAGCATCATCAACTGCTGATTTAATGCCCTCGGAACTCCTTGTTGCATTACTTATAGAATCAACTTTAGTATTGCCTGTTAAAACTATATCTTTAATGATGTTTTTTGCTCTATTGAAGAAAGCTTCATCTTCACTATGATTTAAAATATCAATTTTTGAAATTTTATTGTTAGATATCTTGACAGATACTTTTATAATACTCTTATAACCTCTACCTTCGCCTTTATATATTCCGTCTTTAAATTTTGCAGAGTTTTGATTTTTTTCATTTTCTTTATTTATTTTTTTTAATTTCTTTTTAAGCTCGTCTATTTCTTTTTTGTATTTTTCATTTTCAGAGATTAAATTTTCTAAATTACCATTTGATGAAGAATTAGTATCACCTGCATTTTTTAAGGCATTTGCTACAGCAGTTTTAATAGCACCACTAGTATATGTTGCCCCACTTATTGTATCAACATTCGTACTTTGAGAAGATAAAATTTTATCTATAACTTTTGCTCCATTTTCATAATAACCAGGTGTTTCTGAATGAGAAACCACTTTAATATCACTTATCTTACCATTTGAAACAGTAACTTTAACCATTATTTCCCCAGCATATCCCTGACCTTTTCCTTGATAGATACCATCTTTTAATTTATTAGGTATACTAACATCACCATCCGAGCTACTTGGTTTTCTTTGATTCCTTATATTTCTTCCTGATGATGCAGTTTTTTTTCTATCCGACTTTTTTTTCACAGAAGAATCTGTTTTTTTCTTATCATTATTTTTATCAGAATCATTTTTTTCGTTTTTCTTATTATTTTCTTCCAATAATTTTCTATTTGTTTTTGATAATTCATCAATTTGTTGTTGTGAATTTCCCAATGCTTTTTCTATTCTTTCATTAATGGTAGCCATAGCAGTTTCTTTTCCTGAATTTTTTCCAAATGTTATTCCCATACTATATCCAGTTATAGCTGTAAAAATAACAAAAATTAAGACTGATAATATAACTTTTCCATATTTCTTAATTGTCATTTCTTACACCCCACTATCCAATGCTTCTTGAACTGCATCTAAAATACCATTTGAACTATAAGTTGCTCCACTAACTGCCTCTACATGTGTATTTTGAGCTTTTATAATTTCATCAATTATAGATTTAGCTGAATCAAAGTATTCTTTATCATCACTATTTTCTAAAATATCTATACTAGATATTTTTCCATTTTTGATTTTTACTTTTACTTTTATATCACCATTATATCCTTTTGATTTTCCTATATATTCACCATCTTTATAACCTTCTTCAGAATTTGTTACATCTGTTTTTTCTGAATCGTTTTTCTTTACAGAATCTGAATTATCGGTTTTATTAGTATTTGCCAAACCATCATTAATTTCTATAGATTTATTTTTTCTGTTTTCTATTTTTTCTTTTTTTACACTTATCTCTTTTTTTTCGAAGTTAGATCCTATTGTTATACCTGCAACAAATAATATACTTACAATAACAGTAATTACAAATCCCTTACTATTCACTTTTTTAAAAAATCCTTCAAAAATCTTTTTTTTCAATGAATTCATTTATTATTACCTTTCTTTAATAATCAACTATCTAACTAGACAATTTTATTCTGAGTTAACATTAATTTTATAATTATTTTTTAAATTTTTCTGTTTATTCCTAAATATTATAATTTTTACTTTTTGTATTGTATATGAGCCAAAAATTATAATATAAAAAACAATATTAATATTTCTAATTATACTTGATGGTTTTAATATATAAACCATCATAACTTGTATAAATACCATTGCATAAAAAATATATGCATATTCCTGTAAATTTTTCCAAGATTTTCCAGTCATTTTTTTCCTAAAAAATTTAAATGAAGTTATAAACAAAGGTATCATTATTAATATTGCAAATACGCCTGCTGCAAACATCATCAGACTAGCCCATAAAGGTATTCCTTCATAATTAGATATATTCATTTTTCCTAAAATAAAAGCAAAAAAATAATGCACATTATGTGGAATTGTAATTATAGTTGCTAAAATAGATAGCTCTCCACGGTTTATTCTAAGTTTTTTGGAAATTTTAAATCTCATATCCATTACACCCATATACATTACAAGTATAAAAAACGAACCGCCAAGTGCTCCCGAATCTATTGATTTCATAATTTGTTTCAATACTGGTATGTAAACTATTGAATAGTTATTCAACATATAAATCGCATGTACTATTGCAGTAATTGAAACTACTGTAAATATTAAATACAAATTTAAGCTATACTTTTTTATATAGTCAGAAAAGATATAGCTTAATAACGTAACTAATATTACGCTAACTATCATTGTCATAATCATCATCCTTTACATAATTTTAGATTTTTTTAAATTATTATAACAATCATTTTAAATAGTATCATATATATTAATGAAATTACTTCATATATAAAAAACTATATACTCTTTTTTAAACAAATTCAAAAATGATTTTTTATAACTACCTATTCTATAAAAATATAAATCTTAATAAATTTTTAGTCTTTATCATAATATTTGATTATAAACTTTTCATATTTTTAGTATTACTTAATTATAATAAAGAAGTAGGTAAAATCGTTTTAATCCACAAACAATTTTACCCATTTCTTATATTATATTTAAAATGTCTAAATATTAATTTTATTTACAAGATAAAATTATTGACATATTTTATTAAGTTGCTTGATACACTGATTTATTAAAATATAATTTTTCTATAACTAAATTACTTATTTATTGACTCTAGTACTTTTGAATTTATGCTTGAAGATCCACCAACAGCAACTACTTTCGAAGGTTTATATTCTTTTAACATATTGCTATTCACATTAGAACCATCTATTAATAACAGTACTCCTTTATCTTTAATTACTGATGGACCCGCACTAAGAGAATCTGCATAAATCTTACCATTTGTAATAAATATATGACCATTATCCTTTATAACTTCTTTTGCTATTTTTTTAGAAGTTTCATACCTATTTTTTCCTGCGATTCTTTTTGAATTATTTAATTTTTTTTCTATGGATGTACTTACTGATTTAGTTCCACCAAGTATAATATTAGATTTCACATTTGATTCTTTAGCAAAATCAACATTAGACATTCCACTTCTATCATCATTAACTAACAAAATTGGTGCTTTGTATTTTTCAATAAGAGAAGAAGCTGTCAAAGAATCTGGATAGTTTTTACCATCAACTATTAGCATATTTTCTCTATATCCATTTTTCATAACCTTTTTCGCAATTTTCTTTGAAGTTTCATATCTATCTTTTCCTGCAATTAATTCAACCTTAGCAATTCCGTTTATAGATTTAGCAATATTACTATCAATAGAATTTATACCACCAACTATTATAACCTTTTTTGCCCCCAATCTCTTTATCTCATCCAAAACTGATTTTTTTATATTATCTTTACTAACAAGCAAAATTGGTGCTTTTTCTACTCCTGCTAGTGCAGCTGCAGATAAGGCATCAGGATAGTTTTCACCACTTGCAATAATAACTGTTTCTGACGTTTTAAAATATTTTTTTGACATTTCTACACTTGTATCAAATCTATCACCACCTGATACTCTATCAACTTTTATCTTATTTAAATTCTCTTTATCAGTCTTATCAATTTTTTTCTTATTGCTTTCGTTAGGTTTTAAGTTATTTGTTGATTTTGATTTAGCATAATCCAGTTCTTTAATATACCATTCATATACTAAATAATTAGTCTTATCATCTTCTTTATTTACTTGTTGTAAGAATTTTTGAGATTTTTCAATTTTTGCTTCAAACAATTTTTTTATTTTTTCACTTTGCCCATCTTTCAAATTTATTAATTCATCTATTTTTATTTGTATTTGTTTTTTTAGACTAGCAGTATCATGTGATTCTTCGATTGGTTCAGATTGACCCGGTTGTAAAATAGCCTTCAAATCTTTTAAAATCAAAGCTAAATCGTGATTAGAAACTTTAACTTTCTCAAGTTCAGTTATTTTTTTCCCAACTTCATTCATTTCATTATACTTATTATTCCATTGTTTATTTAATTTATCAAAATTAGCTTTTTTTTCATCTTTTAGTTTTTTAGCTTCATCAAGTTTTTGCTTATTTTCTTCTGATTTATTATTTTCATAGGCTTGCTCTGCTGCTCTAAATTTTTTATTTGCTTCAATAGCCTCAGCCATTGCCTTTTTCTTTTCTTTCCCCAGTTCTTCATATTCATCTTTTAACTTCAAAAGATTTCCCTCTAATTTTAACTTTTCTGATTTAGCATTCTCAACTTCCTTATATAAGTTGTCATATGTTTCTACTATATGCTTAATTCTTTCATCGTTACTGTTTCTATTTTCATTTATAAGTTTTTCAAGTTCGGCTTTTTTTTCGTCAATGTCATCTTTAAATGTTTTATTGTAGTTAATTCTTATTTCTCCATCTTTAAATCTCACAGGACTTATAAAACTTGAATCTTCAGGTGAAAGTGTGTGCCTATTAGCAATAACTACAAATTTTTTATTTATATTATTTTCTAACAATACCGGTTTAAAATAATACTCTTGTTTTATTATTTCATTTGTTACATCATTAATAAATTCTGTAGTTTTAAATTCAATCATATCACCTAAATCACTAGATTTAACATCAATGTCATATTCTTTTTTATTTAATTCACCACTAATTGCTACCGCTTTAAATTCACCTTCTCCACCAATCCTATAATATAAGTTATTAATCAACAACTGTTTAAATTTAGGTATTACTGGTAGTGTGATTTTTTTCTGTTTATTGTTATGATCAGTTATTATAATCGTAAAACTACCGTCTATATTTTCTAAATTAATTTTTCCATCAACTAAAACATTTTTTCCACCCTGAAGCACTTCAATATCTAAATTATTTTTTTTGAATGAATCATATTCAACTATTTTAGTAGTATCATCTTCATAAGTAACTTTAACTTTTAATTTACTTATATTATAATCATCTCCAGCATAGTATGTATTATCATCTTTTCCAACCAACTCTATGTTTTTTACATTTAATACTTCATTTGCTTTATTTTTTGCTTGTTCAATTGAATCCTTAACAGCATCAATATAACCCTGAGTTGTTCTTGTAGCTGATGTTATAACATCATACTCAGGCATTTTACTACTTTTTAAATATCCGTCATCATCATATTGATCAACGATTTCATTTAATTTATCTTTTATTTGATTTATAGTTTCTTCATAATTATCACTAGCTAATAAACTCTTCTTTAAAAAAGCTAAAGATTTCTGCCCCTTATTACTGTATGATGGATCATCAGGAAAAACATAATTGTCATCTTCATATAACTTAATATCTGTTATCTTATTTCCACTAAAAGTTACACTAATTTTTAAAGGCGGTCTTAATTCTCCTTTATGTTTTCCTTTATCAAATTTACTTCCTTGCTTATAATATCCATATCCTTCTCCTGTATATGTTCCATCCGCATATTTCACTTTATCATTTTTTGCATTTTCAGCTATAATTGAAGGTGAAACACTTCCAGCTGCAACTGTTGCAGCTCCTAAAATTATCATACTCTTTCTTATCCCTTTATACATTTTTATTTTTCCTCCCAATAATTATTTAATTTCTACTTAAAGTTCTTTAAATTAACTACTGCCCCCTTTTTTAGATTTTCTATAACCAAATAATAAAACATCAGTCATAATATCATTAATTAATATAACTAATATTTAATATAACTAAAGATAACTTGTATTAAAAAACAAACACTCGATAATGCTTTTAATTATCAACTGTTCTTTGTTATCCATTAATAGTATAACAAAATAAAGTTCTATTATCAAGTAAGAAATATATTAAATAAATTATTATCATCATTTTACTTATAAGCTAAATTAATCTATACATGAATGCAAAATATTAAAGACAGTTGAAATACTTCTCTAGCAAAGTTTTGATAGTTATACTTTAGATACTTTTTGAAAGAAATATGGGTTATAAAGTACCGTAATTAACTTATTTATCAGCCTAAAAATCTTTTATTAAAGTGTTAATCAAAGAATAATTTTCTTAATTTTTTCTTACCGCTAATATTAATACTCATCATGAAAATTTAATATTAGAAAAATCTGTATCATCAACAGTTTCCGAAAATATAAATATTATAGATAAAGAAAAAACAAGTATCCCTACTCCAGAAGTGGATCCAGTTAAAAATACAGATAAATTTATAAAAGTTAAAAAACCATTTGGATGTGATAAAATCAAAGTAGAGTTTCTCAATAAAGCTAATATGATAGAGGTTAATGTTGTACTAAATACTAATTGGGTAATAATTGAAAATGTAAATCTCCAAATTACTGGGAAAAAAGAAAACTGCAATTATTGCTTCTGGAGAAACATTTGCAGATGCACTTTCAATAGGAACATATGCCTCAGAAAACGGTTATCCTATATTATTAGTGAAAAAAAATTTAATACCTTTGAAAATAAGTAAATCACTTAAAGATTTGGATATTAAGAATGTATATGTTATAGGCGGAAACAGCACAATCGACGAAAAAGTAACAAAACAATTGCCAAAAATAAAAGAAAGAATTTTTGGCACCAATAGATACGAAACTTCAGTTATGATAGCTAAATCAAAATTTAGTGAATCAACTCATGCATTTATCTCATCCGGAAATTTATTTTCAGATTCATTGGTAATTGGAGCAATAGGAGGAAAGCATCATATACCCGTTTTACTTACAAAACAAAATGAAGCTAAAAAAACGGCAGATTATATAAAAAATTCTATGATAAATGAGTTTACAGTGATAGGTGGTAAAACTGCTGTAAATGATGAAATTATAATGAAAATACTTAAATAACAACACTTATAATATATTATATAAACTAAGTATTATTTTTTATTATTAACATTTACCTCAAAAATTTATAAAAAATAACGAGCTGGTTAAAACTAGCTCGCTATTTTTTTATAAATACAAATCAAATATGTTATGCAATAAGTTAGCAGAATAATAATCAATAGTTGAAATATGTTCAATAGTTATTATCAGAACAAAAAATAATTTTTCTACTCGATTTCAGATTTAAATGGTGTATCCCTATATAATTGGGCCTTATATACATGCTCTTTTATATATCCCAATTTATACATCTTGTACAATACTAAAGCCTGTCTTTTTTTAGCCTGTTCATAATTTTGATACAATCTAGGATTATTTGTAATTCCAGCCAACATTGTACACTGTCCAAATGATAATTTTTCAACTTTTTCTCCAAAATATAACTCTGCTCCAGCTTTCACGCCATATGATGACTTACCGAGATATATATTATTTAAATAAGCCTCCAAAATTTCATCTTTTGTCATAATCTTATTCATCATTCTTGCATTATACATATCTTGTATTTTTCTTTTTATTGTTCTTTCATTACTGGTAAGAATATTCTTAGATAACTGCATTTCTATAGTACTTCCACCCTGTGTATTTCCCCCCAAAGCATTATTAACAAAAGATCTTAAAACTGATTTAATATCTATTCCCTTATGTTTATAAAATCTTTGATCTTCTATAGAAATAACAGCTATCTGAAGATTTTTAGGTATTTTTGAAAGAGGTACAACATCTTTATTTATATAACTTTCTTCCATAATTTTCTTTGTAAGAACTGGCATCTCACTTATAACACCTCTCACATAAATAAAACCTGCACTACCACCTATTATGATGATTATAAGCATAATGGATACAAACCTCTTTAAAAAGCCGGTAAGAAAACTTCTCCTTTTATATATTTCTGAATCATAATAATAGTCTTCTTCATCATAAAAATTTTCATCATAATCGACTGTATCACTATCTAATAATTCAGGATACTTGTTATATGTATCTCTTTTTCTAAGAGTATCCATACCGCGATTAGTTCCCCTAAAGCGTTCGACTCCATCTAATACCTTTCCATATTCATTAGTTTCAAAAGAGTTAGTTTTCGAACCACTAGTTTGTTGTTTTTTTATTCTAATTTTATTTTTTGGTATATCTTTTGATTTTTTTTTAGAAGAAGTTTTTTTTCGTCTTATATTATTATTTAAATGGTCAGACATAATACCCCCTTACTAGCCATCAAGCTCTTCTCTTATTTTTAAAAATAGTTTAGCAGTTGCAAGAGTATCTGCATCAGCTCTATGTGCGTTTACCAATTCAATCCCATAGTATTCACATGCAGTACCTAAATTTCTTTTTTTGGCACTATATTTTTTGTTGATTTTTAAAAGTTCAAAAGTACAAATATAATTTGTTATTTTCTCCAGTCCCATCTTTTCCAAATAGTAATTTAGAAAACTTAAATCAAATTTTGCATTATGGGCAACTAGGGTTCTATTACCTAAATATTCTCTAAACTTAGGTAAAACTTCTTCCAAAGTTTTTTCATTTTCAACCATATCATTACTTATATTCGTTATTTGTGTTATCTGCGTAGGTATGATTGATTTTGGCTTAATTAACCTTGAATAATTAAGCGTTATTTTATCTGATTTTATTTCTGTAACGCCAATTTCTATTATTTCATGCCCTTTTATTGGACTCAAGCCAGTTGTTTCCAAATCAACTACTATATATTCTTCTCTATACAAATTCATATCTAATCGACTACCTTTCATCAATTATCATTAATGGTATCTAATTCAAATCTTTCCATAAAACTGTGTTTTTCACCATCAATTTGCCAACCTAATACAGAGTCTACATTTACATTTTCAGCTGCTTTAAATATTGATTTTTCAACATTAACGAAATCAGTTGAAATATTTTTTATTAAATCCTTTATTTCATATCTTTTATTTCCCGTTTTCTTTGCAGCAACCATACAGGCACAGTTAAGTGGCCAAATCCCCGTATAAGTCATCCACTTTATTATATCCTCTTCTCTAATATAATACAATGGTCTTATTAATTCAATTCCATCGAAATTTGTAGACTTTAATTTAGGCAACATTGTTTTAAAATTACCTGCACATAAAAGATTTAACATAGTTGTTTCAATAACATCATCAAAATGATGTCCTAAAGCCAATTTATTACATCCAAGGGATTCCGCTTTTCCATATAAAGCTCCTCTTCTCATTCTCGCACACATGTAGCAAGGATAATCACTGGCAATTCTATCTGCTACCTCAAATATCTGAGAATCAAATATTTCCAAATTTATATCTAAATACTCACAATTGTCTATTAATAATTTTCTAATACTGCTATGATATCCAGGATCCATAGCCAGATACACTACTTCAAAATTTACAGGCGAATGTCTCTTCAACTCTTGAAACATTTTGGACATAAGCATACTATCTTTGCCTCCGGATATTGCAACCGCGATTTTATCGCCTTCTTCTACCAATTTATATGTTTTTATTGCTTTAATAAATTTAGACCATAATTTTTTCCTATATCTTTTAGTAATACTTTTTTCTATATCTTTTAAACTCTTTCTTTCATCTTCTGGTACCAAAACTTTGCAGCCGTTACCAGACAGCTTATTTTCTTCCATTAATTCCTCCCTATTCTTTATTTTGCTTATCCATTTTTTCTACTTCAATAATAAGCTTTTTATTATTGTCATAGAAATAAGTAATATTTGATTCAAACTTTTGACCATTATTTGAAATAAGACCACGAACTTTAGCTTTTTTATTTTTTGCTAAGGCTCTAACCATCGTTTTATTTGGTTTTTTCTTATATTTTTTTAATACTGGGTCGTTTTTCCATATTATGAAACCGCAATTTCTATAATTTTTACAAGCAAAAGCTTTTTGGGATTCCAAAATGCTGTTTTCACATTCTGGACAGCCACAAATGATTTCTAATCCAGTTTCTTTGTCGATGTTGATACTTTTTGAAATATTGTTCTTAGAATTATTGTTCTTTTTTAAATTATCACTTTCTTTATTATTTTTAAGTTTTTTATCAACTTCTAAATTATTCTTTATTTTTAAAGAGCTTTCTTTCACATATTTTTTACTGTCAGGATTATAAACTATTTTATCTTTATTGATACTAAGTTTAGGCCCTTTTTTAATTAAATTTACATTATCGTATACAAACTTACATATATTATTTAAATATTCTTTTCTATTATGATTTCCTTTTTGTATATCAAAAAGATTTTTCTCAAGTTTTCCTGTAAAATCTACATCAAATAAACTTTTAACCGGAAAAATTTCTACTAAATTTATACCCAGATCTGTTATATAATATTTTTTAGATTTCTTTTTTACATATCCTACTTGATTTATCTTTTTCAAAACATCTGCCCTGGTTGCTGATGTACCTATTGAATAACCGGATAAAACAGTAGTATCATCATCAGGAACATTTTTGCCACAATTTTTCATCGCCTTTAAAAGTGTATCTTCTGTATATGGTTTAGGCGGTGTAGTATTCTTTTCTACCGGTTTTATTTCAAGAACTTCTACTTCTTCTCCCTTTTCTACTATTGGTAATAAATTACCTTTGTTTTCTTTTCCAAAAATTTCCAAAAAACCCTTATTAACTAATACCTTTCCTTTTGATATAAATAGATTCTCCCCAACTATAGTCTTAATTTCTGTATTTTCATATTCAGCCGGTGGCATAAAGTTTGCTAAAAATCTATCTCGAATAGCTTCATAAACCAGCTTTTCATCCTCAGAAAGATTATTCGGTATTATATATGTTGGAATTATGGCACTATGGCTCTCTACTTTAGATGAATCAAACACTCTCTTGGTTTTTGAAAACTTTATACAGTCTTTTAAATCATGCTTATCTCTTAAAATTTCTAATGTCTTTTTAGTCTTGTCTATCAAACTCTCTTCTAAGTACATAGAATCAGTTCTTGGATATGTAATATATCCGCCTTTACCTTTTCCTTCATATAGATTTTGACAAATATTTAAAACTTTATCAGAAGTAAAACTTGAATATTTTGAAGTGATGTAACCTTGTAATGATGTCAAAGAAAATAATTTAGGTGCATATTCTTTACTTTTAGTAATTTTCTTTTCATTTATGACACCTATATTTGACTTTATATTATCGACTATTAGTTTTGCTTCATCAACAGTGTCAAATTTACTCTTTTTACCTTTTTGATACTTGCCTGTATATTCGCCATTTATACTTTTAAATTTTCCTTCTATCTCATAGTACAGTTTAGGCACAAAATTTTTTATTTCCATATCTCTATCATATACTAATTTAACCGTTGGAAGAATTACCCTTCCTATATTTAATAATTTTCCATTTCCATATTTTAATGTAGCTGCACATGTGAAATTAATTCCTATCAACCAATCTGTTATCAATCTTGTATAACCTGCAGCCTGTAGATTTCTCATTTCTTCATCATCTTTAAGTTCATTTAAACCCCTTGTAATATCTTCCGGAGTCCATTCATTTACTAAAATACGCTTTATTGGTTTTTTATTTCCAGCCATCATAAATATGAGAAATGATATTAATTCGCCTTCTCTGTCATTATCTGTAGCATTTATTATATACTCGATATCTTCCCTATTTATTAAGGATTCGACTATTTTAAACTGTTTTCTTTTATCTTTATCAACTTTAAACCTAAATTTATCTTCCGGTATAAAAGGGTAATTTTCCATTTTCCAAGATCCGGAATATTTTTCTTTATCATAATCTTTCATGTCAAAAAGAGAAATAAGATGACCTACTGCATACGTTACAACATATCCATTTCCTTCAAAATATCCGTCTTTTCTCGTATTTGCTTTTAAAAACGAAGATATAGTTTTTGCAACTGAAGGCTTTTCAGCTAGTATCAATATCATCTTTGTCCTCCTTACAACACTTATAATTATCATACTATAATATTATATATTACAATTGTAAAATAGTACACATAAATGCTCAAATTTATATTATTATATATTAAAAAACACATGCCATACATAATCTTCAATAGAAACATATGATAACATGTGTTTTTTAGTTTTATTTTCGATATGTTTATTTTTCTAACAACATCCAATGTCTTCTTCTTTTATTGGTTCTCCACCCTTGTAATTACCACTAAAACAGGCATCACAATAGGATAAACCCGGGCATAAATCTTTTAAATCGTCTATTTCCAGATATCCAAGAGATTCGGCATCTATGCTTTCTCTAATTTCTTCAAGGGTATTATTAACTGCCACCAAATTTTCTTTGCTCGGAACATCAGTACCATAATAGCAAGGAAATTTAAATGGAGGTGAACTTACTCTGACATGAACCTCAAGCGCTCCTGCCTCTTTAAGCATCTTAACTATATTTCTGATCGTCGTACCTCTTACAATAGAATCATCAACCATCACTATTCTCTTTCCCTTTACAACATCTCTGATTACATTTAATTTTACCTGCACTCCTGATGTTCTTTCATTTTGCTTTGGCTTTATAAAGGTTCTGCCTACATAGCTATTTTTATAAAACGCCATTCCATATGGAATTCCTGATTCCTGAGAATAACCGACCGCCGCTGCCAATCCTGATTCCGGAACTCCTACTACCAGATCAGCTTCAACGGGATATTTTTTAGCTAAAATACCGCCCGCAGTTATTCTGGATTTATACACACTATGCCCGTCTATAAAACTGTCTGTTCTTGCAAAATATATATATTCAAATATACAACTTGCCTGTTTTTTCGTAGTTCTCATTTTATTTGAAATGATTTCACCATTCATTATTGTTACTATTTCTCCAGGCTCTACATCCCTAATAAATTCAGCTCCTATCGTATCGAAAGCTGCCGATTCGGAACTGAGGAAAAATATATTATCTTTTCTCCCTATACATAAAGGTCTAAATCCAAATGGATCTCTAGCTCCTATTAGCTTAGAAGGGCTGGAAACAACAAGTGAAAAAGCCCCCTCTAGCTTTTCTGAAGCACTTCTCACTGCATCTTCTATTGATAATGTATGTAATCTTTCTCTCGCAATCAAATAGGCAATTACTTCAGAATCTGTATTTGTTTGAAATATAGCTCCAGTAGTTGCTAATTCCTCTTTTAAAACCGAAGCATTTGTAAGATTTCCATTATGTGCCATAGAAAGTATACCTTTTATATAGTGAATTACAAATGGCTGAGAATTTTCTCTTCCCCAACCACCTGCAGTTGAATATCTAACGTGTCCAACGCCGAGATTTCCCTCTAAAGAATTTAAAGTCTTTTTATCGAAAACTTCATTTACCAACCCCAAATCTTTGTGAAATTGTACGTTCTTTCCTTTTTCAAAAGTCCTGGTTACAGATATACCACAACTTTCCTGTCCCCTATGTTGTAAGGCAAATAAGCCATAGTAAATATACGAAGAAACATCCTCGCCATCAAAGTCAAATGCCCCAAATACACCACATTCTTCTCCTAATCCTGACATTAATTCATCTCTCATTATTATCTCCTTAGAATCCAAGACGGCTTCTTACTTCTGAATAAGCACCTTCAATATTACCTAAATCTCTTCTAAATCTATCTTTATCTAGTTTTTCGTTTGTTTCCTTATCCCAAAGACGACAAGTATCAGGCGATATTTCATCCGCTAATATGATACGTCCATGGAATCTACCAAATTCAAGCTTAAAGTCAATCAACTTTATATTAGCTCTTAAAAAATATGCTTTCAATAGTTCATTAACTCTTAGCGCCATTGATTTGATTTCATCTATTTCTTCTTGTGTAGCAAGTTTTAATGCAATTGCAAAAGAATCATTTATAAGTGGATCACCTAAATCGTCATTCTTATATGAAAATTCTACCGTCGGTTGCTCAAATACAGTTCCTTCTTCCACTCCTAATCTTTTAGAAAAACTACCCGCTGCAACATTTCTCACTATTACCTCTAAAGGAACTATTTCAACACATTTTACGACTGTATTTCTAGAATCTATTGTTTCAACATAATGAGTTTCAATTCCATTTTCTTCTAAATAGGCAAATAATTGATTAGACATAAGGTTATTAATTTCACCTTTTCCAGCTATTGTTCCTTTCTTCAATCCATTAAATGCAGTTGCATCGTCTTTATAAGATACAATTAAATGATCTTTATTATCTGTTTTAAATACTTTTTTTGCTTTTCCCTCATATAGCTGTTCTAATTTCTCCATTTTACTCGCTCCTTATAATCTAAATTAATATAGACTTGTAATAATCTATAATTTGATACTCTATTAATTAAATCTATACATTTTTAATTAATAATCAACAAAAATAAAATATCGTATATTATTTACTTACATTTATATTTTATTCGTATTTTCATGATATTGCAATACTTTTCTCGAACTTTTTTTATTTTTTTCTCGTTATAATAAAAAAAAGAGGATAAATAACGAACTTCATCCCCTTTAATCCCCATATAATATTCGTATCTGTCTTTCAATATAACAAATATTATTCACATAGTATATTATTTACATACTTTTAATATAAAAAAATACTAAATTATTTCCATTCTGTATTTTAAAATTAAGTTTACGTAAATTATATTATTTCCAAATATTTATTAATTCTATTTTTTACTCTAGTTTCTCCCATTATCTGCTGAATATTCCATAAATCAGGTGACTGTTGTCTTCCTACAACTGCTACTCTAATTGCAGTTGACACATCTGTAATATTTCCCTTAAACTGTTCGGGATTTTTCTTAAATTCTTTGTTATTAGATGTAAATCCGTTATTATCTGTTATAGTTTTTACTTTCTCAAACCACTCTTCATTTGTATCATTTTGATTATACGTCTTCAGATAAGAATTTAATATCACCTTTGCATCTTCTTTTGATACTCTTTCCGGTAAAGAATCTACATATTCAAAGCCCTCATCAAAGTAGTAACTAATAAATTCCATTATTTGCCTGCAATTCATTAGGTCTTTTCTTGGCTTTTTACCGCCACGTCCAATGGAAAGCAATTTTATAAGTTCTTCTCTATATTTAATCAGAAGTTTATACGATTTATCATCAAATTTTTCAGCCCAGGAAATTAGAATATCCACGATTTTATCGACTGATATCCTTGCTAAAACATCTTTAGAAATATCATTTAGTTTATTTAAATCAAATAAAGCGCCTGATGAACTCATGTTCTTAGTTTTAAAGGCAAATTCCATATATGATTTATCCTGATTTTTCATTCTCCACTCTTCATAATTAGAATTCATCAATGTCATTAAATATTCCGTTACTGCCTGAGGAAAATATCCATCTTTCATATAATACTCAAGAGAAAGCTCAGGATCTTTTCTTTTTGAAAGTTTTCTTTTATTTCCATTTTCAACCTTCATTAAATGCGCAGTGTGATTGTAATTTGGTCTTCTCCACCCCATCACATAAAATAATTCCAAATGTATCGGAAGAGTTGACAACCATTCTTCTCCTCTTACTACATCAGTAATCCTCATAAAATGATCATCTACAACATGAGCAAAGTGATATGTTGGAATACCGTTTTGCTTTAGTAAAACGACATCTAAATTATTTTGTCTTACTGTAATTTCGCCTCTTATTCCATCTATAAATTTCATGGCAACCTCAGGATCGCCATTAGATCTTAATCTCAATGTCCATGATTCGCCATTATTGATTTTCGATTTAATTTCATTAAAACTTAAATCCCTATCAGTCGCCCATTTTCCATAGTAACCTGTATTTACACCTTCTTTTTCTTGCTGTTCTCTGATTTCAGCCATTTCTTCTTCGCTTACGAAAGATGGGTAAGCCAGGCCTTTTTGAGTCAAAAACTTTGCAGCTGTCTGATAAATTTCTTTTCTGTCACTTTGTCTATATGGCCCATATAATCCTCTTTCACCACCAATTGTAACACCCTCATCAAATTCAATTCCAAAAAACTTTAGTGAATTAATTATTAACTCTTCAGAACCTTCTACCTTCCTTTTATCATCAGTATCTTCTATTCTAAGAAGCATGATTCCACCACTTAAGTGAGCCATCCTTTCATCAACTAGGGCACCATACAAATTTCCTAAATGTATAAATCCGGTTGGACTAGGACCTAATCTTGTTACTTTTGCTTTTTTATCCAAATTTCTTTCTGGAAATAAATTTTCATAATAATCTAATGTTTTATCAACATTTGGAAACAATAATTCCGCTAATTCTCTACTCATAATTAATTCGTGACTAAACACTTCCTCCTATTTTTAAACTGTAACACAATATTTTTATTATATCACAGTATTTTACTCTATAACAATACTATACTCTGTCTCTTAAAAAGTTTACCAAATTATTTACAGAGCTCATATCTTTTCTTTCTAAATCAGTTGGTTGTAATGATATACCTAATTTTTCTTCAATCATCAATAATACTTCAATAATTGCAAGAGAATCCAATAGCTCATTTTCGAACAAATCTAAATCTTCATTATCTCTTATTTCATCACTTTCTAATACTTCTTCAAAAATTTCTATTACTTTTTCTTTTAAATCCATTTTTTCCTCCAAATAATATACTATAATTCTAATTAATTACCCAAAAAATCTATTTAGATAACCTGAAAATATCAACATACCAAAACAAATAATATGGAATGTTATAAAAACTTGTAAATATTGATATATTTTATTTTTAGCATTTTTTTTATGCCATTTTGTACCAATGTAATTATCAGTTAAAACTAATGCAATTCCTTGATATACACCATATGCAATATAATACCAAGTAAGTCCGTGCCATATTCCCATCGTTGTCATTGTAATTATTTGACCAATTCTGTATATATTTTTCTTTTTCTTAATTTTTCTGTTTCTCATTGCAGCAAGTACATATCTGGAAAAAATATAATCACCAAACCATCTTGATAAACTTATATGCCATCTTGTCCAAAATTCCTTCATATCCTTACTTATAAATGGTTTGTTAAAATTCTCGGGAACATGAACACCAAATATGTAGCCTGTCCCAATAGCCATTGAACTATATCCTGCAAAATCAAAAAATAAATAAAAAGTATATAAATACATATACATTATCAAACTTAATGCAGACTTATCATTCGGTATTTTATCCATAAAAACATATAATATAGATGCGAAAGCAAACTTATATACTATACCTTTGAATAATTTCTTAATACCTATACTTAAGTAATTTTCTATATAATCATCTGAACTGATACTTGAATTTATATCGTCTTTAAAACGCCTATATCTGTCAATCGGCCCTGAACTCAAAGTTGGAAAAAACAATATAAAATAAATTATATCAAAAAAATCCAACTCCTTAACATTTCCATCAAATATATCTATAATTATTTGAACCGTTTTAAAAGACATGTATGATATTCCAACAAATCCAACTAAATCTAACTTTAAAAAGGGCATCAACTTATTTATTATCAAAGGTAACAGAGATAAAATAATGTATATTCTGAATATAAGTTTATTTTTAGTCCGTAACCTATAAAAGGTGTATATAAGGATCATTTCCCAAAAAATAAACCCCAATAAATATCTGAATTGACTATCTACTCCTATTGTCAATATTACCATTACAACGGTAATAAACATGGCATAGTACTTTATATTCTTTTCTCTAATACCTAATATAACAGCCGGAATAGATACTAATAATAATATGTATAGGTAAAGATAATCTCCATATTGTGATAATATCATTACATCTCCTCCACAAATTTTGAGTATAGTTTTTTCCTGTCTATTTTACCATTAGTATTTAGTGGCATTTCATCTATATAGTCAAAATATTTTGGAACCATGTATTTAGGAACTAAATCTGACAATTTCTTTTTTAACTCAATAGTCTTTTTCAATTTACTTATATCTATCTTACTTTTTAATGATACTACTGCTCTTAAATAGGATACTTCCCCATCTTTTTTTACAGGTATGACAGCTGCAGAACTCACCCCTTCTATTTTCCTTAAATTATTTTCAATATCCTCTATTTCTATTCTATATCCATTCAATTTTATTTGAAAGTCAATCCTTCCAAAGAAATATATATTTCCATCATCTGATAATAATCCAAGATCTCCTGTTCTATATGTTCGATTTTCTAAACAATTATCTTCACAAAAGAACGATTTTTTATTAGCTTCATCATTTTTATAATAGCCTTTTGACACTGATGGACCGGTTATTAATATCTCGCCTATTTGACCCTTTGGTAAAGGTTTTAAATCTTTATCAACTATTTCTATTCTGCAATTGTCCATTGGAATACCTACAGGAAAGTTTTTTCCTTTTGAAATTAGTTTATCATCTATTTCAATTTGACTGATTCCAACAGTAGCTTCAGTTGGTCCATAACCATTAATTATTCTAGTATCCGGAAATCTTTCCTTCAATTTCCTTGCTACTTCAATAGGTAGTACTTCACCTATAAATAGCATTACCTCTAATCTGGGCAATATTTCTTTATTAAATGAATCATCCATCAAACACATATTTGCATATGAAGGTGTAGAGATCCACACTTCCATTTCTGATTTCTTTAATTTCTCAAATAATCTTTTAAAATCATAACTAATATCTGTAGGTATTGAATAAAGTGTCGCCCCAAAAGCAAGAGAAGTATATAATCCGGCAACACTTAGATCAAATGAATAAGATGGTTGATCCATAACAATCTTTTCTCTTCCGTCAATCTTTAATACAGGTGAAATCCAACTGATAAAACTATCTAAATTATATGCACTAATTTGTACACCTTTGGGTTTACCTGTAGTTCCGGAAGTAAACAATATATATGAATTTTCATCATTTTTCACATATATATCTTTAATTTCTTTATTCAAAATTAGCTCTTTTGATTTAAAAATATTTCTGATTTTATCACTGTCAATAATCTCAATACCTCTAAAATATTCCTTTACTTCACTATTATTAAACATATTTTTACCGGAAAAATCTACTATAATCTCCGGATTTATTAATTCTACAATATCAACTAACCTCTGAAAAGATGAGCTTATATCAACCGGAACATATGCTCTTCCAGTTTTTAATGAACCAATCATTGTGGGAATTATATCGACATTTTTATTTCCGAAAATTAATATAGGAGTTTTTGAATTATAATTTTCCAATATGTAATTTGCAAACCTGTCAGAAAATTTATCTACCTCATAATATGTTAACTTTCTATCTTCACATATTATTGCTAATCTATTGTCATCTTTCGCATATTTTTTTATATTTTCAACTATATTTATCATACCTTTGTCCTTCTTATTAATTTAAAATTATTATAAATATATTTCTAGTTTAAAACTCATTATATATAAAAGCAATGTCATTTATAGGTATAAATGTATATGCCAATATACAAATTACAACGATAACTGAAATATAAATAGATATTTTTAAATGTTTATCAATTCTCATTATAATATATCTCCATTTCAAATCTAAATATTTCAACTTAAAATTCAGTATTTTTCTCTTTAATATAAAAACATTTATTTTGATGCTCAATTTTGCAATCTTTTTTAAGCTAAAATTAATTATTTTTCTGCTCAGAATATATATTATATATTCGCTCACTAATATCTACCCAACCCACATTTCCTATATGCATAACATCTCTAAGATAATATCTATCATTGTCATGCGAAGTCAGATCTAGTAATTTTGTATCATACTTTTTTGTCAAATTTCTTATATTATTATAATATATATTTCTTTTATTTATATTTAGTCCAGTAAATTCATAAAAATCATCCATAACCGGCATCATCACAATTACGGGTTTTATATCCATATCTTTACAAACCGACAGAAATACCTCTAGATCCTCATATTCTTTTGATTTATTGAGATTGACATTCTTGTACAATCCCCTAAATTTTTTATCTCTACCTCTTAAATTCTTCTTATAATAACCTTTATCAATATAAAGCCTTTTTCCACCCAACATATGAGGTTTATTTCCTACCCTTTTTAGTGCATTAAACAAGGCATTTTTTTTCTCTTTTTTCCAACTATATCGTTTAATTTTTTGATTATTAATGTTATTATCAACAATGTTTAATTCTTTATAAAGTACACCCTTATCCTTTAAATCAACCATATTTTGCCTGAAAATAAAATACGGCTGAAAAACACTGTATATGGTTTTAAAATTAGAATCCTCAGATATTTTTTTTGAGTATATATATTCACCTAGATACTCCTCATTGCCTTCAAGTAAACCACTTATCCTTTTTGCAGCTTTTATTTTCGTTTTATCACTTACATTTTCATTGTTCATAAATTTATAAAACTGCTCTGGAGAAAATCTACCTTGAAAATGTCTGTTTGTTACACCATTTTCATCCATAAACCACTGCATAGAAAGAAGTAAGACAACTTTTTTACCTTTGCTTTTTTCCAGACTTCCAAGTGAAATCGCATGCTGCAGATTCTGTGTATAGGCCTTACCAATTGTTACTATACCATCTTTCGTATTTCCTCTATTAAAATAATAATCGGGATGATGTATCGTAGAGTGACTTAATTCAGAAGAACCAAACATCATTATATATCCCTTTTTACTTAAGTAATTATTTAAAAAATATCCCTTGTTTTTTATCATACTGTCTGAATTATACAAAATTTTACTTATATTTTTTTCACTAATTAATTTATTATTATATTTATCCAAAATATAACAAAGCAATGTCATACAGAGAAATCCTGTTATAATTGGTATTATATAGTATTTTAATTTTTTCATATCTTCACCTTAAATAATCAAAGTTTATTTTGTCAAAACTTCATTTTAACATTTTTATGTTATCATTCTAACCTTAATAATTTCCTTACTTTATAAAAAAATCTTGTTTTATTCCTTGTTTTATTTCTTGACGAATTAGTTTTTTAGTAAAGATAAGATTACTAACTTTTCTTTTGTCAAATAAAAAACGCAGAACTGTATAACAAATTTGACAAAAACCTTTTTCCAAATTATTTTTATCAACATCTCCAATACTCGTTCTGCGATTTTAATATTCATTTTATCTTGTATTTTTCCCCTACTTTATATAATATAGGAATTAATTTGTAAAAATTACTTTTCTATAAAAAAGCTAATTTCCGCTTCCACACATAATTCTCCCTCAGAATATATTTTTCCTCTTCCAATTCCAAAATTTTTTCTTAATTTTACTATTTCTATAAATATATCTAGTTTATCTCCCGGAAGAATTTCTCTTCTAAATTTAGCGTCCTTGATTCCTGAAAAAAAAGCAATTTTCCCTTTATTTTCCTCAACAGATAAGATAGAAACAGCTCCTGTTTGTGCCATAGCCTCAACTAATAAAACACCCGGCATTACATTATGTTCTGGAAAATGACCTTGAAACCAGGGTTCTGTATTAGTTATGCATTTTACGGCATGACAACTTTTACCTATTTCCATCTCCACAACTTTATCTATTAATAAAAATGGATATCTGTGTGGTATTATTTTTTTTATTTCTTCAATATTAAGCATTTATACTCCTTTAACTGACGTAAAAAACCAAAATATACTAAGGATTAATATTAAATAATTTACTCACCGTTATTTTAATTTTTTAAATAAACAACTAATACTAATAATCAAAATTTATTCGTATTTCTTAAATAATAAAGAAGCATTATGACCTCCAAAGCCAAGTGAATTTGATAAAGCATATTTTATACACTTATTCCTAGTTCCTTCAACTACATAATCTAAGTCACATTCTTCATCTTTTTCCTTATAATTGATTGTAGATGGTATAAATCCTTTATTTAATGCATAGCAACAAACCAATGCCTCTACGGCTCCGGTAGCTCCCAACATATGTCCGGTCATACTTTTTGTCGATGATACAGCCAGATTATAACTATGCTCTTTAAATAGTTTCTTAATAGCACTTGTTTCAGTCGAATCATTCATTTGAGTGCTTGTTCCGTGTGCATTGATATAATCAACTTCCTCCGGTTTTATACCCGCCTCTTCAATTGCATATTTCATTGAATACATTCCACCTTCAGCATCCGGACTGGGTGCTGTAATATGATAGGCATCACTGGATTGACCATAACCTACTATTTCACATATTATATTCGCATCTCTGTTAAGAGCGGACTCTAAAGATTCTAACACTAAAACTGCTGCACCTTCTCCCATAACAAAGCCATTTCTCTCTTTATCAAAAGGTATTGAAGCTCTATCTACATCATTTGAAAAACTTAGAGCAGACATGGATTCAAAACCTGCAACTCCTAAATCACATATACTCGCTTCACATCCTCCGGCAAATACTATATCTTGATAGCCGTCTTTTACCAGTCTAAACGCATGACCTATAGAATCGGTACCCGTTGCACACGCAGTAACACTAGATGTACATACTCCTCTAGTTCCAAGCTCTATTGACAGATGACCAGCTGCCATATTTATAATAGCTTTTGGTATAAAATGAGAAGAAACCTTTTTAGGTCCTTTACTTAGATACTTTTCATATTCAGACTGAATAGTGGACAATCCGCCTATTCCACTTCCCATAACTACACCTGTTCTATGCTTATTATCTTCATCTATTATATAACCGCTGCTTTTTAACGCTTCTCTTGATGCTGCTATTGCAAATTGAACGAATCTGTCCTTCTTTTTTGGGGATTCTATTCCATAATTCTTCGGGTCAAAATCTTTTACCTCTGCTGCTAACTTGGTTTTATACTGCAAATTATCAAATAAACTTATAAAACCTATGCCATTCTTACAATTAATAATATTTTCTACAAAATCTTCGACATTATTCCCTATAGGAGATATTACTCCAGCACCAGTAATTACTACTCTTCTACTCATACACTACCTCTCTATATTGCAGATAACCCACCATCTATACTTATAACCTGTCCCGTTATATATCTTCCTGAGTCATTTGCAAGAAACGAAACAGCATTTGCAATATCTTCCGGATAACCAATAGATTTAAGTGGTATTAAATCAATAATTTTTTCCTTTATCTTCTCAGATAAAACATCTGTCATATCAGTTTTTATAAAACCGGGAGCAATTGCATTTACAGTTATACCATAACCCCCTAATTCAGCTGCAAGAGTTCTGGTCATACCTATAACTCCGGCTTTAGATGCTGAATAGTTTACCTGACCTACATTGCCAACTACACCTGCAAGAGATGAAAGATTTATAATTCTACCACTTCTTTGCTTCATCATTTTACTGGCAACTTGCTTAGTACAATTAAATACTCCTTTAAGATTTATATCAATTACATCATCAAAATCCATTTCTTTCATTCTGATAAATAATTTATCTTTCGTTATACCTGCATTATTGACTAAAACATCTATATTACCTATCTCACTTTGAATTTCAGAAATAGCATTTTCTGTTTCTTTGTAATTTCTTACATCGAATCTAACACAAAAAGCATCAATATTCTCTGATTTCAGTTTGACCACAAATTCATTTGCTTTTTCTTCTGAACTAACATAGTTAAAACCTACTGTAAACCCGTCTTTACCTAATTTTTCTACTATTGCTTTTCCTATGCCTCTTGAACCGCCTGTAACAAAGGCTATCTTTTTATTTTTTGCTTTATCCATAAATCCTCCTTATAAATTATCAGTACATAATTTAAAGTTCAAAATTTTCTATATCACCAATATTTTGGATATTATAAATATTAGCTCTACGATCAATCTTTTTAATGAAACCGTTAAGAGTTTTCCCCGGCCCTATTTCAATAAAATCATTTACTCCATCTTCAAGCATTTTTCTAATTATTTTTTCAAAATATACCGGTGAGTACATCTGTTTTTGTAATTTAGATGAAAATTCAGCAACTTCTTGATACTCATTAGCATCATAATTTGAATATATTTTGTATATTGGCATATTATATCTAATCTTTGTAAGAAGTTTTCCGAATTCAATGGAAGATTCTCTCAAAATATACGTATGAAAAGGTCCCTCAACACCCAAATCCATTACTCTTTTTATTTTATTTTCTAAGCACTTCTCTTTGAATTTTTCTAGAAGATCAAATCCCCCCCCAACAACTATTTGCACCGGAGAATTCAAATTACAAATATCTATTACTCCTTCATTTTTTTCTTTAACTTCTGATATCATATTAGAAACAGTTTGCAAATCTGTTTTCATTACGGCTACCATACCACCTTTTCCAGCAGCACCTGTTTCCATTATTTGCCCTCTTTCATTTATTAACCTGATGCCTGTTTCAATATCAAATACCCCACCTGAACAAAGTGCCGAATATTCGCCTAAACTCAGCCCCGTAGAACTTACTACTCTAATATATGCGCGATATTTATTCATAAATTCTTTATACAATAAAACACTATTTAAAAAAATCGCTAATTGAGCATATCTAGTTTTGAACAAATCCTCTTTTTTTGCATCTAATATTATTTTTGCAACGTCCTTGCCAACTATAGAATCCAACTTTTTATAAATATTACCTATTTCCAAATCAGAATTAATTATGTCTTTCCCCATTCCCTCATACTGAGAACCTTGCCCGGGAAAAACCACGGCTACTTTCTTAATCATTTATCGACATAACCGTCCTTTCGTACATGTTAATTATATCTTCTATAATGGACTTACATGATTCTTTTTTATTAACTAAACCTGCAATTTGTCCTGCCATTATAGAACCATTTTCTACATCCCCGTCTACAACTGCATTTCTAAGACTTCCTGAACTAAATACCTCTAGTTCTTCTGCGCTGGCTTTTGAGTCCTCCATTTTTTTAAACTTTTTTGCAAACTTATTTTTTATAACCCTAACCGGATGACCTGTAGAATTGCCAGTCACCATTGTCGATGTATCTTTTGCATTAATAACTTTTTCCTTATAGGAGTCTGCCACATTACATTCATCGGCAACCAAGAATCTAGTTCCAACTTGTATTGCAGATGCTCCCAAGCAAAAAGCCGCTGCCATACCTCTTCCGTCAGCTATTCCTCCTGCTGCTATTACCGGAATATCTACTGTATCTACAATTTGGGGAATTAATGACATAGTATTGGTTACACCTATGTGTCCTCCTGCTTCGGCACCTTCAGCTATTAATGCAACTACACCTTGATTTCTTTCCATCCTTATTGCCTGGGAAACGGAAGGAACTACCGGAATTATTTTTACACCATTATCATTCAGCTTTTTAAAATATTTCCCTGGATTACCTGCTCCTGTAACTACTATTTCCACTTTTTCTTCTATTACAGCATCTACTATATCATCTACAAATGGACTTAGTAACATTACATTTACAGCAAACGGTTTATCAGTCATCATTTTTGTCTTTTTTATTTGTTCAACTATCCATTCCTTTGGTGCATTTCCTGCGGCAATTATTCCAAGTCCGCCCGCATTTGAAACTGCTGCAGCTAAATCAGCATCTGATACCCATGCCATTCCTCCCTGAAAAATAGGATATTCAATACCTAACAAGCTACATACATCATTACTTATTATCTTTCCCATATTATACCCCTTTTTCTTTTTTGCATATTCACTATTTTTTATTTTCACTTATATACTGTTCAATTTTTGCAGGAGTTCTAAGGGTTTCAATTGCCTCATCTTCTACCTCAATTTCAAATTCCTCTTCAATTTCAGTCATTATATCCATTACATCTAAAGAATCTGCTCCAAGCTCCTCTTGAATATCACTATTATCTTTAATTTCTTCCACTTCAACATCCAACTGTTCTGCTAATATTTCTTTAATTTTTTCTAACATTTTATTACCTCTTTCCTAAATTGTATTTTCTTTTTTATTTTATAAATGTATTCTTTAAATACATCTACTATCAAATTTTGAATAGCTAATTAATTTTTAATAATACTCCACCGTAGCTTAATCCGCCACCAAAGGCTAACATAATAACATATCGTCCTTTATTACTTTGAAAATCAAAATTTCGCATCGCTTCATCCATAGCTATAGGAACACTTGCAGATGAAGTATTTCCATATTTACTTAAATTCACAAACCACTTTTCAAGATTTATTTCACTTTTATCCGCCAATGTTTCTATTATTCTTAAATTTGCTTGATGAGGAATGATCATACATACCTCTTTTTTACTGATATTGTTTTTTTTCAATAAATCATCAATTATTTTTATACCTATATCCGTTGCAAATTTATATATTTGTCTGCCATTCATCTTAATATAATAATCATCATCTTCAATACTATACTTTGAATTCATTGTGAGATATCTTTTTTGATCATATTTGCCACCTACTATTGTATCAATAAGTTCTAAATCAATTTTTTTTTCTGAAATACTATTTTTGACTATATCGATAAAATTATCATTATCTGTCAAATTTATATTATTGTTATAGCAGGTGTTTTCTAAAATAGCACAACCAGCACCATCTCCAAATAATATACAAGTAGATCTGTCTTTCCAATCAATATATTTAGATAGTCTTTCAGCGCCTACTACTATTGCATATTTAAAATTTATTGATTTAATAAGCGAATTTGCAACAGCTATAGAATATATAAATCCACTGCAAGCTGCATTTAAATCAAAACACACAGCATTTTTAATGCCTAGTTTTCCTGAAATAGTAAAAGAAGAAGACGGAACTGAAGTATCGCCTGTAACAGTTGAAAATATTACCAACCCAATTTCATCTAAGTTAATATCAATCTTCTCAATAGCTTTTTTACAACTATTATATGCTAACTCCTCTGTCGTTATATCTTCTGCAATATACCTGCTTTCTATTCCTGTTCTCTCTACTATCCACTGATTATTCGTATCAACTATCTTAGACAGCATATGATTATTTAATTTTTTTCCTACAGCATATGAACCGGTTGATATTATTTTAATAGACATTGGTACCTCCATATTCTCTCAAGAAAAATTCATTGATATTTTTTAAGGCACTAATTAAGGCCTGATCTTCATCTAACTTCAAATCAATCATCACATGATCAATCATTTCATCATGAAAATTTCTATGTATTTTATCAACTAATTCTCCTTTTTTTGTCAAACTTGCTAACACAACTCTTCTGTCATTAGGATCTTTAGTTCTATATACATACCCTTTGTTCTCCAATCTCGTTATACTTATAGTAAGTGTTCCCATTGTAATATCAAGTGCTTCTGCAACTTCTGACATTGTCTTGGAGCCATTTATACCTATGGCTTCAATTGTATGTATCTCCGTCATTGAAAGATCTCTTATTCCTCGGTTTCTTAAAGATCTTTCCTCTATTGTTAAAATATTTTTAAATAGCTCAACAATTATATCATTTATTACTTTTCTGCTATTTTCATAATTTAATTTATCTTCCACTTTGATTTACCTCCACTATCCTAAAATTCTTCTATATTTATCATATCTTTTTTTTATGTACTTTTCCACAGAAAGTGAAGATATTTTTTTTAGATATTTTAAAATTTCATTTTTTAAATGATAAATCTGCCCCCCATCTTCTTTAATAATTTTATCAATAAAACCATCTTCAAATAAATTGTAACTCGTTATTCTCATTAATTCTGCTGCTTCTTCTTTTCTACTAGGGTCTTTCCAAAGTATACTCGAAAACCCTTCCGGAGATAAAATCGAATACACACTATTTTCTAACATCCATATTTCATCAGTTACCCCCAAAGCCAAAGCACCTCCACTACCGCCTTCACCAATTACAATTGATAAAGTTGGAATTTTTAACTTGGAAAATTCCAACAAGCAATTTGCTATTGCTCCTGATTGACCTCTTTCTTCAGCCTCTATTCCACATCCTGCACCCGGAGTATCAATAAATGTTATTAAGGGAAATTTATATTTCTCTGCATACTTGGCAAGTCTTACAACTTTTCTATATCCCTCCGGATTAGGCATTCCAAAATTTCTATCTTTCTGCTGAGCAATAATCATTACTGAATACCCATCTATTAGACCAATTCCACCGATTATAGTATCATCATCAGAATATAGTCTATCCCCGTGAAATTCTATAAACGGGTCGCACATATATTCAATGTAGTCTTTTGATTTTAACCTTTGGGGATGTCTTGATGTTCTAACTATATCCATTGCTTTCATATCACTTTCCCCCTTTTTTTTGCTTGCTATGGATTTTCAATATATCACTCAGAGTCCTTTTCAGCTCTTCTCTTTTAACTACCATATCTATCAATCCATGTTCTAATAAAAATTCGGCTCTTTGAAAACCTTCAGGCAAACTTGTTCCTGTCACCTGCTTAATAACTCTCTGTCCTGCAAATCCAATCAATGCACCTTTTTCTGCAATAATAATATCTCCTAAATTTGCAAAACTCGCACTTACTCCCCCAGTAGTTGGATCTGTCATAACAGAAATATATAATAAACCTTTCTCATTGTGTTTAGCTATTGCCTGTGATGTCTTTGCCATTTGCATAAGAGAATACATTCCTTCTTGCATTCTGGCACCTCCCGAAGCAGTAAAAATAATTAAAGGCAATTTTTTCTTTATAGATAGCTCAATGCTTTTGGTTATTTTTTCGCCAACTGTACTTCCCATACTTCCCATCATGAAATATGTATCCATAACAGCTATTACTACTTTATACCCCTCTATTTTTCCTATACCACAAATTACAGCCTCATCATTTCCCGTATTTCTTCTCAATAAATTTTGTTTTTCTTTGTACTTTGGAAAGTTAAGGGGATCTCTAATTTTTTTCTCTTTGAAATACTCAACAAAACTTTCACTATCAAGTAAACTTTTTATCCTTTCTCTTGCACTCATTTTTAAATATTTATCACAAGATGGGCATATTTTAAAACATTTAATCACATCACCTTTCAATATCATACTTCCACATTCAGGACATTTTATCAGCATATCTGGCTGTATATTTATTGATTTTACAGGTTTATACTTTTTCCTTTTGAAATGTTCTAATATCATATAATCACTATTCTCCTTCTGTTCTCATCTTATCTTCCAAAAATGAAGTAGAATAATTATTTTGAATATAATCAAAATCGTTCATTATCATTTTATTAAATTTAATATTCGTTTTCACACCTTCAACTACAAATTCATCTAGGACTCTTCTCATTATCTTAATTGCTTCTTCTCTTGTTTTAGCAAAAGAAATCACTTTTGCTAACATTGAGTCATAAAAGGGCAAGACATCGTACCCCTGATAAATAGAGCTATCTACTCTTACTCCATATCCTCCCGGAATATTCAAACCTCTAATTTTACCTATGCTAGGTATAAAATCTCTATCAGAATCATATGCATTTATCCTACATTCTATCGCACATCCATCGATTTTGATGTCTTCCTGTGTATACGATAATCTTTTTTGAGAAGCAATATTTATCTGTTCTTTTACAATATCTATTCCTGTCACCATTTCTGTCACCGGGTGTTCTACCTGAATCCTGGTATTCATTTCCATAAAAAAAACTTCGTCATTTTTCGAAACTAAATATTCAATTGTACCAACATTTGTGTATCCAACATATCTAGTAGCTCTAATAGACATATCATATAATTTATTCATTATTTCTTTTGAAACAGCAGTTGGTGGGGCTTCTTCAATGACTTTCTGGTGATTCTTTTGAATTGAACAATCTCTGCCCCCTAAATGAATTACATTTCCAAATTCATCTGCCATTATTTGTACTTCAATATGCCTCGGTTCAACAATGTATTTTTCAATATACAATCCACCATCACCAAAAGCATTTTCAGCTTCCTTTTCAGCCGATTTGAAATTGTTGTCCATTTCATTTTCAGAGTGTACAATTCTCATGCCTTTTCCACCACCACCGGATCTCGCTTTTATTATTATAGGATATCCTATATTTTTTGAAATTTTTTTGGCTAAATCTACCGAATCAACAATACCATCGCTTCCTGGAATAATTGAAATCCCGGCATTTTGCATCATTTTTTTAGATATATCCTTATTCCCCATCAGTTCAATTACCTTACTGTTCGGTCCTATAAATTTTATATTATATATTTCACATAACTTTGCAAAACTGGAGTTTTCTGATAAAAAACCAAACCCCGGATGTATCGCATCAGCCCCTGTAACAATAGCCGCATTTATAACTTGAACTTTATTCAAATAACTATCTTTTACATTTTTAGGGCCAATACATATACATTCATCAGCAATTCTGGTATGCAGCGATTCTCTATCTGCTTCCGAAAAAATAGCAACACTTTTTATTCCCATATCTTTTAAAGTCCTAATTACTCTTACAGCTATTTCTCCTCTATTGGCTACTAGTACTTTTTTTATGTTTTTAGACATTTATATCACCTTTACTTCAAATAATTCCTGACCAAACTCAACTACTTCTTCTTCATCAACTAAAATTTGAATTATCTCACAATCAAAAGGAGCCTTTATTTCGTTCATCAACTTCATAGATTCTATTATTCCTATTACATCTCCTTTTTTGACTGTACTTCCTACATTCACAAACTCTGTTTCATCAGGTGACGGTTTGCTATAAAAAGTCCCAATCATACTCGCTTTTATTTTTTCAGTATCCAAATCCATCCCTAATTTAATATTGTCTTCTTCATGAGAAACATTTTGTGGAATTTCTTCAGTTTTCCTTTCTTCAAAAAGTTTGAAATTATTTTGATTCTTAAAATATATATCTTCTATATCGCTTTTTAAAGTTGTATTTTTTACTAATCTAATTCTTTCACTGTTATAGGTATAATCAAGTTCGTTTATATCATTTTCTTGTAATAACATTGCTAACTCTTTTATAAATTCCACTTTCATACAAACACCCCTCTTATTTTTTTACTTTGATTATCAAAGTTTTCCATTTAATTATAATACTCAAAATATTATATGTCAATTTTTTATTTTGATTTTCAAAATAAATTCATAAAAAAAGTTGGTTAAAAGTCTGCTTTGACTTATAAACCAACCCGTTTACTCTATTTATTAATTATACTGTGGAACAAGATAGTTTACTGCTCCTAAATTGGATGAATATGATCCAATTTCTGCCATCTTTTTCCCTATTTTACTAGGCCATGAAATATCACTGGCATATTGATGCCATGTATAAGAAGTTGACCACTTCATTTCATACAATGTTTTTTGGTTATACTTAGAATTATGAATATATTTATTAGATATCCAAGAAGCTGCTCCATCTATACCCGCTGCGACACTTGTCCAACCATTTTTGTACGCTGTAGCACATCCGCCCGCATATGCATTTCCATCGACAGCTCCTATTCCAAAGAAGTTATATACTGTCTTTCCATTATAAACAGAACCCCTGGCTAATCTGGAAGTTCCATATCCGGTTTCTATCATTGAGTGTCCAACCAGATAAAGTACATTTATATTATTTTTTCTTGCAGCATTGATAAATGCTTGTCCCTGATTGTAAAATACATTTCCAGGTTTACAATATTTATTCAAATATGCATTTAACTGTTCGGCAGTAAGATCTTCTGTATACGAATCCAATACAGCAAATTGCATCATACCTACTGAATCCTTATAGTTATTTGGATTCATGTAAGATGATAATAGCTTCGCATCAACCTTTTTCCAACCGGAAGCGGAATCAACATTTAACGCTCTGGCCATTTGTAAATTAACATGTTCATCCAAAGTCATATTCATATTTTTATATGATACAGTTCCTTGTTTAGTATTTTCGTTACTTTTTCCGTAACCATCATTATTATTCTCATCTATATTTATTTCATTTTCATTAATAATTGACTCTTCAATAACATTAGATGTATCCTTTACCAAATAATAAGAAGAAACATAACCTACTATACCATTATATTTTATCTTTGCCCAACCATTATTTTCAGAGATATATTGTACCATATCTCCTTTACTTAAAGTTGCTACTCTTGGACTGGTAATCTCAGAAGATTTTCTCATGTTCAACTTATTAGAAGAAACGACCCTTCTGTCAGTACTACTTACAGTATTAGAATCAAATTTTTCTGAAGTGCCCGAATCCGAGTAATCTTTAATTAATCTAGATGAAACATATCCTTCCATATCATTAAATTTGACTTTTGTCCAACCTACCGTTTCATTAATAACAGTAAGTTTGTCACCTTTATGTAATACAGCAATCACATCACTTCCAGTACTATTCGCAGATCTAAGATTTAGAATATCATTGTTAACCTCTTTATACTTATTTTTTTGACCCGATGCTTTTATGTTATTTTGAACAGAATTCTCTATTTTAAGAGCATTTTTCTGCACCCATCCATTTCTATTATTATGCTTAATATTATACCATCCGTCTTTTTCAGATAAAATCTCTACCTTATCACCTTTTTTCAAAACAAATTTCACACTATCATTTGCATTATTATTCGATCTTATATTAACAAATTCATAATTTATTATCCCAGTTTGACCAGCTGCCATAGCACTCCCTCCAATGATAGGAAGAATTGCAAGAGCTGATACTCCTAATTTTATATTCAATCGTATCACTCCCTTCAAACATGATTATATTAAATTATACCAAAAAATTACAAGATTGTAAATATTTTTTACTTATTGTTACAAATAAGTAACATCGCAAGTATTTCAAATTTGTCAAAATATCTCATTTTTATGCTATAATATTATAATAAAACTTATAAAGAAAGGAGTATTTTTCAATATGAATGCAAATACAGAAAGCTACAATAGTAAAATAAAGAAATTGAAAGAAATAATAAATACCTCAAATAATATTGTTTTTTTTGGAGGTGCCGGAGTTTCTACAGAGTCTAATATACCTGATTTTAGAAGTTCTGACGGATTATACAGTAAAAAATTGAACAAACATTTTTCTCCAGAACAGTTAGTGTCTTTCACTTACTATAATATGTATCCGGAAGATTTTTTTGATTTCTATAAATCCAAGCTTATTTTTAAAGATGCCAAACCTAACAAAGCACATATAGCTTTAGCCAAACTTGAAAAAACTGGCAAATTAAAAGCTATCATTACACAAAATATAGATGGTTTACATCAAAAATCAGGAAGCAAAATAGTTTATGAATTGCATGGAAGCGCTAACTCTAACACTTGCACGGGATGTAAAAAAAAGTATAACTTGGAAGAATTTTTATCATTAAGTGGAAAAATTCCCAGATGTACAAAATGCGGTTCTATTGTAAAGCCGGATGTAGTATTGTATGAGGAATCTCTAAATAATGATACAATTACAAATGCAATAAATGCCATTTCAAAAGCAGATACGCTAATTATTGGTGGAACATCACTAGTAGTTTATCCAGCAGCCGGTTTCATAGATTATTTTAACGGAAAAAATCTTGTGTTAATAAACAAAACCTCTACATCTATGGATAATCGTGCTGACCTGGTAATCAATGATTCAATAGGAAAAGTTTTTGACTCATTAGATATTTAGTGAAAATTCAAAGGGTACTGAATATCAGTACCCTTTTCGCTTGTGTAAATTTTTAAATATAATCATTTTTATTTTTTAGCACGAGTATTACTTAAAACTGATGCTAATCATACATTATTAATATAACTTTTCAGCGGCTTTAATTAAAACCATTAAACTCTTTTCAAGACTCTTTTTGAATTTTTCATCAAATCCACTCATATTTGCTACAAGCAATGATGCTATTCTATCTTCTTCCTCAGCTAATACAGCCTTTCCGTCTTCAGTAATCCCATAAAATGTATTTCTTCTATCTCTTGGATCATCTTCTCTAAAAACATATCCTGCATCGACAAGTTTGTTTAATAATATACATAAACTAGATGTCGACACATATAAATCTTTGCTAAGATTTTTTAATTCAATTTTTTCATACTTTTTCAACTGCTCTAAAGTAAAAAACTGTTTTGAAGTGAACTTTTGAATTTTCTTCATACCTGAACCAGTAATACTTTTTATAAGATTATCAAACATATTAAAGTTCTCAAGTAAAAGAAGTGCTAAATCCTTATCTTCCATTTTTCATCCTCCTAATAAATAATTTTACTGACTGGCTACCTTCATAACCTGAATCTTTCAATAAAATTTTTACCCATTTATTATATTTACTACAAACTATACTATAACATATTTTTCAATAAAAAAACATATCTTTGAATAAAAATATTGTATTTTTAAAAATTTACACAATTATTATATAAATAACATGCCGAATTTTATATTCTAGCACGATATTATAAAGTTAATCGCCTTTGTCTGGCAAATCATCCAAAGATTCTATCCCCAATATTTTTAAAAACTCATCCGTAGTACTATATAAAATAGGTTTGCCAGTTTTATTTAACCTTCCTGATTCATATATCAACCCGTTATCTAAAAGAGTCTTTAAGACTTTATCACACTTAACACCTCTTATATTTTCTATATCACTTTTGGTAATCGGTTGCTTGTATGCAATTATAATCAGAGTTTCTAAAGTAGCATGACTTAAAGCTCTTCTTTTAGTAGGTTCAATAATTCTCTTTATATAATCAGCATAAGCTTCATTTGAGCACATCTGATATTTGTCATTAATCTTAATGATTTTTATTCCTCTATTGTTTTCTTCATACTCTTTTATTAATAAATCAAGCATTTTCTCTATTTCCTTTTGTGCTAATTCCTCATTAATAGCCAAATTTAATTCATGAATGCTCACAGGTTCTGCATAAGAAAACAGTATCGCTTCAATAATATTCTTAATGTCTGATCTTCTCATCTACATCACCACTTTTATTTTTTTTAATTATTATATCATTATAAAAACCAGATTGCAAAATATTTATCTCCTTAATTTTTATTAATTCAAGAATAGCTAAAAAACTTGCAATAACTTCACTTTTTGAATTTGAGTTCAATATATCTTTAAAAAGAAAAGAATCATTGTAAAATATTTTTTCTCTTATTTCTTCAATTTTAAACTCTACCGGTATAATTTTGTTTTTAATTATTTTCTTAAGATTTTGATTTTTTTCCAACGATTTTTCAAACTTGTCCTCTTCTGTCTTACCAAAAATTAATGGTAGTAAGATTTTTATTTCGTCAATATTTATACTTGATAAATCAAAATCTATTTCATCATCAAATATTTCCAACTTATCTCTGTAAAATCTATCTTCATACTCTTTAATATTGTCTTTAATATTATCCGTTATGTTCCTAAACTTTTTATATTCCTCTATTTTTTGAACTAATTCATTTCTAGGATCTTCATCAGTATCGTTACTATATTTCATATATAGTATGTATCTTGATTTTATTTCAATCAATTTAGATGCCATTGCAATAAAATCGCTTGCAAGTTCAAGATCATCATCCTTAATGTCATTTACATACTCTATATATTGCTCTGTTATCTCAACAATTGAAATATCACTAATATCAATTTTATTTCTACTTATTAAATCAAATATTAAATCCATTGGACCTTCATATTTTTTTGTCTGTATACTGTAATTCATAATTACCTCTCAAGATATATAACTTACCATACAAATAAATAAACCAATTTTAAAAAAACATTATAAATAGGATAAAGTACTTTACCCAAAGTATTTGTCGCTATTAGTATAAATATAAATATAAATGAAAATCTTGAATACTCATACATCTTATTGACTATATCCGTTGGTAAAAATGTAGAAATAAAACTCCAGCCGTCTAATGGTGGTATTGGCAATATGTTAAACGCTGCAAATGCAACATTATAAATTACCAATGAAGAAGAGACTAATGAAATAGATTCTGTATTTGAATATTTATTTATCAATGCAAATACAATCGCAGAAACCAAATTCATAAATATACCTGCTAGTGAAACAGTTATATTTCCCAATTTCTCATTTTTATAATTATATGGATTGACAGGAACTGGTTTAGCCCATCCGAACCTTACAATAAACATCATAAGCATACCTAAAATATCTATGTGGTGAATTGGATTAATTGTCATTCTTCCCATATTTTTAGCAGTGTCATCTCCATTTAAATGTGCTACGAATGCGTGACCAAATTCATGAATTGAAATAGCAAATAAAATTGCTATTGCAGATGATAAAAAGTCAGCAATGCTATTTAAAAAGCTTAAATTCAATCTTTATCCTCCTATACTATTAATATTCACTTGGAATTATAACAGAAGAATGGGGAGTTCTCTCCCCATTCTTTGATTTTCTTTAAATATTATATCATATTTTTATTAATATTTATACTATTTAAAATATATTTTTATTCAAAAAATAATCATTTTTTCTTATTAGCATAAAAAATAAAATTAATACATTAAAGTTTTTATATTATATTTTAAAAATCATCTTAAAATTACTAATCACTATAAACAGAAAACCTATTAAACTTCCATCAAAATCGGTAATATCATTGGATTTCTTTTTGTCTTAATATACAGATACTCTTTCAACTCATCCTTTATAGTATTTTTTATATATGCCCATTCTTTTATTTTTCTATCATCACATTGTTTGAATACATCCAACACAATCTCTTTAGCACCTTCCATAAGTCCTTCCGACTCTCTCACATATACGAAACCTCTTGATATTATATCTGGACCCGCAAGAATTCTTCCATCTTCTTTTGATAGAGTTACAACTATTGTCATTAATCCGTCTTCAGAAAGGTGTTTTCTATCTCTAAGAACTATATTACCAACATCGCCAACTCCTAATCCGTCAACCAAAATTCTTCCAGATGGTACTCTACCATTTTTTCTTGCGGCTTTTTTATCTACTTCTAACACATCACCATTTGATATGATAAAGATATTATCTTGAGGAACCCCTACTTCCACTGCAAGTTCAGAATGTTTTTTCAGCATTTTATATTCTCCATGTACAGGCAAGAAAAATTTTGGCTTTACAAAAGCTTGCATTAACTTTAATTCATCTCTTCTTGCATGTCCTGATACGTGTATATCCGCTATATCACTAGAAACTACATCAGCACCTTTTTCAAGCAAAAAGTTTATTACTTTTGAAACCGTCTTTTCATTTCCCGGAATAGGGTGTGCAGAAATAATAACTAAATCACCTTTTTTTATCTCGACTTTTTTATGCTCAGAATTTGCCATTCTAGCCAAAGCTGACATAGGCTCTCCTTGTGAGCCCGTAGTAATTATCACAAGTTCATTATCTTTGTATTTGTATATATCATTTAGATCTATTATGTGTTCGTCAGTACTTAAGTAGCCCAGTTCCTTAGCAACCCCTATTATATTTACCATCGATCTTCCTGATACTGCAACTTTTCTATTATACGTTTTTGCAACCTCAGCTATTTGCTGAAGCCTATGTATGTTGGATGCAAATGTCGCAACAATTATTCTACTATCATGAGCTTTTTTAAATAAATTTTCTAATCCCTCACCAACACTTTTTTCTGACATTGTACTCCCAGGTTTGTCCGCATTTGTACTATCTGCCATCATTAATAAAATACCTTCTTCATCACTTATCTGACAAATTCTATGTATATCCATCATTTCACCATCTATTGGCGTTAAATCGATTTTAAAATCACCAGTATGGTATATTACACCTTGATTAGTATGCACTGCTACAGAATAGGCATCGGGAATACTGTGATTTACCCTGATAAATTCTACACTCATATTTTTCAGTTTTATTTGTTCTCTAGGCCCCACTATATTAAGTTTTGCGTTTGTTATCCTATGATCCTTTAGTTTAACCCTAATCAATTCTATGCTTAAAGCAGAACCATATACCGGTACATTTAATTTCTTCAAAATATAAGGCATAGCTCCTATATGATCCTCATGACCATGTGTTATAAAAATTCCCTTTACCTTATCAATATTTTTAACTAAATAAGTAATATCAGGAATTACTATATCTATTCCTAGTAATTCATCCTCCGGAAAACACAATCCAGCATCAATTACTATAATCTCGTCCTTATACTCTATAACAGTCATATTTTTTCCGATTTCATTAAGACCGCCTAGTGGTATAACCTTTATTTTATCGTTATTTTTTGCCAAAATAATACTCCTTTTCTTTTAATATTTTTTCACGAACACATAAGACGTTAATAGTATTATACCACAGTATTTGTAAAATTAACAAAATTTATTATTTCACATGCTTTCTATAACAATTTATTTTAAATATGAAAATGTACTTATTATCATTATTGTGATAAAATATTAAAATAACTATTTGAAAGGTAAAAATATGAGAAACAAATCACATTTAATTATAGGAACACTAGCTGCTACTGAAATTTCAGTTATATTTGGAATACCAATAACACCATTAGGCATATTATCGTCAGCTTTTTTCTCTACTGCTCCGGACATCGATGAAGCCAATTCAAATGTTCTAAATAAGTTTATAAGCAAAAATTCAACTAAAAAAATATATAAAATATTACTTTATTTTTTGTTAATATTATTTTTTTATCTTTTTATAAAAACAAATGATAATTTATATTTTGGATTTTTAGTGTCCGTATTTTTATTAAACCTTATACAAAAAAAACTAACTGAAAATTTTATACGATCAATAGTAATCTCATCAGCATTTGCTTTTTTAGCACTTACAATGATGCTCTACAATATCAACTTTGGAATAATAGCATTAACTATTTTTTTAGCTATATTTCCCCTATTAAAACATAGAGGATTCACTCATTCGATTTCCATGTTGGTAATGATTTATGTATTACTCAGATATATTGAATTCACGACATCTTTTAAAAATATTTCAATAGTAGGCACCGTTTCATATTCTAGTCATTTATTATGTGATATGATAACAAAAAGAGGTATTCCACTATTATATCCTATCAGTAATAAATATTATAGTATAGGTAAATTAAAGGTTGGGTCCTTTTGGGGTAATTTTATAGAAATGGTTTTGATTATCTTACTGTTAATAATCGTTACTTTTTCTTTTATAGTATTCAATACCAAAGTCACATTTATTTTTTAATATTTTTTGACATATCCTCTTTAAATAGCAATAAAAGCCTAAAAATATACAACAAAATAAATACTTTCCTAAAACTGTAAGAATCTAAATAAAAAACTGGAATCAATAATCATAAAACTATTGATTCCAGATTTTTTAATATAGACCGACTTTAAAGTCAGTCTTTAAAAAGTTATACCCAGCCAAAGAAAAGTGAAAAACAGGAAAATATTTTCTAATGGCTGTGCTCTTTTTCGTATTCAGGATGTTCCGCTACATATTCACGGTACTCTTTCTCTAATTCTTTATATTCTTCTATCATCTTGTTATAGCTTGGAAGAGCTTCTTCATCCTCCAGTTCAGTTCCATTCCAATCGGCATACATCATTTGATCACCATTTGTTAATATAATTCTACCAACATGAGTTGAATGGTCAATTAACTCCAGATAATCCATCTGCCCCTCCACTACTTCTTCAGTAAGCTCAATATCATCATCCAAACATTGAACAACCATCAGAGGTAATAACATTCCCGATTCATCTTCAGTTACAACTGTTATATCTATGTTCCCCTCAACTCCACTTTCATATTCTGCAAGTGGAGTATCGATTTCTATCATATCTTCAGGAACCCCCAACTCATCGATCAAATATTCAACTACTCTATCTTTAACGAGCTCTTTTGACATATTATTCTCCTTTCAACTATCAAATCATTATTCTATCTTAATTATACCATCCATAAATACTAAAGTCTACTAAATTTCATAAAGGATAAATTAAGTATAATAGTTTATTCTCACACTAAGAAATGACGATTATATTAACTGTCATTTTGGTATATGAAAATGTATTTTTGGTACAGTGTACCTAAATTTATGGAGGTAAAATATGAAAAATAAAATATTATCTGTTATAGTGACATTAACTTTACTTCTGACTGGCTTTTCGGCAATATCCAGTGCCGATTCAACTTCGGAAGTAATTACACTGGGAGCTAATTTAAATAAAACCCAAAAGAAAGAAATATTAAATTATTTTGGAGTTGATGAAAATAATCCAAATATTATTTATGTTAACAATCAGCAAGAAAGAAAATACCTTACTGGAATAGCACCAGAAGAGCAATTAGGCAGGGTAACTATGTCATCATCTTATGTCGTTCCTACATCAAGTGGCGGAATAAACGTTAAAACTTCAAATATTACTTGGGTAACAAGTTCTATGATTGCTTCGACACTTGCTACTGCCGGGGTTGAAAATGCCAATGTTGTTGCTGCTGCACCATTCCCGGTAAGTGGTACGGGAGCTCTTACAGGTATAATTATAGCTTTTGAAAAATCTTCAGGTGAGCAATTAACAGAAGAAAAAAAACAACTTGCCAATAAAGAACTAATCACAACAGGTAATCTCGCAGACAAAATTGGTAAAGACAAGGCTACCGGAGTTATAAATGATTCTAAAAAAGAAGTTATAAAAGAAAATATAAAAGATCCGGCAAAGATAGAGGAGGTAGTAAAAAATATAGCTAATAACTATAATGTGAATTTATCAACTGGCGATATTAATGTAATTGTTAACCTTTTACAAGATGTAGGAAATCAAAATTACAATTATAAAGATGTAAAAGATACGCTTAATAATATTACATCTAACGTAGTAAATAATTTGAAAGGTGCCGGAGAAAACATCAATGTAGATGGTTTACTTGAAAAAACGAAATCTTTCTTAAATAGAAACAAAGATGCCCAAAAGTTCTTTAATAAGTTTGATGAATCTAAACTTTCAAATCAAGCTGTTGTAAGTACTACTAATGAAGGATTAGAATCTGCTAAAAATGTAGCTTCAGATATAGGAAACAAAGTTAAAGATAGTGGATTTTTAGATAGAATTATTAACTTCATAAAATCACTGTTCTAAATTTTGTAATATAAGTATATAATTTTACCAATAAAACTAAATAGTAAAAACACAAAAAGGAATGATTCAAAAAACAAATTTTTCGTTTATCAATATAAAAATACTCATTTTTTTAATGATTATAATTTTGATAAAACAAATTTACAACTTTGAGTCATTCCTTTCTTTTATAGTTTGTTGATATTATTCAATACAATTATTCTACTACTAAAAAGAAGGTATAATTGCACCCGCATATTTTTCTTCTATGAATTTTTTAACTTCTGGTGATGTAATGGCCTTGCTTAATGCTTTTATCTTTTCACTATCTTTATTATCAGTTCTTACAGAAATAATATTTGCATATGGTGAATCTTTAGATTCTATTGCGATTGCATCCTTAGTTGGATTTAGTTTTGCCTGAAGTGCATAGTTGGAATTTATAACATCCAAATCAACATCTTTTAAAGCAGTTGGCAATTGCTCAGCTACTAATTCTTTAATAACCAGATTTTTCTTATTTTCCACAATGTCATTTTTATTCAATAACTCTTTACCTTCAGTTAATTTTATTAATCCTTCTTTTTCAAGAATTTTTAAAGCCCTTGATTCATTTGTTGGATCATTAGGAACTGCAACTATTCCACCATCTTTGACATCCAATATATTTTTTACCTTATCTGAATAAACTCCCATTGGTTCAAGATGAACCTTTACAGTGTATGTTATATCAGTTTTATTTTTTGCATTGTACTCTTCCATATAAGGTACATGTTGGAAAAAGTTAGCATCTAAAGATTTATCTAGTAGTGCTTCATTTGGCAATACATAATCGTTAAATACTTTTACTTCTAATTCATAGCCATCTTTTTCTAAAATTGGCTTTACTACTTCATTTAATATTTCAGCATGTGGATTAGGTGTAGCACCTATAACTATTTTTTTGTCATTTGATGAATCTTTTTTGGCTCCACAAGCCACCAATCCTACTGATAAAACTGCAACTGCAGCCAGTGTTAATATTTTTTTTGCCTTCATATTTTACCTCCATAATTTATAAATTATTTTATTTTTTTGTAAAGCAAATCACCCAATACTTGTATAATCTGCACTACTATAATAATTACTATTACTGTAAATATCATAACATTTTTGTCAAAAGAGCTATAACCATATTGCAATGCAACATTACCCAATCCACCGGCTCCGACAGCACCTGCCATAGCCGTATAACCTATTATAGAAATAATTGCTAATGTAATACCATTGACTATCGATGGAAGTGCTTCCTTTACCATCACTTTAAAAATAATTTGAGTATTTGTTGCACCAAATGATTTTGCCGCTTCAATCAATCCCTTATCAACTTCGTACAAAGAACTTTCAATTAATCTAGCTATAAAAGGAGCTGCACCAACTGTCAAAGGTACCAAAGCAGCAGTTTCACCTATACTTGTACCTGCAATCAGTCTTGTAATAGGTATCATTGCGACTATAAGTATCATAAACGGAAAACTCCTAAATGCATTTACAATAACTCCCAATACCGTGTTCACTGTTCTATTTGGCTTTAATCCATCATCTTTTGTAACTACTAAAACTATTGCTATAAAAAAACCTAAAATTGATGCAATAATTGTCGTTACAAAAGTCATGTAAAAAGTTTGCACTAAAGCCGGTGGTAATAAAGTTGATACATATTCATTAAAGTTCATCATCTACCTCCTGCCATCTCATATTTTTTTTATTTAGATATTCCTTTACCTGTTCTACATATCCATCAGGAATATTTATTATCAAAGAACCTAATATATCTTCTCTAAATTTCTCTAATTTCCCAAAAACAATTGAAACATCTACATTTAACTCCCTTGCCATTCCCGTTATTATTGCATCATTTGATCTATCATTAGTAAACAATAACTTAAGATTCTTGCCTTCCGGTAAAACAATACTTTCTTCTCCGAGCAATTTTCTAAGAGGTTTTGTATTGCTTAAAAAAATTTCCTCGGTTTCTCCTATTTGGAGTACTTCTCCTTTATCCATAATCGCTGTCCTAGTGCAAATTTGTTTGATTACTTCCATTTGATGAGTTACAACTACAATGGTAATCCCCAACTTTTCATTAATCTCCTGTAAAAGTGATAAGATTGAATTAGTTGTTTTAGGATCCAAAGCCGATGTAGCTTCATCACATAATAGAACTCTAGGTTTCATAGTAAGAGCTCTTGCAATAGCCACTCTTTGCTTTTGACCACCACTTAAGTTTCGAGGTTTTTCATTCTTTTTATCAAGAATTCCAACCAAATCAAGCAGTTTTTCTACTCTCTCTTTTATTTCTGACTTTTTATACCCAAAACATTCCATAGGAAGAGCTACATTTTGAAAAACTGTCATTCTTTCTAACAGTGAAAAATGCTGAAAAATCATACCTAAATTTTTTCTCATTTCTCTCAATTCACTATCATTTAGGGACATGATATTTTTTCCGTCAACTACTATGTCACCATTATCAAAGGATTCCAGACGATTAATACATCTAAGCAGAGTTGATTTTCCAGCACCACTATGCCCTATTATTCCAAATATTTCCCCTTCATTAATAGTGAAATCTACATCTTTCAAGACTCGATAATCTCCATAGTATTTATTGACATTTTTTATTTCAATCATCTTTATCTCCTTTCGTACATTATTTTATATTTTTAAATACCCTAAAAAACTTTTTTTACTTTATAAATTTAAGTTTTCAGAAAAAATTTTAAGTAATAAAAAAAGCCTGGAGTAAAATCCTACCCAGACACAGAAATTTTACTCATCTTTCAGCCTAATGCTGCTGGAATTAGCACCTTGATTTAAATCTCAGGTTGCCGGGTTTCGTAGGGCCAGTCCCTCCACCTCTCTTGATAAGAGTTATTTATTTACTTATTGTTTAATATCATATACCTTTTGACTAAATTTGTCAATACAATTCAAAAAATATCTAAATTGTTATAAAATTGCTTTTTTTAGAATTTGTATTTTTATATCAATATAATAAATTAACAACTAGTAATTAAAAAATATCTTTTTGATAAAATTACATAGTTTTGAATAGAATATATATATTGTATATGATTCCTGCAACAACTAAAAAAGCCATTACATAGTCTATATATAAACTGAATTTGCCATCTTTTTGCTTATTGATTTTTGAAGAATTGTAAATTCCATATAACATCAATACAAGACCAAAAATAGCAAGAATCCTGGAATAAATCGCAGCATTTATATATCTGGAATAAAACATAATTAAAAAACCTATCCCTAACATAAAAGTTGTATTCTTTGTTAGATCTTTATTATTTGATTTTTCTTCTTGTTGTTTATTGTTTACTTTATAGTATGGCTTTTCTTTCTTTTTATTTTTCGACATAATACACCTCCTAAAATATTATATCATAAAGTAAAAAAGAAATCCACCAGCGCAGCTGATAGTTCTTTATTATCAGTTATTAAGACTATCTACTTGCAATATCAACTAATAGCCTCTACACCAAAATTGACATCCTCTATATTTATATTTTAAATCCCCAAATTTTTCATATATCATTATACTACTTTTTCTTTCAAAAATCCTATGAAACTCAATACAATCATTTTAATCAAAATTTCTATAAACATATGTACATGATATCTATACATACTTCTGCCTGTGTTATACTAAAACATTTCCAAATTATTTATATTGTTTAGATAACGATCGCACAGATCTAATACAATTTAATGTGATGAGAATGTAAAAAAGAAACTCTAGTAAAAAACAAAATATTGGCAAAACTGGAATTACGACAAAAATTATGATAGATTCGTCTGTCTTAATAATAAAAATAATGTAGAGCTTAAAAAATACTCAATAAAATATGATACTTCCTCTTAGCGATTTATTCAGTTTATATTACTTCATTTATATTACTTCAATAAATCCGGATTTATTCTTTTAAAGATAATCTCATTGAATTTATTGGAAATACTTCTAAAACAAAATGTTCTTCACTGACTTCAGTACTTGGATAAGAATATGCAATACGAATATTAAAATTTCCAATATGATATGAATTGTAATTTGAATAAACTCCAAAAACAATATACTGAACTCCAATATAGTCAAGCATTCCATTCTCATCTGGTTCAAGGCTCATAACCTCAAAAGGTTTTTTGATGTCAACACCGTACCTTTCCAACCATACTGCTAATTCAGAAAATTCTTTTCTTGCCTTCAAATAGTATAACTTACAATATGCACAGTCACATAACAAATCTGATGACAATAAATTATAGTACTCTCTGGTTTTAACTAAGTCTATTTTCACAATAAACCTCCTATAAATACTAATTCTCTAAATTGATATTATTTCATTATAAATTTAAGGTTAAGAGTTCTACTAAAAAAAAGGATTAGTATTATGAAAAAAGACAACATCAAGGATACTATATGTATCCAAGATGCTGTCATATAGATTTTCAGATTTTATTCATCAACGTTAGTTGACAAATAACTCTTAATTTCAACTATTTAATTAGGCATTTTTCTTAGATGGAATAAATTTACCTACTATTCCAGCGATTACAACTGGTATTAACCAGAAGAATCCAAACTGTCCACCTGGCCAGTTATTCATTGTATCAACAAAAGCTTTTAATCCTTCGTTGTTTGCAAATGGTTTTAATGATGGTAATACAGATATAAATCCTAGTATTAACGCAACCCATATAGTAACCTTGAATATGTTATCATTTTTAATTTTATCATTAAACATACCAAGGAATATATAAACAACAACTGCTGGATATATAGTCAATAACACTGGCAATGCCATAGATATAATTGTATCAACCCCAAAATTTGATATAAATGCTGAGAATACGCATACAATTACAACAGTCCATTCATACTTGATTTTACCCTTTGATAAATCTCTGAAATAGTTACCACAAGATGAAGTAAGCCCTATAGCAGTTGTCAAACAAGCTAAAGCAACTATTACTGCAAGAATAACTTTACCTGCTCCGCCTAATATTCCTTCAGTAATCGAAACAACAAGTGCTGTTCTTTCAACAGTGTTATCATATAATGGAGATACAGTAGCTCCAAGATAAGCAAGACCGCCATATACAAGTGCAAGTCCCACAACTGCTATTACACCAGAAAGAATAGTGGCTTTTATCATCACAGCCTTTTCAGTATAACCTTTTTGTTTAATAGAATTAATCACTATTCCTGCAAATATACAAGCAGCAAGAGCATCCATAGTATTGTAACCATCCTTTATACCGCTTACGAAAACGTTATCCACAAGAAGTCTGTCAAGGGGTTGACCAAGAGGACTTACAATTCCTTTTACGATTAATACTGCCAAACAAACTAATAACGCTGGTGTAAGGAAAGCTCCCACTATATCAACAACCTTAGAAGGTTTAATAGTAAGTACAAATACAACAATGAAGAATATTATTGAGAATAATACCGGACTTACACCTGCACCTAATGTAGGTTTTATACCTATTTCAAAAGTTGTAGCAGCAGTTCTTGGTATTGCTAGAAATGGTCCAATACAAAGAATCATTAATGTGCCTATAGCTATACCTATTTTCTTACCTGCTCTCGTAAATAGTGCTTCCATGTCACCATCAGTTCTAGTAAGTGCTATAACTCCTAATAACGCAAGACCACCATCTGCAAATAAGAAAGCAATGAATCCTGTAAACCAACTAGTCCCTGATAGTACACCTAAATAAGGTGGGAAGATAAGGTTACCTGCTCCAAAGAACATTGCAAATAATGCAAATCCTATTACTAGAGCATCTTTCAATTTGATGTTCATTTTGATTCCTCCTTTATTATTTCATATTAAATTAATATTTCATATTTAGTATACAGTTAATGTTCAGTATTGTCAAACAATTCTTTATATTAAATTATTTTATAACAATTTATAATAATTCCTAATTATTTTCATAAAAAAAAGAGGATAAATATTCCTTACTTATCCTCTTGAAAAAACAGTGTAATATATTTTTTTTTTAAACAAATCATCATATTGTATGCAATACACAAAATAAGAAGCATTTTATGTTATTATTTTGTCATTTTTTACTCTTTTTTTCGTTAATATATTAACTATATTTTATTTAAACAAAATATTGCATTATACTTATTTTTTCAACAGCATTTGTTGTTTTTTTTATTTTTTTGAAATATAAACTTCCCCATCTCTTGATTCTATCAATATAGTATCTCCTTGTAATATATTACCAGAAATAATTTTTCTTGCTATCATTGTTTCTAAAGTATTGTTAATATATCTCTTTATAGGCCTTGCTCCATATACCGGATTGTAAGAAATTCTAACAATTTCTTCTTTAGCCCCATCACTTATCTCAAGTTTTATATCTCTATCTGCAAGTCTGTTTCTCAAGCCAGAAACAAATATATCAATAATTTTACTTATTTCTTCTTTATCAAGTGGTTTGAACATTATTATATCATCCAGCCTGTTTAAAAATTCTGGTTTAAATCTATTTCTCATCATTTGCATTACATTATTATTTACTTCATCCGTTATATTCCCTCCTGATTCCAATAATATATGGCTACCTATATTCGAAGTCATAATAATTAATGTATTTTTAAAATCGACTGTTTTACCTTTATTATCTGTTAATCTACCGTCATCCAAAATCTGTAAAAACATGTTAAATACATCTTCATGTGCTTTTTCGATTTCATCAAATAATATTACGGAATATGGTTTTCTTCTGACAGCTTCTGTTAACTGACCCCCCTCTTCATATCCGACATATCCTGGAGGTGGTCCGACTAATCTGGATATACTATGTTTTTCCATATATTCGGACATGTCTATTCTGATTATTGAATCCTCACTATCAAATAATTCTCTGGCAAGAGACTTTGCAAGCTCTGTTTTGCCCACTCCTGTAGGACCTAAAAAGATGAATGAGCCTATTGGTCTATTTAAATCACTTAAACCTGCCCTTGATCTCAATATTGCATCTGATACTGCCGTTACAGCTTCATCCTGACCTATTACTCTCTCATGCAAAATGTTTTCAAGATTTAATAACTTTTCTCTTTCGGTTTCCACTAATTTAGATACCGGAATTCCAGTCCATTTAGATATAATATCTGCTATTTCATTTTCAGTAACGCTCTCCTTTAGTAGTGAGTTTTCTCCCCCTTGAGATATCTCATTTTCGAATTTTTCTATCTGTTCCTCCAGTGATGGAATTTCTCCGAACTTAACCTCGGCTGCTTTATTAAAATCATATTCTCTTTCATATCTCTCAGCTCTTGCTTTCGCATCATCCAGCTTTTCTTTAAGATTTTTCATCTCCATCAGCTTGCTTTTTTCATTTTCATATTTCGAAGTAAGACTGTCATTTTCCTCTTTTAAATCAGCCAATTCTTTTTCTAATTCTTCCAATCTGATTTTTGATTTTTCATCATTTTCTATTAAAAGAGCTTCTCTCTCTGTTTCAAGAGTAAATAATCTTCTTCTCACAATATCAAGTTCAGTAGGTAATGAATCTATTTCACTTCTTATCATAGCTCCAGCTTCATCAACCAAATCAATTGCCTTATCTGGCAAAAATCTATCTTGTATATATCTATCGGACAACTTTGCAGCAGCTACAATTGCATTATCGTGAATTCTGATTCCATGGTGTATTTCAAATCTTTCTTTAAGTCCTCTTAATATCGAAATGGTATCTTCTACACTTGGCTCATCCACTATTACCGGCTGGAACCTTCTTTCAAGTGCCTTGTCTTTTTCGATATATTTTCTATATTCATCAAAAGTTGTAGCACCGATACAATTTAGCTCACCTCTAGCCAACATAGGCTTAATTAAATTTCCTGCATCCATAGACCCTTCAGTTTTTCCCGCTCCTACTATTGTATGGATTTCATCTATAAAAAGTATTATTTTACCGTCCGAGCTTGATACCTCTTTTAAAACGGCTTTTAATCTCTCTTCAAACTCACCTCTATACTTAGCTCCGGCTATAAGTGCTCCCATATCCAGTGAATATACTATTTTGTTTTTCAAACCTTCAGGAACATCACCTTTTACGATCCTTTGAGCCAATCCTTCTACAATTGCTGTTTTACCTACTCCCGGTTCTCCTATAAGAACGGGATTATTTTTGGTACGTCTTGATAAAATTCTTATTGCTCTTCTTATTTCTTCATCTCTTCCTATTACCGGATCTAATTTATTATCCTGAGCCAATTTCACCAAATTTGTACCATATTTGGAAAGAGCATCAAATGTTCCCTCCGGATCTTGTGTATCAACCCTCTGATTTCCTCTAACTTCATGAAGAATATTTAAAAATTCTTGTTTTATTATTCCAAACTGTTTAAAAATTCTTCCTATATTACTATTTGCTTCAATATCAAATATAGCAAGCATCAAATGTTCAACACTGATATACGAGTCTTTAAAATCATGAGATATTTCTTCTGCTTTTACTAATATTTCATTAATTTTTCGTGTTGCCTGAACTCCTTGAGCACTTGCAGCTTCGCCTGTTACTCTCGGAAGCTTATTAATCTCATTTTTCAAAGCATTTAGTAACGTATCAATACTTATATTCATTTTCTTTAAAATGCTTGGTATTAATCCATCTTCTTGTTCAATTAACGAATATACCAAATGAATTGAATCCACTTGTTGATTATTGTTTTTCACAGCTTCTGAAAAAGCCGAATTCAAAGCATTCTGTACTCTTAATGTCATTTTTTCTACATTCATAATTATCTTCCTTTCTTTTCATTAATTTAATCTTATAAATACAACTCAAACTATATAATGTTAATCTCGCACAATTATCGATCTTCTCAAATCAAGTATACTATCTATTAAATCCTCTCCTTTATCAGGGTTAAAACTTAAATTTAATTTAAACGTATTCGCGTAATTCAAAAAATCCAAATCGCTATTAGTATTGGCTATCATATAGACATCCTCAATTAACAAGTTTCTTTCTCCAATCACCATTTTATTGCATATGTCAATAAATTCTTCTCTATAATCTATTAAGTATCTGCTATTAAATAAATCATACTTTATTTCTATGATATTATTAATAATCTTCATAATATATGAATTAATTTTATCGTACACTATATCATCCGAATATATAGATATTTCATCAAATATATATTGTCCAAAAATTGGATGTACATTTTTCTTCAGCTTAACTACATAATTATCAGGCAAAGAAAATTCCAATTTCCAGTAATTTGAATTTTCTTTTTGTAACACTATAACTTTTCTACTATCTAAATTAGTCTCAAAATCCTGAAGTGAGCATAGAAAATTGTCAATATTAAACATATCAACTCGATTTTCAAAAAATGAGTCAAACCACTTCATTATTTCCCTATCAAATTTTAACCTCACATAATCACTTCTTTCTCTTTTTAAGTTCATTGCTATCTTTATGCTTTGTATATTCCTTTATCAACTTGTCCCTCTCATATTTCGACCCTTTATATGATACCAACGGATTAATCATATAAAGTCCATTTCGTATTTTCACCAAAAAATCTTTTTCACCGTATTCTACAAACATAACAGAAAGACCGGTTTTTGGATAATCAAGAGTTTCTGAAAACTCATCAAGCGTCATATATATCTTATTATCCTTATCCATCAAACTTATCAATATCATTGGAATTAAGGATTTCTTGGGCATTTTATCGCAAAAGACTTTTATATAATTTTCAGGAGAGATATTTAAAAATCTATTTCCTCTCCCAAAAGATTCTATATTTCTACTTTCAGTCATATCATCAATAATAAATTCTCTTGGATTTTTTTTCAGTTCGAACATTTTTATCACATCCTTTAAATATACTATATATACTAAAATCCATAAAGTCAACATCTCTTTTTTCAATTTATATTATTTCAATATATATTAATATATCAAAATAATATATTTTTATTTAGTAGTTTAATTGAAATTAAATATTTTAGTATATTTATAGAAAAAATTCAAATTTTTTATTAATCTAATTCAAATTGATACTAAATTATATATAGTATTATCATTTTTTTAAACATTATATAACCGCGTTTATTAAGCAATAGTTTAGGTATCCTATGGTATAATTAATTTGAATATTTATAATAGGAAGTGAGTAAATGGATAAAAATTCGATTAATATAAAAAATATATCTATTTTAGGATCGACAGGTTCTATCGGTAGACAAACTCTAGATGTTATTAGAAATAATTCCGGTTATTTCAGAGTAATTGGGCTTAGCACAAATAAAAATATAGATTTACTTTTAGAACAAATCAAGGAATTTAGACCTAAAATGGTTACTATTTTCGATAAGGATTCATATCAAAAATTTTTAAAGTACAAAAAAAATCAAGAATTTGCCGAATTACTTGATAACATAAAAATTCTAAATGGACTTGATGGCTTAGTAGAAATCGCCAAATCTAAAGAAATATCTATTTTAGTAACTGCAGTTGTGGGTATGATAGGATTACTACCTACTATAGAAGCAATTAAAAATTCTACTACAATTGCACTTGCAAATAAAGAAACCCTTGTGACCGCCGGGAAAATAGTCATGGAACAGGCAAGAAAATTTAAGGCTTCTATTATTCCTATAGATAGCGAACACAGTGCTATTTTCCAATGTTTAAATGGAGAATCCGGCAATAAAATAGATAAGATATTACTTACTGCCTCTGGTGGACCTTTTAGGGGAAAAACGACAGATGAACTTGAAAACGTAACAAAAAAAGATGCTTTAAATCATCCAAATTGGATTATGGGGCAAAAAATAACTATTGATTCATCGACATTGATGAATAAGGGATTAGAGGTAATTGAGGCAAAATGGTTATTTGATGTAGATCCTGATGATATAATAGTCCATGTTCATCCACAAAGTATAATCCATTCAATGGTTCAATTTAAAGATACATCAGTTATTGCTCAATTAGGTTGTCCTGATATGAGAGTTCCTATCCAATACGCTCTTACATATCCAAAAAGAGTCGATAACAATTACGAAAAATTAGATCTTTTTAAAATATCTAATTTGACATTCGAAAAACCTGATTTAAATGTTTTTCCATGTCTAAAAATTGCATATGATTGTCTAAAACACGGGGGAACAGACTGCACAGTAATGAACGCTGCAAATGAAGTTCTTGTCGAAATGTTTCTAGATGATTTAATCAAATTTTATGATATACCTAAATATATTCAATTGGCAATTGACAAACACGAATATATAGAAAATCCCACTTTATCTGAAATAATAGATACTGATAAATGGACTAGAGATTTTATAAATGACTATTTAAAAAGGAAGGTGAATTAATGAATATTATTGCTGCTATTTTAGTATTTGGCTTAATAATTTTTATACACGAACTTGGACATTTCTACTTTGCAAAAAAAGCTGGAGTAACAATACATGAATTTGCAATAGGTATGGGACCAGCAATTTTTAAAAAAGAAAAAAATGGAACTTTATATTCTATAAGATTATTTCCGGTAGGTGGTTTTGTTGCTATGGAGGGTGAGGATGAAGAATCAAACGATCCGAATTCTTTTGGTAAAAAGACTATCAAAGAAAGATTTTTATCTATATTTGCCGGACCGATGGCAAATATTATACTTTGTATAGTGTTGTTAATACCATTTTTCTTTTTTAGAGGGACTCCAACTACTACTTTTGATACTGTTATTAAAAATAGTCCGGCATACAACGTCGGTTTCAAAAAAGGTGATAGAATTATATCTATTGACAATAGAAAAATAAATAACTTTGAAGAACTTGGAACAATAATTGGAAATTCCAATGGTAACGAAATGAAAATAAAATATGAAAGAAATGGAAAAATAGAAAATAAATCTATATCTGCAGAAAAACAATCCGGCAAATATGTTATAGGAATCAAACCGACTAGTGAAAAAAATCCTCTAAAAGCTATTAAGCAAGCATTTGTATCTACATATGTAATTTCGAAAACTATGTTAGTTTTCCTATGGCAACTTATTACCGGTCAACTTTCGGGCAAAGTAATGGATACTGTATCAGGACCTGTCGGAGTTGTAAATATGGTTTCAAATGCTGCGACAACAGGTATTCTCAATCTGGTATTTATGACTGCTTTAATAAGTCTTAATATAGGCATAATGAATCTTCTTCCTATACCAGCTCTTGATGGTTGGAGAATTCTTATGTTAATGATAGAAAAAATAAGAAAGGGCAAAAAAATTCCTGCAAAAATAGAAGGTTATATTAATGGAATTGGTCTGATTGCTCTACTTTCATTTATGGTATTTATCACTTATGCGGATATTATGAAACTAATATTCAAAAAGTAATTATGTTTTATTAAAGCATTTTCAGGATAATTATTATATGTAACAGTTCATTGTACTAATTGGTCGATTAGTTGTATCACATATTAATCAATCGATTAGTACAATTTTTTGAACTGAAAATAGAAAGAAGGTAATTTTATGAACTATACTAGAAAACCAAGCAGACAGGTTATGGTTGGTAACGTTAAAATAGGCGGAAATGCCCCCATAGCAGTTCAGTCTATGACAAATACTGATACAAGAGATGCCGAATCAACAATAGATCAAATAAACAGGCTTACACACGCGGGTTGTGATATAGTTAGAATTGCTGTTCCTGATTTAACCGCAGCTAAAAACATTGGAAAAATAAAGAAAAAAATAACTATACCATTAGTCGCCGATATACATTTTGATTATAGGTTGGCTTTAGAAGCTATAAATCAAGGAATTGATGCAATAAGAATTAACCCGGGAAATATCGGTAATATAGAAAAAACTAAAGCAGTAGTTGAAGCCTGCAAAATTAATAATATTCCCATCAGAATAGGTGTAAACGGCGGATCACTTGAAAAAAAACTACTGGAGAAATTCGGTGGTGCAACTCCGGAAGCGATGGTAGAATCAGCACTCACACATATAAAAATTCTTGAGGATCTCAATTTTAATGATATAGTGATATCCCTGAAGAGTTCTGATATCTTAACATCGGTTGCTGCTTATAGATTGATGTCTTCGAAAGTAGACTATCCTTTACATTTAGGAATTACAGAGGCCGGTGGAATAAAAAAAGGTACTATTAAGTCATCAATAGGTATCGGATCTCTTTTAGTTGATGGAATTGGTGATACTATAAGAATATCACTTACAGGAGATCCTGTTGAAGAAGTAAATGTCGGAAAAGAAATTCTAAGAAGTATTGGCCTTCTTAATGATAGAATAAAAATCGTTTCTTGCCCGACCTGTGGAAGATGCCAAATTGATTTAATAAAATTAGCCGGACAAGTTGAAAAAAAAATAGAACATATAGAAAAAAATATGACTGTTGCAATAATGGGATGTGCAGTAAACGGACCCGGGGAAGCACGTGAAGCAGATATCGGTATCGCTGGTGGTGATGGTATTGGTCTTCTATTTAAAAAAGGTGAGATTATTAAAAGAATTCCTCAAGAAGAAATAGTAGATACCCTACTTGACGAAATACTAAAAAATGAAATCAATATGGAGTAATTATTAAAATTTTATTTTTATATTTCCTAATAATATAAAAGGCAAATTTAAGTAAGAATAATCTTAATTAAATTTGCCTTTTTATGTATTAAAAAAACCAAAAAATTTAAACATATTAAACTTAATAAATTATTTATTTCCTGGAATTAAATTTCTTATTCATTGAATCTTTTCAGCTCATTTAACTCAAAGGTCCATTGTGGTGTTTTAAGTTTTCCTGAAGATTCAACTTCTTTTAATTTATACCAAGGTGATAATTCTTTATTTAGAGGATTAATCAACACCTGCGGTTGCTGGGCAGGCATATAAGACTGTGCTAACATAAATATCTTTTCACCTTTTTTATCAGTAGCCATATCTATAATCATTACAGCGTGTCCTACTCTTTTTGTTCCAGGGGTTCCACCTCTTACAAACATATCTCCTATTTCCATATCTTTAAAACTTATAGGACGTGTATCTTTCACAAGAGACAAAGTTCCACTATATCCATATACGGTATCCATAAACTTATTATAGACATTTTGATCTGCGGAAGGTTCTCCCATAAGAAAATATTCTCCACTTTCCGGATCGACTCTATATCCTCTGGTATATTTTTCAAAATCAGCTATACCACCTGATACGAATCTAAATTTTATATCAGAATATTTTTTCTGTTTATAAAGATAATCTCCTCTAAATTTATAACAGGCATCTGCACAATGCAGTAAATTTTTCCCCTCTAAATCTACATTGAATACAGAATCATACACACCATCGGATTTCTTCTCGCGTCCGTTATAATAGTATGACTTTTCACCATAAGGTTTCAATTCCTCATTTCTCAAGAAACTTGCGAAACTATTATCTTTAGTAATCACTCTCTTATATCCTTTTGGAGTATTATATCTAGTTTCTATATCATTTCCATCTTTATTTACAATATTATTTATATTAACATCTTGTTTTGACTTATTTTTTGAGGAATCTAAATTTTTACTATCTTTTTTACAACTGACTAGTGACAGAAATGTTGTTACTGCCAAGAGAATTATTAATCTTTTCTTGTTTTTATTCATAAAAAATCTCCTGTTCTTTATAAAATCTGTTTACTTTGCTAAATAAGTTAGCACTAAATATACATACGGAGCGACTAATATCACACTATCAAATCTGTCCAATACTCCTCCATGTCCCGGAATTATCTTTCCATAATCTTTTATTCCTACATACCTCTTTATGGAAGATGCAATTAAATCTCCCATTTGGGCAATTACACTACCAACAAATGATAGCAAAACCATAGAGCCAAAAGGTAATCTAAAAATTAAACCAAAAAGTACACAAAATGCAACACTTCCAAGTATACCACCTATACTTCCTTCTATTGTCTTTTTGGGGCTAATATCCGGTATAAGCTTATGCTTACCATAGTTTTTACCTACAAAATAAGCAAAAATATCAGTAGCAAAAGCGATTATAAAAATAAGCCAAACATATATGTGACCTTTATTAATATTATCTATTGTCATAATAATATAATTAAAACAGAAACAGACATAGAAAATACCTGAAAAAGTTATCGATACATCTATTACATTTCTTTTTTGCTTTAATACATAGATTATGGAAACAAAAAAAGCTATAAATAATATCAAAGATAACATCTCTGTTTTCCACTTAAAAATATTAGAAAACATCAATAGAACAGTATAAATATATCCAATTTCTTTTATTGGTATTACTTCTATATTCTCAAAAGCACTGTAAAATTCATGTAAGGCTATACTAATAATTATCGCACCTCCAACGTAAAGCGGAACCCCTTTAATAACTAATAGTATTAATAGAGGTAATAAAAATAGTGCTGAAATCAATCTCTGTTTCATAATACCCTCCCATTATTTTATACCACCAAATCTTCTATCTCTTTTTTGGTATGAATATATTGATTTTTGTAATTCTTTTTCATCAAAATCAGGCCAATGAATATCCGTATAATAAAACTCAGAATATGCCACTTCCCACAATAAAAAATTGCTTAACCTTTGTTCTCCACTTGTTCTAATAACCAAGTCAGGATCTATAATACTCTTTGTGCTCAAATAAGAAGAAAATAAATCTTCATCTATATCAGATATATTCAACCTTTCGTCTCTAACGTCTAAAGCAATAGACTTAATTGATTCTATAATATCAGCACGTCCACCATAATTTAATGCAAGTGAAAGTACCAGCCCATCATTGTCTTTAGTTTTTTCAATAGATTTATTGAGTTCAATTACACATGGTTCTGGAAGTTTCGTTATATCACCTATCGTTAATATCTTTACATTATTTTTATGCAATTCATCAAGCTCTTTTCTCAAATAACTTACAAGTAAAGTCATCAAGGCTGAAACTTCTTCTTTTGGTCTTTTCCAATTTTCTGTAGAGAAAGCATATAAAGTAAGATATCCAACTCCTAGTCTGGAACATTCTTTCACAACTTTTCTAATCGTTTCTACACCTGCTTTATGTCCAAAAGTCCTTGGCATCATTTTCGATTTTGCCCATCGTCCATTTCCATCCATTATTATAGCTATATGCTTAGGCACTTTTTCTAAATCTATATCATAAAATAAATTTTCCATATTTAAACTCTATACAAAAAAGTATACTCCTTTCGTTCTTCTCTATTAATTATTATATCATAGATTTTTTTATATCATACAAAAATACCTACATAATATTTAATATTATCTACATTAATATTATATCATATATCTTCTATATGATTTTTACAACAAATAAAAAAGAAGGGCTATGCCCTTCCCAATTTATACTGCCATAATATCTTTTTCTTTTTCTGCTGTAAGAGTTTCAATAATTTTAATGTACTTATCTGTCATCTTTTGAACTTCATCAGTTGCTTTCTTAGCATCATCTTCAGTTAATTCACCAGCTTTTTCCATCTTTTTTATCTTATCATTTGCATCTCTTCTTTCATTTCTTATTCTTACTTTAAAAGTTTCAGATGCTTTTGATGCTTTTTTAGCCAACTCTTTTCTTCTTTCTTCAGTCAATTGAGGTACTACAATTCTTATTACAGAACCATCATTAGTAGGTGCAATTCCTATATCAGAATCCGAGATAGCTTTTTCTATTGAATGAATTGAGCTTTTATCCCATGGAGTAATAGTAAGTATTCTTCCTTCTGATACTGCTATTGCCGCCATCTGATTTACCGGAGTTGGAGTTCCATAATAATCAACTCTTACCTTATCAAGCATTGATTGATTTGCTCTGCCCGCTCTTATAGTACCAAATTCAAATTTTAAAGAATCAATAGTTTTATCCATTTGTTCTTCTAATTGAACATGAATATCCAATTTCATAATAATACCTCCTGTAAGTAAACATAAATATTTTATTACCTATATTATACTATTTATTCCACTGTTGTTCCAATATTTTCTCCATAAACAACTTTAATTATATTTTCTGTAGATAATTCAAACACCTTTATAGTAATTTTATTATCCATACATAGTGATGTTGCAGTTGAATCCATAACTTTTAATTCTTTATTTATAACTTCCATATATGTAAGATTTTCAAATTTTCTAGCATTAGAATTAGTTTTAGGATCTTTATCATATACCGCATCTACATTTTTTGCTAGCAGTATAACATCTGCTTCCATTTCAGCCGCTCTAAGTGCTGCAGCAGTATCTGTTGAGAAATATGGATTTCCGGTGCCGGCTCCAAATATGACTACTCTCCCTTTTTCTAAATGTCTTACTGCTCTTCTTCTTATATAGGGTTCAGCAACTTGCCTCATCTCTATACCCGTTTGTACACGTGTAGGAACCTCAATATTTTCAAGAGAATCCTGTAATGCCATTGCATTCATAACTGTTGCCAACATCCCTATATAGTCGGCGGTTGTTCTATCCATTCCCTTATTGGTTCTGCCTCTCCAAAAGTTTCCACCACCTACAACAACGGCTACTTCAACTCCTACATCTATTAATTCCTTAATTCCCAAAGATATATCTTTAAGAACATCGTTATTTATACCAAATCCTGTTCCTCCAGAAAGTGCCTCTCCACTTATCTTTAACAAAACTCTTTTATACATAGGTTTAGCCATTTTAAATCTCCTTTTATTACTCTTTTATAATTTTATTATGAAGTTAATCTATTTTGTAAAATTCTTTTATAAAATATCAAAAATCATAATCACTAAAAACAAATATTTCTATACTTATAAAAACGAAAACATTAAATCTAAATCAACTTCTTATATATAATAGTTTATCGCGTTTTAAAAAAGAGAACACAAATAGTGTCCTCTTAATTTTCATTACTTAAGCTGCTTAGCAACTTCATCAGCGAAGTTTTCTTCTCTCTTTTCCATGCCTTCACCAACTTCATATCTAGTAACACTAGATACCTTAATATCGCTTCCAACTTCCTTAGCAATATTAGTTATTAATTTAGCAATAGTCAACTCAGAATCCTTTACAAAAACCTGATCTAAAAGACAAACTTCTTTTAGTTCTTTATTTAGTCTTCCTACAACCATCTTTTCAACAATTTCAGCCGGTTTTCCTTCATTCAGAGCCTGCTGAGTTAATACTTCTTTTTCATGAGCGATATATTCCTGATCAACGTCATCTCTAGATACGTATTTTGGATTCATCGCAGCAACCTGCATAGCTATATCTTTACCTAATTTAAGAACTTTTTCATCCTTTGATTCAGTTTCAAGATTTACTAATACACCTATTTTTCCACCACCATGAATATATCCAGCTATTACGCCATTTGAAACGACTTTCACAAATCTTCTTACATCAAGTTTTTCTCCAATTGTAGCAATTCTATCATTTAATACATCCTGAAGTGGTTTGCCTTCTCTATGGTTAGAAGCCAATAATTCAGATACATCTGAAAAATCATTTTCTAATACCATTTCAGTTACATCATTAACAAAAGTCTTGAAATCTTCGTTTTTAGCAACAAAATCAGTTTCAGAGTTAACTTCTGTTATTGCAGCTACTGTATTATCTGAATTTAATTTTATAGTAACAAGCCCTTCTGCAGCAATTCTATCAGCTTTTTTAGCCGCTTTAGAAAGACCTTTTTCTCTTAATATGTCAATTGCTCTATCCATATCGCCTTCAGCTTCTGTAAGAGCTTTTTTGCAGTCCATCATTCCTGCACCTGTTGTTTCTCTTAATTCTTTTACCATCTGAGCAGTTATTGCCATTGTAAAATCCTCCTATTAAAAAATAATTTTTTATTCACAAAATGGTAAGGGCATTGCCCTTACCATAAGCTCTCCATCTTAAATGTATTAATTACACTTCTTCTGTAGTTTCTTCAGTTACCTCTTCAACTTCCTCAACTTCAGACTCTTCTACAGCTACATCATCAACACCTTGTCTAGCTTCGATTACAGCATTTGCCATTGCAGCAGTTATTAATTTTACAGCTCTTATAGCATCATCATTTGCTGGGATTGGGAAATCTACTTCATCCGGATCACAGTTTGTATCTACTGTAGCAATTACTGGGATTCCTAATCTATGAGCTTCCTGTATAGCTATATTTTCTTTTCTTGGATCAACTACGAATAAAGCAGCTGGCAATTCCGGCATATCTTTGATACCACCTAAGAATTTTTCAAGCTTATCTTTTTCAGCTCTCAATCTGATAACTTCTTTCTTTGGAAGTACATCAAATGTACCATCTTCTTCCATAGCTTCTAGTTCTCTCAACTTCTGAATTCTAGTCTTAATAGTCTTGTGGTTAGTAAGCATACCACCTAACCATCTTTCATTTACGAAGAACATTCCACATCTCTGAGCTTCATCCTTGATAGCTTCCTGAGCTTGTTTTTTTGTTCCAACGAAAAGAATTGGTTTACCCGTTTCTGCAATTTCCTGCATAAACTTATAGGCTTCATCAATTTTCTTAACTGTTTTCTGTAAGTCGATGATATATATTCCATTTCTTTCTGTAAATATAAATCTCGCCATCTTTGGGTTCCATCTTCTTGTCTGGTGACCGAAATGCACACCAGCTTCAAGTAACTGTTTCATTGAAATTACTGACATTAATTTTTCCTCCTTGGTTTTTACATCCAGCACGATCTACTTCCTAAAAAACCACTATGGCACCTTTTAAGAATCCCGTTGCTGTGTTTAATATTATTAGTTTTTAAAATAACCTTTATTATTTTATCATTATTAGATATTCATGTCAATACTTTTGATAGTATTAGATTAAAATCGAATAAATCATACCAAAAACAATCATTGCAACTATCAAAACGACTATGGCTTTTTTATAAATACTCAAATCTTTACTCTTAGGTTTCGAGTTCTTTTTCTTACTATCTGTATTCAAATTCGCCATTCTCTTTTGTCGTTCTTGTTCTTCAAGTGCTTTATGTATATCTTTCAAATAAATTTGATTAGTTTTATAAAAATCTTCCGGATCAATTCTTCCTGTCTTATCTAATACAGACTCTAAATCAGGTTTTATTGCACTATTGATAGCTTCAGTATCTATTTTTTGAGTTTTGTACATAAAATGACTTAAACTCATTATTATTTCATTGTAATTTTTATAGCATAAATTATCATTTCGCTCAAGTAATTTTTTAATTATTTCAATAAATTCCCTATTCTGATCATTTAAGTTTATTTTTGACCAAATTACCCCTTTATCAATGGCTTTCATTAGTTGTTTTTCTGTATGTGCTTCATAAAAAGGAAATTTCTTAAACGTAGCTTCATATAAAATCAACCCTAAACAATACAAATCCGTTTTTATATCAGTGAAATCTATTGATAATTGAGATGGTGATAAGTACTTAAGGTTTCCTGAACATCTAATATTTGTACCCCTATTAGCTTCAGTTATGCCAAAATCTACTATTTTTATGTTATATTTGTCATCAACCAGTATATCATCCGGTTTCAGAGAACCATGATTTTTCCCAAGAGAGTTATATACCTGCAATGCTTTAACGGTCTGTGTAGCAATTCTTATTAGAGCATCTAAATGCAAATAAGCCCCTTTATTTAAAGTTGCAAGAGACACACCATTAAAATTCTCATATACTATATAATATAGCAAATTATCAACTGTTCTATGAACACCTACATCAACTATTCCCAAAATATACGGACATTTCAAATCATTAATCAATAAGCTCTCATCAATAAGATTAGGAATGAAATCCAAACTAATATATCTATTATTTTCTATTATCTTTATTTTTACATTGATGTTTTTTTCTGAATCATATGCATTATATAATTTATTTTCTTCTATATAAACGGGTCTATCTGTTATCTCATATCTATTTCCTATAAATATCACTTTTTTCCCTCCTATTCATAAGAGTCCAAACCTTCTACATTAATTTTAACATAAATGCAAAAATCTTTCTATGTAAATATAAACGATATTGACTTAAATGAATAAATTTTATATAATTGTATTGTCAAAGATATTGATTTTACATGAAAGGAGGATTTTTTATGAGTGATAATAACAAGAAAAAAACAGGTGGAAAAACTATTAATTTTGCCGAAAGAAAAAAAGCTATAAGTAACAAGCAATCTGAACAAAATCCTCAAAAGGGAATCATCAATGACAATCGTGTTATTCAATATGACATTAATAAGATGAGAGAACAAATAAATCAGCAAACTAAAAATAAAAAGAGTAAATTTCAAAATTTTTCTGGATTACATCCTCTTTGGGTAAAAGCCGTTTACTTAATAATTTTAATACTCTTTATAATTCTGGTGGCCTCTAAGCTCACTAATAATTTTGGAATTGTGAATAAAAATTCAATACCGGATAAGTTTATATATCAAACATCTAAACTTACCGACAATGAAACTACAAAATATGAGGCACTAATTGATACCAGCATAAAAAAATATGTAAATTCTAATGGAGAGTTAGATGTTGTTACAACTTCAATTCACAAAAACGATAAATACATATATGCTAATGGATATTTTATCTATCCTGATGACTCCGACAGAATATACTTTGATGCAAAGATTGAATCCGAAAAAATCAGTTCAATTGTTGTAAACGGGTATGAACTTCTAAAATAGTGATAAAATTTTTAACGTAAATAATAATAGAAATTTAGAATAGTTAATAATACAAGTTTGGAAATTTAGTTGAATACTAAACAAAAAATAATGAATTGAAATTAAAAAGCTATACAAAATTTGAGAGTATGCAAAAAACTCTGTAAATTAAAATAAGTCCTTCTATGGTAAAATATAATTATCATAGGAGGACTTTTAAAATGGGAAGAAGAAAAAAAGAACCAATGAATCCGGCAAAGAAAAATATTGTAAGTGAATTAATTAAGACTTATGATATCAAAACTGCAAAAGATATTCAGGAAGCACTAAAAGACTTACTGGGAGAAACTCTGCAAGACATGCTGGAAGCAGAAATGAATGAACATCTTGGCTATGAAAAATATACTCGAGATGATGAATCAAACAACTATAGGAACGGATATAAGACTAAGAAAGTCAGAAGTTCAATGGGAGAACTTGAAATTAACGTCCCTCAGGATAGAGACTCAGAGTTTGAGCCTCAGATAGTAAAAAAGAGACAAAAGGATATATCAGAAATTGAGCAGAAGATAATAAACCTTTATGCATCAGGAATGAGTAATAAAACCATAATAGAGGAAATAGAAGATATATACGGATTTGAGCTATCAAAATCTCTAATATCAGATATTACCGATAAGGTAATACCAAAGATAGAGGAATGGAAAAACAGGCCTTTGGATCCTATATATCCGGTGATATACATCGATGCTGTTCACTTCTCGGTAAAAGATTCCGGTATAGTAAAAAAGAGAGCTGCATATATAGTTTTAGGCATAAATAAAGACGGCGTAAAGGAAGTTCTAGGAATGTATATAGGAGATGCAGAATCATCAAAATACTGGCTTTCAATCCTCAATGAATTAAAAAACAGGGGTCTTAAGGACATAATAATCCTTTGTGCAGATGGCTTATCAGGTATAAAAGAATCGATTAATGCAGCCTTTCCTAATACAGAATACCAAAGATGTATAGTACATCAAGTTAGAAATACATTGAAATATGTATCCTATAAGGACAAGAAGGAATTTGCAAGTGATTTAAAAAGCATATATTTATCTAACATAGTATGAAAACAGAGCAGGCTTTTTGTAAAGCCAACCCTGCAGTCATTTATTATATAAATTTAAGTTGTCTAAATTGACAAAATTACCATAGAAGGCAAATTTACAGAAAAAATTCTATACTCTCATCACCAACATTATTTGACAGAGAGCCTTTTTAATTTACAGAGTTTTTTGCATACTCTCTAAATAGTCGTTTATTTTTACTCCTGTCCACTCTTAATTTTACCATCAGATACAGTAATTATTCTATCAGCTTCATCAGCAATTTCAAGGTTATGAGTAATCATTATAAGTGTTGTATTATACTTTTTTATAATTCTTTTTAGAAGAGCCATTACTTCATAAGTTGTTTTACTGTCTAAGTTACCAGTAGGTTCATCAGCAAAGATAATAGATGGTTTGTTTGATATGCAACTTTAAAAAAATAATATATTAGTTTTAGTGTATCTATAGCTAGTGATTTACAGATTATAATATGCTCTATATCTACTGAATATTTTTATCGTATTCTATAATATATATTTTTTTATTATTCAAAAATATTTCCTCATAAATGATTGACAACTATTCAGAAATATGTTAATATTCAGATAAATGATTTTTAGGAGATAATACTATGTTAGTTAAAATTAAGAAACCAGTTTTAGTCGTTTTGTCAGCGTTAATGATTTTTACATTTACAGCTCCAAGCTTTGCTAAATCAAGTGTAGACATTGAACAAGATATATATATTAACAATGTTCAAGAAAATGTTTTAATTCAAGATAAAGAATATAGCTATAAATATAGTTATAATAGCGCAAGTAATGATAATATAACATACATAACAGACACACAAACTGGGCAATCAGATACTTTAATTCATGATAAAGAAACCGGCATTTTTTATTTGAATGGTCAAAAGGTTGCTGAAATAAAGGATGATTTAGATATCCCTACTCAAATATTAAGAGCTGGATCGTATTGGAAGCACATATCTAATTCCAGTACCTATATTTCATGGAAGAAGGGTCTTGCTGCAGCAGTTGTTGCTGGCATAATAGCTGGTGCATTTGGTAAAGGAGCAACAGTAGCTGCTGTTTTAGGATCTGTAGGTGCATCTACTCTTGGATACATCTCTAGTAGCTTTGTGGGTGGGCATTTGTATTGGACAAAATGGTATCATGTAAATTTACTAAATTACCACTATAAAATCGATTGGGCTATTAAAGCTCCTAATGGAAAAAGATTTGGAACTTATTATATACAATATACTCTAGAGTAAATATTATGAAGTACTGTAAAATATGTGGATATAAATTTACTTTTAAAGATAGAATAAAAGGTTGTCTCAGATTGCAATCAAAGCACACTCTTGAATGCAGTGAATGTGGATCCTTTTACATAGCAGAAGCTACCATTTATAGTTTTTTATACAACTTTATACTTGGTTTTCTTCTTTGTTCTTTTATAATTTTTGTTTCTAATAAAATGATATATATTGTAATCAATATTTTAATTTTTATATTATTGAATAGCCTGTATTACTTAACCAGTCATAAGTTCCAAAAATATAAGTTAAAAATTAAGTAAAAAGGGGAGTCCTATCTCCCATTCAAAGCCTATACAAAGTCTCTTAAGTCATTCATAATTTAAGGGACTTTTTTTCGGTTGTATAATCCTCACCAGAATACTCCGTTTAACTAAAGAAAAAGCCTACAGTCTGGTACACTATAGGCTCTTTTTAAATAACAAATGGTTAATCTCTTTGGCTACATATATTTAACATAGCTTCATTTATATAGTGTTACCTATATACAAATTAGCGCATTTTTGATTACTGCTATTAGATGCTATATATTTAAATCTTATTTCTTTTTTTCAATACTATCTAAGAGAATTAAAAATAATCCTATCATAAACAATTTACTTCTGCTAAAATATATAACATTAAAAATTTCAGAAAATCTAACTAGTTCTATATCAACTGGTCTGAAATTAAATACATACCATGAAGAAAAAATACATATTAGTATATCAATTATTATTAATATGATTCCTACATCTTTTTTATTAATTGAATAAATTATTTAAATGCTACAAATAAGACTTTAACAAATCACTTACTGCTTCTTTACTTTTTTTCATAAATAAATCTAAATTCTGATTTATATTACCCCTGCCATTGGCAACAAAGTTGGATCCTCCACCTTTGGCATCTATCAAATCTGCATTTTCCTTGAATAATTTCCCCATCCCTAAATTAGGTATTTGTTTTACTAATTCTTTTGAGACCATAAAGATAATTTCATTATGTTCTTTTAATTTATTTGCAAATAATACAACAGCTTTATTATTTTCCGCAATATATTTCGCTAATTCAACTAATAAATCACTTTTTTCGCCATCAAATATTTTATTTACTAAAAAAACATCATTATTAGTTCCTAAATATTCTTTTTCTAATTTATCAAACTCAAATAAAATAACCTTTTTAGTCAAATATTTTTGCATTTCATGAAATTCATCTTTTTTATTTTCAAGATTATCAATTGCATTTTCTATATTATTCTCACTACAATTAAATTTCTTCAATACCCTATCAAATATATTATCTCTGTTTAAAACGTAATCAATAGCTCTTTTACCTGCCAAATACTCTATCCTGGTTCCATCTTTATGTTTTAGATATTTTTTTATTTTGATAAATTTAATATCTTTTGTATTTAGAGCGTGTACACCACAACAAGCATTAATATCAAGTTCTCCAATTTTTAATACTCGTATTTCATCATCCGTATCAGGCAAAGGTCTTCTAGTATATATTTCCTTGTTTTCTTTATCAATCTCATAGTTTTCAATTTCAATAGATTGATTGATCACATCATTGGCATATTTTTCAACTTTCATTATCATTTCATCATTGAAATCCCCTTCAATATCAAGTTGAGAAAAATCTTTACCAATATGCAATCCCTTTGTATTTCTAGAAAATAATTTAAAAAAACATCCCGACAATATATGTTGTGCGGTATGCTGATGCATATTATCTTCCCTCTTATCCCAGTCCAAAACTAACTCGACTTTTACTCCGGGCTTCAGTTTTTCTTCAATAGCAATATCCCTTTTTTTAAAATTTTCTATTTTTTGATTCTCTTTATTTTTTAAATTCTGTTTCTCTCTCAAAAAATGTATGTTTCCATCTGCTCTTGAAATTACATTGTCGAGAATTAAATTTTCATCCGAGTAATTATCATCTAATATTTTTATAAATCCGGAATCTCCAACCTGACCACCGCCTCCTGGGAAAAAAATATCTTCTTCAAATACTATTCCAAATTTATCTTGAAAATCAACTATATCCTTAATTTTTGTTACTATACTTTTTCGATACCTGTCTGTATAATATAACTTTTCCACTCTATCACTCATGTCAAATCTCCAAACTAAGTTCCCTAAATCAAACAAATCTTTATCAATAATTTGTATATAAATTCCTCATGATAATTAAACTGCCAAATGAATTATTCATATGACAGTTTATTGTAAAAATTTTACTTAACATACTTTTTGTAGTCGCTATAGCCTTCTTTGTCCATTTCATCAAATGGTACAAATCTTACTGATGCGGAATTAATACAATATCTCATACCGCCTAATTCTTCCGGACCATCCTCAAATACATGCCCCAAATGTGAATTTGCATTAAGGCTTCTAACTTCTACTCTCTGCATTCCAAGGGAATAATCCACTCTTTCCATTACATTAGTATCTATTATAGGTCTTGAAAAAGCCGGCCAACCACATCCTGACTCAAATTTATCTGTAGAACTAAATAACGGCTTTCCATCTACTATATCCACATAAATTCCTTTCTCAAAATTAGTATTGTACTCATTTTCAAAAGGAACTTCGGTCATATCATTTTGAGTGACTTCAAATTGTATATCTGTTAATCTGCTTTTCAATTTTTCTCTATCAATATTATTTCTATCCCAATAACTTTTTACAAAATTATATCTACCGGAACGCTTGTAATACATATTATAATGACCTTCATTTTTAATATGATAATTCTGATGTTTATCTTCAGCCTCATAAAAATTCTCTAACTTTATAATCTCAGTGCACACTTTTTTACCATATTTTTCTTCCAAATCTTTCTTGGAGTTTTCTGCTTCAATTTTCTGTTCGTCATCCGAATAAAAAATAGCAGTTCTATACTGATTACCTCTATCCACAAACTGACCACCATCATCAAAAGGATCTATATTTTTCCAGAAAATATTTAATATATCCCTATAGGTTATCTTTTCATCATCAAAATAAACTTGAAAAGACTCATAATGTCCCGTATTTCCTCTGACTACTTCTTCATAAGTTGGATTTTCTTTATCTCCGCCACAATATCCAACTACAACTTTTTCCACTCCGTCATAAGCAGTATATGGTTTTATCATACACCAAAAACATCCCCCGGCTAACGTCGCTATTTTTTTCATATTTTCATCTCCTTCTTTAAATAATATAGTGTTGACCCAAAAGTTTAAAGAAATAAAATACATAGTAATAAAAAACCTCTATACCTTAAACACATAATATACATAATATACATATAAAAATATTTCCATATTCACTATCACAAATATATAGACTTTCAAGTCAACTCACTATTAATTATTTATTTATATACTCATTTTTATCGGTTGGCAAACCCTTTTTAATTAGTTTAGCATTAATACTTTCACCGACTATAGTGTGGATTATAGCAAATATCGGAACACCAAAAATCATTCCTATTATTCCGAAAAACTTGCCTGCCAATAAAAGAGAAAACAATATCCAAAATGATGATATACCTATGGAACCTCCTAATATTTTTGGACCTATGATATTCCCATCCAACTGCTGTATAAAAAATATAATTACAGCCAGCCATAACGCCTTAATAGGATCCACTAATAATACAATCAATATAGATGGTATGGCTCCGATAAACGGACCGAAAAATGGTATGATATTTGTAATACCTATAATAAATGTCAATAAAATTTTATAAGGCATATTTGTTATTGAAAGAATTATGAATGTAATAAAGGCTATTATTACAGAATCAACAATCTTTCCAACAATAAACTTACCTAATATTTCATTTGATAATCTTGTTATATATAAAATTCTTTCTGTTTTCTCATCAGTAAATACAGCTGATATAAACTTTTTACACAATGCATAAAACCCTTCTTTATCAGCAAGTATATATATTGATATTATTAGTCCAAGTACCATATTCCATATACTCATTACTATATTAATAAAGAAATTTGCAAAATATGGAACAAAATTTGTAGCAAAATTTATTGCCTTTTTACCAATTATATTTATTTGCTGATTTACTGCAGCTCTACTTGCATCAGTAAGATCAATTTCATTAATAAAAGAATCTGTATGCGAATACAGTTGATTCACTAGATTAGGAAAATCTTTTACTAATATAGATATACTATCTGCAACTTGTGGTAATACAAATTTTAAAAATAAAAGAATCACAACAGACAATGATATGTATGTCAAAAGTATAGATAAAAATCTTTTTGGTTTCTGCTTAAGGTTGTGATTATTTTTAAAAATTTTTCTTTCATAGAAATCCATAACAAAATTTAACAAGTATGCCAAGGCAAATCCTAATATAAAAGGCTTTATGATGGACAAAAATGTATTAGTTAGTTCACTCAATTTTGCAAATTTAGTAACACTTAAATAAAAGGATACTCCTAAGCAAATGACTATAACTGCATATACAGCTATCGTTGTATATTTTCTATTCCAATCTATTTTCATCAATTGATCTCCTCCAGTTCTTCATACTGTGAGTCATATAGATTTTTATAAAATCCATTATTTTTCATCAGTTCATCGTGTGTACCCTGTTCAACTATGTCACCCTCATTTAATACAAGTATTAAATCTGCATTTTTAATAGTGGACAATCTATGTGCTATAATAAAACTCGTTCTATCTTTAATTAAATTGTCCATTGCATTTTGAATCATCTCTTCTGTTCTAGTATCAACAGAACTTGTTGCCTCATCTAGAATAAGTATTTTGGGATTGGATAAAATTGCCCTTGCTATTGTTAAAAGTTGTTTTTGTCCTTGAGATATGTTCTTTGTATCTTCGCTCAATATTGTTTCATATCCATATTTTTGAGTAAGAATAAACCTATCTGCATAAGCAGCCCTTGCCGCCGAGAAAACTTCTTCATCAGTTGCATCTAATTTCCCATATTTTAAATTATCCATTATTGTACCATTAAATAACCAGGTATCTTGAAGCACCATTGCAAAGTTTTTTCTGTATTCATCCAGTTCAAGTGTAGATATATCTCTTCCATCCAATAGAATTCTGCCGTGATTTAATTCATAAAATCTCATTAATAACTTCACTATTGTCGTTTTTCCGGCTCCTGTAGGTCCTACAATAGCTATTTTCTGTCCGGGACTAACCTTTAAATTAAAATCCTTAATAACTATATTTTCATCATATCCAAACTTAACATGTTCAAATTCTATTGCACCTTCTACCTTATCATCCGGAATAACTTCTTTTGCACTAAAATCAATTTCCTCTTCATCAAGAAAATCAAATATTCTATCCGCTGCAGCTATTGTAGATTGAAGCAGATTCATGATCTGTGCAATTTGATTTAATGGTTGGGTAAAAGTTCTCATATACTGAATAAACGCCTGTATATCACCAACTGCTATTTTTCCGGCTATTGTTAAATATCCTCCTAAAATAGCTACAACGACATATCCTACATTGCTTATCAACATCATCATGGGCATCATAATACTTGATAAAAATTGAGATTTCCAGCTGGTTTCATATAACCTATTATTTATTTTATTAAAATTTAATTGTTCAAATCTTTCGGCATTGTGAGCTCTTACTATATTTTGTCCTGAATAAGTTTCTTCTATCTTTCCATTTAACTTACCTAGATATTTCTGTTGCAATTTAAAAAAATGTTGTGATTTTCTAATTATCATCATCAAGCAAAACATAGTTATAGGCACTAATAGTACAGCTACTATAGTTATCATAAAATTAATAGTCAGCATCATAATAAAAATACCTACAACAGTTATTACTGAAGTAACTGCCATCATTAAACTCTGATTCAGAGATTGACTTAGAGTATCTACATCATTTGTAACTCTGGAGATAATGTCGCCTTTTTCATTTTTATCAAAATAAGAAATTGGCAATCTATTTAGTTTTTCAGAAATTTCCTTTCTTAAGTTGTAAGATACCCTTTGAGCTATTCCACTCATTATATATGCTTGTAAATATGAAAAAACTGAACTAACAGTATAAAGAACGACCAAAAATATCACTATTTTTAAAACCTTAGAAAAATTTATCCCCATACTTGGATTTGATATTTTTCTCATTACTCCATTAAATATCTCAGTCGTTGCATTACCCATTATTTTGGGTCCAACAATCATAAAAACTGTTGACAATATTGAAAATACTGCAACTATAATCAATTTAATATAATCATTTTTCATATATCCAAGTAGTCTCTTTGTACTTTTTATAAAATCTGCATTGGAAGACTTGTTATTATTTTTTGCTTTCATTTTTCAATTCCTCCTCTGTCAACTGTGATTTGGCTATTTCATAATAAATCTGACATGATTTAATCAGTTCATCATGAGTACCTTTTCCTACAATATATCCATTTTCAAGGACTATTATTTCATCAGCATCCATTATAGTATTAATTCTCTGGGCAACTATAATCAGTGCTTTATCGTATAAATTCTTTTTAATTTCACTTCTAAGTTTTCTATCTGTTTTAGCATCTAAAGCTGAAAAACTATCATCAAAAACTATTATTTCAGAATCTCTTGCTATTGCTCTCGCTATAGAAATTCTTTGTTTTTGACCGCCTGATAAATTTGCTCCGCCTTGAGAAACTACACTTGCATATCCGTTGTCCTTTTTCTTTATGAACTCTTGTGATTGAGATATTTCAGAAGCTATTGACATTCTTTTGTTATCTCTTATATCTCTTGCATATTCAATATTAGATGCGATATTTCCAGAAAATAACACCGATTTTTGAGGAACAATAGATACTTTTTCCCTAAGTATCTTCATAGGTATATCTTTTATATTTATACCATTAAGACTTATCTCTCCACTGGATACATCCAAAAATCTAGGTATTAAATTTACTATTGTACTTTTCCCAGCACCTGTAGAACCTATAATTGCTGTCACCTTTCCTTTTTTTGTCGAAAAACTAATATCATTTAGCACATTTTCCATTGCACCATCATATCTAAATGATACATTTTTAAATTCAAGACTGCCTTCTCTATCAAAACTACTTATTTTACCATTGTCCTTTATAGAAATTTCACACTCTAAAACTTCACCTATTCTATTAGCACTTATCATAGCTCTTGGAAGTATCACGGAAATCATTGATATAAATAAAAATGCCATTATAATTTGAATTGTATACTGAATAAATGCCATCATATCTCCTACTTGAATTACACCTGCTTCAATATTTTTAGCTCCTACCCAAATAATAAGTAAAGTAGTGGCATTCATTACAAACATCATAAAAGGTTGCATCAATGACATAATTCTCGTTGTATATAAATTCGTTGTGGTAAGTTCTTTATTCACTGTATCAAAACGCTCTTCTTCGTATTTATTAGTCCTGAAGACTCTATTAACCTCTATCCCGGAAATAAATTCCCTAGTTACTAGATTCAATTTATCTATTATCACCTGTGTAATCTTGAATTTCGGTATTGCCTTTCTCATAATCAAAAATATAGAAACAAGAGTAACAAATATTGATAGTGCAATTATCCATAACATAGATATATTCAGCCTGTATACATTTACAAATGCTCCTACAGCCATTATCGGACCATAAAATATAAACCTTAATACCATCACTGATGACTGTTGTATTTGTTGAATATCATTTGTACATCTTGTTATAAGCGATGCAATAGAAAATTTATCCATTTCTAAATTTGAAAAACTCATAACTTTTTCAAATGAATCTCTTCTTACATCTTTAGATACTTTTGCGGAAACTTTAGCAGATATAAAACTCACTAGTATCGATGCTAGTCCGCTTAAAATAGCTATAATTATCATAATAGTTCCGGTTTTCCATAAATACTTTTTTTGGCTACCTTTTACATTAATCCCATAGCTATTATATAAGCTTTTAACCATCTTTATTCCAATTTGTTTTTTCATATACTCTGGAATTTTCTTCTCATTTACCAACCCATCCAAAGATTTAATTTTTTTATCATTATTTTGACTTGCGATATATCTGGCATAATTCGTAAAAGCATTATTTGCATTTGATTCAATGTCTTTCTCCTTAATATCACCTTTTAAGACATAAAAATTTTTAGAGTACATTTTTTCAGGTAAAATTTTTATATTCTTATTTTGTTCCTTTATTTTTTTATTTTTCCCACTATTTGAATTTGGTACCCAGTACTCATATGATTTTGCAATCTTAACTTTATCGTTTTTATCCGCCAACGATAAAAAAATAGCATATGTTGACTCATCAACAACCTTTGGAACTGAACTTTCAAATCCCTCTTGCTGTATACCTATATTTACTATATCAGATGTATACTGAGGTAAAAGTAATTCAAATCTTACTTGAATACCTAAAATAACTATCAGCATAATTATTGAAAATATGTGTTTTTTGAAGTAAGATAAAATTCTTCCCATAATTTCACCCTTTCTATTTTATTATTTTTAAAATCACAAAATACCTAATTTTATTTATATATTTATTTAGAATATCATTGATAATTTCACTCTATATTATTATAACACTTAAACACAATTTTTCCCATAAATTGAAAAAGGAATTCTAATAGAATTCCTTTTAATCACAATAATTATTCATCCTTTTTATTTATAACTAATATATCTTTATACTTATCAGTTAAAACTTCTAACTTAGCTATAAAAGCCTCATTTTGTTTCTTAAAAATCAAAGAATTTTCGACTTCTGATTTTACATCTTCATATTCGCACTGAGATTCTTCAGTACGATTAGTCACTAAAATAAGATGATATCCAAATTGAGTTTTTACTGGAGAAGAAACTTTTCCAACCGGAAGTGAAAATACTGCTTCTTCAAATTCAGGAACCATCTGTCCTCTGCCAAAATTACCCAAATCTCCTCCATTCATATTAGATGGACAATTTGAATATTCAACAGCCGCATCCTCAAAAGATATTTCTTTCTTATTAATCTTTTCTTCTATTTCCTTTGCTAAATCTTCATTATCTACAAGTATATGTTTAGCAGAAGCTGTTTCAGGATTTACAAACTGTTCTCTGTTTTCTTCAAAGAATTTTATCTTTTCATCATCTTCTATTTTTATTTCGGCAAGTACTTTATTAACTGCATACTGTTTTAACATATTGGCTTTTATTAATTCCATTTCCTTTATGAAATTTTCTTCCTGGTCAAACTTGTTTTCTATAGCATCTAGATAAAACAATTCTTGATTTATCATATCAGCTAATATTCTTTTTCTACCTTCTTCATTATCAAACTGTTGCTTTTGAAGTGGTTCTAAACTATTTATTGCTGATTCTAAATCTTCAGCTGTAATAACTTTATCTCCAATTTTTGCTAAAAAATTCATTTCTGTCATTATTTTTCCTCCGTAAATTAATATTTCAACGTATTTATAATAACATTTTTTATATAAAATGTCCACTATTAGTAAAAGTATGTTAAAAGTAGTATAAGTAAACCTGACAGGATCCCAACTACACCTATATCATTATATTCTTTCTTTATTAATTTCCAGGAAACAATCATCAAAAAAACACACATTCCCATTTTCAAGTATAACAATAATATATTTGTCGGATATATCATAAAACTATATAAAGAAACCAAATATGTAACAGCAGTAGATAAGGCAAACAAAAAATATCTTTTTGAACTTACTTTTTTCATAATATATCTTATAAAAAGAAGAACAATAAATATAACATCTAATACCAGATAAATTGTAAATAGTATATCATTATAATTTTGTATTGTAATAACTATCCATTTATACCAATATATAGGCCAAAAAAGTAAACTAATCAATCTAAAATATATTTCCATAAAGGACAATTTTCTCAAATCGTTGAACATTTCAAATTTTTCCTCCATTTGGGACTGTTTATAAAGCAAAACTATTTTTATTCAATCAAAATCATAAAAATACATATTTTCGTATTAATAAATATTTGTATTAATAATCGAATAATAATCAAAAAACTTTTACTCTATGAAACAGACACTCATAATATCATTATTATATCATATATAATGTATACTTTGATAGCTGACAATTTTACAAATCATTTTTACTCCTAAAAAATTATATACCTATTGTCTATAATCTTTAAATATTGCCCTTTTAATTTATCTCTATATATGATAAAATAAATAAGGTATTTTTGTAATTATATTTTAAATGAATGGAGGCTTGGTTATGGGCATAAGAGATAAATTTGCAGAACAATATGCGAGACAAAAAACGATGACCGGACCGGAAAAAAAAGCTAATGACATTATAAGCAAACTTATGTTACAGAAGGCTTTGATTCCGATAGTGGTCATGATCATTCTTGTGATTATTGGCTTTATAGCTAAATTACCATGGTGGGCTGTTCTTATAGCAGATCTCGCTGTAGCTGTAGCTGCTTTCTTCTATCTAAAGAAAGCAGGTGAAAAATATCAGGTATTTACACCATATGTCGGAAATCTTATAAGTATAGAAAAGAAAAATAAGAATGAGTATGTTGCACTGATCAAACAAGGTAAAAAACCTGTTAGACTTGACATTAAGCACGGTGGTGAAGACCTTCTAAAAGTTAAGAAGAATTCGATAGTTCAAATCACTTATAATGCTGAAGGAAAAATTGCCGTATTGGTAAATAGACATTAGAACGATTATAATTATTTATTGTATTATCGAAAAAATAAGTTTATTTTAGAAATCAAAAATAAGGCTAGGTATCTTTATCTGATACTTAGCCTTTCTTTGATACTTAAACTTCTTTACTTCTTTTAAACACTACACTTAAATATAATAAAGTTTCCCTTTACATCTTAATATACATAAGAATCTGTAAGTTCGGATTTTTTAATCATAGCGCTATAAATTTCTGATAATTTTAATACTTCTTCATGTGCACCTTTTGAATCTATAACACCATCATTCATAACTATAATTTGATCTGCTTTTTCCACTGATTTTAATCTGTGAGATATAATAATCACAGTCTTATCTTTAATAAGCTTATTTATACTGTTTTGAATTTCCATTTCATTTTCCACATCCAATGAGGCTGAAATCTCATCAAGTAAAATTATAGGAGCATCTTTTAAAAATGCTCTTGCTATTGATATTCGCTGACGTTCTCCTCCTGACAATTTTGAACCATTTTCTCCAATAACAGTATGATATCCATTAGGTAGTTTTTCCACTATCTTGTCAACATTAGCTAGCTTTGCAGCCAAAATAACTTCTTCATCACTAGCATCTTTTCTACCTATTCTTATATTTTCCAAAATAGAATTGTTAAAAAGTTCTACTTTTTGAAATACAATCGATATATTTTCAAATAGACTTTCTGTACTTATCTTTTTTATATCTTCCCCGCCAATACATATCATTCCACTATCATAGTCATATAGTCTTGAAATCAATCTTAAAATAGTAGTTTTTCCACAACCTGAAGGTCCTACAAGTGCTGTCACTTCCCCTTGCTTTGCAATAAAGCTTACATTATTTATTACTTTATTGTTTCCATAGGAAAAACTTACATTTCTCATTTCTACTTCAAAATTTTCAAGTTTTTTATCAACACCCTCTTGAATTTTTTCTTCTCTTAGCTCTCTGATTCTTTTGAAAGAATCCTCAAAAAACAACGCCATTAAAATATACTCATTTACAGCTGCATATTGAGAAGATATCGTCGTAGCTGCCATAAGATAACCCACATAGTAAAGAATGTTTATTTCTCCTTTTGTAAACAACATTGCGCCTATTACAGCTGTCAATACAGGAGCTAAATATGGCAACAATCCTATCAAAAATGACATAAAAGCCATTGTAAATTCCGCTTTAATATGTATCTTTTCACTATCTTCAAGTTTTTTACTCACGTCTTTTTCTACTTGACCTTGCATGGAATAGCTTTTTATCTCTTGCTGCATTTCAAAAGCCTCTTGAAAACTTGCTGCATTTTCCAGTAAAGTCTTATAGTACTTTCTAACTCCACTTGTTTGTGCTCTGCCTGTAAAAAACATAATGAACATCGCTAGCCATATAGGAACTACTACTGCTAATCCCATAAGTGGTACACTTAATATCATTAAAACACTAATAAGTATAAAAAAATACAAAAATCCTATTCCTTGTGGCAAAGCATGACTGATTACCATTTCGATATTATTAACATCCATCATAATCGTTTGTGACAAATCAGACAAATTATGTTTTGAAAAATAAGAAAGCGGTAATCTTTTAAATTGATTGGCTATATTTTCTCTTAGAGCTGTACTTTCTTCATAAGTAGTATCATAGGTCAATATATACTCTTTTCTTAATATAAAATACATGATTACCACGACAGTTGTCAAAATTGCCATATAAATAGTAAGGCTCTTCAACTCTCCCCTTAGGTAGTCTTGTAAAAACATAAACACTAATATCGGAGAAAATGTAAAGCTAAAAAATTTCAAAAAAGAGAAAATCGATGCTTTTATTGTATTATTTATTCCCTGATCTGTTAGGGCAAAATATTTTTGTATTCTAGCTTTCATTTACAACCCTCCATTCATTTGCATTCTTGTACAACTCTATAAAATGTCTGTATTTTGTATCTCCTACCATCAATTTTTCATGACTGCCTCTTTCAAGAACTTTTCCTTCATCAATGACTAATATTTCATCTACATTTCTAATACTTGATAGTCTATGCGCAATCATAATGACAGTTTTATTTTTCATTAGGTTTGAAAAAGCTCTTTGCATTTCATATTCATTTTCAGGATCACTGGCTGCACTTGCTTCATCTAAAATAATTATTGGTGCGTCTTTTAATATCGCTCTTGCTATGGCAATCCTTTGGATTTCTCCCCCCGATAAATGAACTCCTTCTGCCCCTATTATTGTATTTTCTCTTGTTTTAAATTTATCCAGAATACTATCACACATTGCTATCTTAAGTGCTTGCATCACTTCTTCATAGCTGGCATTTGGATTGCCAATTTTTACATTATCAAAAATACTTTTATTAAAAAGCTTTGCATATTGAAATACAAATGCAATATTTTTTTCTAAAGTTTCACCTGTATATTCTTTAATATCTGTACCACCAATCTTTAATTTTCCACTACTCACAGGATAAAACCCTGAAATTAATTTTGCAATTGTAGATTTACCTCCACCCGAACTGCCAACTAAAGCGTATTTTTTACCTGATTCTAATTTCAAATCAAAATCTTTTAATATACTAACGCCCTTTTCATACTCAAATGATACTCCTTCAAACTCAATATTATAATTTTCCATTTTAGTTACATTTCCATTTATAAGTTTATTTTCATCCATTTTCTCAAATAGATCCTCCAACTTATCTATGGCATCTTTACCAACCGTATAATTTTTGTTAAAAAACATTATTTTTATAAATGCATTATTCAAAAGACCTGCAAAAGTCATAAAAAAGACTACTAAACTAATAATTTCGCTTGCAGGTTCGTTATTAACTATCATAGGATATGCTATAACAATAATTAAAGCAGCAAAACTCATCATTATGCATTGATAGATAACAAAAGGTGTTCTACTCATCTGAGAAAATTTATTTACCACCTTTGAATAATGTAAAATAGCCTTATGAAGCTTCTTAAACGAATCCAAAGCTAAGCCAAATACTTTGATTACTTGTATCCCTCTCACATACTCGACCGTTTCAGAATTAATATCTTCTAAAGCCGACATATATTCTTTCATCATATTCTCTTCAGCATACATAAATTTAAAACATATGATTGCTAAAATTATCACTATTAACATAAGTATCCCTATTTTCCAACTTGCCACAAAAGACAAGACTAAAACTCCAATAGGAAATAAAACAGCATTTACTGAGTCCGGCAATATATGTGCAATAATAGTATGTGTATTTCCAGTATTGTCATCTATGACTTTTCTTGTCCTTCCTGATGGATTTATATCGAAAAATGAAAAAGAAGCATTTAGTAAATGGTAAAGCCCTCTTTTTTTCATATTCGTTTCTAACCTAAATGCAAATACATGACTGCAAATGAGAGATAGCATATATGTTATCGCATAAAAAATGGTTGTTAAAAAAATATACAAAGATATTTGTTTTATTTCCGTTATATTTGCATTCGTAGTTATCTCCTTTAATATTTGCCAGAAAAAGTAATAAGGCAGGAAAGAAATGCAAGTCGCTAAGCCGGAAAAAACTAAAGCCATAATCATAAAAGCTTTTTTCTCCTTTGCATAGGAAAATAATTTCTTTAGTGTATCCATTCTATGATTCCTCCTTAAAATGTTTTTTCAAAATTATATGCCCAATATAAACACCTATTACAGCTAAAACAAATACTATTATAGAGCTAATCACTCCCCAATAACCTGTTGTATAGCGAATATATTCATTCATAGCCTCTGCACTTTGCCCCCTTTTAATCCAGGTTTCTCTATAACTATTTAGGAAAAACATGGCTGGAATAATAGCTCCCCATGCCTGCCCCATATGCATAATTCCTGAAGCTAAAGCAATTTTTAAAACAGATGTATCTTTTGATCTCGAAGCTATAAAATCAGCAATAATTGCAGTTGAAATAGAAGAAATTAACCATGGAAGATATCCACCTCCCATAATAGCAAAAATGCCCATAACCAAAAGTGTTAATATAGAATATTGCCACATCTTTCCTATTTTTCTAGCCATAAAGTAAATGATTATACCTGTAAATATACCGTTAATTCCAGGACTAATAGCATGTCCCAAACCACCAAGCGGCATAATAATCATCATTATCACCAAATAAATAAGCATATAGACAGCAGTTAATAGTGCTATTAATAAAATATCTTTTATTTTTAATTTGTTACTCATAATATGCCTCCATTTCCCCATAAATATCATTTAATGTTTTTATATTTTCTTTTTCTAGATAAAATTCTTTATCTATTTTTGAATCTTTAATATATATTACCTTATCTGTACTTTTTCTTATAAATTCATAATCGTGTGAAATAATAATGATTGTTTTTTCTTTCTTTAAAAGCTTTAAAAGTCTAAGCACTCTTTCCATAGATTTTTTATCAAGTCCGCTTGTCGGCTCATCAAATATAATTACCTTTGCATCACTAACTAAACTAATAGCCAATTGTAATCTTTGCTTTTCTCCGCCTGATAAAGATTGTGGATGTTTATCTTTTAAATGCCACAAATTTAAAAGTTTCAAAGCTTCTTCATTTCTTTTACTATCCTTTGAAGTTATTTCAAGTTCCTTTAAAACTGAAGCACCAAATAGTTGAAAATCAGCATCTTGCATTATATAAAGCAATTTATCCCTTATGTCTATATTTCCCTTATTAGGCTTTATAACTTTTGATATAATTCTCGCCAATGTAGTTTTGCCTGATCCGTTTATTCCTACAATAGTTGTAATTTCTCCCTCATTAAACACAGTGTTAATATTTTCTAAAATATCTCTATATGATACATCTCTTACCCTCACTTTTTCTTTAACACTTTTTACAACTTTTTGTTGTGCAAAATCATGAGAAAAAAGACTAAATACCCTTTTTCCATAACTACTATTTGAAAATTCTTCTTCAGTTTTGAATTCTACTATGTTTTTATTTTCTATCAAAAACACTCTGTCTATTATTCCTTTTAAATAATAAAATCTATGATCTGCAATAATTATAGTCTTTCTCTCTTTTTTTAAATCGGTAATTTGTCCTTTTAATCTCATCGCATTTCCATAATCAAGATTTGCAGAAGGCTCGTCAAAAACAATAACACTTGGATTCGTAATAAGAGCGGTTAAAAGTGCCAAAAACTGTCTTTCTCCTGATGATAAGCTGAAAATATCTCTATTTAATAAATTTTTAATATTAAACTTATTGCTTATGGTTTCTAATCTTAACTCCATTTCCTCATAAGAGAAACCATAATTTTCCATAGCAAAAACAAGTTCAGCAGTAGTGTTATTTGTAAAAAATTGACTTCGCGGATTTTGAAAAACATTTCCCAAAATTAAACTTCTTTCATAAATTTTTAAATTTTCCTTACAATCTATTTTAATATTTCCCTCTAAATGTCCTTCTATTACTTCAGGTATTATTCCATTTAGTATATTAAGCAAAGTAGATTTACCACTTCCACTATCCCCTACGATTAATATTATCTCTCCTGCGTTAATAGAAAAGCTTATATCCTCTAAATTTTTTATTTTTTTCTTATAACTGTTATAATAAGAAAAATTTATATTTTCAAACTCAATTTTTTTCATATCACACCACCTATTATCAAGCTATAACCCAAAATTAAAGTAATAATAGCTATATAATCTGTAATTAAAAATTTACGCTTATAAAAACTTGTTCTTTTATATGGCGCATCCATCCCCTTTGTAAGGCCGGCACTAGTTAGCTCAGAGCTTAGAGTTAAACATCTATATAACTGTGGTACTAATAAATACTCAAAACTTCTTAACGGATGCAAAACAGAAAATTTTACGCCTCTTATTCGCATAGCTTCTTTAATAATCTTAAATTCCTTTTTAAAAGTTGGTATATATCTAAGCGTAACTGTCAATCCAATAATAAATATTTTAGGAAGTCTAACCATTTGTAGGGCTGACAACATCTCAGAGGAATTATATTCAGATATAAGCAGGGAAGCCAAAATAATACAGGGTAAAAAAAGCATCATCATTCTAAACATCGATAAAAACATAGCGTTTTTCGAGTACATAAGTACCAATTCATATAAAGCAAAAAATATAAAAAGATATATAAGTGACTTTATCAACCTTTTATAGTTTCCAGTAATCAACAATAAACTAAGGGAAAAAAACATGGTGAAAAATATGGCTTTATTTGAAGGAAAAATAGTATTAATAAAAGGTAATAATATATTAATAGATATGATAGTCAAAGGATGGAATTTTATACTTTTTTTATTTCTCTGCCTTGAAATGAATAATTGCACTTTTCACCATCTCCTTTATTATTTTCCTATTTAACTCAAAATTTTCCCTAGCATTTAAAATATTTACTCCTAATATAAAAGTATTAAGAATATACGTTATAAACATAAATTCTTCATTTGAAGTCTTATTTTCGTTTTCATAATCAAAAAAATTTAGCAATTCTTCTTTGGAACTTTCTTGAATTTTTTGATAGGTTTGAAAAAGCTCTCTATCATAATTTGTCTCTACTAAAAACTGAGCATATATTTGCATAAGTGGACTATCTGTAAGTATTTTTTCAACCATCAATTCTGCCATAATATCTTCATCTGCCAAATCTTTGATAGATAAATTATTATCCTTAATATATTTTTTTATCAAATTTATCCTATGATTATTCCCTTCTATAAAAATATCAAATATCATTTCCCGAGTACTCTTGTAATGATAATAGACTCCTCCTTTAGACAAATCGGTCTTTGCAATTACATCCTCCATAGTAGTATTATGAAAGCCTTTTTCTATAAAACATTCTATAGCTGCTTGACATATTTCTTGCTTTCTAATTTCACCAATAGATTTCTTTTTACCAGACAATATAACTTCTCCTAACTTTTTATAATAAAAACTGACGTATTCGTCGTTTTTTTATTATACTACGAATGATAATTATTGTCAATAACTTCTTTTTCTTCATTAATTATATAAATTTTTGAATATAAACGAAAAAAAGCGATCAAGATTTTTTCTTAATCGCTATAATTTCAAGTATCTGCAATTTTAAAGAACCATTGTTAAAACACTTTGTTACATATCCTCTAATAATCCATGTTTTTCATAATTTGTTACTCTCACAATTCTGTTTTCGTCATCTACAAAGACTACTTTTGGTTTGTGATTTTTTGTTTCTTCTGCGTCACAACAGCAATATGCCATTATTATAATTTTATCATTGACGGACACACATCTCGCAGCTGCACCATTTAAACAAATAATACCACTTCCCGGTTCACCTGCAATAGTATATGTCTCAAATCTATTCCCATTGTTCACATCAACTATTTGTACTTTCTGGTATTCTCTTATTCCCGACTTTTCCATTAATTCAAGATCTATTGTAATACTTCCGACGTAATCCAAATCGGCTTGTGTGACAGTAGCCCTGTGAATTTTGCCCTGCAACATTTCTATAATCATTTTCTCCTCCTGATTTATTATCTATACCAATAAAATTAAATTGTTAAAAAAAGTATATACCAAAGAATAATAAAATTATATTTTACTATCTATGTACTTTTATTAATCTATACACTCTTTATCTTTTTTAGCTCTTTATAAGCATAGGAAATGACGTCTCTTCTTTTTATTATTCCTATAAAAATATTAGAATCATCTATAACCGGAACAAAATTCTGGCTGATTAATGCTATAAATAAATCCTCAACATTTGTATCTATTTTTACTGTTTCATTTGTTACTCTTCTGGGAATATCCATAATATTTGTATTTTCTAAAATACTGTCATCAAAAGATTTGTTTGATTTCAAAAACCACAATAAATCTCCCTCTTTAACTGTCCCTAAGTAATTTCCATGCTCATTTAAAATAGGAACTGAAGAAAACTTATACTTTTCCAACGTATTTAACACGTCCTTTAAATTATCTTTATCACATACACTTATAACCTCGCTTTTAGGCGTAATAAAAAACAATATATTCATATCTGTCTCCTTAACATTTAAAACTATTATATTAACAGTTTAATATTATCAAAATAAAATTTACCCATAAAAATTTAAACATATCCTACTAAAGTATAACATATTATGATAATAATTTCACTACTTATAAGTCAATAAAAAAGAAAAAGGATTAACATATGTTAATCCTTTGCATTGTAATCTTGATAAAACTTTACTATATTAATTCAAATCAATATCTTAAACTATTTATATTCTTGTTACATTTGCAGCCTGAGGTCCTTTTGAACCGTCCACGATTTCAAACTCAACCTTCTGTCCTTCTTCAAGAGACTTATATCCTTCTCCCTGTATTGCTGAAAAATGTACAAAGATATCATTTTCACCTTCTACTGATATGAAACCAAATCCCTTTTCATTGTTAAACCACTTTACTACTCCGATTTTCATCTATGTTCCTCCTAAATTGATGAACTACTTATTTTTATGTAATTCACTCTTATCTAAAGATAACATAAAACCGCACAATAGTCAATGATAATAATCAATAAAGACAGATAAAATTCTACAAAATAAAAAACTATACAAAATAATGTCATTTCAATTATTTTTAATGTTCTTGTTCCTTTAATTTTAATATGATATTATATAATAGTGACTATATAATTTTACAAAATAATCACATCTTATCTGCAGAATATACATTCTTAGCAGAATAAAAATCGGAGGTTGAAATGCAAAAGAAAATAGCTTGTGTAAATGATATTTCAGGAATTGGAAAATGCTCTCTTACAGTTGCACTTCCTTTAATTTCTGCGTTAAGATGCCAGTGTTGTCCATTACCTACATCTGTTCTTTCAAGCCAAACGGGTTATCCGGTATATAGCTTTGTAGATCTTACTGATAGTATGAAAGAATACATAGACGCTTGGCATAAATTGAATCAAAAGTTTGATACAATATACAGTGGTTTTCTGGGTTCTAAAAATCAGATAAAACTTGTAGAACATTTGATTAATCTTAATCATGGTTCATATGTAGTTGTTGATCCAATACTCGGAGATTTGGGTAAAATTTTTCCATTTTTTTCTGAAGAAGATGTATTTGAAATGAAAAAACTTGTTTCAATGGCAAATCTAATAACACCAAATATTACTGAGGCAAATTTAATTTTAGGCAGAAAAACTGACTTTTTAGATTATACTGATGATGAACTTCTTAGTATATGCAGAGAATTATCTGATATTGGTCCTGAATCGGTTGTAATAACAGGTTTTATAAAAAATAACGAAATAATAAATATTTGCTATGAAAGAAAAAATGATCAAATAATAAAAATAGGTAAGCATTATAATAAAATTAGTTTTAGTGGTACCGGAGATATATTTACATCTACTATTACAGCCCTAATCACAAGGGGATATGGTCTTTCTGAGTCAGTAGAAATAGCAACTGATTTTATATATGAATCAGTAGGCTTTACCGCTAAACAAAAAAAGTTTGATAGAAATGACGGAATAATGTTTGAGGAATTTTTAAATCTACTTTTCAAATACTAAATTCAATATATAAATAATAAAAAGAGTTATCCTTGAAATTAACTTGGCTCCTAAATTTGGATATTAAAAGTTAATTTATTGATAACTCTTTTTCTATAATTTTTTCAATTGTCAATGCAATATTTAATGTACAAGATATTAAGCCTTTTTAATTTTTCTAGTATATAACTTATCAATAAATACTGCAATCGCATTATCACCTGAAACATTGGCTGCTGTACCAAAGCTATCCTGAGTTAAATACAATGTAATCATCAACTGTTGCATTACTTCAGTAGTAATACCTACCATTGGTAAGAATGGTAAAGCTGACATTATTGCACCGCCAGGAGCACCGGGTGCTGCAACCATAGCTACACCAAGCATAGCAATAAATCCAAATACTGTGCCGAAATTAAAGTTAATTCCGTTCATCAATAACACAGCAACACTACAACTTGTAATAGTAATCATACTACCTGCAAGATGAATAGTAGCACATAGAGGCACAACAAAGTTTCTTATATCTTCAGAAACACCATTCTTTTCAGCACATTTTAAATTTACTGGTATTGTAGCAGCTGAAGACTGTGTACCAATAGCAGTCATGTAACCGTTCACCTGATTTCTTATCAGTCTAAAAGGATTTTTTCCTGCGTAAGTCCCAGAAACAGTAAACATTAGTGATACATATAGTAAATGAAGTATAATTACAATAACAAATACTTTCCAGAATATTGATAATACACTAAATACTGAACCTGTATAACTCATATTTGTAAAGTTACCTGCTATAAATAATGGCAATAATGGAATAATTACTTTACTTAATACTTTTGAGATTATTGCTTCAAAATCATCGAATACCTCAAATAACACTTTTCCGCGTCCGTTTCCTTTTAACCACGAAATGCTTAACCCCATTATGAATGCAAAAACGACAGCACTCGTAACATCCAACATCGGAGTTAAATTAATCTTGAAAAATGGAGTTAAGGGTTCTACATTTCCCTTCACTTTTTCAATTAATTCCGCTGTAATGAATGTCGGGAATAAGTTTTTTGCCACAAAATAAGCTATTGTACCTGCGATTAAAGTTGAACAATATGCTGTTAAGGCTGTTATTCCTAAAAGTTTTCCTGCTCCTTCAGATAATTCTGCAATCCCCTTTACAACAAAGCCAATTATCATTAAAGGTATTATGAAATTCAAAAACTCACCAAAAAGACTTGAAAGAGTAATTAAAACTCTTAACAAATTAGCCGGTAAAAATTTCATATTACCTAGTATAATACCGATAATTATGGCTATTACTAGCTTAGAAACTAGCCCTAATTTGATTTTTTTCATTATATCTTCCCCCTTATATTAATATAACACAAAAGCAATTATAACATATTGCTTTGCTTATAACAACACTTTAATAAATTTTATTAATATTCTTAGTAAAACATAAAAAAATACCTGTATTTTAAAACATTAATACAGATATTCTTTTTAATGTAATATTATTAACTTTCTATAAAAATGATAGTTGATTTTTTTCGCTTAAACCGTCTAAACTTCCATGTTCAGATAATTTTTCTACAACTGACTTTGATACTTTTGTTCTTTTAATAAGATCTTCTTTTGATAAAAATGGTTTGTCTCGATTATCCACTATACTCTGAGCAGCATTTTCTCCCATTCCATCAAGTGAAATCATAGGTGGAAGTATTTTACCTTTTCCAGCTATTTTAAATTCCTTTGCATCCGATTTATAGATATCTACCTTTAAAAATTCGATATTTCTGGCATACATCTCTACTACTATCTCCAAAACCGTATACTGATTTTTTTCTTTTGCAGTAATTGCATTTCCTTTTTCACTAATGCTTTCCATTTTTTTCTTAACAACATCTATTCCACTTGTTATAAGCTCTATGTCGAAATCTTCGACCTTAGTGGTAAAATAGGTAGCATAAAATGCTTCAGGATAATTAATTTTACAATATGCAATTCTAAATGAAGTCATAACATAAGCTACTGCATGAGCTTTTGGAAACATATACTTTATTTTTTTACAAGAATTTATATACCAAGCCGGAACATTATTGGCTTTCATAGCATCTTCAAATTCAGGTTTTAATCCTTTCCCCTTACGAACACTTTCCATTATTGTAAATGCCATTTTAGGCTCCAAACCACTGAATATTAGATAGTTCATAATATCGTCTCTGGTTGAAATAACATCTTTTAATCCAACAACATTCCCCCTTACAAGATCCTGAGCATTGTGTGTCCAAACATCTGTACCGTGTGATAAACCTGATATTCTAACAAGTTCGGCAAATGTAGTAGGTTTCGTGTCAATTAACATTTGTCTGGTAAACTTTGTACCAAATTCAGGTATCGCAAGACTTCCAACCGGAGTTCCTATATCTTCTTCTGTTACTCCTAAAGCTTTGGTCGATGTAAAAAGCGACATAGTTTCAGGATCATCCAAAGGTATATCTGTTATATTTATTCCGGTCATGTCCTCAAGCATTCTAATTATCGTAGGACCGTCGTGTCCAAGTATATCCAGCTTCAAAATTCTACCACTAATTGAATGATAATCAAAATGCGTAGTTATTACTGATGAATTAGTATCATTAGCCGGATACTGAATTGGCGTAAAATCATGAACATCCTTGTAATCAGGAATTACCATAACTCCTCCCGGATGTTGTCCTGACGTTCTCTTCACTCCGGTACATCCTTCAGTCAACCAACTCATTTCTGCATTTGAATAATCTTTGTTATTTTCTTCAGAAAATTTTTTAACATATGCAAATGCAGTTTTATCTTTAACAGTACCTATCGTTCCGGCTCTATATGTATGACCTTTACCAAATAGCTCTTCAGTATATTCATGTATAGTGGGCTGATAAGTTCCTGAAAAATTAAGATCTATATCCGGTTCCTTATCACCTTCAAATCCAAGAAATACTTCAAAAGGTATATCATGTCCATCTTTTACCAGTTTTTCCCCACATTTGGGACAGCATTTATCAGGCAGATCCACGCCGGAGCCCCATTCTCCTATTGCAAAAAATTCACTATATTTACATTTCTTATTTGGACAAATATAGTGAGCAGGAAGCGGATTTACTTCTGTAATATCACTCATAGTAGCTGCCAATGAAGATCCGACCGATCCTCTAGAGCCTACTAAATAGCCGTCAGATAAAGATTTAGCAACTAACTTGCTCGCTATTATATACATAACTGCATATCCGTTATTTATTATTGAATTTAGTTCTTTTTCCAATCTGGATTGAACAACTTCCGGTAACGGATTTCCATATATACCATATGCCTTTTCAAAACACATTTTTCTAAGTTCTTCTTGAGAGCCCTCTATAACAGGTGGACATGTTTCATCCGGTATAGGCAAAATCCTATCAAACACATCTGCTATTTTGTTTGAATTAGTAACCACTACTTCATAGGCTTTTTCTTTACCCAAATATTTAAATTCCTCAAGCATTTCATCAGTAGTTCTCAAATGTAATTTAAAAGGTTCTACATACCTTCCATTATTTCTTATAGAATACATTAATATGGTTCTAAAGATTCCCTCATGTTCATCGAGCATATGAACATCTCCTGTTGCCACAACTAATTTTGAATATTTTTCTCCTAATGCAATTAATTTTTTATTTATGTCCTTTAACTCATCAAAATTTTTAAGCTCACCGCTTTCAACCAGATACTTATTATTTTCCAATGGCATAATTTCGATAAAGTCATACAATTCGAGCATTTTTTTTATTTCATCTTCCGGCAAATTCCTTTGAACTGCATTAAAAATTTCTCCACTGGAGCAAGCAGTCCCGACTATTAATCCCTCTTTCATTTCAATTAATTTACTCTTCAATATCCTGGGAACCGAATAAAAATGATTAATATGAGAATCACTTATCAACCTATAAAGATTTTTTAATCCTACTTGATTTTTTGCATAAATAGTCGCATGAGTAGGTCTTATTTTAGTATAGTCTATCTTTCCATAAATTCTATTGACATCTGATAACTTTTCAGCTCCATCTTTTTTAAATATTTCTATAAATTTTACAAATATTTCTGCAGTCGCAATTGCATCATTTACAGCTCTATGATGACCTCTTAGAGTAACATTCATCTCTTTTGCAACTCTATCAAGAGTTACTCTTCTCATATGTTTTAAAATAACCCTTGAAATCGTAATTGTATCAACCTTTTTGTTATTATATTCCATCCCGAGCTTTTTACAGTTTTCCAATATAAATCCGGTATCAAAATTTGCATTATGTGCTACCAAAACAGAATCTTTCACAAAATTCATAAATCTAGGAAGAACATCTTCAATAGTTTTTGCATCACTTACCATTTCATTAGTTATCCCGGTTAATTCTTGTATTTTATATGGAATGTCCATCTCAGGATTTACAAATTCAGAAAAATTATCTGTTATTTTCCCGTTTTCAATCAAAACAGCTCCTATTTCTGTTATTTTATCATTCATAGTAGATAAGCCCGTTGTCTCAATATCAAAAACTACAAAACGCTGATTGAAATCTTTATCATTAGCATCTTGTATAATATCTTGATTATCATCTACTAAATAAGCCTCTACGCCATATATCACCTTTATATCTTTACCTTTTGCTGCATTCATTGCGTCCGGAAATGCCTGTACAACTCCATGATCCGTAATAGCCACAGCTTTATGTCCCCATGTTTGAAGTCTATCAAACAACTTTTTTATAGAAACCGTCGAATCCATTGCTGACATTTGGGTATGAAGGTGAAGTTCTACTCTTTTCTCTGAAGATACATCAATTTTTTCTCGTTTTTTCTCCAATTTTATACTCGTAATAGTTATCTCTCTTTCTTCATTATAAGTATTAGTTATAACATCTCCAACTATACGGACATATGAATTTGGCTTGGTATTATTAATTACTTTATCTTTATTCTGATCGTTTAATTTTACTTTACAACATATTGCAGCAGTGTTATCTGTAACATATATATGATAACTTATTTTACCATTTCTATTTTCGATTTGATCTGTTTTAAAAACTTCACCTACTATTGCTACAGTCCCAGTATTCTCACTTATATCACATATATCTAAATGAAATGCTTTTATATCTTTGCCATATACTAAGTTTGGATCTTCCAAATTAACTATATATTTATCCTTCTCTTCTTCGATATTTTTACTGGAAAAATCTATTCGTGATAACACTTCATCTACATCTTCATTTTGTCTTTTTATTATTTTCTTTAAAGATTCTTCCTGATTCATATTTCTTACTGCACATTCAAGTTCTACTTCAAGCCCCAAACCTAACTCCCTTTGTATCAATTCTTTTACCCATTTATCTATACTCTTCTCTTTAAATCTGTTAAAAATAAATTCATTTGGTGCTTTGATTTTAAGTTTTCTATCTATATATAAATATTCTAATTGTTTCTCAAATGCTGCTACTGACGGACATTTCTTCCAGATTAAATAATATATATTTTCCCAATATTTTTTTAATATAAATTTTTCTCCTTTTTTTTCATTGTATTTTATTCTTGGTCTAATTTTTATAATATCAACACTAACATTGCTCTTATGGGCAATTCTTCTTCTAATTTGGTCCAATTTTCTATTACTTATAACTTCCTTTGATGTGATATACAGAGTTATCTCAGAGTTTTTTTTATTTACAATTACCTTTGATAAAATCACATCTTCTAAACCTTTGAGAGTTTTTTTGTCATTAATATCTATAGACTTCAAAAAGTCAGTAAATAAATCCATTTTTACCTCCTTATTTTACCTTATTGAATAAAAATTTTTCTTAATTATGATAAACAAAATTTATTCGCTATATGCTCCCAATATGTCTACTCTATAGTATATCCATCAGTCGATGTCTTATGCGTATCAATAATAACAGTTTTTTCAGTTAAATCCAAATGTTTTTTTCTAAATTTATCAATCATTTCATATTTTTCCCAAAGATGCATTGGTGCTACATAGGATGTTTTCGTTACCTTAATAAAATGTGATAATCCCCAGTCATACCTGTCCCCTTGTCTTGGATCTAAAGGAACCATTGCAAGATCAATATTTCTTTCTGTTAACTTATCCATCTCTTTTAAAAATCTTTCAGTCATCACCTGATATTCTTCTTTTGTCTCATATCCATGCCATGTCCACCAATTCAAATCACCGGCATGATATATTGTTTTTCCCTCAACTATTATCAATACCGCCACTCCTAAGTCCGTACTCTCAAAGGTTTCTATCTCTAAATCACCAATATTATATTTCGAATTGATAGATATTTTATGTATATTTTTATCTTTTTCAATATTTATCAAATTTATGTCATCTGACAATATATACTCCACATCTTTGAACTCAGAAAATAAGTCAAAGATTTTTTTATTAAAATGGTCTTTATGACCATGTGTACTAATTATATATAATTTTTTATTCCTATCCATATCAGGAATTTCCTTTTTATAATAGTCAAATATTATATTAACATTTTTTAACTCAACCAAAAAACTGCTATGATAAATATATTTTAATCTCATAATATATACTCCCTCTTTAAATTGTATTAAATCACATTTTTAGCAAAAATTGTATTCATCAAATGCTATAACAAATACACTAATTTCTTACAAGTACAATTTCATATTCTGTTTATTTGTATCAATTTTTCATTATATACTATTATACCATCCTTCCTTTTATATAACTACAAATTGCATCGAATAAATATACTTAAAATATTCTCTGGTTTTCAAAATAATTATCTCAATTTATACTGATTTTACTGAAAAAAAACTCCTGTAATGATATAATTTAACTATCAGTATATTAATTTTACTTACTTAAAATTAACAGATAAATTTGTTATTTTATTCTTATATTTTAGGAGATAAATCAATGGAACTTGTTGTATTAGAAAGTGCGGAAAATATAGAATTTAAAGAAGGAATAGACTTACTTGACTGTAGAGATATTAAACCCTGTACCGGCTGTGCAGCTTGCTGGGTCAAAACTCCAGGTAAATGTATCATTAAAGATAAAGCTCAATTTTTTTCTCAAAAAATAAAAAATTATGATACCATAACCATTGTCAGTAAACTCTGTTTCGGAAGTGTATCTTACCCCGTTAAGAGAGTTTTAGACAGATGTGTAGGATACCTTGATACTTTTATGATAAAAGATGAAGATGATATAAGACATGGAAAAAGATACAACCACACCTTTCATTTAAATGTAGTTTTTTATGGAAATGGTACAGAACAGGAAAAAAATGAAGCTTCTCAATTTGTAAAAGCTTTTTGTAAAAACTATTTTGTAAATTCATATAGTATTGAATTCGTAAGTGCATTTAATACTGCTTTTATATTACTTGGAGGTAAAAAAATAGATCCTAACTTGGAAGAAACAAGGGATATTCTTATACCGAAAATAGGTGAAGTAGAAAAGCCAAAAAACTCTATTGCAATTATAAATGCAAGTCCACGTGGAAAAAAATCTGCTTCTGAATTTTACTCTAATAAATTGATAGAGATTTGCAATAAATTATCAAATAATGAATTTAAAATTGATAAATATTATTGGGGAACTACAAGACCAATCAATCCTGACGAAATAATGAAATTCACCATGTACGATTCCATTATAATTTGTTTTGGGATTTATGTAGATGGCCCGCCATCTCATATCATACAAAATTTCCAAAGAATTGATGCCTACCTATATCAATATATGAAAAACCATACTTACGGAAAGTTGGGAAGTAATATAAGAGATACAAAAATATATGTTCTAGCTAATAATGGACTAATACATGGAAACCAAAATATACATTCAATAAATTTTATCAAAAACTTTGCCAATAAAAATAAATTTACATGGGTTCAAGGTATCGGAATTGGAGGGGGACCTCTTTATGCGAATCCTAAAAAAGATATAATTGGAGATAAAAATGCAGAAGGAGTGTATAAAAAACTAGAAGAATTTTCCATAAACATACTAAATTATAGCGAAAAAATTAGCTACAATGATATTTATACAGATGCTCATATAAACTTGGATGATTATTTAAACATAATTAATAATATTTGGAAATTTGCTTTAGATAAAAATAAAATCAATAAATAAATATAAAAAAGAAAAGGGGTTGACTTTATCTCCCCTTTCTTTCATACAAAAACTCAAAATATAAATTTAAACCTTATAAAACCGTTTTAGAAAGGACATAATTTTTATAATGATAAAACTTTTCTTTTGAGTTTCTCTATACTTTTTATACTAAATTATTATATTTCATTATTAATACTAAATTAGTATATCTTATATAATTTTATATATATAATTACATTATTTAACTAAAAATAATTCTATTTTATAAAAAATCTTACTAATTTTGATTTTTTTTCATTATATGGATGATATCTCATAGGTAAATCCAACCAATTAAATTTTTTCATAATAGCTTTAGGGTGGGTAAAAGCTTCAAAGCTCTTTTCACCATGATATTGACCTATTCCAGATTCTCCAATTCCACCAAATCCCATCTTGTTATTTGTAATATGAACCAGAGTATCATTAATGCAACCGCCACCATAAGAACATCTTTTAATGATTTTTTCTTCAATTTCACTACTATTAGTGAATAAATACAAAGCTAATGGTCTGGGTTTCGAATTAATATATTCAATACATTCCTCAATGTCTTCATACTCAATAATCGGTAAAATAGGTCCAAATATTTCTTCATTCATTATCCTCGAATTAAAATCATTTTCGTGAATTATAGTGGGATATATGATTAAATTTTCTTCACTATACTCACCACCAAAAACAACTTTTTCACTATCAATCAATTTAATAATTCTGTTAAAATGCTTTTTATTTATTATTTTTGGAAAATTTTTATAATCATCATTTTCAAAAAATTCTTTTATATATTCAACATAATATTTCGTGAAAAGTTGACAAATAGATTTATCTATTAAAACATAGTCAGGTGCAACACATGTTTGACCTGCATTAAGGATTTTCCCAAACGCAATTCTCTTAGCGGCAAGTTTTAAATCAGCCGTTTTTTCTATAATTGTAGGGCTCTTTCCTCCTAACTCTAAAATAATAGGAGTTAAATTTTTTGAAGCCTTTTCCATTACCAATTTTCCAACCGATATAGAACCTGTGAAAAAAATGAAATCAAATTTTTCTTCAAGTAATTTCTCATTTTCTTTTCTTCCACCTTCTATGACAGCCACATATTCTTTACAAAAAATACTTTCTATAATCTCCCGTACTATATTAGAACAATTAGGTGCATAGGCAGATGGCTTTATAACAGCTGTATTTCCACCTGAAATAGCTCCTATTAAAGGCATAAAGACTAAGTTTATCGGATAATTCCATGGTGCCATTATTAAACAAATTCCCAATGGTTCATGATAGATATAGCTTCTAGCCGGAAATTGTGATATTGAAGTTCTTACTTTTTTCTTTTTCATCCATTTCTTTAGATTTTTGATATGATAGTTGATTTCTTCCAAAACCAAACCTATTTCTGTCATATAGGATTCAAAAGATGATTTTCTCAAATCTTTATACAAAGCTTCTTCAATGTCTTTTTCTCTTTTTAAAATTTCATTCCTGAGAGATACCAAGTTTTTGAGTCTAAAACTATATTCCAATGTATCGCCTTTTATAAAGAATTCTTTTTGCAATTTAATTAAATCACTTATATTTATAGTTTCATCTAGGTATTCCGTCACTGGCTCTTCCTCCATAAATACAGATTATCTTATATTTTCCAACCAAAAGCTAGTATAATAAATTCTATCTTCTAACTACAATCACTGGAGTTCCAGCAGAAACCATATTGTATAAACGTGCAACACTTTTTAGAGGTGTATTTATACATCCATGTGACCCTGCATATAAATATCTATTTCCACCATAAGCCGGTTGCCAAGAAGAATCATGTATACCTATTGCACCATTGAAAGGCATCCAATATTTAACTGGTGATGCATAACCTGGTCCTCTCAGAACTTTATTCCTCATTTTATAGTTAATTTTAAATATTCCCGGAGGTGTAGCATACCCTTTGTTTGGATTACCAGACACAATTGGTGTGGATAAAACAACCTTTCCATTATCCCAAAGTTTCATATTTTGTTGAGATATATTGACTACAATATATTTTGATCCTATCTTTTTACCATTCTTAGGAAGTTCAACTTTAATGTATCTTGGAGTTATTCCATACACAGATTTAGCTTCTTTTATTATCCTTATCAAGTTTTCTGTTTCTTTGTTTATATCTAATTTTAAAGTAGAAGAACTTGTTATAATCACATTATTATTCTTCCAATAAGCATATGATTCATTGCTGCTTTGAGTAATTCCCGATGGATTCAGAGAAGATACAAAATTTCTAACAGAATTTCTATTCACATCAATAGTATTAACTGCATCATTTTTTATAATAACCATAGGCATTATCCTATCACTATTAAGCAATACCTTTCTATTTCCCAAATTGTACTCTACTTGCATATTTCTATAGCTCATCAATTTATTATAATTGTCATTTACAGCCTGATTATTTCTATTTTCAATAAAAGTTGCCATAATTTCCCTTAATTTAGCAAACTTTTCTCCACCACTTACTTGAACTATTTCGTTTACAGTACTTGATGAACCATTAATCAAATCCAATTGGTCAAATGTATATCCCTTATTTTCATTTACAAGAACAACCGGTCCATCTACTAAAGGTTTAGATGCATTGTTATCAGCACTTAAATTTTCAGTCGCAACACCATCATCAGATACTTCACTTATAGTGGTTGTATTCTCTGTGTTATCTATATTATTTGTATTATTTTGACTAGCTATTATACCCGCATTTATCAATACCGAGTCGATTAATCTTGATGGATTTTTATTACCATCATCAGCTATATAAACAGAATTAAACTCTGAGTAAAATTTCCTTATCAACTTATAATTTGTTTCTTGTCTATCTTTTCCGGATATTCTCTCTACATTACTGCCAATTTTTTCGTATTCAACAGGTATATTGCTAATTCCTCCAATAAGATACTCTATGCCATTATTGATAGAAGATAATTCCTGTTGCACCAATTGAAATGAGTTATTATCTGCAAAAATAATTGCCGCATCTCTTTTCGCTGCAATTGCACCGGCACCTGCTGCATCAGCCAAACCTGTCTTACCATTTACTATAAAAATTTCAGAAAACGGTTTTCCATTTATTTTTGATATTTTACGTCCTATATTTATAGATGTTTCCACTCTACTGCTACCAGTAATTCTTTCAACTTCATAACCTTCATTTCTAAGATTATCTTCTATAGAACTTGAAACTGAACTTTTACCTCCAATAATTATAATTTTTTTTGCTTTAAGTCTAACAATCTCTTCTTTTGTATTAGAGTTAATAACTTCACTATTAGTCAATAAAACAGGAGACTGTAGTTTTTTTGCCAGTGGTGCAACTGCTAGAGAATCCGAAACTGCTCTAGAATTTACAAGCATAACAATTTCACTTCCATTGCTCCATCCACTCTTTGATATACTAATTGCAGTTGAAAATCTATCAGTACCACTTAAATCTCTATTAATTGCATTTGACATACTGGATCCCAATGACAAAAATAAAGTCATAACAGCAACTGTTAAAATCGTTCTTTTAATATTTTTTTTCATAACACTCTATCCTTTCATAAAAACTTGTGATAATTCCTAAATAATACTAATTATAAATTCCAAAAATTATTATTTTCTCATATTTAGTATATATCAAAAAACTTTGTTATGTGGTAACAATACAATAACAATATAAACAAAAAATAGCTACAATATATCTACAAAAATTAAAAAATATATAAGTTTTTGTAATTGATATTAACACGGTAACTTTAATAGTGTAAAATATTATAGGTATAATATTATGCCATTTATATAAAAAATATAATATGATATACTAACATATAATGTTAAAAAAAAATTGGAGGGAAATAAATGACATTAGCAGATAAAAACTTTAAAAAATTATGTACTGAAATACTTGAAAGTAAAAACAATACTTTGGGAGAAAAGGTAAGACCTAAATATGCTGACGGGACACCATCACATACTTTTTTTATAAACCAAGTCTTTGAAAGATATGATCTTTCCAGGGGTGAACTTCCCATTGTTACCCTTAGACAGGTGGCTTGGAAATCCGGAATTAAGGAAATACTATGGATATATCAGGATCAAAGCAATGATCTAAATCTCCTTAAAGAAAAACACGGAATAACTTGGTGGGATGAATGGGATATAGGCGACAGAACTATAGGCCAGAGATATGGTGCAACAGTAAAAAAATACGATTTGATGAATAAGTTATTAGAAAATCTAAAAAATCAACCCTATGGAAGAAGACATATAATTAACTTATATCAGGAAGCCGATTTAATGTCAACGAAAGGTCTTTTCCCTTGTGCCATGGAAACTCAGTGGAGTGTTCGCGATGGATACTTGGACATGACTCTTATACAAAGATCTTCGGATGTTCCCGTTGCCAATGCAATCAATAAAATTCAATATGTAGCCCTTCAAATGATGGTTGCTAGACATATAGGACTAGAACCAGGTGTTTTTTGCCATTATGTAAATAATGCCCATATATATGATAGACATATTGAACAGGTAAAGGAGATAATCAGTAGAAATTCACAAAAAGATTCAGAATCGGTTAAACTTGTTCTTAACCCTGAAAAAACTGATTTCTATAGCTTTACCATTGAAGATTTCACGCTTGAAGGGTATGATCCTATTAAACCTAATCTTAAATTTGAAATGGCAATATAAAATATACTGGAGGCAAAAATGATAAATAATATTTATATGATGGTTGCTATGACAAAAAAAAGTAATTCAATTGGACTGAATGGAGATATGCTATATCACTTAAAAGAAGATTTGAAGTATTTTAAAGAAACAACTAGTGGACATACAATTGTCTGTGGAAGAAAAACATATTTTAGTTTCCCAAAGAGACCTCTTCCAAATAGAAAAAATATCGTTCTTACACGAAGCAAATCCATATTTGATGGTGCAATAACAATGAATTCAAAAGAAGAAGTAGTTAAATATGCTCAAAATAATCCAAACGAAATAATATTTATAGTTGGTGGAGATAATATTTATAAACAGTTTATGGATGTATCCTCCAAACTATATATAACTGAAATAGAGGAAAATGAAAAAGTTGTTGCAGATACATTCTTTCCACAGATACCCGATAAAGAGTGGAAACTAATACAAAAATCCGATTATATAACACCTGAAAATGCACCCAAATACAGATTTCTTGTGTACGAAAGAAAAAAATAGTAACTTCTATTTTTCTGAGATACTATATTTTTGTAGTTATTAAAGATGAGGTTGGCATAAAAAGTTATAACTCGAACTTTTTAGTCAACCTCATTATTTTAAACCCTTATACATTCTTTTTTATCCCCGGCAATCATTAGATTATATATCTTTTTATGTTTCTTTTTCGTTTATATTGTCATCTGATATATTAAATATCAATATTTATAATAAATCTTCCAAATATTTTCTATCCAATATTTTTATGTTTCTTCTATTACATTCAATAACTCCTAGCCTTTCTAAAAATACGAGTTCTTGATTCAAACTGCTTCTGTTTACATGAAGTATATTAGCCAAAACTTCTTGTGAGTTTGGTATTTGTATGATATTATCAGCTTCGTTAATATTCAATAACCAATAACTTAGTCTTTCAATTACTCTTCTATACTGAACACATCTTAAAAGAATTTTACTATAACAATTGTACTCTGCAACAAAAGTTAAAATATTGTGTAAAAAAACTATATCACTATCTATAATTTCTTTTAACTCTACAACTGGTAATAGAACGACTTTAGATTTTTTAAAAGCTACTATATTAAAATTATATTTACTTGCTCCACCATATATTAAATAAAAAGGAAAAGCATCTCCATTAAAAAAATATGACGAATTAAGTTCTTTACCACTTATTGTGTACTCTGTGCATTTCAAAACTCCATCAAGAATTACACCAAAATAGTTTATTTCATCACCTTCATTAAACAATGTTTCACTGGATTTATAATAAACCTCTTTTTTATCCATTTTTAATATTTTTGTTTTAGAATTTTCAGAAATACCTTTAAAAATTTGAATTTCCCAAAATTTTTCATCCATTTGCATACATCTCCAAAATTTTAATATATCATTACATATGCTATATATGAACTTTATACATCTCTTATATAATATATTATATCACAAAATATCTCCTTGATATGAATCTGAAATACATAAATAACAAATGTGCATACTGATATTGAAATTTATTAAATAAAACGATTTATTTATAGTATTCAGGGCTATAGTAAAAAAGTATTATCTATAGCCCTGAAAAAATATTATTAATAAATTATATCAAATTATCCTCCATTGAATACTTCTTAAAATCATTATAAATAACAATATTAAACCAACATATCCATTGAGAACATAAACATAATTTACAAGTACATCAAATCTTAATATTAATCCTACAAAAGCACCTATGGCTCCCAACACAATAGTTAACACCCTGAATTTATCTGTTTTTTCTTTTGAAAATCTGGCAACAACAGACCATAACAGAGGAACTGATGTAGTGTATATGCCTAGCAATATTATAATGGAAAATATATTGGCCAGTTGCGAATGTATTTCTCCAGCAAGTATTAGTGTCGGAATCTGAGAACCCTTTAACTTGGATATAGAGAAAAATATCCCAAGTGACATCAAAAGTACTGCTACTGAAAATCCAGTGGCACCAAAGAATGCTCCTAACTTACCTTCTTTATCACTATTAGCATTAGAACCTATTTGTCCTAAAAAAGCCGCTAACCATAACATGCAAAATCCAACATATGAACCTGCAGCTAATAGCCAATTATTTGAAGCTACCTTAATTTCTTTATTTTTAACCAATTCAGAAACAACATCACTGGCAGTTGATGCTCCATCCAAATTTCTAAAAATACTAACCGTACCGACCAAAATTGCTATAACTACAATAGCAGGTCCAATATTTCCTATAATTTCAACAATTCTATTTAAACCGAATATTACTGTAATTACAACAAATATTGCCATTAATATTCCACCTACATAAGGTGATATTTCATAATGCTGTGCTGCTGTGGCACCGGCTCCTCCTATCATTACTGTGTACGATAAAAAAATAAAGAAGACAGAAAATAAATCGTAAAACGTCCCCAATTTATTTCCACAATAGTATCTATAAATATCATTTGGTGTATCAAATTTATTATTGTACCCTGCTGAAATAAAACTTACTCCAACATATGCAAGAAGTATAAAACACACTATAACCCCCAACATACCTTTATATCCCCATGCAGCAAAATACTGGAGTATTTCCTGCCCGGTTGCAAAACCTGATCCTATAAGAAGGGCTATAAATGCACCTGCATAATTTAAAACTTTACCTGATTTGACCAATTCGTCCGCTTTAACCAATTCATTAGATTTTTTCATATTGTCACCTTTTTCTACCTTAAAGTTTATGATGATTTATATACTTTAAGGAAATATAAAGTCATATAGTTTTTTAAAAAATTGTCGGTTTATCTACATTTGTCACCAAAGCATCAAGTGCTTTTTTTACTAAAGAATGTCTTAGTTCAAACTCTTTCTCACCTTTTTCTGGGTTTCCAGTTGGATAAGGTATGGCAATTGTAGGTATTATTCTATTGGCTCCAACTGAATTAGATATTGTGACTATCGTAGCCATATGAACAATTGGAATACCATATCTTTCAATCTCTTTTACAATCGTTGCACCGCAACGAGTACAAGTACCTCACGTAGATGTTAGGATAACACCATCAACCTTGGCTTCCTTCAATTCTTCTCCTATTTCCTTGCCAAATATAATTGAGTTACCTATTGCCGTTCCAGTTCCTGTAGTTGTATAAAAATAGTCATACACTTGTCCTATTATACCTTCTTTTTCAAATATTCTCAGTGAATCTAAAGGAACAACTCTATCTGGTATTTCATTGGCATATACCGGATCATATCCACCATGAATTGTACAATATTCACCTTTAAGCATATCTAGTTTAGATATATCATATTTTCCCCATTTTTGGGCAGATGCAGATTGTATTCTATCAGGATTTCCACAAGGTACAATACCACCCGTTGTAACAAGTGCTATTTTAGATTTTGATAAATCTTTGATAGCTGGAGCAGGATCCACAGTATCGAATACCGGCATTGGTAGCTCCGTTACAAACTCCTCATTTTTTAATCTTTTCATCAACATATCAACTGCTCTTTTAGAACCGGTCTTTTCTGAAAATACAGTTAGTCTTTTTCCTTGGGCAAAGTACCCATCTATTTCAGGCTTCAAAGTTTCCCCTGCCAGTAACTTCTTCGCCAAACGGGACATCGCGGGAAGTGCTTTTCTCATCGTGCCTGCTGAATCCCCTGTCTTTACTATATATGCATATTTTCTAGCACTATCCAAACCTGGATTTTCTTCATACAGACCAGAAATTACCGGAACACCTTTTTTTTCAAAGAATTCTGCAACACCACTACAAGCCATTCCATATCTTCCTGCATTAAAAGCTGGGCCCGCCACAATCAAATCAGGATTATGCTCTTTATTAATATTTTCTAAAAAATCCAAAACTTCATCTTTATTTTCATTGAAAAAATTATCTCCACAGATTATTGTACCAATAACTTTTCCCAAACCTTCTAATGATTTTTCAAAAGCTTCTGATGGACCTATTCCGCCCTCTTTAAACATTGGAGATATATCTGCTTTGTCTTCTCCACCTATTTGTCCAAAGAATTGGTTTAAATAATATATTATTTTCTTTTCTGACATATCAATCCCCTCCTTAGTATAGTTCTACAGTACAGTTATGAGTGCCAATTTCAGAAGTAGCACCTATCACTGCATTAAGTTCACACTTCATTGTTCCATCTTCCGGATTATAGGCACCTGCCCAACCACCTGCAATATTTGAAACTGCATTAGGATCACCAAGTACTATGTCAGCTTTTTCTAACTCTACCACATGGGATACATTTCCCGTAGAAATCACGGCAACAGCCTCTTTTGCAATATCTGTAAGAGGTTGACTCATTCCATCCCATCCGGAGCATTCATCGGTGATTAAAACTGTTTTTATTCCTTGTTTTTCTAATCTTGAACAAATCATTACCAGATCCGAATCCGGATTTCCATATCCTTCCTCAGATACTATTACACCGTCTGCTCCCAGCATTTTACAAAGTTTTGCAGTGTAGTCACAAGATATAAATTTACCATTTAAAGTTGTCATTTCTGGAACTAGTACCACGCCCAGGAAATTTATCTCTTTTCCATGAAGTTTATATAATTCTTTTATAACTGCATTATTTTGATGTTGATAAGTCGTTATTTTGTCACAAGCGGCAACACAATTTCCGCTTATCACAGCACCATCTAATTCTTCATTAGGTGCAATTAAATTAGGAAGGATATGAGCAGAATCTACTCCATATATATAACTTGCATGAAGTAATCCCTGTGATATAAGCATCTCAACATACACAACTTTAGGCAGATCCGGATATTTAGAAGTTTCTTCTACATTATCCCCCATATCAAATATTTCGATATTTTCCGAAATCATTTCTCTTGCTGCAAGTCCAACCAATTCGGATGCTTTCAATCCTACTAACCTGCAAGTTTCTTCATGTTCATGGGGTGTAAGTCCGTCAATCACACTTATATCGACCACTATATTATTAGTTTTTGAAAATGGAGTCCACTTTGCTCCCTCACCCCACATATCAATTATACCTTCTTGAAAACCTACTATGTCTCCAATTGTAACAATTGCTGCTCCATCTAATACATTTACAACTCCATTGCCCAATTGAGCAACATCACTTGTAACACCAGCAAAACCTGCTGGTCCTTCTACTTTAAACCTTGGCTCGATTACATCCTTTACAGGTATTATTCTGATTTTTTCACCTGGTCTTGCAAGGTCTATTTTTATTTCTTTTACATTTGGAACTTCCTTCAATTTTTTAATCAACTCTTCTCTGTCAATTAATAGCGTAGCCCCATCAACCTTTGTTTCATTTCCAAACTCAATATTAGTAATTGGAATTTTTCTTAGCTCTAACCTCAAAACACTTCACCCCTTCTATTTATATATTATTATTTTTGATTATAGAATTAATAAAATCGTTTTCTCTAATAGCAGATTTTAATAACTCATAATCAATTAATTCATAATCATTTATATTTCTAGCGTCTATCGTTCTCTCTCCCATAGAAATTTTATATTTTTCTATACTTGATTCAATAATTTCCAAAGACTCTTCATCAATACTGCCCACATGATTGCTCATTAATATCGATCTAACTGGAGAATGCATAATCCTCATGCTTGCCCCTAGAGGATGTGAAATCAATTTGTATCCCAAATGAATAAGATCTCTCGTTTTATACAACACATCCAAAAAATTCCCCTCAACTTTAACAATATTAAAATCTGGGCATGATAACTTCTTATTATTTGTTACTATTAATTTTCTTATTTTAAACACCTCCAACTTTTAATTTATACTAATTTAGACTTTATTAATTTTAATATAAATTTTAGAATATTTTATATTTTTAGGTACAATTTCATTTCTATTTATTTGACAATATTATAACTATCATAAATATTCATAACAAGTTGGAAAGGCAACACTTTTTTGATGCTCCTATTATTCAATTCGTAAAACAATTATTTTTTTGCATTATAAAAAGCTCTATAAGCCTTAAAAACAGTCTTATAGAGCTTTTTTAAATAAAACTCAAATATCAATTTTTGAAAAAAAGTTTTGTTATTCTATTTTTAAATACCTAAAATAGATATTATCAATATTTAACTATTTATCTCTTTCTATTGCTCCACTTCTTTTTTTGATAGTTGCCTGTGCTGCGGCTAATCTTGCAATAGGTACTCTAAATGGAGAACAAGAAACATAATTTAATCCCTGATTATAGCAGAATTCTACTGAAGACGGTTCTCCACCATGTTCACCACAAATACCTAATTTAAGATCTGACTTAGCTCCCCTACCAAGTTTAACTGCCATTTCAACCAATTTACCGATACCCTTCTGATCTAATACCTGGAATGGATCTTTTTCAAGTATTCCATTTTCAACGTATTCACCCAAGAATTTTCCTGCATCATCTCTTGAGTATCCAAATCCCATCTGAGTAAGGTCATTTGTTCCAAAACTGAAGAAATCTGCAACTTCTGCTATTTCATCTGCAGTTAAACAAGCTCTAGGTATTTCTATCATAGTACCTACTGTGTAATTCATACTAACACCAGCTTTTTCCAATTCTGAGTTTACAGTTTCTTCAATAATAGGTCTTAGCATTTTAAGTTCATTAACTGTTCCAATTAATGGTACCATTATTTCAGGAACAACTTCATATCCTTCTTTTATTGCTAATATCGCTCCCTGCGCAATTGCTCTTGCCTGCATTTCGCATATTTCCGGATAAGTTACCGCAAGTCTACAACCTCTATGTCCAAGCATTGGGTTAAATTCATCTAAATCAAGTACTCTCTTTTTAAGTTCTGATGTTCTTATTCCCATCTGATTAGCCAGTTCTTCAATAGCTGAGTCTTCGTGAGGTAAGAATTCGTGAAGTGGTGGATCTAGTAATCTAACATTACAAGGTCTGCCTTCCATAGCTTTAAATATTCCATGGAAATCTTCTCTTTGGAATGGAAGTAATTTATCCAAAGCTTTTATTCTATCTTCAACATTGTCAGCAATTATCATTTCTCTTACTGCAGGTATCCTTTCTTCCTCAAAAAACATATGCTCAGTTCTACAAAGACCGATACCTTCAGCTCCAAACTCAATAGCTTTTTTTGCATCTCTAGGATTATCTGCATTTGTTCTAACCATCATATCTCTTACTTCATCAACCCATGTCATGAATTCTCCAAAACTACCGCTTACTTCAACACTGGTCATTTCAATAGAACCTAGATATACACATCCACTTGAACCATCAATTGATATATATTCACCTTCTTTAATTACTCTATTGCCAACTCTTATTTCTCTAGCTGCTTCATCTACACTTAATTCACCGCAACCAGCTACACAACACTTACCCATACCTCTTGCAACAACTGCAGCATGAGAAGTCATCCCTCCTCTTGCTGTTAATATACCTTCAGCATTTACCATACCTTCTATATCTTCTGGAGATGTTTCTTGTCTTACCAATATAGTTTTTTCTCCAGATTTTACATGATCAACAACGTCATCTGCATGGAAATAAACTTTACCAGTTGCAGCACCCGGCGATGCTGGAAGTCCTTTTGCTAATAATTGTGCATCCTTTAATGCTTCAGCATTGAAAGTTGGGTGTAAAAGCTGATCTAACTGATTAGGCTCTATTCTCATTATAGCTTCCTCTTTATCAATAACACCCGCGTTAACTAGATCAACAACTATATTTATAGCTGCTTTTGCAGTTCTTTTACCATTTCTAGTTTGAAGGATAAACAATCTACCTTTTTCTATAGTAAACTCTATATCCTGCATATCTTTATAGTGGCTTTCCAAAATATCTGTAATTTTCACAAATTGTTCATACATTTCCGGCATATCAGTCTTTAACGTATCAATGCTTTGTGGAGTTCTAATACCTGCAACAACATCTTCTCCCTGTGCATCTATTAAATATTCACCGAATAACTTATTTTCACCTGTTGATGGATTTCTGGTAAAAGCAACTCCTGTTCCACTATCAGAACCCATATTACCAAATACCATTGACTGAATATTTACAGCTGTTCCAAGATTATTAGGAATATCATTTAACTTTCTATATACAATTGCTCTCGGATTATTCCAAGATCTAAAAACAGCTTCAATTGCCAATAATAACTGTTTTTTAGGTTCTTGCGGAAAATCTTCTCCTACTTCATTTTTATATATTTTCTTGAATTCTACAACGATTTCCTTAAGATCATCAACCGTCAACTCAGTATCAAATTTGTAACCTTTATCTGCTTTTACTTTATCTAAAACATTTTCAAATTTGTATTTAGGAACTTCCATAGCAACATCTGAAAACATCTGAATAAATCTTCTATAGCTATCATAAGAGAATCTTTCATTTTTTGTAGCTGAAATCAAACCATTTACACTTGTATCATTTAAACCTAAGTTTAATATAGTATCCATCATACCTGGCATTGAGAATACAGCACCTGATCTAACAGAAACCAAAAGTGGATTCTCATCAGAACCCAATTTTTTACCCTGTTCTGCTTCAAGCTTTGCAAGTTTATCATCGATCTGATCTAATACTTCCTGTCTAATTTTATGGTCATTATCATAGTAGTCATTACAAGCTTCTGTAGTTATTGTAAACCCCTGAGGTACTGGAAGACCGATATTAGTCATCTCAGCTAAATTAGCTCCTTTACCACCCAATAGGCTTCTCATTTCCTTATTTCCTTCGTCAAAACTGTAAACAAATTTTATACTCATTTTTTCCTCCTAAAAATTCTTAAAGTAAATATTTTTTATTAGATACATTATTTAAACGCACGGAGTACAACTCCACTAATGCGATATAAATCATTTTTATTCATTTCCATGGTTAAACTGATTATTCGCCAAATATTAAATATCGTAATCTTTAATAATAGTTAACCCATTCTCTTTCAATATATCTAAAATAATTCCAGCTGTTTCTTCTATTGCCTTATTTGCTACATTTATTACCGGGCATTTCAATGTCTTCATTACCTTTTCAGAGTAATCTAATTCTTCCAATATTCTATCTAATTTAGCATAATTAGCAGAACCAGATAGCCCCATCGATTTCAATCTTTCTACTCTTATCGTATTTAATTTTTCCGGTGAATTTGTTAAACCTATTATCTTTTTAGGATCTACATTAGATAGTTCTTTTGGAATCGGCACTTCAGGAACCAGGGGAACATTGGCAACTTTTATATGCTTATTTGCCAAATACATACTCAAAGGAGTTTTGGAAGTTCTCGAAATTCCCACCAATACCAAATCTGCCTTCAATAAGCCTCTTGGATCTTTCCCATCATCATATTTTACTGCAAATTCAATCGCTTCTACTCTATTAAAATATGATTTATCCATTTTTCTAATTAAACCTGCTTCTCTAAGAGGAGATAGTCCTGATTTCTCACTCATTTTTTCTATTATTGATGATAGCAAATCCACATATTCTACACCTATCTTTTCACAAAATTCTCCAGCATGTTTTGCTAAGTCATCACTTACTATACTGTAAAGAACTAATGCATCCATAGTTTTTGCATCATTGAGCACTTCTTCAAGTAGCTCTATATTATTTATATATGGGAATCTTCTTATATCCCACTGATCTTTATTTTCAAATTGAGAAATTGTAGCTCTGGCTAAAGCTCTTGCCGTTTCTCCAAGAGAGTCAGATACTATAAATACTGAAATATTTTTTTCCATACTACCTCCTAGGTTTTTTATTTGTCAGTCATTTCTACAAAAAGACGAGTAATTAATGTCTTTGATATTTTACCAACAATTTTCATCTTTTGACTATCCCCATTGACATATCTAACAACTGGAAGACTGTCAACTTCTCTCTTCACTAACTTTTTTGCCGCATCACAAATATATTCATCTTCTAATACAGTTGCAATATTAGGTACTCTAGTCATAGCCAGACCTATAGGATCTTTTTTTATATCATTATTACCCATAGTGGCTTTTAGTAGATCTTTTCTTGATACAACACCACAAAGATAGTCGTTATCATCTATTATAAATACACCTCCTGAATCTTCAAGAAATATATTTACAATTACATCATATACCGTATCACTTTGTCTGGCAGTAAGTGGTACCCCCATAACATCTGAAACTTTCATCTGTTTCATTAAATTATTTTCATTGGAAAAGTCTCCTTCTCCCACATAGAAGTAGCCAACCTTAGGTCTGGCATCCAATATGCCAGTCATTGTCAATACTACAAGATCTGATCGCAAAGTAGCTCTTGTAACATTTAATTTTTCGGCTACCTTCTCACCTGTTATAGGTTCATTGGCTTTTACTATTTCAATTATCTTTAGTTGTCTATCATTAAGTTGGATAGTAATCACCTTCTTTCGTATTATTGCATATATATGATACACAATTTATATATAGTATACCATATTTATAATAAAGTGTATACATTATTTATATTATATTTCAAATAATTTTTCTATATACTAAAAGAAGCTAACCCAAAAACCTCTAATTTTATTATTTTTAAAAATAAAATTTTTGTTTATGAGTTAACCCCCCTATTTCTATGGTATATATTACAATAATTTATACTCTTTCTACTTTTATTCCTGTGACATGATCATTTAAATTTTGTTTTTCTAAATCATCACAATCGCATTTTTCTATTGATAATGCTAATGTTTCAGTTTTAATATAATCTTCAAATGAATTCACCGCACTTACAACATCTTCATCACCATTGTAATAAATTTTTATATTGTCAAGAACTTCAAATCCATTTGACTTTCTTAATTGTTGAACTTTAGAAACGAATTCTCTGGCAAGTCCCTCATTAATAAGTTCTTTGGTTAAAGTTGTATCTAATATAACGAATAGATTATTTTCCATGGATACATTAAATCCTGGTTTGGAATCAATATTAATTAAAATATGTTCTTTACCAAATTCAAAGTCAGAACCTCCAACCTGAACTTTTACTTTTTCTCCTGTTTCAACCTTAGAAACTACTTCGTGAGCATCTAGTTTATTCAACACTTTTCCAAACTCGTTAACATTTTTTCCAAGAACAGGTCCCAATACCTTAAAATTAGGTTTTAAAGAGAAGTTCATAAATACACTTAAATCTTTTACAAATTTTACTTCCTTAACATTCAATTCTTCTTTCATCAAATCTACCAAATCTGAGATTGTAGATTCATATTTACCATCTATCAATACCTCAGCAATCGGCTGTCTGACTTTGATCTTAGAATTTTCTCTCGCTGCTCTTCCTAATGTCACAAGATTCTTTGTAAGATCCATTTTTTCTTCTAAATCCAAATCTATTAAATCAGAATTACATCTTGGATAATCAGCACAATGAACGGAATATTCTCCTGTTAATTTTCTATACATTTCTTCTGATAGGTATGGTGAAAACGGAGCTATCATCTTACAAAAATCTGTTAAAACTTCATATGTAGTATTATATACTGATTTCTTATCTTCAGTTAGCTCAGTTCCCCAGAATCTTCTTCTAGATCTTCTTATATACCAGTTTGATAAATCATCATTTAAAAATTCGGTCATTCTTCTAATTGATTTATTAACTTCAAATATTTCTAAATTATCTTCAATTTCTTTCTTTAAATTATTGAACTTAGAAAGTATCCACCTATCCAATTCGGGCCTGTCCTTATATTCAACGAAAAACTCTCTTGGATCTAACTTATCAGTATTTGCATATAGTGTAAAGAAATTATAAGTATTTTTCAAAGTTCCGATAAATTTAGACATTATTTCCTTCAAGCCATCTTCATCAAATTTTATTGGAGTCCACGGTGGAGATACATATAATAAATACCATCTTAAAGCGTCTGCTCCATATTTATCAAACATTTCAAATGGATTTATTGTATTTCCTTTTGATTTTGACATCTTCTTTCCATTTTTATCCAGTACCAAATCTGTTACGAGAACATTTTTATAAGGAGCCTTTCCAGTGACAAATGTAGATACCGCTAACAGTGAATAGAACCAACCTCTTGTTTGGTCTATACCTTCGCAAATGTAGTCTGCCGGGAATAATTTATCAAAATCTTCTTTATGTTCAAATGGATAATGCCATTGAGCAAAAGGCATCGCACCTGAGTCGAACCAACAATCAATTACTTCGCTTACTCTTGTCATATTTTCGCCACACTTATCACACTTTAAATGAACATCATCTATATATGGTCTATGTAGTTCTATTGTTTTTGGATCTACTTTTTCTACTGCCTTTTCAGCTAATTCTTCTCTTGATCCTACAGTAGTTATATGTCCGCATTCACATTTCCAAACCGGTAATGGAGTTCCCCAATACCTAGTTCTAGAAATGGCCCAGTCCTTTAATTCCTCAAGCCAGTTGCCAAATCTTCCCTGACCAACAAACTCAGGGAACCAATTTACACCATTATTATTTTTAATCAACTTATCCTTTAATTTAGTCATTTCTAAATACCATCCAGGATTAGCATAGTAAACAAGTGGTGTAGAACATCTCCAACAATGTGGATAATTATGTTCAACTTTTTCCTTTGAATAAAGTTTATTTTCTGCAGCTAACCATTTAATTATATCAACATCTAGTCCATCTTCCATCACAAATCTACCTTCCCATGGAGTGGCTGTAAACTTACCTTCATCATTTACAGGTTGAATAAATGGAAGCTTATATTTTCTTCCCAAATTATAGTCATCCTCACCAAATGCTGGTGCAGTGTGAACAATACCAGTACCATCTGTCGTAGTTACATAATCTCCACATGTGATAAAAAATGCTTTTTCATCGACATCTACAAATGGCATAAGCTGTTCGTATTCAATAAATTCTAGATCTTTACCCTTAAGATTTTCTATTATTTCATATTCTCTTTCTCCCAAATGTTTATCAGCAAGTGCTTGAGCTATGTAATAAATTTCCTCTCCTTTTCTTACCTTCAAATAGTCCACCTCTGGATTTACAGTAAGTGCTACATTAGATGGAAGTGTCCATGGTGTTGTAGTCCAGGCAAGAAAATATTCATTTTCAGTCCCTTTTTTTCTAAACTTTGCGACCAAAGTATTGCTCTTTATTTCTTTGTATCCTTGAGCAACTTCATGAGATGCAAGTCCGGTTCCACATCTCGGACAATAAGGAAGTATTTTATGCCCCTCATATAAGAGACCTTCTTTGTTAAATTTATCAAGTATCCACCAAAGTGATTCAATATAATCGTTATCTAAAGTTATGTATGGATCATCTAAATCTACAGAATATGCCATTCTTTCTGTCATATTTCTCCACTGCTTTTCATAAGTAAAAACAGAGTCTCTACATTTCTCACAAAATTCTTTAATTCCATATTCTTCAATGGCTTTTTTATCTGATAACCCCAATTCTTTTTCGACTTGAAGTTCAACTGGTAAACCATGAGTATCCCATCCTGCTTTTCTAGGTACTTTATATCCACTCATAGTCTTATATCTACACACCCAATCTTTCAACGTTCTGGAAATAACATGGTGAATACCAGGATTTCCATTCGCTGTAGGGGGTCCTTCAAAGAAAACATATGTTGGATCATTTTCACCTTTTTCCAATACCTTTTCAAGTATATTATCTCTCTGCCATCCTTTTAATGTCTGTTCTTCAGCTTCAGATACGCTACAATCAAGAAGCTTTTCAAAAACTAATTCTTTTTCCATAATTCCAACTCCTTTAAATAATAAATAATTCCTAAAAAAATAACCCGTCTCCTTGCAATGCAAGGGACGAGTTGAAATCGCGTTACCACCCTAGTTCCCAGTCTAAAACCAGGCACTCTCCAGTCTATATCGAAACTACCCGGTCAGCCTATTAATCTTGCGACTTTCAGCCTTCAGCTCTGAAGTGATTTTCATATAAAACATCCTTTATTGGCTTACACCATACCCAACTCGCTTTAAAGTAGATTTATATTACTCTCTTCGTCAACACTTAATATTTTATTTATTTAGATAATATTGTATTGCAATAAACAAAAATCGTCAAGTATTTTTAAAATATTTTTTAAAATTTTATTTGATACTTTTATAACTTAAATATATTAATACTATCAATTATTTATTTTATATTAAATATATCTTCCGGAGAACTCGACTTTTCTTCATCTTCAGCACTAATTATCCCTAAATCATGCTCTGAAGTCGTATTTTTCTCCTCTTCCTCTTGCACATCTTCCAATACCGCCATTCTCATTGTTCCAGTTGGCTCAAATGCAGTCGGTGATGTAGCCTGAGTAAATCCATCCGATTCTGTAACTATATCACTAAATATATCATCGACATTCTTTATTTCATCTTGAAGTAAAGACTTAAACTTTATTCTAAATACTTTGAATTCTTTCACAAGAGATTCATACTCATTTCTTATTTCAATAACTTTATTATTCGCCTTATCAATCATTTGTTTTGATTGAAGTTCAGCCTCCTGAACTATTATTCTTGCCTTCTTGTTTGCAGCATTAGTAGTATCTTCAGCAGCACTTTGAGCAGTAATTAAAGTTTCTTTTAAAGTTTCTTCAATACTTGAGTATTTGCTTACCTGATCTTTATACATAGATAGTTTTTCTTTCAAAGCTTCATTTTCTTTAAACAACGCCTCATAACTTTCTTTTACCTCGTCAAGAAAAACGTCTACTTCATTTTCACTGTAACCTCTGAATCCCCTTTTAAAATCCTTAGTTTCCAAAATTTCTGGTGTTATCATTTCTTCACTTCCTATACTTTAATATTTTTTTCTCTAATAATTATTCAAACTATATATTAATAATTCTTACATATAAATACTAACTATAATTCGTATTTTTCCTTTTTTAGATATACCGCCTATTTCCTTGACTAGAAACTTACCTTTTTTTCTCACTGAAATAAGCGTTCCTTCTTTTATTTGTCTGGATGTCTGATTTACATTTTCATAATCTACATTTACGTATTCTGAATTAATACACCTATCCGCCTCTTGTCTAGACATATTAAATACTCCTGCTATGATATTGTCCAATCTCAATGATGATACTGATAATAATTTATCTTTCATAATTTGTTGAGGAATCACTAATTCCTCTTTTGAAATTTCATGAACTTTTATATTATTGTGAGCAACCTTAGTATAATTATATAAAATATAATCTGAAATTTCCTTATCAACTATTATCTGACAAAAATTTTCATGTACAAGTATATCGCCTATTTTCTCTCTCTTTATTCCCAAACCAAGAATGGAGCCCAAATAATCCCTATGAGTTATTGAAGTAAATTTAAAATTACCATCTGCCTGAATAAATTTTAAATTTTCATCATTTACATCAGTCTCATAATAAAAAGGAAAAATGCGTATAATTGCTCTTTCACAATCCTTGTAACCACCAAGTATTTCATATTTCAGATCAGATTCAGAGTTAATAATAGAAACAGCATTTTTTATTTCAAAAGGATTTAAAAATTCTGTATTTCTTATATCATGGTTTTTAAGAACACCATTACATAAATCCACTACCCTATACATTTTTATCCTAAGATTATCATCTTTAATATATGCAGTTACTTTCTGTCTATCCATTTAACACCTATAATAATCTCATTATTAACCTGGATATCACCATTAATATTATAATAGATATCATAGGAGAAAAATCAACAGGTCCAACCGTAAACTTACTCATAGCTTTTCTTACTGGTGCTTCAATTGGATCTGTTAATTCACTGATAATTTGGTAAATTTTACTGTCCATAGCTCCAGGAAACCAACTCATAAGAGCTTTTATTATTATCATCCATGTTATTACATCCAATAACCTAACAAGTGCTATTTTTAAAATTAACATTTTTTATTCTCCTTACTTGTTTTGCCAAGGGAAAATAGCTTTACTTTCAAGCTCTTTTTTCATGTTTGAGTCAACATCAACATTTTTAGGGGCTAATATAAAAATTGATTTATTCACTCTTTGAATATTTCCATCAAGAACATATACGGCACCATTCATAAAATCAAAAATGGACTTTTTGGTGTTTTGTTGTGTCATCTTTTCCAAGTTTACAATCACTGTTTTTCTAAGTCTCAGGTGATCAGCTATTGTAGCAGCATCATCGTACACCTTTGGCTCTACAATTACCACTTTCATCTGATTATGACTGTGGTATTCCGGCATAGAACCAGTCAACGAACCTAATGAAACACCCGCTTCTTCATCTTCATCATAATCATCGTAGTTTTCATCGTATTCATCATAATTTTCATCATATTCATCATATGAATCATATTCTTCTGGAGCCTCATCATCAATAATCATCCAATTTTTCAATTTTCCCATTCTATCTTTAAAGCCTGCCATAATTTACCTCCTAGCACTATCTTTTATTTTTGTTATTTATTTCTGCTTCCAAATATAGATGTTCCTATTCTAACTATGGTAGCACCTTCTTCAATTGCAATTTTGTAATCTTGACTCATTCCCATCGATAACTCTCTCATTTCCACACCTTTTATTCCCAGTGTTAAAATATATTCCGATAAATCCTTCAAGCCTTTAAATACTTTTCTAATTTCATTATCATCTGCATCAAAAGGAGCCATAGTCATCATTCCTACAATTTTAATTCTATCAAATCTTTTGGAACATTCTCTAATAAATCCTTCAACCTCATTTTTTTTAAGTCCATGTTTAGTTTCCTCTCCGGATATATTAACCTGAACCAAGCACTCTATATTCAAATCACAAAGTTCTGCTCTTTTTTGAATTTCTTCCGCTAAAGATATTCTATCAAGCGAATGTATAAGAGTAACTTTGTCTATAATATACTTAACTTTATTAGTCTGAAGAGAACCAATCTGATGCCATTTCACTTTATCTCCAATAACATCATATTTCCTCTGTAATTCCTGTGGCTTATTTTCTCCTACTTCAGTAATTCCAGATTCAATTGCTTCTTGTATAACATTGACATCAACAGTTTTTGTCACCCCTAAAAGCAGTATGTCTTCGGGATTTCTCTCAACATTTTTAGCGATTGTCATAATATTATTTTTAATATATTCAATTTTAGATTTTATATCTTTCATAATTATATCTCCAATCACTATTATACTTAAAAACAAAAATAAGCATAATATCACATATATATTATTATAACAAAAACTTTTCATCTTGTATGTATTATTTGAAAAAAATATTGCTATAATTTGAATATAAACTCATTTTCATGTTTTTTTGATCTGGTCATAAGTTCCGTAACGCCTACTTTTGGATCCAGTTCACCCATTATTACTCTATAAATACATTCTGTAATAGGCATTTCTATATCTAATTTTTTAGTCATATTATATACGGCTTTTGTTGCAGTAATCCCTTCTACAACCATATCTATTTTCTTGATTGTTTCTTCAATAGAGTATCCCTGACCTATCAAAATACCAGCTCTTCTATTTCTAGAATGCATACTTGTACATGTAACTATTAAATCGCCTATACCGGTCAATCCTGAAAAAGTAGAAAGTTCAGCTCCAAGTGCTACTCCAAATCTGCTTATCTCAGTAAGACCTCTTGTCATTAAAGCAGCTTTAGAATTATCCCCAAATTCCAACCCATCTAATATTCCCGCTCCAAAAGCTATAATATTTTTTGTGGCTCCACCTAATTCTACTCCTATTAAATCATTATTAGTATATACTCTGATGTATTCATTCATAAAATAATCCTGAACAGTTCTGGATACGTCTATATCTTCAGATGCAGCGACAAGTGCTGTAGGCATTTTCCTAGATACTTCTTCGGCATGAGATGGCCCTGACAACATACAATATCTATTATTTGGAATTTCTTCCTTACATATTTCTGAAATTCTTAAACCTGTATCATTTTCAATTCCCTTAGCTACATTCACAATAATCTGATTATCAGTAATTATGTTAGAAATCATTTTACATATTTTTCTAACTTGCTGAGAAGGCACTCCTAATACTATTATTTTCGAATCTTTTACAGCTTGTTTTATGTCATTAGTAGCGAGCAGACTTTTTCCTAATTTAATATCTGACAGATATTTAGAATTAGTATGATTACTGTTAATTTCATCAGCTTGTTCTTTTCTTCTAGACCATATCACGACATTATGACCATTTTCATCTAACACAGTAGCTAAGGCAGTTCCCCAACTACCAGCACCAAGCACACAAATTTTATCCATACAAAACACCTCCTCTGCATTTAAAGTTTTTTCTTTGAATCTATACTGTTTTCTTCACCTTTCCATAGTCTTAATAAATTAGCCTTATGTCTATATATTATAATTATAGATAGTATCATACATATCCATACACCACTAAAATCTTCCGTAATATACATTAATACCGGGAATAAACAAATAGATAATATTGATGCAACTGACACATATCTGGTTACCAATGCCACTACTGAAAAAAATATTGCACAGGTAATACACATTAAAGGAGATATTGCCGCCATTGCACCATAAGTTGTCGCGACACCTTTTCCACCTTTAAATTTAAGTAATACAGGCCAATTATGTCCACATACAGAAGCTACTAATGCTATGTATTTGGCAAGACTTATATCAACTCCCATCTTATTGGCAATTAATATAGATAATATGACAGAAATTGTTCCCTTTAAAAAATCACCTATAAAAGTAAGTATACCGGCTTTTTTACCTAATGTTCTTATCGCATTTGTCGTTCCGGGATTTTTTGATCCTAAATGCCTGATATCTTTATTAAAAATAAATCTACTTATCAAGTATGAATTAGATATATTCCCGAGAAAATACGATAGCGAAATTATCAATATATATGCAAGCATAATTCCCCCTTATTACCTTCTTTTTTGTTTATATTCTATTCTTATTGAAGTTCCTTCAAAACCAAAATTTTCTCTTAATCTATTTTCTATATATCTGGTATAAGAAAAATGCGTTAATTCCGTATCATTGATAAATAATGTGAAGGTAGGAGGTTTTATACCGGTCTGAGTTCCATAATAAATCTTCAATCTTCTTCCCTTATCAGATGGGGGCTGATTCAACATAACAGCTTCACCGATTACTTCATTTAAAACAGACGTTGTGACTCTTCTATTTTGCTCAAATGAAACCTCTACAATAGTATCCAAAATTTTATTTATTCTTTGATTAGTAACAGCCGATACAAATACTATAGGAGCATAATTCATAAACGGAAATTTTTCTCTAATACTTTTTTTATAATTTCCCATAGTTTTGTTATCTTTTTCAATTAGGTCCCATTTATTGACAACAAAAATACATCCTTTTCCTTCATCATGAGCAATACCTGCGATTTTAGTATCTTGCTCGGTTACACCTTCAGTGGCATCGATTACTATCAATACAACATCTGCTCTATCAACAGCACTCATAGATCTTATAACTGAAAATCTCTCCACATTTTCATAAACCTTACTCTTTCTTCTAATACCTGCCGTATCTATAAGCAGAAATTTTTTATTATCTTTTTCAAAATATGTATCTATCGCATCTCTTGTTGTACCTGCTATTGGAGATACAATTACTCTGTTTTCTCCTAAAATATTATTCAAAATAGAACTTTTTCCTGCATTTGGTTTACCGGTGATTGCCACTCTTATAATATCTTCATCATATTCTGTATTCAATCCTTCCGGAAAATTTTCTACAATCTCATCCAGCAAGTCACCAAGTCCCATACTATTTGCTCCTGACACTGCAGTTGGATTTCCAAGTCCTAATTCATAAAAATCATATATATTATCATACTGGCTCATGGAGTCAATTTTGTTCACTACAAGTATCACTGGTTTATTAGTTTTTCTTAAAATATCAGCCACTTCTTTATCAGCAGCAGTAATACCTGCTTTACCATCCACTATAAACAATATTACATGTGCCATATCTACTGCTAAAAGAGCCTGATTTCTCATCTGTGATACTATCACATCATCCGTTTCCGGTTCTATACCACCCGTATCAATTATTGTAAAAAATTTGTTTAACCACTCAACTTCTCCAAAAATTCTATCACGTGTAACTCCGGGTGTATCTTCTACTATAGAAATTTTCTTACCGGTTAATTTATTAAATATTGTAGATTTTCCGACATTAGGTCTTCCTACTACGGCAACTATAGGTCTATTATCTATACTCAAAATATCACATCCTTATTCTTTTATTTGTCATTTCCTCTTTCTTTCAATATACTCTCTAATTCATTAACAAATGTATTTAAATCTTTAAACTGTCTATATACAGAAGCAAATCTTACATAAGCTACTTCATCTATATTCTTCAGTCTGTCCATAACCATTTCACCAATTTTTGTAGATTCTATTTCATCTACATACATCTTATTAATCTCTGAGTCTATCGAATCCACAACTTCATCAATCTTTGAAATAGACACCGGTCTTTTTTCACATGATCTAATTAAGCCATATTTTATCTTGTCTCTATCAAATAACTCTCTTCTTCCGTCTTTCTTTATTACCATGACTGGTATCATCTCTATTTTTTCATATGTAGTAAATCTTTTCCTACATTTTTCACATTCGCGTCTTCTTCTTATTGATGTGGAATCTATATGTCGAGAATCCAGCACCTTGGATTCTTTACATTCACAATAAGGACAAAGCATTTTTTCTCTCCTTCCCATATACGAAAAACGACTCAACAACAGTTGAGTCATTTTCACTTATATTGACATCTCTACTTTTTTCTTCTTAAAAATGTTGGAATGACCATATCATCATCTCCAGCTGTTACCGTATCTTCAAAATCATTAGCAAAAGTATCTTCAACAGTCGTAATTGACTCAACAACTTTCTGACCTTCATTTACTCTAGGAATTTCATTATATTTTGGTGCAGAAGAAACATTTTGTCTTCTTAACTGCGGAGTATTAAAAAAATCATCTGACGAATCTTGAAGACCTGTTGCTACAACTGTAATTACTATCTCATCACCAAAATCTTCTCTCGTAGCAGCACCAAATATAATCATTGCATCCGGATCACATTTTTGTCTAATTATTTCAGTTGCTTCACTAACTTCAAGCAATCCTAAATCTTTTCCACCTGTAACGTTTATCAACACACCTTTTGCACCATCAATAGTAGTTTCAAGTAATGGTGATTCAATAGCCTGTTTAGCTGCGACAATAGCTCTGTCTTCTCCAGAAGCAGTTCCCATGCCCATATGAGCAAGCCCCTGATCTTTCATAACAGCTTCAACGTCTGCAAAGTCAAGATTGATTAATGCAGCTTCAGATATAAGACCGGAAATTGCCTGTATACCTTGTTTAAGTATATCATCAGCCTTTGATAATGCGTCTGTAATACTTGTTCTCTTTTCTATTATCTGAAGAATTTTATCATTTGGTATTGTAATTAATGTATCAACATTTTTTCTTAATTCAGCAATACCTTCTTCTGCTCTGCTCATTCTAACTCTTCCCTCAAATGAAAAAGGTTTGGTAACTACAGCAACTGTCAGTGCACCGGCATTTTTTGCAATTTGAGCAACTATTGGGGCCGCACCTGTACCAGTTCCACCGCCCATACCCGCCGTTACAAATACCATATCTGCACCTTCAATAACCTTTGCTATTTCATCCGCAGATTCTTCCGCTGCTTTTTTCCCTTTTTCAGGATTAGCACCAGCACCTAATCCTTTAGTCAGTTTTTCTCCTATTTGTAGTATATGTTCCGCCTTAGAATGTTCTAACGCCTGTTTATCAGTATTTAATGCTATATATTCTACTCCTTTTACTCCGGAACCTATCATAACATTGATGGCATTGTTACCACCACCGCCAACACCTATGACTTTAATATTTGCAGAGTTTGGTATCTCTTCAACAAAGTTTAACATATTTAAACCTCCATTCGCACTTAGTTTTATATCTGATTAATAATTAAATATCAAAGATTTATAGTTCATCAAAAAATTAATATTCTATCTATTCTATAATATCCTATAAAACACCTACATTGCAATATTTTTTTCAAACTTTTTGATATTTTTATGTTTTTTATTTTTTAAAACATTCCTCAGATATTTTTTTATAAATAATATCTATGGAATCTCTTTTCCCAAATTTTCTACTACATCTAGCCATTTCTTCAAGTTTCTGTGTGTTTTTTAAAAGACTAAAAATAGTATTACTTAATTTCTCCGGACATAGCTCTCTCTCTGTAATACATATGCCACCGCCTGCACTTTCAAGACTTTTCGCATTATATTCCTGGTGATTTTCCGCTGTATATGCTTTTGGAACTATTATAGCAGCTACTCCTATTGCTGTCATTTCAGCCATAGATATTGCACCTGCACTCCCTATAACCAGATCACATGCAGCCAGATTATTCGCCATATCATCTAAATATGGAACAACCCTTTGATGTTCTTTAAAATTAAGTTTTCCGTACATTTTCATGAATTTTTCATAGTAATCTTTTCCGGTAGATATAGTAAATGCTATATCCTCTTTTACTAATCTTGGAAGTGCTGTTTTTAAAGCATCATTTATTTCTTCAGAACCGCCACTTCCACCAGCAACCAGCAGCATTTTTTTGTTTTTAGGTATGTCTAATATCTCTCTGGATTTTTCTTTTTCAGAATTTAATATCTCTTCTCTTACCGGATTACCCGTTAAAACTAATTTCTTTCTAGCACTTTCCGGAAATCTTTTATGCGAATCATCAAAACTGGTCATTACAAAATCTACATTTTTAGAAAGCATTTTATTTGTAATGCCTGGAAAAGAATTTTGTTCATGTATACATGATTTTATCCCCATTTTACTCGCTTTTAACACCACAGAACCACTCACATATCCACCAGTTCCAATTACTAAATCCGGCTTAAATTCTTGAATGATTTTTTTTGAATCACTTAAAGATTTTAAAAACATTAAAACTCTTTTTACATTTTCAAAATCTATTTTTCGCTTAAAGCCTTTAACTTCAATAAATTTAATTTGATACCCATATTTAGGTACAATAGTTGACTCTATTCCATTTTTAGTCCCTACAAACAGAATTTCTGCTTCAGGATGATTTTCTTTAATTTTATTTGCAATTGCAATCGCAGGGTAGACATGTCCTCCTGTCCCTCCGCCAGATAATATAACTTTCATTTTATTTCCTCTTTAGACTTTCTACACACTTCTTAAAGTCATCGCCTCTTTCTTCATAGTTATTATACATTCCCCAACTAGCAGATGCCGGAGATAATAATACTACATTATTTTCTGAGGCAACTTCAAAGGATTTTTGAACTGCTTCTGACATAGAATTCACTTTATAAATTTCTTCTATTCCATTATTTTTAGCTGTTTTCTCTATTAATTCAGCTGTTTGTCCAAGAACTATAACAGTCCTCACATATTTTTTTGCAATCTCGAACAACTCATTGAAATCACTTCCTTTGTCATAGCCACCGGCAATTAATATTATCGGTTCATTATAGGACTGAACGGCTTTAATTGTTGAATCAGGATTAGTTCCCTTTGAATCATTAACAAATTTAATTCCATTAACCGTATCCACATACTCCAACCTGTGTTCAACAGCTTTGAAATTTTTTAATACGTTTTTAATTACATTTTTATCTATTCCGTACGAAATACACATGCCAATTGCTGCCATACAATTTTCTAAGTTATGAGCTCCCGGTAAACTTAATTGTTCTGCTTTCATAAATACAGACTCAATGCCTTTATCATTTATTATTATTTCATTTTTTTCATTTAAATATATACCATTTTCTACTTTATTTTTTCTGGAGAAAAATCTTACAGTAGCTTTACAATTTTCTGCCATCTTTTTCGTTATTTCATCATCATAGTTCAGTATACAGAAATCTTCAACATTTTGATTCATAAAAATTCGTGCTTTTGCATTTGTATAGTTTTCCATTGTATGATGTCTATTTAGGTGATCTTCAGTTAAATTGAGTACAGTCGATACTTTAGGTTTAAATTCCTCTATACTTTCCAGTTGGAAACTTGATAACTCTGTTACTAATACAGACTTTTCTCCTCCAATATCCACCGCATGAATTGAGGGATTTCCTATATTTCCGACGATATATGTTTCTTTTCCGGAAGCTTTAAAAATTTCACCAACTATCGAAGTTGTAGTAGTCTTACCGTTTGTTCCGGTTATTCCTATGAAATCCATATTTTTTTGTCTACTTGCTCTAAAGGCCAGTTCAATTTCGCTTATAACTTCTTTTTTTACTTTTTTAAGTTCCAATATATAGTCTAAATCAAGTGGAACACCTGGTGATACAACTGCAAAGTCAATTTTTTCCAATTCATGAAAACTTGGATTTCTACCTAGAATAAATTCAATATTATCTTTATTGCTAAAATTATCTAATACGTCTTTCAGTTCCTCTTTATTTTTAGAATCATTTAAAATCACTGTAGCTCCATTTTTTAATAAATAATCAGCAGTAGAAATACCGGTTCTAGCTACACCTACTACTAATACAGTCTTATTATTAAACAACATGTTCACCTCTATTCAACCTTACTAATTACCTAAAATAATGCAATTATACCTAATAATGACAATATTACTGATACTATCCAAAATATAAACACAACTTTTGTCTCCGGCCATCCACACTGCTCATAATGATGATGAAGTGGAGCCATTTTAAAAATTCTTTTTTTAGTTCTCCTGAAATACATAACTTGAATCATTACCGACAAAGCTTCTGCAAAATATATTCCACCTACAATTGGTATTATCAATACAGAATTGGTAAAAACAGCAAATGATATTACTGCCCCTCCTAATGCCATAGAACCAGTATCCCCCATAAATACTTTAGCCGGATTTACATTGAACCACAAAAATCCAATACAGGCACCAAAAGTTGCTGCTGCCATTTGTGATACCTCAATGTTATTTGATACTAAAAGTGCAAATAGAACAAAAAATACAGATACAATAGCTGTTATTCCACTGGCAAGTCCGTCTAAACCATCAGTTAGATTAACAGCATTTACAGTACCTATTATAGCTATCATCATAATAGGTATATAAAAGATACCTATGTTGATTCCGCTTTGTAAAAAAGGTACTGTAAATTGAGTACCATCTCCTATTGAATTATATCTATAAAATGATATCACAAAAGAAAGAATAACTTGCATTATTATCTTTTGCTTTGGAGTAAGTCCCAACGATCTTTTTTTTCTAATTATTATGAAATCATCTAAAAAACCAATCATACCAAATCCGAACATGCAAAGTATAGCAATTATTAAATCAGTATTTATTTTGCTTCTTAGTAATGTTGTAATAAGTATAGCTATAATAATCATTACTCCACCCATTGTTGGTGTTCCATTTTTCTTTAAATGTGATTGTGGACCATCATCTCTTACCGTCTGTCCAAATTTAAATTTATGTAAAGCAGGTAAAAATACAGGTCCCATTATCAATACTAAAATTAATGCAATTAGTGTAGTATATGTCAATTCCTTTAAACCTGGCATTATTTACCTCCTTTCAATATTTCTACAATATCTTCAAATTTCATACCCCTAGATGCTTTTACCAATATTACATCTCCATCTTTGATAATAGAGTTCAATTCATTAAAAAATTCTTCTTTATTGTTAAAGTGATATACATTGCTAAGATCAAAACCTCTTTCTTTTGCTTCAATTGCAATATATTTCGAAACATCACCTATACTGATTAATACATCTGTCTTTCCTATAGCTTGATGACCGATTTTTCTATGACCTTCTTCTGAAAAATCTCCCATTTCGAGACAATCGCCTAATATAGCTACTCTTCTATTTTTATCAAATAAAGAAAGTACTCTTAATGAAGCTATCATCGAATCTGGACTGGCATTATATACATCATTAATTATCGTATATTTTTCAGTATCTATTACGTCTTGTCTGTTTTCAGTAGGTACAAATTTTAGTAAACCTTCCTTAATTTCATCTATACTCATATTCATACTTAAACCTGCAAGTATTGCAGACATAGCATTAAATACATTATGTTCTCCTACTGTCGGTATTTCAAAATCAATACTTTCATCATAATTATCTATTTTTACAGTAAATTTAGTTTTATTATTTCCCAAAACCTCTATTTTTTTTGTATATATTGTATTTGTAGGAAATTTTCCAAAAGTAAGGATTTTATACCTAAATTTTTCACCATTATCTCTATACTCACTAGCTACTTTGCTTAAAAATGCATCATCTCCATTTATGATTAGAATGGAATTTTCATCAAAATAATTAGCTATTTCCATTTTTGCTTTTAAAATTCCTTCTTGTGAACCAAGATTTTCCACATGGGATAAACCTATATTAGATATAACAGCTATCTTCGGTCTTGTAATTTCAGCAAGATAATCTATTTCTCCAAATCCACACATTCCCATTTCAATTACAGCGCATTCATGTTTTTTCTCAATATTAAATATTGTAAGAGGAACTCCAAATTGATTATTAAAATTTTTCTGATTCTTAACAGCATTGAATTTATTTGATATTACGGAAAATATCATATCCCTTGTAGTTGTTTTTCCAACGCTTCCAGTAACACCAATAACATCCAGATCAAATAAATCTATATAATATTTTGATATTTTTCCCAAAGCCAATTCAGTATTTTCCACCTTTATAACTGAAGAATCATTTAATATTTTTTCATTAATAAAATCTAATGAACTCACTAAAAAAGCTCTACACCCATTATCATATGCCGACTCTACATATCTATGTCCATCTTGTATTTCACCTACTATTGAAATAAACATAGAATTCTGTTTAACATCTCTACTATCAATAGTTATATGAGATATTTCATATTTTTCATCTCCACTAATAAGTTCGCCTTTCGTTGACTTTATTATTTCTTCAACTTTTAAGCTAATCATTGTTGCCTCCTAAATAAATGACAGCTGTCATAATTTTTTACCACCTTATATAATAACAGTTTTAGATTTTTTCTGCTACCCTTAATTTTGCACTTCTAGCTCTTGGATTATTATCTATTTCTGAAAGACTTGGCAAAATTGGCTTTCTTGTTATTATTTTTATCTCTCTTTTTTTATCACATTGACAAAATGGTAGTTCCGGTGGACATATGCATTCTTGATTCAGATATTTAAATTCATTTTTTACTATTCGGTCTTCAAGCGAATGAAATGTTATTATACAAATTCTCCCACCTTTATTCATAATCGACACTGAATCTTGGATCATTTTATTAATTACACCTAATTCATTGTTAACTTCTATCCTAATTGCCTGAAAAGTTCTCTTTGCAGGATGAGGACCATCTATTCTCGCTTTCTTAGGAATCGCCTTTTTTATTATATCAACCAACTCATAAGTTGTTCTTATTTCTTCGGCTTCCCTATATTCAACAATAAATTTTGCAATCCTCTTCGACCAGTTTTCTTCTCCATAGTCTTTTATTATCCTATAAAGTTCTTCTTCCGAATAGGTGTTTACTACGTCCCATGCAGAAATATTACTTCTATTATCCATTCTCATATCCAATGGAGCATCATTCATATATGAAAACCCCCTTGATGCTTCGTCCAATTGATGAGATGATACACCTAAATCCGCCAATACTCCGTCAATTTTATATATTCCTAAATTCTCAAGTTCAGTTTTTATATTTTCAAAATTACTGTGGACCAATATCACTCTATCTCCAAACTCTTTTAATCTTTCTCTCGCCACATTTATAGCATTAATATCCTGATCAAAACATATTAGTTTACCTGTTTCTGAAAGTCTCTTTGCAATCTCACTGCTATGACCGGCACCTCCCATGGTACAATCCACATAGACACCGTTACTTTTTATATTTAAATTATCTATACATTCGTTAAGCAAAACCGAAACATGATTAAACTCCATTTTTACTCCTTTTCCTTAATATTCCACTTAGAATAAATCCTAAAATGACACCTATAAAACTCAAAAGTTGTGCAATTCTTAATGGACCAATCATCAACGAATCCGTTCTTAGTCCCTCTACAAAAAATCTGCCAATCGAATATAAAATTACATAATCTACCAGTAATTGTCCTTCATATTTTTTGTTCTTCCTTCTAAAAAATAAAATACCAAAAACAATTACATTCCATAAAGATTCATATAAAAATGTCGGATGAACTTTTTGACCGTCAATTAGTATCCCCCAGGGTAAATTAGTAGGTCCACCATGTGCTTCCTTATTTATAAAATTGCCCCATCTACCGATAGCTTGTGCTAATGGAACACCTAAAATTACTACATCTGCAAATTTATAAAAATCAAACTTTTTAATCTTAGTATATATCAGAACAGTAACAATACCTGCAATTATTCCACCGTGTATAGCAAGCCCTCCTCCTCTGATATTTAATATTTCGGCGGGATTTTTCGAATAATAATCCCAACTAAATATCACATAATGAATTCTTGCACCAATTATACCTAGCGGAAGAAGAAAAAGCGATAAATCCACTACATCATTGTCATTGTATCCTACCCTTCCGGCTTCCCTAATAGCTATGAAAACAGCTAATATCATACCAGTCGCTATAAGAATACCGTACCACATTACGTCTATACCAAGTATTGAAAATGCTACTCTATCCATAAGTTCACCTTAATCCTTCTTAGGCCTTACTATTGATATAACACTATAATCTTCCAAGAAAAAATTATTCAATCTGGAAGTTATATCATCAATTTTAATTTCTTTTAAAGCATCCAAATAATCCAAAATATTAACTCCCTTAAAAATAAACCTTAGAAAATTATTAGCAATATAATTTATCGAATCGAATAACTTCAAAAATGCACCGATTTTTTTCCTCTTATTTAATTCAAATTCCTCTTGATTTATGCCATTTATTCTTAATTCAGATATATATCTGTCAATTCTTCTTTTTACTTCTTCCGGATCTTTTGACACTCCGGATACAACTGCATAAGCATAATCCTTTTGATAATTATAGCCACCGGAAAGTCCACCTACTATCAATCCTTCATTGTATAGATCCTCATGTAACTGTGCACTTTCTGAAAATATAATATCAAATAATATATCTGTTGAAATCTCTCTTTTCAATATTTCTTTTCCATTTATTTCTTGCATACTATCTTTATATCCAACATAAAATAAAGGCATTGATACCGTAAATTCTTCTTCTATCTTTGTATTATTTACTTCAACCGGTTCTTCCGGCATAAATCTTTCAATATCTTTCTTAAATGCTATTGAATCATTATTAGCATCTTTTACTACTTTCATTATCTCATTTTCGTCTAAATCACCTATTACAAATAGTTTCATATTTGAAGGATTATAAAATGTATTATAACAAGTATACAACTCTTCTGGAGTTATCTTATAAATACTTTCTACGCTACCTGCAATATCTATATTTGTATGATGATTCGAATACATAGCTTTTAAGCAATTGAAAAACACATTCCATTCAGGATCATCTTCATACATCTTTATTTCTTGGGCAATTATCCCTTTTTCTTTTTCGACATTTTCATTTGTATAATATGGGGTTTGAACATATTCAATTAAATGTTTTAACGATTCATAAAAATTTTCAGTTGCCGAAAACAAGTATGCCGTCATGTTAAAACTTGTAAATGCATTGGCATTAGCTCCTAATACTGAAAATTTATCAAAAGCATTACCCCCATCAGGTTGCTCAAACATTTTATGTTCAAGAAAATGAGCTATTCCTTCATTTACTCTTACCCTATTGTTGTCATCAATCGAAATAAACTCAAGATCGTTGGAACCAAAATCCACACCAAGTATGGCATATTTATTTATAAATCCCTTTTTTGGCATATAATATACTTCCAAACCATTATCAAGAGTATCGATGAAAAGTTCCTCGTTTATAGTTTCATTATATATTCTTTCCATTTTTTCCTCCTTAATTTTGATAATATAAAGAGATTCTACTTCAAAAAATAAATTGTATCTTCGGCAATTCCAGCCATAGACTCAACAATCTCATCCTTAGTCGCTTGCTCAATATATTCTATAACCTGATTTATATTCAAATCAGTACCGCTTATAAACTGATTTAAAAAATATTCAGTTTCGCCGGAAATTGAATCATAGAAAGCTCTAAGAGAATTTATTATACTCTTTTTTGCATTCTCTATTTCTATTTCTGTGATGTTTCCATTAATAACATCATCCAACTCTTTTCTTATAAGTTCTAAAGCCTTATTATAATGTTGAGCATCAATACCGGAACTCACCAAAATAATTCCCTTATTCTTTTCTAAATTAGATGATGCATAATAACAAATACTTTCTTTTTCTCTTACATTATTAAATAATTTAGAATGAGGTCCACCACCAAAAATACTATTTGCGATAAGTAAGCTATAGTATTTTTTATAATCCTTATAATCTACACCCGTTCTATATCCAATTACTAATTTTCCTTGATTAGTCCCAAAATCTTCATTTACTTTTTTCACAGTTTTCGGTGTAATATCAAATTTTTCTCTATTTATTTCAACAATACTATCTCTTTTTATACTAAACTTTTTATTACAAATTTTCCTAATATAATTTTCATCATAGTCACCCTCTATAGTAATTAGGATATTGGATGTCGATATCAACTGTTTATAAGTATCATAAAGCTTTTTAGGTGTTATTTTGTCAATATCTTCCAAGTATCCGCTCTTATTTATAGAATACGGTTCATCAGCACACATTATTTCTATACATTTAATGATAGCATATGTTTTTTTATCATTAATTTTAGACTTTATTTCATCAGCCAAATTGTCTTTTTCTATATCTATCATCATTGGATTTATACCATCGTCAACCACTAGTGGCTTAAAAACTATTTCATTTACAAAATCTATGACATTTTCAAAAATTGGTTTATCTAAATATTTGTCAGAAATAGTTAAAAATTTAAAATAGCTGATCGATTTTTCTCCATGCTTTGTAACTCCAATATTCATAGTCATACCATACAACTCATCCAGTTTTTTAGAAATCTCTTTAATAGTTCTATATTTTTCACATCCGGTTGACATCATATTGGAAAGCAATGAAATTTCTGTAACTTCATCTCTATCCAAATTTCTAATAAAATATACAGATATATAATTTGACTTAAACTTTTTATTTTTTATCAATGCCAATGACACACCTTTATCTAAGGTATATACATTAATATTATCCATTTTCACATTACCTTTCCTCTTACTTTTTACTTTTTGACAAATCTAATATGGCGTAAAGGAAGTCTATTTTCTATATTATTACCTTTTATATTAATACTGTCTATATTTGCTATATCATTCAATGCCATCACATCAGTTATTTTATTGTAAGAAATATTTAAAAACTCTAATCTTCTTAACATTTCCAATGGCCAAATATCTTCTACTTTATTTTCATGAAAATCCAATATTTCCAACATCTTACATTCCTTAAGAGGTGTTAAATCCTCTATTTCATTACAAGCAATATATAATAGTCTAATATTTTTTGCATATTCTATACCACTTAAATTTGTAATTGCACAATTATTCATATCGAGAAGCTCAAATTTTTCCATCATTTCTTCAGTCACTTCATCACTTTTATAGTAGGGATCTATCTTTTCCACATAATTTTTAAGTATAGCCTTTTTCAAATTTTCACAAACAAAATTAATCATATTAACATAACTCCTTATAAAACAATAACTTATTAAATAAATTCACATCTTGTACTAGTGCTTATACCGATTAAAATACATTTATAATTATTAATACACGCAGCTAATATTTATTATTATATAATTCCCATCTTAATATTATATCATAAATTTTATTAGTAGTATAATAATAAAAAGGCTTTCTCATAAGATTTATTATCTTTTTTTGAATTTAATTTTCGTTTTTTAACTAAAGTTTTTTCATTGACTTGTTCAGTTCATATAATGCAGTTGTATTATTATAAAACAAGACATTAATTATATATGATACTAAAGTTTTTTTGAAAAAAAATACCATAAATTCTTGTATTTATTTTTATGCAAGGTTATAATTTATTTGTATCGTAAAAAATAGGTATAAGAAACTAAACAGTAATAATACTTACTGTTATTATAATTTGATTAAATTATAAAATAAGGAGGCATACCAGTGATAATTAAATCAAAATATATAATCTTAAAAGATAGAGTTTTAGAAAATGGAGCTCTTGAAATAAAAGAAGGAAAGATTCATAAAATAATTGAAAATACAGAGAATATAAAAGATTTCATAGATTACAAAGATAATATCATTGCTCCTGGATACGTCGATACTCATATTCATGGTTTTTCAGGACATGATTTTATGGACAAAGATTCTGATGGATTGAGGATAATTTGTAAAGATATATTAAAAATGGGAGTTACTTCTTTCTTACCAACTACTCTCACTGCTTCAACAGAAGATTTAAATGATGTTGTTAAAATGATAGGAGAAAATAAAAATGCCTATGGCGCAAAAATACAAGGTATATTTTTAGAAGGACCTTTCTTTTCTGATAAATATAAAGGTGCTCAAAATCCTTCTCATTTTTGTAAACCCAACATTGAAAAACTTAAAAAATGGCAAAAGCTATCAAATGGATTGATAAAAAAAATTGCTATAGCTCCTGAATTAGAAGGTGTGGAAGATTTTATAAAGGAAGCTAGAAAATTGGGCATATACGTGGCACTTGGACACAGCGATGCAAGTTACTTTGAAGCAAAAAAAGCCGTAGAAGCCGGAGCAAGCATATTTGTTCATACATATAATGCAATGAGTCCATTACATCATAGAAATCCAGGAATGGTAGGCGCTGCATTGACACTTAAAAATGTATTTGCCGAACTAATATGCGATGGACATCATGTGCATCCTGCATCCGCTGATGTTGTTTTAAAATGCAGAGGTACCGAAAGTGTCGCACTTATTACCGATTGTATGATGGCTGGTGGTATGCCTGAAGGCAAATATAAACTGGGTGATTTTGATGTGACTGTAAAAGACAATACAGCCCGTTTAAATTCAGGAAACTTAGCTGGTTCCATAGTCAAACTTAAAGATGCTGTAAAAAACGTGATTAATTGGGGTATAGCGTCTCCATTTGAAGCTATACAGATGGCCTCACAAATACCAGCAAAATCAGTAGGTATAGACAATATTTGTGGAATTATAGAAGAAGGTAGGGATGCCGATATAATAGTGCTAAACAAAAACTACGATGTTAAATATGTATACTTAAATGGTAAATTGGTATCCAATAATTGAGTTTTATTTTTCTGACTTGAATTATTGAATTAATATACAAAACATATTTTCTTTTTTTTATTAAAAATATCCAAAAAGGGCTTATCCAAAAGTTAACCTGTTATAAACCAGTGACTTTTGGATAAGCCCTTTAATTATAGATTTTAAACCATTGCTTTTAATTGCTCTATATTCATCTTTGAAAATCCAAGTTTTTCAAGTGTAAGCCCTTTTTTATAAAAATCAATACCTATTACTACAGAACTCAAATATATAACAGAATCAATTGCTTTTGTGCTGACACCTGCTACTTTTCCTAAATCAGACCATAAGACAAGTCCATCTTCTATATCTTCTATAAAATATCTTGATTTGACACTAGAGGGACCATTTATTTTAGAAAATACAGGACTTTCATTAAACATCAAATGTATTTCCTTTATATCGTTAGCAAAATATCCTCTATTTATTCTACTTTCTATTATATCCTCCATTTTATACCCAAATGCTGTTGCTATTTCTCTTCTTTCTTTTGCAATTTCCTTCAAAAGATTTGATGTATGCTCACTATAACCATCTCTATAAAGGGAAAACGTATCAGAATAATTTTCTATTTGGCCAACATTAAGTAGACAAATCCCTGGATGAACTTCTGGATTTGCATTTTCCAAGGTTATTCTCCATATATCCTCTACAGGTATAATGCCATCATATAAATCAGACAGCATAGAGTAAGCCAATTTAGTATTTTCTTTTGGCAAAGCCGCAACCAGAGTTTCTTTCACTTTTAAAGTTAAATCTACGCTTCCACGCTTAATATCCGCCCTTGTAGCATACGTCAATGAATTTGACTCAGCTAAGAAAAATTCTTTATTTATACCAAGCGATTTTGCTTTATTTATAAATCTCACACATGACATAGAAGCAGCACTGTTAAAAAATATTAATTGACTCTCATCAACAGCAGGAGCGACCACTTCAGCATATTTTTCTACAAGTAAACCTGGAATAGTAAACATAACCACTTGAGAGCCCTTAATTGCCTCATTTATATCAGTGCTACATTTTATTCCATCAATAAACTTTTCTTCACCATTATATCTTAAATAAATCCCACCATTTTCCTGTATTGTTTTAATTTTGTGAAACTTTTCAGGCAAATCATATAAAACTACATCTATTCCTCTTTGCTTCAAATCTGCAGCAGCTGTAATACCACCATTTCCTGCCGCTATAATTGTAACTTTATTAACTTTTTTCATTAGCCCCTCCCACTCTTTATCGCTTTTCTTTAAAATTAATTATAACTACCACTCCTATACTCTTTCAGCATACTACTGTAAAGAATAGTTTTAATATTATCAAAAAACTTATTTTTTAATAATATCAAAAAAATATATTATATAATATATATTCTAATATATTTCCTCCAAAAATGAAACAACAAAAAAGTATCAAAAAGACCGCTATATCAATAATCTATCGAAATAACGGTCTTTTATATATTATATTAATTTTTATTTTTAATATATAAAATTAGTCTATTTATATTATTTATACATTAAATTTAAATAATATTACATCTCCATCTTTAACTACGTAATCTTTTCCCTCTAATCTTACAAGTCCTTTTTCTTTTGCTGCTGTCATAGTTCCATGTTCAATCAAATCTTCATATGCAATTGTTTCAGCCTTTATAAAACCTCTTTCTATATCTGAATGAATCTTTCCACCAGCCTGGGGAGCCTTGGAACCTCTCTTGATAGTCCATGCCCTTACCTCTTGTGGACCGGCCGTTAAAAAAGATATTAATCCTAATAAATGATATGATGCCTTAATCAACTTATCCAGCCCTGATTGTTCAAGTCCCAGAGTTTCTAAAAATTCCATTTTTTCTTCATCTGTCTCTAATTCGGAAATTTCAGCTTCTATCTGAGCACAAATTACAACAACATCAGAATCTTCAGTTTTAGCAAACTCTCTCACAGCATTTACCATTTCATTGTTAGCACCGTCGTCTACCAAATCATCTTCACATACATTAGCAACATAAATAACCGGTTTTGAACTCAATAAGTCAAGTGTATTAACATAGGCCCATTCATCATCACTTAACTCCATAGTCCTTATACTCTTTCCATCCTCTAACGTAACTTTGATTTCATTTAGTATATCTAACTCCGACTGAAGTTTCTTATCTGCTTTTAAGGCTTTTGTGGTTTTTGTAATTCTTCTATCTAGAATTTCCATATCAGAAAAGATTAACTCAAGATTGATAGTTTCAATATCTCTTAATGAATTGATACTACCATCTACATGAACGACATTTGAGTCCTCAAAACATCTTACAACATGTACAATCGCATCTACCTCTCTTATATTTGAAAGAAATTTATTCCCAAGCCCTTCTCCCTTTGATGCACCTTTCACTAAACCGGCAATGTCAACGAATTCTATAGCCGTCTGAACAATTTTCTTTGAATTGTATAGTTCTTTTAGCTTGTCTAATCTTTTATCAGGAACTGATACCACACCTACATTTGGATCTATTGTACAGAAAGGATAATTTGCTGATTCAGCTCCTGCCTGAGTTATTGCATTGAATAATGTACTCTTACCTACATTGGGTAATCCTACGATTCCTAATTTCATAAAAAACCTCCGTTATTAAAAAACAATTTATGTATATCAAATTATGAAAAATAAATCTTTATATATCTGCATAATTACACAAAATATATTATATAATAATAGGATTTTAAAATCAATGCCTGTATTGTAAAAAAGCTATTATTACAGACTATAAATTCTTTTTAAATCATTCTATATTTTCATCTGCTTACTCTACAAATTCATAAAAATTTTCTTTCAAACTTTCAATATGTTTTTTGTCTAATTCAGTATTCATGGAATCTAAGCATACACTATAAACATAATCATAAAATTTCTTAACCTCACTGGAATAATTTCCTTGAGTATTTATATAAATTAGATTTACACCATTAAGAATTGCTTTCGCTACACTCGGATCAGATTTGCCGTAAAAAATAAGTTGATAAAAAGTGTAATAAAGTTCTTCTTCGACAGTATACATTTTATAAATAATTTTGGATTTTTTATTAATTTCTACCACTGAATAATTACTTTTAATTGAAAATAATAAATTTAAAATCATGCTTATTTTACGAATACATATTATTGCTGTATTAGGATCATTTATTCCTGGACTAATTGCCCTAAGAGCAATTTCAATCAAATTTTTAATTTCATGATGATAATCATTTTTATCATTTAAAGTTTCACTATAAATAAAGGCATTAGTAATTTTATATATTAAATCCTTATCCATTTTTTTGTCATTTGCTAAATCAGTTAAATCCGCAACATGCATACCTTTTACAAGATAATCTCCTGCTTTATATCTTATAAATAAATTTAAACCATTTTCTCCAATGAATTTTCCAATAGCCTCTTCATCAACTGAATATAAATAACCTGAATCAGAAGCATAGATTTTAATTATATTTTTATTTTCTTCTTGTAAACAATAAAATGTAAATATTTTCTATATTATTAACTTCTATTCCTACCTTTTATGCTCTTACTTATATTAAAATACATAAATTTATAAAAAAAATTCATATTACAATATCTTTTTTGTCACAAATCACGTTTATAGGTGTTATATTAATATAGATAGTATTAAAAATAAAGGCGGTGATTTATTGAGGGATTCGGAATTTGAAAAAGTATATAATTTATATTACAAAAGACTCCTAATATATGCGATTTCTTTGACAGGAGATTTACATGAAGCCGAATCTCTAGTCCAAAATACGTTTGTTAAAGCCTTACTATCATACAAAGAAGGCGGAAGTTTAAAGTATTGGCTTTCAAAAGTATTAAAAAATGAATATTTAAATTCAATAAGATATAATACAAAGTTCATACTTAATTCAGAGGAAGTATTTGAAAAACTTCATACAAGCGAAAATCCTCTTGATATCATAATTCAAAATGAAAATATGAATGAATTATCAAACGCTATAATTTTACTGCCAATTAAATATAGAATGGTAGTAATGTATAGTATATATATGCAACTGAGTGATGCTGAGATATCCGAATTAATGAACATAAGTAAAGATAATGTCAGAAAAATACGCTCAAGAGCTAAAGAAAAATTAAAAAATATGATAGGATGTGAAAAAAATGCTCAAAGAAAATAAAAATATGGAAGATATAATAGATTCTTTTAAAGAAAATGACAATTTCTCTTTTTCCAAACAGGAAATAGATTATGAAAAAGAGCTCGATAAGAAAATAGCTAAACAAATCAAAATGCTTATTTTAAAAGGCAGTTTAAAAACAATTCTAATTCTCATCATTGTATTAATTAGTATATTATGTGTAATTAACCCTGTTATAAAAAGCATGTATCCGGATTTTTATAATTTAGAAAACAAAGGAAAAAATATCTCATTTGTAGATAATTTCAAACAAAGATATTTTGGAATTAATGTACCCATAGTTTTTAATCAAAATGAAAGTACTTCACAGGCTGAAATTGATAAACAAGATGATGAAAACAATAAAAAATCAAAACTATCCATGATGTTATACAATTTTAGTACGATGACTGAACCTTTTATAGAGTATCGTTTATTAAGAGTAGTAGACAAAAACTTTGGAAAATATTATTTTGATATAAATGCAGTCAATAGCTATACTCAAAATCTCGTAGTAAATGATGATATAGATAAAAAAGTAATGTATATTAGGGGTAATACAAAAGAAATCCAATCTTACAAAAAATCCGGTCACTACTTGCCTCAATATCTGTATCCGGATTACTTACCATCAGAAATTAAAAGTCACAATGAAGAAACAATAAAAAATATTAATGATTTACCTGATTCAACCCAGTTTAATGTAGTATTATATACCAAACAGTTAGAACCTATTTATGACCTAACTAAATATCTTCTTAATAAATACGAAAATTATAATATAATATGGATGCCGGTCATAGATACAAAAGCATACAATAAATTAGACAGTGATGTAAAGAAACATATAGAAAATCCTGATACAAATTATTCAATATTTAAGCTTGGTATAAAGTTAAGAAGAAATTTATACTTTACTTCCACTGATTATTCTATTATTGACGATTTTGATAAATATAACAATAAAAAAATAAAAGATTATTATATAAATCATTTAAACCTTATGAAAAATAATCCGGCTATCTTTGATGTATTCTTTACTTTAAACAGAATTGCACCACATTATACTAACTCTGGTGGATTATCAACATCATATTTTGCCGACAATCGACTAAAAGAACAATTAAAAGAAAAATATGACTCTGATATCTACGAAAAACCGGAACAATTCTATAATATTAATTCCTATATCGATAATATAACAAAGGAAAAGGTATTAAAAACAAACTCTTTTGTCGCAAAACTCTCAAAAAAAGAGTTATTAAATATACTAAAAGACGAAAAAATAAATACTTTAACAATACTTCATACCAACCTTTCTATATATAGTGAATAATTCATAAAACGCTGACATTTGGTATTAAAATTTATAAATAAAAATGAATGTGGTCCATATTTTTATTTCCACTACTTTTATGATATAATGTCGTTAATGGAGGTGTTATTATGAAAAATAAAAGCTACATAGATTTACTAATAGGAATTTTACTAATTATAGCTTCAGTATTTACTTTTATAAAACCAATTGGAACCTTTTTAATTTTATCATATTCAATAGGTGCTTTATGTTTAATAAAAGGATTACATTTTATATATCTTTATTTTAATTTGAAGGAGTATTTCAAGATTAGAGCAAATACTGCTTTAGTACTCGGAATAGTACTTATCATTCTTGGGTTTATATTTGTTGTTAAACCGCTGTTTGCAAACAAAATTTTTGCTTATATAATTGCAATATGGTTTATATACGATGCTATGAATAATTTCTTGGAATTGAATATTTTAAAGACTATTGATATTAAATTGTATATTTTAGGATTAATTACAAACATCATAATCGTGGTCGGTTCTGTATGTATTTTTATAAATCCTTGGATAACTGCAATTTCTTTATCAGTTGCATTAGGCGTTACATTTTTAGTTTCCGGTATTTCGTATATAGTGTTTTCTATAACAAACCGAAGAGACAATAAAAAGAAAATGCCTTCTAGAAAGCTTAAGTAATTATTAAAAAGAGCAGAGTCATTTTAAAAATGACAATGCTCTTTTGTTTGTTTTAAAACTTAATTTATTATTTGTTTTCAAGTAAAGCTTTTGCAGCTTTTATTACTTCACCCTTTTCATCATAAAAAACTCTTTCTCCATTTATGTATTGATATTTTTCATGCCCTTTCCCGGTGATTACTATCATATCACCATCTCCAGCTATTTTCATAGCCTTTTCAATAGCCTTTGCTCTATCAACTATTTTATAAATTTCACATTTCGAATCTACAAATGATTCAGCAATATCATCTATAATTTTCATAGGATCTTCATCATCCGGATTATCAGTAGTTATAATACATACATCACATAATTTCGCTGCTACATCTCCTAATTCTTTTCTTCTTATTGCTGTTCTACCACCTACAGAACCAAATAAACATATCAATCTGGATGGCTTATACATTAAAAGTGTATTTAGTACATTTTCAAGGCTCATTCCATTATGCGCATAATCTACTACGACTGTAGCATACGGTAAAACAGGTAAAACCTCTACTCTTCCATCTACCTGTGCAGTAGATAAAGCTTTTAACATTTTTTCTTTTTCTATCCCCAAATATTTGCAGACAGATATTACAGAAAGAGCATTGTAAATGCTAAATTCTCCCGGAGAACTAATATGAGTATTTGTTATACGCTTTCCTTCTTCAATATAATCAAAATTTGCTCCAAGAGATTTTGAATCTCTGGTCAATTTTATATTATCAGCCTTAAGATCGCTTTTTTTATGAATTGAAAAAGTAAATATCTCACAATTTGCATTGTCAATAATATATTGGGCATTTTCGTCATCTACATTTATTACACCATATTTACACATTGAAAATAATCTGGATTTACATTCCCTGTAATCTTCAAAAGTAGGATGTTCTTTAGGTCCTATATGATCCGGGGAAAGGTTTGTATATACTCCTATGTCAAACTTTATATCATCAACTCTATTCATCATCAATCCACCGCTTGACACTTCCATGGCAACACACTTAACACCCGCATTTACCATATCTTTTATAATTTTATGCAGTTCATAACTTTCCGGTGTTGTGTTTATAGTTTTTCCTTCAATATCATTATAAAAAACGCCATTAGTTCCAATTACGCCGGTATTGACACCTGACTTACATAACACCGTTTTAATATAATTTGTAATTGTAGTCTTTCCTTTAGTTCCGGTCACACCAATTACACTTATCTTTTCCGATGGATTGTCGAAAAAATTTGATGATGCCCTTGATAAGGCCTTTCTACTATTTTCAACAATAATTTTTATTGAATCTTCCGGTAAGTGTATATTATCATTGATGATAAAAATTCTACACCCGTTATTATATGCACTATCAATAAACTTATGTCCATCAGTAGTCTCACCCTTTATCGCAACAAATATTGTTCCTTCTTTTGATTTTCTGGAATCATAAGTTATCTCATCCACTTCAATTGTATCTAACACTTTTGGATCTAAATTTGATACATATTCAATTCCTTCTAGTATTTTATTGAGTTTCATACTATTTCTCCTTTAGAGTTCTTCCTGATTTTTCAATTGTTTTCATCGCCAATACTTCTGAAGAATCAACAAAAAAATCACCCGGTAAGTTCTCATCTTTTTTTATTATAGATAACTCTGTACAACCTAAAATTGCACAATCGCATCCATTTTCTTTTAAAGAGGCAATAACTCTTTTAAAGTCATTCATATCCGCCTTTTTCCCGGCTTTGACATCATCATATATAAGTTTCATTACAAGTTCTTGTATTTTATTATCCGGAACGTAGTAATCTACAGATTTAGATTCACACATCGACTGATAAAGTTTTGTCTGTATGTTTCCTGTTGTAGCCAAAATACCTATTTTTCTATGTCCGGTATTTATTGCGTGTTGCACTGTTTCTTCTACCATATTTATAACCGGTATAGATACATTATTACTTATTTCTTTATAAAAATAATGTGCGGTATTACAGGTCAATACTAAAAAATCTGAACCTGCATTTTCAAGCTTTTTCGCATCTTTAATTATAATATCCAATGGACTTTCCTCAGACTCACCTATAATATAGGCAGTTCTGTCAGGCGTGCTGGCTCTATTCATAATAATCATATCAACATGCCCCTGATCCGTTTTCGCGTCAGTCATCTCTACCACCATATCATAAAAGTAGACAGTTGCCATGGGTCCAAGCCCCCCTAATACACCTACTGTTATATTCTCCATGTTTATTCTCCGTTATCTGCAGTATTTTCTGAATTTCTTTTTCTGATTCAGGTTATATAGGAATATATATAAACTTCTCTTAAAGTTTCCACTTAAATCATATTTATAGCCGTATGAACTTGCACTTTTCCCACTTGCAACAAGCTCCTTACATTTTTTAACCAATTCCTTATTATGCACATATTTATACACAACTGAATTGGGAATCACATGCCAGTAAAAAGGATCTTTTTGTATTTTCAAATCCATTTCTTTATTATATACTCTGTCCTCCACAACATACTTAGCAATATTATTTCCGGAAGAAGTTACATAAAAATTACTTCTTCCTTGTCTTAAATTGATTTCAAATACTTTGAACTTTCCATCCCTATCATCATATTTTATATCAAAATTAGAAAAACCTACATATCCTATTTTTTCTAAGAAATTTTTATATTTTTCCATCAACTCTTCTTCATATTCGGTTATTATAGCCGCATGGTTACCAATTCCTTTAGGAGTATGCTCTTCTAAAAGAACATGACCTAAACACATCATCTTTACCTTGGCATTTTGATCAGAATAACAAGTCAACACTCTCATGTTTTCATCCTCACCAGGTATAAAATCCTGTATTATCATACTTTTTTCATAACCATGTGAATAAACATCCTTTATTACTTTATCAAATTCTTCCTGATTATGAACAATATATGCTTTATTCATACCTTCAAAAGGATTTTGAAAAAATGAAATACTATCAGAAGCCTTAACTATTACAGGATATTTAAATCCAAACTCTCTGGTTTCATCTCCCTTATTATATATATATGTCTTAGGATAATCCAAACCATATTCCTCGCATACACTATAAAAAGATTCTTTTTCCACCAATCTATTTTTTAATTCAGAATCGATATATGGAACTACAAATTTTTCTTTTAACTTATCTCTGTTATCTATTATTAATTCGGCATATTCATCTGTACATCCCATTAAAATTAGTATTTCATCATTTGAATGTCTAGCCGCTTCATCTAATAAAATTTGAACAAATTTACTTTCATCATTTATATCAGGTGTTACTCTAAAATCTATAATTTTACTATCCTTAGTAGCTCCCAGATAATATCTCCCAAAAGCAATCGACTTTACTCCATACTGTTCATGAAAAGCTCTTGCAACACTGTAACAGTTTAAATCACCACCACATAAAATGGGTTGTATTTTTAAATTTTCCATTAAATTCACCTCTTAATTTTTTATATAACTGTATAATATTTTTTAATCTCAATATCATTTTTTAGAATATTCGACTCATAAATTTATTTTTTTTCATAAATATCCTTTTATACATTAAATATGATATATCATATTAACCTTTTTTTCAATACAGATATACACACAAATAAGTGTATAATCATATTATTTTATAAAATTGATAATGATTATTTTTTATTGTACCTTTCTTTTATTTCATCAAATATTTCTGCATATTTTATTTCTTTTATCTTTGGAGACAATTTAATTATTCTTCTCTCTCCGAAGTACTGTTTTTTCAGTATTTCTTCTCTTTCTTTAATAAGTTTTTGCATTTTGATTATCTTTTCTTTTTTAAATTCACTTATAAATTCAACTTTTTCATTTTTATACTTGTCAATATTTGTCTTAATGGCTTTTTTTCCGCCTTCTATTTCATCACTTATATATCTCTTTTTCTCAGAAATTTCATCAACCACCGGTCCGGCTTTTTCTGCTATAAGTAATGTATTGTCACTCACATTTTCACCTATAAAATCACTTATTTCATAAATGTCATTTTGTAACTTAGATAGTATTTCTAACTTTTTATTAAATTTTAATACTGACTGTATAGACGCCAATGTATCTATCATTATTACAATAAAAAATATTATACAAAATATAATAATAACTTTTAAACTAAAAAATAATGTTATTTTTTCTATCAATGAATGAATATCCCTAATAAGTAAAATTCCTCCTATTCCCCAATATATAGCAAATTGAACACATACATATCCCCCAATATTAAATGGCACATCGGAATAATCCCACCATTTTTTATGAAATACCTTATCTAAAAATAAACCTGCAAAATACTCTAACATAGTACAAAATATTGCAGAACCTGCAAATAATAAAAGTAAGTTATCTTTCAGTGGCTCCAATAAATATATAATTACCACTGAACCAAATCCATAAATTGGACAAACCGTTCCAGCAAGAAAACCTCTATTAATAAACTTTCCACATGTTATAGCATGATAAGCAACTTCTATTATCCATCCCAAAAATGCATACACAAAAAAATAAAAAAAATATATATAAATTAAGTTTTCTTTCATTTTTATCAATCCTTTCAATTTTTTATCAACTATTATATTTTTATTATAAATCACTAAATTTAAAGTATCCTTAAATTTTATTTTAAAGTAATGTCTTTAATCTTTTTAAATAAAACCATACTCTTATATTAAAATTTTAAAAAAAAATCCATATTTCTTACTTTCTAATGTTTAATAATAATTTTTATACTTTATTTAATATCCAATTTGTATTAATATGTAACTATAAAAAATAAATATATAATATTACTTTAAAGGAGAAAAAAAATGGATATTATACTTGCAAGCAGATCCCCAAGAAGAAAAGAACTTCTAGAAATGTGCGGGCTAAAATTTAAAACTATATCTTCAACTATAAATGAAGATGCAATTGCTAAAAAAATATATGATAAATACAATGAGTTATCTTCTTTTGAAAAAGCAGACAAACTTACATACAATCTCGCTTTTGAAAAAGCAAATTCAGTTTTCAAGAAAAATAAAAATTCAGTAGTAATTGGCTCGGATACCATAGTCGTAAGCGAAAACTCTATTCTAGGAAAACCTAAGAACGATGAAGCTGCCTATGATATGTTGGTATCACTTTGCGGAAAAAAACATCGTGTCTACACCGGTTTAAGCATAATATCTAAAGAAAGAATAGATACCTTTACAACATTTACCGAGGTAGAATTTTTCCCTTTTGACGAATATATGAATAATATAATAAAAAAATATATAGATACAAAGTCCCCCTTGGATAAAGCTGGCGGATATGGAATACAAGATATGGGTGCTCTATTAGTAAAAGAAATAAAAGGTGATTATTACACAGTAATGGGATTGCCTATCTCTCTTCTATATAGAAAACTTATACAAAAAACCGAATAAATTCATATTTTCCTGACTTTAAAAATACCCCTCAACATTTTTACATTGAGGGGTATTTTTGATTTTATTTTAGACTTTATGATGTAAATTACATCATTTCTGCCATTCTTTTATATCCTTCATATCTTTCTTTAGCATTCTGTTCTGCCATAGCAAATAGTTCTTCACTTTCTTCTGGGAACATTTTAGCTATTGAAGCATATCTGTTCTGACCCATTATAAATTCTCTGAATGATTCAGTTGGTTCTTTAGAATCAAGAATAAATGGATTCTTTCCTTCTTCTTTTAGGTTTGGATTGTATCTGTATAAATGCCAATATCCACATTTAACTGCGTCTGATTCATTTTCTACTGATTTACCCATTCCTTTTTTAATTCCATGGTTTATACATGGAGCGTAAGCAATAATTAAAGAAGGACCGTTGTGTCTTTCAGCTTCTAACATAGCCTTTAAGAAATGATTCTTATCAGCACCAATAGCGACCTGAGCAACGTATACATTTCCATATGTAGTAGCCATCATTCCAAGGTCTTTTTTCTTAGACCTCTTACCTGCTGCTGCAAATTTAGCCATTGCTGCAATTGGAGTGGCTTTAGAGGATTGTCCACCTGTATTAGAGTATACTTCTGTATCAAATACAAGTACATTGACATCTTCTCCTGACGCAAGAACGTGATCTAATCCACCATAACCAATGTCATAAGCCCATCCATCTCCACCAAGAATCCAATGAGATCTCTTAACATAATAATCACTTAATTCGGCTAACTTAGAAGATATTTCTGGGAATTTATCTTCAGCTACATATTTTTTAATCAACGTGTCAAATGCCTGACTTGTATTTACTGTAGTATCACCATTATACATATTTTCAAGGTATTCAGTTATAACAGTCTTATCTGATTCCGGAGCTATAGATAATAACTCTTCAGCAAGACCTTTAACTCTATTTCTTAACTGCTTAACAGCTAAGTACATACCATATCCATATTCAGCATTATCTTCAAATAATGAATTTGCCCAAGATGGACCCTTACCTTCATGGTTTACTGTATATGGTGTTGCCGGAGCTGATGCCCCCCAGATTGATGAACATCCCGTAGCATTTGCAACCATCATTCTTGGTCCAAATAATTGAGTTGCTAACTTCATATAAGCTGTTTCTCCACAACCCGCACAAGCACCTGAGAATTCAAGAAGTGGTTGTCTAAACTGAGAACCCTTTATAGTATTAACTGGCATAGCATTTGGCTTAGCAGAAACTTTAGTGAAATCAGTTGCAAAATACCAATTAGCTTCTTGCTGTTCTTTTTGTTCTTCCATTGGCTTCATGATAAGAGCTTTAGTCTTAGCCGGACAAATATCAGCACAGTTTCCACAACCAGTACAATCCATAGCTGATACTTGGATTCTATACTGTAATCCTTCTAATCCCTTACCCATAGCTTTTTTAGTTTCAAATCCTTCCGGAGCATTTTTAACTTCTTCTTCTGTCAATAAAAATGGTCTAATAGCTGCATGAGGACATACTAATGAACATTGGTTACATTGAATACAGTTATCAATCTGCCATTCTGGAACATCTACAGCTATACATCTTTTTTCATAAGCTGCAGTACCAGCTGGAAAATGACCATCTTCCCTACCATTAAATGCAGATACCGGTAAACTATTACCTTCAACGGCATTCATAGGTCTTAATATATTCTTGATAAATTCCGGTTCATTTGAAGCAACAGCCTCTTCATCAACCGCATCCGCCCAAGAAGCTGGAACCTCTACTTTAACAAGAGCATTCGCTCCTTTATCAACGGCTTCAAAATTCATATTTATAATTTTATCACCCTTTTTACCATAAGTCTTAACAATAGAATCTTTTAAATATCTAATGGCATCATCTTGAGGTATTATCTCTGCAAGTTTAAAGAATGCAGATTGACAAATCATATTTATTCTATTTCCTAATCCTATTTCTTTTGCTATGTTGACAGCATCCAAAGTGTAGAACTTGATATCATTTCTAGCAATATATCTCTTTAACTTAGCTGGTAAATTCTCATCTAATTCTTCTGAAGACCATATTGTATTTAATACAAAAGTCCCACCCTTCTTTAATCCTTTAATCACATCATACTGGTACACATAACTTTGTTTGTGACAAGCAATATAATCTGCTTCGTCTAATAGATAAGTAGATCTAATTGGAGTGTCACCAAATCTTAAGTGAGACATAGTTACACCACCAGATTTCTTTGAATCATAGTCAAAGTAAGCCTGTACATACTTGTTAGTATTATCACCAATAATCTTAATCGCCTGTTTATTGGCTCCAACAGTACCATCTGAACCAAGTCCCCAGAACTTACATCTTACTGTTCCCGGCTGTGCTATTTTAATTTCATTTTTGATTTCCAATGAGTTATTTGTAACGTCATCAACTATACTTAATACAAACCTATCCTTAGGTTTTTCAGAAGTTAAGTTATCAAATGCTGCCATTAAGTCAGTAGGAATAACATCTTTCGAACCTAGACCATATCTACCACCTATAATTATTGGAGCATTTTCTTTACCATAGTAAATATCTCTAATATCTAAGTATAGAGGTTCACCATTTGCACCCGGTTCTTTTGTTCTATCTAATACAACTATTCTTTCAACAGTATTTGGCATAGCTTTTAAGAAGTGTTCTGTAGAAAAAGGTCTATATAAATGTACTTTTACCAAACCATATTTTCCGCCCTTAGCATTTAATACATCTATTAATTCCTCGGCTGTTTCTGTAACAGATCCCATTGCAACCATTACATACTTAGCATCTTCTGCACCGTAATAATCAAATAATCCATGCTTTCTTCCTGTCAATTCTGACATTTTTTCCATATACTTTTCTACAATGCCTACCATATCATTATAGTATTTATTAGAAGCCTCTCTTGCCTGGAAATAAATATCAGGGTTCTGAGCAGTACCTCTAGTAACCGGATTATTTGGAGATAGTGATTTATCTCTAAATTCTTTAACCGCATCAAAATTTAGTAACTTAGCATAATCTTCGTTTTCCAGTAATTCTATCTTCTGTATTTCGTGAGAAGTCCTGAATCCGTCAAAGAAATGGATAAAAGGTAATTTACCTTCAATAGCAGAATAATGTGCAACCGGTGCAATATCAGCAACTTCTTGAACAGATCCTGAAGCTAATAAACAACATCCCGTCATTCTAGCGGCCATAACATCTTGATGATCGCCAAATATTGAAAGCGCTTGAGATGCAAGAGCACGTGCAGAAACATGGAATACACCCGGTAGTAATTCTCCTGAACATTTAAACATATTTGGTAGCATCAATAAAAGTCCTTGTGATGCAGTATAAGTTGATGTAAGTGCACCTGCAGCAAGAGAACCATGGAATGCTCCCGCAGCTCCACCTTCTGACTGCATTTCAACAACTTCAACAACTTGTCCAAAAATATTTTTTCTTCCTTGTGAAGCCCATTCATCAACAACTTCAGCCATTGTTGAAGAAGGAGTTATTGGGTAAATTGCAGCAACATCAGTAAAGGCATATGATACATGAGCAGCAGCAGTATTACCATCGACTGTTTTCATAAATTTAGCCATAATTTTATTCCTCCTTAAGAATAATATTAAAATTGTCTTTTGTATACAATATGAAACAAATGTATCTCCTATAAGTAAATTATGTTATATTATATATTCTCAATTGATTTATAGGATATCAACAGATGTTCATATTTAATTAATAAAGCCATAGTTTAAGATTTATTTTCTTAGAAATATAACTAACAATAAAAATCTTAACCATTAAGACTAATTATACTAAAAAAAAATTGAAAAATCAACTTAGTAAATAAATTAACATTTATACATTTACTCAAAAAAAACTTAATTTTATTTCAAAAAACATTTTTAACCTAAAAAAAATAATTATTAACCCTTATATACTTATTTTTAAAAGATATAAATACAAGAATTAATAATTATAAAAAGTTTTATATGCATTTTTTTGTATATTTTTCAGATAAGACTCGCTATATTAAAGTATTTATAAAATAATATATTTTTATTTTATTTTTTATTTTTTAAAAATACCATTAATATATCATCTTTCTTTTCTTTATTATATATGAATTTATCTACCAATTCCTTAATATTCTTCAAAAGTTCATCTTTGTCTTTTTTATAATTTTCAATTAAGAATTGTTCTAATCTTTTCTCACCGAATTCTTCCCCTTTTTCATTTTGCATTTCTAATATTCCGTCCGTATAAAAACACATATCACTTATATTATTTCCATCTATTTCAATGTTATAATAAGTAGAATGCTCTACAATTCCTATTGGTAATCCTCTTTTTTGTTCCTGATCATGATTTATAGTTCCATCTGCATAAGTTATAAACGGAAAATAGTGACCCGCACTGGAAATATTCATCTTGAAATTTCTCTTTGAAAAAACTCCTACAATTGCAGTGGCATAAATTCCCATTTCATCAAATTCATCAAATAAATGATCATTCATCTTACTCAATATTTCCTTTGGAGAATCTGAATATTGAACTAATATATCAAAAGCTCCTTTTATCATTGCTACAATATAGTTCGAAGCTACACCATGCCCCATTACATCTGCTACTATAAAAGATATTCTATCTTCCAATTCTATTGCGTGATAAAAATCGCCTCCTACAATTTTTGCCGGCTCATGATAAAAAAACATTTCCTTTTTATTAAAAGTCTGTATGTTACTACTATCCATTATAAGTCTTTGCTGTTTTCTTAAAATAGATAAATCATTCTCTATATCCTTGTGCTTTTCTTCAATTATAGAAAACTCATATGTATGTATGCCCATAGATATTTGTTTTATCAAAATTGATAATGAATTTGCATCATCATTTGAGTATTCTTTATCACCTGCACATAAGACCAGCAGTTTTGTTGAAGAATCGATTATAATCCTATGATATATATAACTACTAATATATGTATCATCTTTCAACGTCATATTTATGTTGTTATTTATACCATTAGAATCTTTTGAATTAATAATACCGTTTAATATAAGTTCGAATTCTTCTGTAAAATCAAAAGATACATCAGATTTAGTCTTTATATCGAATCCACCATCTGTATTTTTTTCATACAATATAATTATTGAGTATTTACTGTGAAGCGTATCCCTTAAGACAGATGTCATCTTACTTAAATAATAATTCAAATCTTTTAATGAGTACATTTGTATAGATGCTTTATTAATATTATTTATTGAACTCCTTAATTTCCTAACTAAATTGTTAATCCCCTGATTTTTCTCAGTAATAGATATTGATAAAGTCATTAAGGAAGCAACTTGTGATATAAAATCTATATCACTTTGTTCCAGTTTCTCATCTTTTTTAGTATAACAAGTCATAAAACCAACTGTTTTATTTTCCAACACAAAAGGAAAAACTGCTCTTCCGACATATTTTTCTTTTAGAGCCATTTCCTCCTCTCCTTTGGCTCTTTCATCTTCAAAAATATTATCTATAATAATCTGTTTTTTCTCTCTTACTGCATCATGTATATATTGAGGATACACACTAAAATCAATTTTTGAACCATGTGGTTCATTTTGAGGAAATAAACTGGGAATATGATCCAACGTCGCAGAACATACTAAATGCGCGTATCTAAAATCATCTCCATAAAAAAGATTTACACACGCTTTAGTTGGGTGAACAACTCCAAGCATCTTATTAATTATCAGATCTTTGATTTCATAAAAGTTATCTGATTCTGTGACAATCTTAGATATTTCGACAAGGTTTTTCATTTTATCTATATACTTCATACTGCCCCCCTTAATAGATAATATAAACACATACTTACGGTCTATTATCAAATTAATTAATTTATTTACTATATTATACTATGTAATCAATTTTTTTACATCAAAAATAGAAAAGTTCGTTAAATTACAATTTACAGTATTTTTAGAATTTTTAATATATTATTATGGATTTTTTTCTGTATTTATAGTATGATAGATTTGAAGGGGTGATTCTTATGCAATTTTTGCAACTAGATTTAAATACACGATATAGAATCTATGCCCAAACAAAGAAAGTATTGAGAAAATATCAAAAAGGAATTATTTCAGGAAAATTAACTTCAAATCAATTCGTTGAAAATATGTTAAAAGATAAGTCACTTGTAGCAATTTTAGATAATTGTGGTATTTGTGTTAGTGATTTCAGAGACAGCTACAAAAATTATGTCGAAACACTTATAGAAATACAAAATAACAGTTTATCAAGTCATAAAAATAAATATACAGGTTATTATTCTGATAAAGCACCATGTTCGAGTATCTTCAGATTAAATGAAGTTCTATCATCAAGCGGATATATACTGGAAATTCCTACTCAATACTTAACCGAATGGGATATAGACTGTATAGTTAAGTATATCAATACCGGTATCATTGACTTAGGAAATGAGAAAATTTTTAATTATGTTACAAAACCTATCTAGTTAAGTTATTTTAAACTTATATTATATTTTTATTTAGATATTATTAAAGGACCATCACAATAACTGATATAACTTTCTCTAAGCAGAATTTTGAGTACAACTTTAATCAGTTTATTGATTGATAGTCCTTTTATTATTATATTTTCACTATTTAATGGCCGAATTCACTCCCGCCAAATAACCCATTGAAAACGCCATTTGCAAATTGTACCCTCCCGTAAAAGCATCTACATCCACTATTTCACCTGCAAAATATAAGCCTTCTATTTTTTTTGACTCCATAGTACTAGGATTTATTTCTTTTACAGAAATACCACCAGATGTCACAATTGCTTCATCAATAGGTCGTAATTTTTTTATATCAAATACTATATTTTTTATTGTCCTTGTTAAAAATAACCTTTCTTCTTTGGTTACTTGATGTACCGGTTTATTTCTTTCAATTTGTGATAAATCTAAAATATAATCTATCATATCTCTCGGTATTAAATCTATAAGAGAATCCTCAAATTTTTTGTTGCTATATTTCTTAAAGTCCCTTTGAATTCTGGAATCTAGTTTTTCAAAAGACAATGCAGGCTTCAAGTCTAATACTATTTCATAATTGTTTTCTTTAAAATCTTCTATAAAGCAACTGGCTGACTTAATTACGGGCCCATCTATACCATATCTTCTAAATTCTAATTCACCAAAATCATCGTATATTTTTTTACCATTTGATTTTAATACAATAGATATATTTCTTAGATTAAGCCCTACCATACTATTATATGGAATTGGTGATGTTTCCATTCCTATTAAGGCCGGCTTTATCCTAGTAATACTATGCCCCAACTCTTTGGCCAAAGTATATCCATCTCCTGTGGAACCGGTTAATGGATAACTTAATCCACCTGTAGCTAATATAACGGCATCCGCATATATTTTTTCACCATTACTTAAACTTATACCCGTTATTTTATTTGATTTATGTTCAATCTTTTTTACAGCCTTATTAAATACTATGTTTATATTATCATCGTCTACCATCTTTTCCAAAGTCTTTACAACATCCAATGCTTTATCACTCTTCGGAAAGACTCTATTACCTCTTTCTATCTTTATCTTAAGCCCATATTTACTAAGATCCGATATTAAATTTTCATTTGTGTAGGAATAAAGAGAACTATACATAAAATTTCCATTTCTATATATATTGGAAATTAATGCTTCAATATCAGATGCATTGGTAATATTGCACCTACCCTTTCCAGTAATTCTCAGTTTTTTACCTAATATATTATTTTTTTCCAATATTGTCACTTTGCCGCCTTGCTTAGCCGCATAGTGCGCTGCAAGAAGCCCTGAAGGTCCCGCACCTATTACTACTATATGTTTCATTATGATATATACCTTATCCATATTTAATAATAAAAATATTATTTTTTCATTAATCTATCCATCCAAAATATTTACAGGCAAATTCTATTCCATCATCATCAGCATCCTTAGTAACAAAATCAGCAATTTCTTTTAATTGTTGAACTGAATTTCCCATTGCTATTTTGGTCCATTCCGGTCTAAACATTTTTATATCATTTGTATTATCACCAAAAACTACCACATCTTTATCATTTATATTCATTATATCCATTATTTTTTTTATTCCAACAGATTTATCATCAGCTTCTATTATAATATAATCGGAATGGTATCTCGTATATGTTGTATTTTCAAGTGATTTTATAGTTTTTTCTGTTTCAATATCAATAAAAACAAAACCTTTAAATATATTCTTTTCTTTTTCTATATCTAGATCTTCTTTTATAATAGTCTGCATATAATTTTTAAATTTGATTACGTCTTTCATTGCATTATGAAATCTATCATCTTTCATATACCATTTTCTTTCATTTTTGATACAAACAGACCATGGTATATTTTTCTCATCTAATTCTTTAGTTAAAGTTAACATCATAGAATGATCTAAGGGTTCAATATTTGGGTTCCCATCAATTACAATTCCCTTACCACCGTCTGTAACCATATTTTCAATACCAAATTGTTCGCAAAATTCAGTGGTCATTACATACATTCTTCCAGTTGCTATACTTACAAAATGTCCATTTTCTTTCAATTTGTTTAATGTCCTTTTTGTAGATTCCGGAACTCTTCTAGGTATATCAACAGCAATAGTTCCATCTATATCAAAGAAAAAAAATTTTTTATCGCTCATTTTTGCCTCTTAATTTAAAATATTAATACTTACTCAGACTCTACGATTGCAATATATGGAAGATTTCTGTATTTTTCAGCATAGTCGATACCATAACCAACTATAAACTTATCCTCTATTTCATATCCTACATAATCTACTTTTATATCGACTTTTCTTCTATCAGGTTTATCTAATAAAGTACAAAGTTTTAGAGATTTCGGATTTCTTGTCATCAATGTATCATATAAATTTCTTAATGTGGCTCCTGAATCTATTATATCTTCAACTATTAATACATTTTTCCCTTCAATATCAACATCTAAATCTTTCAAAATTTTAACAGTACCTGAAGACTCCGTTCCACTTCCATAACTTGATACACTCATAAAATCAATGTTAACATCCAAATTTATTTTTCTCATCAAATCTGCAACAAAAACACTTGCACCTTTTAATATTCCAACTAATAAAATATCTTGTCCTTCATAATCTGCCTGTATTTTTTTCGCTAACTCTTCTACTTTTGACGCTATTTCTTCTTCACTTAACAAAACATCTGCTAATTTATACATATTATCTAAATTTACCTCCGTAAAAATTAAAAGCTTAAAACTATAAATATAAGATATTAATTTTAGAATAAATACCTTTATATATTTCAATATAAAGATATCTATTGTTTAATACTTCAAGTTATTAACCTATAGACAAATTTACCATATATTATATTATTTATAATAAATGTATACCAGCCTTTGAACACTCTTTTATCATTCCTTTAGGCCATATTCCAACTTGAACTTCTCCAATATGTGCTTTTCTTAAAAAAAACATACAAATTCTAGATTGTCCTATTCCACCCCCAATTGTATATGGAAGTTCTCCACTTAACAATTCTCTATGATAATCTAAATTTTTTCTATCTTCAGCACCAGCTATTCTTAATTGTCTATCTAATGTCTCTTCATCCACTCTTATACCCATTGAAGATAATTCAATAACATCATCTAATACCGGATTATAAAATAATAAATCACCATTTAAATCCCAATCATCGTAATCCGGCGATCTACCATCGTGCTTTTCTCCAGAATCCAGTGTTTTACCTATTCCAGTCAAAAACACTGCCTTATGTCTTAATACAATTTCTCTCTCTCTCTGTTTTGGAGTTAAACTTGGAAATTCATCTTCAAGTTCCTGAGTTGACACAAAAGTTATCTTTTCTGGAAGAAGTGGCTCAAATTTGGGATATAAACTCATAATATATTCATCTGTTCTTTTAAATACATCAAAAATCTTATTTACTATCCATACCAGTTTTTCATATGTCCTATCTTCTCTGGATATATTAAATTCCCAATCCCATTGATCCACATATAAAGAATGGAGATTATCCAACTCTTCATCTTTTCTAATTGCATTCATATCTGTATATATCCCCTCATTTATAGGAATATTATATTTTTTAATAGCTATTCTCTTCCATTTCGCTAATGATTGAACTATTTCAGCCTTCTTATTCATAAATGGAACATTAAAACTAACTGGAGACTCAATCCCATTAAGATTATCGTTTGTTCCTGTTTCAGGAAGAACAAATAAAGGTGATGAAACTCTAAGTAAGTTAATCTCCTTGCTCAATTCTGTTTGAAAAAAATCTTTCAACTTTTTAATTGCTTTTTGTGTTTCTAATATATCAAGTTCACTCTTATAATTTTTAGGTATTGTCATTACCATCCTTTTTTCTCCTACTCTTAAAAATATAACAATTATTATAGTTTAATTATTTGAATTAGTCAAATCTAATATACTATTTGATCTGGTTCAATATATTTAAAATTACCTATTTTATTATTCTTATTAATAAATGCAGCTTCTATATTACACCTTACTTTTGACACCTTCTCTAAAAAGTAAGAATTATAAGCCGTTTTTATTTTGGCATCTTTTGCATTTAAATTTATTCCCAATTCCGTAGCATATCTAATTACAAATGAATCTGCATTCGCTGAAACTGATCCAATTCTTTTCTCAAATCCATTTTTACTCATATATCCAATAATTTCAGAATTCATCCAATAATAGTTTTCGGAATATCTGGTAATATAATTTAGTTCATAAAAATCCATCATTTCCTTTGTAATATTTGGTTTTGAAAATTCAGATACAATAAACTTTTTACTAAAAATTTTACTTAATAAAACTTTATCTAAATTACTGTCAAATGTATAGATATTAATATCATTTCCATACATTCTTATCAATTCATCTATTTTATTTGATAAAAAAGACTTTTTCTGGACTTCATTGACATCGTTTGGAATAGAAATTTCTATCGTACTCAGATTCATATTTTTAGTATATTTTTTAATTTCACCATATAAATTCATTTTTTCATCATTATTTCTATCTTCATTAGAAATAAAAGTTACAAACTTCTCTGCTCCTAAAACCTTAGACATTTCAACTATTTTTTTAGCTCTATTGGAGTATCTTGGTTTAAAATTTAAATCGAAAGTACGGATTAAATCTTCCTCATTTTCTGCCAAATTAGCGCTTATGGTAATTATGTCCTTTCTTTCTTTTTTTATCCTTTCAGCATATTTTAATAATCCTTTTTTATTTGCCGAAAAAATAGCCACATTAATACTCTTATCCTTCAATAACTTTTCAAATATCTTACCAGTTTCTGATTTATTATTTTCAAAATTCTTCGGTAAAATAAATAATTCGATCTCAGTATTTGTATTTTTATCATTTTTAGCCATATATTCTTTTTCTCTATATATTGACAAAGCTGATTTATATGCAATATCGTTCTCAGATTCAGGTTGAACTACAATAGCTACTTTTGTAGGTATATCACGATTTGAATCGACGGTCTCTATAGTTGTTTTACTATTTTTTTTAGAGCAACCTACTAATACTGTGATCAAGATAAAAACGGTAATTATATGAATAAACAATTTCTTATTGATACATTTCATTTTATCCTCCTAATATATCCTCGGAATTAATTCCAACTCCCTAAAATATCCATACGTTGCCCCCATAATCATAGGTTTAATTCTTATTGATAAATTTTGATCAGCTCTATCTATTATGGACTTATCACCAAAACTTTCTTCAATTACAAATCTATTCTTGTACATATATTTTGCAACCTCAATAGAAAGCTCTGTAGCAATACTTCTTCTATCTTCTACTACAGCTCCAATTCTATTTTTCAATCCACGCTTTTTAATCTCAGATTTCAATTTTTTTTCAAAATCTTTTCTTTCCAAATTTTTATATTCTTTTTCCAATCCAAATTTTTTAGCTAACAAAATCCCATCATTTCTGCTGTTGATATTAGGAATTATAAATCCATTATTAATTCCAGTGTCAAATACCTGCTCCGCTATTTCGCTATTAGCAGCATAGATTGCCGTATCATCCGGATTTTTGATATTCATTCTTTTTATTATATCTTCTAACTCATTTTGTTTAAGACCATCTTTTACTTTTATTTTCTCAAAACTCAAACCTTCCTGAGAGCAAAAGGATTTTGTTTCAGATAAGTCTTCATATAGTCTATCACTATCTAGGTCTTCATGATATAAGTATAAAAACCTTTTAGCACTCATTTCATTTGCTATCATTGCTGCATTTCGTCCATTTTTATCTCTATTTAACTTAAACCCTACATCTATATTGGTATCTTTTAACAATTCATCATATTGATTTCCATGAAATTCTTCAATCTCATTAGCAACAGTAATAACACCTGGTAATTTTTCCTTAACACCATCAAAGACTTTTTTCAATCCGGGATTTTCAGAAGTAATTATCAATACTTTTACATTTTTGTCTATATTATTGATAATACTTTTTATTTCATCTTCATCATATTCTCCTTTTTTTTGAGGCAAATAATTAATAGCGATATCTCTGTCATCAAGATATTTTTTATCAATATTTTGATTTTCCGGCATATATATTGTAATTTCCGCTTTGTTTCCACTTATTCCGCTCTTATTTGAAGAATTATCTTTTTTACAGGCGCTTAAAGATATTACAAAAATAAATGTAATAACTGATAATATTATTTTCTTTTTCATCAAATATCTCCTCAAATACTAATCTACAGTATAACCTTTGGGATTATTTACCTGCCAATTCCAAGAATCTTTACACATATCATCTATATCATAAATAGCATTCCATCCCAAAATTTGTTTTGCTTTATTTGCATCTGCAAAGGAAGAGGCAGAGTCTCCATTACGTCTTTCTACAACCTTAAATGGTATTTCCTTTCCACAGGCCTTTGAAAATGCAGAAATTAACTCCATCACACTATATCCGTTGCCGGTTCCAAGATTGTAATGTTCTACTGAAGTATTTTCTTTTAAAAGTCTTTCAATAGCCTTCACATGACCTCTAGCCAAATCTACAACATGAATATAATCTCTTACACCCGTTCCGTCAATTGTATCATAATCATTTCCAAATACATTTATATTAGGTAATTCTCCTATTGCAACCTTTGTTAAATATGGCATAATATTTGCCGGAATACCAACTGTTTCTTCACCTATCAGTCCCGATTTATGAGCTCCAATTGGATTAAAATATCTTAATATAATAGAATTGAATTTGTCATCTGAATGACATATATCTTCTATTATCATTTCTCCCATTAGTTTCGTACTTCCATAAGGATTGGTAGAAGTTCTTTCATTTCTTTCATCAACAGGTAACTTTTCTTTCGGAACATCTCCATATACTGTTGCGGATGAACTAAATACAAAATTATTTATATTATATTTTCTCATCAGTTTTAAGGTATTTATCAGTGAAAATAAATTATTATCATAATATTTCAAAGGTTGCTTAACAGAATCACCAACTGCCTTATATGCAGCAAAATCAACCACCACATCAATGGTATTATCAATAAATATCTTTTCAAATTCTTCACTTCTAGTATCAACTTCGTAAAATCTAACTTTTTTCGAAGTTATTTTTTCAATTCTTTCTATTACAATTGGATAACTATTTGAAAAGTTATCTGCAATAATAATATCATATCCATTTTCTAACAATTCCACAGCAGTATGACTACCTATATAACCGGCACCACCTGCCAATAATATACTTCCCATTTTTTCACCTTCTCTATATCAATTTATTGGCCACATCTGGATCGATAATTTCTATCAAATTATCCTCATCTATATTAACGCCATCTATTAGTAGACTATCAACATCTATCTCTATATACAAAACACTTTTTTCCCTTTCTTTTAAATCGCATAATCTATATTCTTTGTTAATTATATCATCAATCAAAATAATCCCCCTTTTTTCTAAATAGACTTACCTGTACCCTCCAGTATAGTAAAATTCACTATCTACCTTCATAGAACCAAATTTTGTAATAGAATATAAGTCATCTATTATATCTTTTCTAAGTACAGTACTATTATTATTTGTAGTAAATTGTCTAAATATGTGTGCGGATTTTATTCTTTCCATTAACTCTTCTTTCACTTCTATTTCATCAATAGTTTCATAATATTTATATATTAGTTTGTAAGTATCAAAAATCTTGATAATAGTTTTGGCTATATAATGTGGCAACATATTATATATCAAATGTTTTAATTTTTTATGAGCTTGCCTACTAAATAAATCGACCCTATAAACTTCAGATTCTTTAAGCATTCTGATAGATGATTTTCTCATACTAGATGGAAGTAACATATAACTGATATTTTCAATACAATGTGCAATATCAGTTAAATCTATCTTTATATTATTCCTTATTTCAAAGAAAAACTTTTCTAATTTTTCTATTTCTTGTAAATCAACTTCAATTCCAACACTTCTAAAATATCTTCTTTCAATATTGTAAAGTATTTCAGACATATTAACACTTATACAATCTATGTTCTCCATTTGAATATGGATTTCATTATACAACTCATTAATCACATCTACTAAATCATTAAGTGATGAATTTTTATCTATTTTTTTATGCACAACATCCATATCATATATGTGTCCAAAAAAATTATAAATAACCATATCCGAAATTGATTTTATCCAATTCTCATAGACTTCTTGAATGCTGGCAGTATTTAATAATGAATTTTGATATTCCGAAAAAATATTTTCTGATAGTTCTTTAGCAACATTTCTTTTAAGTATTATTCTTATAAATTTATCCTTAAATCTTATCTCGGTTTCAACATATGATTCAAGACAACTTTCACTTTCTTCATGAATAGATATATTAGAAATAGTAGATTTATCTATTGTCAAAATTTTTTTTTCTCTGGATTTATATAAATTTATAGCCTTGTCATCTATATCGATAAAAAATGGTCTTTTTTCTTTTGTAAATCCTACTATTCCCCCTGAAATATTATTAATCTTATTTAATCCGATTTTTCTTGAATTTTCTTCATCAATATAAAGATTAAAAACGTTCAACTCATCGAAAATAATATAATTGCCATTTTTGAAATCTATTTTTGAGAAATTAGAACAATCCTCACACAATATTTCCTTCTTTTCCTTTTTTTCATATAAAACTAATAAATCATCATGTCTTATAATAAACATACTTTTTAAGAGATATTCTTTTTCCCTTATTGTACCACTTACTTTACAAAATGCTATTATATCATCATTCGGTATCCTGCCTATTTTTTTATTACTATTTACTATTTCATCAATATTTTCAGGAATAAATTTATCTATATTATGACCGGTAAATTCTACCCTTCTAAAAACCTTTGATTCCTTATCCACATAAAAATAACCCCTGATTTCAACACCATTATCTAAAAGTCTATATGATTCTATATCCGAAAGTATAAACTCATATCTATATCTGCCACTATTGAACAAAAATCTATTTTGAGCTTTTTCAATGTTACCTATAATAGGACTAGAATCATCCATTTTAAGAATAATATTATCATTAATGAAGTTAAATATACTATCTCCTAAAATATCTTTTATATGTATAAATTCTTCTAAATCAAGTATCATTATCAAGCTTAAATCCAGTTCTGTTTCAAATTCTCCTCTTACAAACTTAAAGTTTAGCGAATCAGTAAAAATATTAATCCCATCCAAGTCTATTTCAGAATTAAGTATTCCGGTACAATCTTTATGCTCATAAACAAGATATTCTTCTATATCTTTCCCTAAATAATCAACCTTGGAAACATAAATGTTTCCAAGGTTAGTAAGTTGCAAGCATTTATCATCAAGGCTAAAATTATCTAAACCAGTTAAGCTATATCCAGATTTCATATTAAATATTACTTTTTCACCTAATTTAAACAAAATCTGTTTCCTCCTTTATTGTTTTCCTTTTAATGCTTCATTATATATTTCATCTAAATTAATTACATATTGCTGATTCTTTCCTGTCGATGAAATTTGATTCTTTAAATCGTTATAATCAGTTTTTAATTGTTCAGCAGATAGATTTGTAGACCTTATTCTGAATGCTTCAATTTTTAAGTCATAGTATTTATTTTGGGAAGCTACATAGTTTTGAATACCTTTTGCACCAATTCTATTTGATTCTGCATAAGCTTGATTTGCATCAAAATACTCTCCTACCTTTAACATATAGTACCCACCATTTCTGACCACTTTTGCATTTACTCCTCTGTTCTTAAAATTATAAGCAACAGATTGAGCTGAATCTTCAGATTTAGTGGCTCCTACAAATACGGTATAATAAGTTCCTTTACCTCCCTTATAGTTTTCGGCCTCTCTATCAAAAGAACTTGCCTTTGATTCAATTTCATCTCTTTCCTTTTCAGCTTCTGTTTTTTGAGTTATTTTTGTTGTGTTACTATTTAACTCGCCATTATTTGTTGTTGCGTTATTTGAACCATTTATTTGTTTGGCATGTTTAACATTGTTATTAGTTTCCTGAACACTAGGTTTATTTGTACTTTTAATAAAATACACATAAGCAAAAAATATTGAAACTACCAAAATGATTATAATTACACCATCTCTCGCCATTTTCTTTTTAGGATAAATAACCGTTTCATCAGCAAACTCCTCTTCTTCTTTTCTTCTCGCTCTATCATCTATTTTTGCAGAAATTTTCTGATTAAATGATTTTTTTACCTCATTAATTTTTGACATATTAATATTCAACTTTGACTTTTTAGTATTGTTCTTTTTACTATGTTTCTCATAAACATCCGATTCCTCAAAATCATCTGCCCCTTCTAACAGACTTTCTTTAGATAGTGTATTTTCCAAAGTTTCTTTATTATCCAACTCAAACCTAGATGTAATTTCTCCATCCCTTTTCATTGCCTTCAGATTCTCAAGTTCTTCAAACTCTCCACTTGATTCAATATTTTTTTCATTTTCATCTGATTCATATTTTTTATCAAAATCTTCTTGAGACTCTGCGCCATCAAATTTATGTTCAAAATCATTTATTTTTTCAGCTTCATTCTCAATGAATTTAACTCTATCTTCATTTACTTCTTCCAATATGACATTTACATCTTTTTCAATATCACTAAATTCAGATTGATCATTTTTAGCTTCTAATTCTTCTTGATATTTTTTATTAGCCTCTTCTATTTTTCTTAGATTAAGCCTTTGTGTCTTACCTAAAATAGGCTTAAATTGATTCCCCTCTTCTTCATCAATTTGTCTTATTTCATCCGTACTAAGAATATTAGTCTTAGAAGAACCCTCCTCTTTGGATTCGTCATTCATTAAATCATCAATTGTTATCTGCCCATCAATAATAGTATCATCAAATAAATCTATGTTTCTGTTGCCACTTACAAAACCATCTTTTCTGTAAGCCAAATCAGTTTCCTCAATAACTATATCTTTATCTATTAATCTATTAAAAGAATTTTTATTAATCTCTTCTGCTATCTGTCTTTCAGACTTTAATTCAGATAATTCAGATTCAGAGTGCTTAATATCCTTTCTCTTGTTCTTTTCTTTCAACTTCAAAATAGCAACTGCATTTTCGTCTTGAATTGATTTATCACCTCTAAATAGACCATCATATATTTCTTCATCAGAATCATTAGTATCTTCTTCATCTTCATAGTACTCATCATACTCTTTATCATATAATCTGCCTCGTGAAAATAAATTTCTAAATTTGAATCTAAGACCATTTGAATTTTCTTTGTATACCTCATCTATATCATCATAATCGTCTTCTTGATATTCTTCATATTCTTCATATTCATATTCTTCATCATAATCATCATCTAAATCTATGGAATCTTCTTTTTGTTTTAGTTTTTGAGAAAAACTGAAAAGTCCCTTCTTAATTTTTCCTGCAAAGCCGGTAGATATCTCTTCATCATCCTCATATTCAGTATAACTGGGATTGCTATATTCAAGATAACCAATACAATCTTCTACTGTCATTTCGTCAGTAAGAGATTCAATGATACTTAATCTCTTAGACATTGTTAAATCGCCATCTTCAATATTTGATTCACCAAAGAAATTATTGTTATCCATATTGAAATCGGATTTAACCAATTTTTTGCACTCTAACCAAGTTCTCTTATCAACAAAAGTCTTGTCAATTATTACTTTTTCCACCGTTTCTTCAAACTGACTTTGTGAAATATATCCTGATATATACATTCTAAAAAGATTAGAAAACAGCATTCTTTTTTCAGCAGAAACATAATCCATTAATAATACTACACACGAAATACAATCTTTATAATCTTCACTAAATAAAAAAGCATCTTCTTCATCTATATTTTCTAATTGTATTGAATTTCTAAATATATTATTGATTCTTACAAGTATTTCAGAAGTCCTCATTACTGATACATATTTCTTAAAGCTTAGACTTTTTTCTTCATCTTGTATATTCGAACAATTCAACTCTTCATCTTCAACAAGAACTTCATCCTTAAAGTCAACTTCCTCTTCTGCATAATTGAAAAGAATATCGTTGATCATCATAAAAATTTCATTCATTACATCAATTTTTACTTGCTCCGTACTCATATCAAGAATTTTATTATATTTATCAGCATTTGATGATATTTCTCTAATTACCATCCCCAATATATCTTTATAGATATTTAAAATTTTATAATCGTTCTCTATTTTTTCAATTCTTTCTAAACCAGAACTTTTATCATATGATACAAATATCTTTTTATCCTTTTCATTTAGATTTGAGTTTCCTTCACTCATAGCTCTATTAACATATTCCCTTGAAGAATTGGTTATATTTTCGACACTTTTTTCAACGGATTTAATACTTGATATTACTCCATTTTCAACCCACATTTCTAATATCAATTCTAATTTTTTTATAATTGACTTATAATATATTATATTATATCTTAATACTTCAATATATTTTTCTTCATTTTTTCCAACTTTATGATATTTATGTTTTAAGGTATCATTAAGATTACCATTCATCTTACTTTTATCATCTATGTATTTGTTATCGACTTCTTCAATAACTAATTTTATTAACTTCTTTCCGTAATTATTCAAAAGCTTCACTCCTTATTAGTCATGTTTCATAAAAATAAACATTATACATTGATATTATACCATATAATGACTAAAAACTCATTTGTTTTTGCAATTTATTACGCTATTTATTCTATCATCTAATATTTATTTCACTAAAAAACAAAAAAGGCCCTCAAAAAGAGAACCTGTATTTACATATTATTAAGCATAGCTATAAGCGGAGTTCTGTATTAGATGATCATCTTTCTAGGCGTATCGTCACCGATAAACTCAAGCGGCCTACCTACCGGGAGATGCGAGCAACATCTCTTTATCCTAACTTGGCCTTGCACCAGGTGGGGTTTACATAGCCACATAGTCACCTATGTGCTGGTGAGCTCTTACCTCGCCTTTCCATCCTTACCATAATAATGGCGGTTTATTTCTGTTGCACTATCCTTAAGATTGCTCTCACTAGACGTTATCTAGCACCCTGCTCTATGGAGCTCCGACTTTCCTCATGTATTTCTACCTGCGATCATCTGCTATACTTAATAATTAAATATTGTATCATACTTTATGATGATATATCAAGAAATATAAATTATTGTAATGTACCCTTTACTTTTTTATCATATTTATATAGGTTTCTACTTTCAATTATTTTTATGAGTTTGTCTGCATATATCTTTTCCCCTCTTGAATTGATTGTTGTGGCATATCCTGCATTTTCTAACGCTTGAGCTTGATTTTGATAATTCTTGGCATCAAATAATCCATTCTTTCTATATCTTTCATTTTTCAATAAAAAGTTATGATAGTCTTCAATGCTATCATCCCACGAATTATACTGTCTAAAATATGCATTTTCATACTTATTATAATATTCTTTTGTATTGAATTCTATTTTTTTCCCGTGCCATGATTTATCTGCCTTTATTCCATACAAATTATTACCTTTTTTTGCAAGCTCAGATCTTCCCCAGTTTGATTCCAATATCGCTTGCGACATTGTGATTGATGGAAGAATTCCCGTCTTTCTATATCCATTAATAGCTGGCTCTTCAATCTTTGATATAAAATCATCGGGTGTGATATTCTCTTTATTATTCTGGGTATTTTCTATAAATGAAAAAAGTGTTGTTAAAAAATACATAATTAATAATAAAATAACAATGAAAATTGCATTTCTTATCACTCTTCTTCTCTTTATTTTTTTCTTATTCTTAGCATTATTTCTATAATTTCTTTTTTTAGTATATCTTTTACTAGTTTTATTATATCCATTTTTTTTATTGATATATTTTCCTGTTTTATCGGATATACTTTTACTTGATTTTTTATTATAAGATTTTTTTCTCCTCTCGAGTTGAACCATATTACACCTCCCATCATTCTATTTTTTTGATTATATCTTTCTTTCCTTTAGATAAGTTTAATCTTTCAAAATTCTATAATTGCTTTTAATGTAATAGAAATCAAAATATATTTAAAATAATTATAGAAATAGGGATTGCTAATTTTCAATATAATCAGCAATCCCTACTTTTTTTTAATTGTATATTTGATAATAAATATCAAAATTGTAAATTTATACTTTCAATTTTTTCTACTTTGTTTTTTATTTCTTAATTCGCTTTTTTTCTGCGTTTGTATTCAATTAAAACAAGTAATATTCCTGATGCAAACATCATCCATGCGTACATTGATAGGTCTGCCCCATCTCCTGTTCTTGGCAATACTTTAATTGTCCCTTCAGGTGTTGATGGTAGTACTATCGGCTTTCTTGTATTTGTTACGATATAGCCATCTTTAGCTGTTCCTGTAATTACACTTGTATATCCATTACCTATCGGTTCTTCTTTGACAGTGTATTCTATCTTCTTTCCATCTTTAAATTCGTCAAGGTCTGTAAAGGTTCCTGTCCAGTTATTTGCTTTTGCCAAAGTCAGTGTTTTACCACTTACTTCTTTTCCATCTGCTAATAACTTGATTGTTATACTTTCAGGTCGTTTTCTATCTTGATCATTATTATCTGCCCAAACCTTTGTAACCTGAACACTTGTCTTACCTGGTGTATATGAATTCTTGACATTGTAACGGTTTACTTCTGTAGAATATCCTTCTACTTTTTCTTCTGTAATAGTATAAGTAATTTCTTGTCCATTTTCATACTTATCAAGTCCTTCAAACTTCCACTTCCAGCTATCTGATTTTGTTACAGTTTTTGTATTTATCTTTGTCCCATTTTTTAATAAATTAATAGTAATTTCTTTTGGTCTTTTTCCATCCTGATTGTCTTTATCATCCCAAATCTTTTCACCTTCAACTACCGTCTTTTCAGGTTCTCTTGTGTTAGTTACTATATATCCATCTCTAGCAGTTCCAGTAATTACGCTTGTATATCCATTGCCTACCAATTCTTCTTTGACAGTGTATTCTATCTTCTTTCCTGCCTTGTATTCATCAAGGTCTGTAAAACTTCCTGTCCAGTTATTTGCTTTTGCCAAAGTTAGTATTTTACCACTTACTTCTTTTCCATCAGCTAATAGCTTAATTTTTACACTTTCAGGTCGTTTTCCGTCTTGATTGTTTTTATCTTCCCAAGCCTTTATGACCTGAACACTTGTCTTACCTGGTGTATATGAATTCTTGACATTGTAAAGACTTACTTCCGTAGAATATTCTTCTACTTTTTCTTCTGTAATAGTATAAGAAACTTCTTGTCCATTTTCATACTTGTCAAGGTCTTCAAACTTCCACTTCCAACCATCAGCTTCATTTACTATCTTAGAATCTACTTTTACTCCATTCTTTAATAGATTAATAGTGATTGTTTCTGGTCGCTTTCCATCCTGATTATCTTTATCGTCCCAAGTCTTTGAACCTTCAACTACTGTTTTTTCAGGTTCTCTTGTGTTAGTTACTATATATCCATCTTTAGCTGTTCCTGTAATGTCACTCGTATATCCATTTCCAATAAAATCTTCTTTGATAGTGTATTCTATCTTCTTTCCTGCCTTGTATTCATCAAGGTCTGTAAAGCTTCCTGTCCAATTATTTACTTTAGTTAGGATCAGCGTCTTTCCTGGTACCTCTTGTCCATCTGCCAATAACTTGATTGTTACACTATTTGGTCGTTTTCCATCTTGGTTATTTTTGTCTTCCCAAGCCTTTGTAATTTGCACACTTACCTTCCCTGGTGTATATGAATTCTTGACATTATAACCATTTACTTCCGTAGAATATCCTTGTACCTGTTCCTCTGTAATAGTATAAGTAATTTCTTGTCCATTTTCATACTTGTCAAGGTCTTCAAACTTCCACTTCCAACCATTAGCTTCATTTACTATCTTAGAATCTACTTTTACTCCATTCTTTAACAGATTGATAGTGATTGTTTCTGGTCGCTTTCCATCCTGATTATCTTTATCGTCCCAAGTCTTTGAACCTTCAACTACTGTCTTTTCAGGTTCTCTTGTGTTAGTTACTGTAAAGCCGTTTTGAGCTGTTCCCGTAATTGCACTTGTATATTCATTTCCTACTGCTTCTTCTTTGACAGTGTATTCTATCTTCTTTCCTGCCTTGTATTCATCAAGGTCTGTAAAGCTTCCTGTCCAATTATTTACTTTAGTTAGAATAAGCATCTTTCCAGGTACTTCCTGTTCATCTGCCAATAACTTGATTATTACACTGTTTGGTCGTTTTCCGTCTTGATCATTATTGTCTTCCCAAGCCTTTGTAA
>NZ_JABGBW010000002.1:303638-304201 GCF_014229965.1 Peptostreptococcus canis
TTGTACACTTACCTTTCCTGGTGTATATGAATTCTTGACATTGTAACCATTTACTTCCGCAGAATATCCTTCCACCTGTTCCTCTGTAATAGTATAAGTAATTTCTTGTCCATTTTCATACTTGTCAAGATCTTCAAACTTCCACTTCCAACCATCAGCTTCTCTTACTGTCTTAGTTTTAAATACTGTTCCATTCTTTAACAAATTGATTGTAATCTCTGTTGGTCGTTTTCCATCTTGATTGTCTTTATCGTTCCATGTCTTTGAACCTTCTACTGCCATCTTTTCAGATTCTCTTGTGTTAGTTACTGTAAATCCATTTTCAGCTGTTCCCGTAATAGCACTCGTATATCCATTTCCTACTGCTTCTTCTTTGACAGTATATTCTATTTTCTTTCCTGCTTTGTATTTATCAAGATCCGTAAAACTTCCTGTCCAGTTATTTGCATTTGTCAAAATTAGTGTCTTTCCAGGTACTTCCTGTTCATCTGCCAATAACTTGATTATTACACTGTTTGGTCGTTTTCCGTCTTGATCATTATTGTCTTCCCAAGCCTTTGTAA
>NZ_JABGBW010000002.1:304257-544388 GCF_014229965.1 Peptostreptococcus canis
CCGAATACTTGTCTTTTCAGGTGTATATAAGTTTTTGACATTATAACCATCTACTTCTGTAGAATATCCTTCTACTTTTTCTTCTGTAATAATATAAGCAATTTCCTGTCCATTTTCATATTTTGGTAAATTATTCCATGACCATTTCCATTCGCCATTTGGACCTGCCGTCACTGTTTTAGTATCTACTTTAACTGCTTCTGCATTTCCAGCCTTCTTCATCAAATTAATCTTAATTTCTGTTGGTCTTTTTCCATCTTGGTCATTATTATCCTCCCAAGTTTTTGAACCTTCTACAGATATCTTGTCAATTTCTCTTGTATTTGTTACTGTAAATCCATTTTCAGCTGTTCCTGTAATAGCACTTGTATAACCACTGCCTACTGTTTCTTCTTTAACAGTGTATTTTATCTTCTTTCCTGCCTTGTATTCATCAAGGTCCGTAAAACTTCCTGTCCAGTTATTTATCTTTGTCAAAGTTAGTGTCTTTCCAGGTACTTCCTGTTCATCTGCCAATAACTTGATTGTTACACTGTTTGGTCGTTTTCCGTCTTGATCATTATTGTCTTCCCAAGCCTTTGTAACCCGAATACTTATCTTCCCTGGTGTATATGAATTCTTGACATTATAACCATTTACTTCCGTAGAGTAGCCTTCTACTTTTTCTTCCGCAATAGTATAAATAATTTTTTGTCCGTTTTCATATTCTGGTAAATCATTCCATGACCATTTCCATTCGCCATTTGAATCTGCTGTTACTGTTTTAGTATCCACTTCAACTGCTACTGCATTTCCAACACTCTTCATTAATTTAATCTTAATTTCTGTTGGTCTTTTTCCATCTTGGTCATTATTATCCTCCCAAGTTTTTTTACCTTCTACTTTTATATTATTATTTTTATAGGTATTCGTAACAGTAAAACCTCCTACATGAGTACCTTCAATTTTAGACTCCCAGTTCGTATTTTCAGTCCATGGCTTACCTTCACTATCAATCTCTATTACTTCATATTTAATTTCTTTTCCCTGTTCATTATACTTAGGTACTTTCCATGTTATATCTTCTGTACCTTCTACTTTTTTCTTAGTATCATTTAGTAATTTATCATCGGCTTTTAAACAAAAATATAAATCTTTTTTATCTCCACCATAACCATTATCTTCCCATACTTTTCTTGCTTTTACGGTTATATTTTTTGTATTTTTTGCTGTCCAAAATAATGGCTCACCTGCGACTACCGTTACTTCTTGCTCCGTTTCATCAAGAATATACCCTTCAGGAGCTTTTATTTCTTTTATTTTATATTTTCCTTCTTCAAGCTTTTCAGAAACTGCTTCTCCTTGTCCATCTGTTTTCAATATAAAAGTTGAGTTATCTTTTACCTTTGTAATTAGAAATTCAGCATTAGGTAATTTAATTTCCATATTATCTTCATCGACTTTAAAAATTTTAATTTTTTGAGTTAAATCACCTTGTCCGCCACCACCGGCTTGTGCATTCTTAAACGATGATTGTTTTATTACATTTTCCTCAATACTTTGAAATATAGCTTCATTTCTTAACAAAAGTTGTGGAATATAAGTAGATTTATATTCCATAATATATTGTCTGCCATTTGTATCACCGAATTTTTCACTAAATTTAAAAGTAAACCTTGTGTTATTATTAGAAAATTCCAAAAAATCTTTTAACTCTTCATATGTGAATGTTTGGTGGATATGTGTTGGATTTCCATATACATCAATATCAGCATATTTTAACACAAAAGAATCTGGAATGTAATGAATTTCAGGTGGTAAATTCCCTGAGTTTACAAAAAGTCTATCTGATATAATTAAATTTTTAAAATTACCTTTCTTGTGATTAATACGCAAAACCCATGTTGCTTGTTCATTATTTCCTGGAACTTTTTGTCCCCATTTAGTGAATGTTTCATTATTAACAGTAGGTCTCTTTCCTATATTAATATTAATAGATGTCTGAACTCCTCCAATTTCTACTATAATTGTATTACTTCCACCTGCATTAATATTATTATGAGCAAATCCTGCCTGTAGATACAAATTACCTTTTATATTTTCCTTATTTTCTACATAATTTGTAAATGTAACCGTTACAGTTCCCCCACCAGCTTCACCATTGGAATTAACATGTGCATTAGCAATAACAGTCTGATTATCCGGGGCATAAAGCGGGAAATCTACTGTTGGTCCCTCTGTTGGAAATTTAAACTGATTAGGTAGTTTAACAATAAAGTAATCACCTTCTTTTAGCTGATTTCCATATATGCTTGCATCCCAATCCATCTCCAGACGATATTGATTCCAATAACCATATTCTTGATTAGGTGGTACAGCACTACCATCTTGATTTTTAATTTCAAATTTAGTTATTTTTGTTTGAACACGGTCAACCCCTGTTCCCTCTGCAGATAACCTGTTACTTTCAAATAATACACCAAAAAACATTACACAAGCTAAAAAAAGTGAAAATGCCTTTTGAATATTTTTACTTTTTTTCATTTAAATATTACCTCCTATAATTTTTTTTACTTTTTTTCACATTATTCTTTTAATCAATTGTAAATATTATATAATTTCATTTTTCTTTCTATAATATATTTAGGACAAATCAAGATATTCATTTACATTCCCCCCTCCTTATAAATGAATACTATTCATTTTATAAAAAATTATAATAAATTATAATAAATTTTCTTAATATCAAACTGAATAAAAGTCTTTATTTATTATATTATACCAAATTACGCCATCAAAAGTCTATGTTATTTATAATTTGTTTAATTTAATTATATAGTATTAAAATTGATATGATGTAAAAAATAAAAAAAAGAGAGAAATCCCTCCATATTTGAATTAATTTCGAATCAAATACTAAAGATACTCTCTATTTTTTTATAGTACACAAATAATTTTCAAATCCATTAACTATATATTTATACTTAATTGTTTTATGAAATATTTACAATTAATAACTTTTCAATTCTATCCACGCTCTATCGTACTTTTTAATTTCAGGTCCTAAATCTAAAAAGGCCTCACATTTTTCAAGTATTTTTTTATCTGGATATAGACTTTTATCATTTTTCATCTCATCAGGTAATAATTCCCTGCCTTTTGATATTGGAGTTGAATATCCTATGTATTCAGTATTTCTTGCATTTATTTTTGGTTCACAGAGAAAATTAATAAACTCTTCTGCCCAATCCTGATTATCTGATGTCTTAGGTATACACATTGCATCTACCCATTCATTACTACCTTCTTTAGGTATAACATATGTAAGGCTATCATTTTCCGATATTATACCGGGCACATCTCCGGAGTAAAAAATGCCAATTAAAGCTTCGTTTCCAACCATCCTATCCTTACCATCATCATTTACATACGCCAAAATCAATTCTTTTTGCTTAATAAGAAGTTGCTTGGCTTCGTCTATTTCTTTTTGGTTAGTTGTATTCATGCTATACCCTAATTTTTTTAAGGCAACACCCATAGTATCTCTAACTGAATCAAACATCAAAATATTTCTCTTATATTTTGGATTCCATAATACATCCCAAGAATCAATTTTTTCCTTGATAACATCTTTATTATACACTATACCTAAAGTCCCCCACATATATGGAACTGAATATTCATTTGTAGAATCATACTTTGGATTGGAGAATTCTTTATCAATATACTTATAATTAGGTATATTGTTATAATTAATTTTTTTCAAAAGTCCTTCAGAACTCATTTTTTGAACCATGTAATCTGATGGAAAAATTAAATCATATTTTGTACTGCCGCTTTTTACTTTTTGATACATCATTTCATTCGTATCGTAAGTCGAATATTGTACTTTAATACCCGTTTTTTCTTCAAATTCATCTATTAGATCTTCGTCTATATAATCTCCTACATTATAAACATTTAAAACTTTTGAAGAATCCTTGCCCGCCCCACATCCTGTTATAATTATAGATGAAGTCACCATGGCAAATATAATAGAGGCAATTTTTATTCTAAAGAGAATGCAATTATTGATTTTTCTTAATATATTGCTATTGTTCATAATTACCTCCTATCCTTCCAATTCTTCTCGATTAGTGTTATTTTTTATTATAGAATCTTTTCTATTAGCCAATATCAATAATATTAATACTGTTGTAAACATCAATGTTGATAAAGCATTTATTTCAGGTTTTATCCCTCTTCTAGCCATTCCGTATATTTCTATTGACAGGTTACTAACTCCATTTCCAGTATTAAAAAACGATATTACAAAATCATCTATTGACATTGTAAATGCCATCAAAAATCCAGATATAATCCCCGGCTTAATCTGTGGTATTACAACTTTTCTAATTGCATACCAAGGAGTTGCACCAAGGTCAAGCGCCGCTTCTTCTGCATTAGCCGGAAGTTGTCTTAATTTCGGCAATACCGAAAGAATTACATAAGGAACACAAAACATAATATGCGCAATCAACATAGTTCTAAATCCAAAATCCATCTGAAAAAATGCAAATAGACTCATTATAGCTATCCCCGTTACAATTTCAGTATTAAGAACAGGAAGATAATTTATATTTAAAAGAACTTTTTTTCTTTTACCTCTCATTTTATAAATGCCTATCGCCGTTATTGTACCAAAAATTGTAGATACTATAGAAGCTATTATGGCTATAGTCACAGTGTAATAAAGTGCACTCAATATTGTCTCATTTCTAAAAAGTTCACTATACCAATGTAATGTAAAACCTGTTATATGACCCATAGATTTAGATTTATTGAAAGAGAAAATCATAAGTGCAGCAATAGGAGCATACAAAAATATAAAAATTATTACTAAATATATATTTTGAAAAAATTTACTTCCTCTACGCTTTAATATTGTAATCTCCTCCTTCCTCTCCATCCTTATCCATTTTATTCATAATCGCCATTGATATTAATATAATAATCATCATAACTATTGAAAGTGCAGAACCAAAGTTCCAATCTCCAACAGTTGTAAATTGTTGTTCTATTAAATCACCAACCAACATTGTTTTTCCGCCCCCTAATAATCTGGAAATCGCAAAAGTCGTAACACAAGGCATAAATACCATTGTGATACCACTCATCACACCTGGCATACTCAACGGAAAAATAATCTTTATAAATACAGTAAAACTATTAGCTCCCAAATCTTTTGCAGCATTTACAAGATCATCATCAATTTTTTGAAGTGTGGTATAAATTGGCAATACCATAAATGGCAAAAAATTATATATCATCCCTAGTAAAACTGCCGAACTTGTATATAATATGGAATTTGGATATATACCAAATATGTTTAAAAAACTATTTAGTAATCCGTTTTTTCCCAATATAGCTATCCATGCATAAGTTCTAAGTAGAAAATTCATCCACATCGGTAAAATAAATAGTAATATTAATTTTCCACCTCTTCCGACATCCATTCTTGATATTATATAAGCTACCGGATATCCAAGAAGTATACATGCAATAGTTGCAGCTCCTGATAAAATAAATGATCTAACAAAAACTTTAAAAAACAGCGGATCAAACACATCTCTATAATTACTTAAAGTTATAGAGATATTGCCATCATCATTCGTTTGAGTAATACTATAAAATACCACTAAAATAAGGGGTATCACTATAAAAATTATCGACCATATTGCATATGGATATGCTAGTCTGGCTTGCATCTTATCGACATCAGTATTTTTTATCCTCAATTTTTTCATTACTATGCCTCCCTTTTATGCATAATATGAATATCTTCTGGATTAAATGACATTCCCAATTCACTACCTACCGGAGCAGTTTTAGTATTTTGAAGAAGCCACATACGTCCATTTTCTTCGACTTCAATTTCATAATGAACTCCTTTAAATGTAGATGTTCTTACAATCCCTCTTAACATCCCGTCTTCAGCTTTTACCATTTGTATGTCCTCCGGTCTGATAACAACATCAATTTTTTCATGCTTTTCAAACCCTTTATCAACACATATAAATCTTTTACCACAAAATTCAACATCAAAATCGTCATGCATGATTCCATCTACAATATTACTTTCCCCTATAAAGTTTGCAACAAAGGCGTTTTCCGGTTCATTATAAATATCCACAGGTGACCCTATCTGCTGAATAACACCCTTATGTAAAACTACTATTGTATCACTCATACTTAATGCTTCTTCTTGATCATGAGTTACAAATATAAATGTAATTCCCAGCTTTTTCTGAATCTTTTTTAATTCAATTTGCATCTCTTGACGTAATTTTAAATCAAGAGCACCTAAAGGTTCATCCAGTAATAATACTTTTGGTTCATTAACTAAAGCTCTCGCTATTGCAACTCTTTGCTGTTGTCCACCGGATAATGATCTAATAGTTCTTTTTTCAAACCCTGATAAAGATACCAGCGCTAGCATAGACTTAACTTTCTCATCTATGGCTTCTTTATCCATTTTTTTTATCTTTAGGCCAAAAGCTATATTTTCATATACATTCATATGTGGAAATAAAGCATACTTTTGAAATACCGTATTTATATTCCTTTGATATGCAGGAACATTATTAACCTTATATCCTCCAAAATATACATCACCTACGTCCGCAAATTCAAATCCGGCAATTATCCTTAATAATGTAGTTTTCCCACATCCACTCGGTCCTAAAAGTGTTAAAAATTCATTTTCATTTACTGTCAAATTAAAATTATCCAGCACAGTATGATCGTCAAATGACTTCGATACATTTACAAGTTCTATAATTTTATCGCTCAATAGTTCCACCTCTTTACAACATACTTAGAATGAAGGAGGACAACTTACCCATAACACCTCGGCGGGAGTCTTACCCTCATTCGTCAAATAATGATTTTCTTTTGGTTTATAATAAAAACTTTCCCCTTTTCTTACCTTTAACTTTTTGTTCCCCATATATAGACATATCGTGCCTTTTATGACATATCCAAATTCTTCTCCTTCATGAGGTTTTTCTTCCTTATATCTTCCACCGGGATTAATATTAATGATGACAGGTTCCATATCATTTTTTTGAGAATTTGGAACTAGCCATTTAAATGTATAACCTAAATCGAAATCCTCAACTTCAAACATATCATCTTTCTTAAAAGCTATTTTTTCATTCACTTCATCTGCGAAAAACTCCCGGAGATTTGTACCTAATATCTCCAATATATCAATTAAAGTAGCAATTGATGGTGATGTGAGATTATTTTCTAATTGTGATATAAACCCCTTCGAAAGCTCACAGCGATTTGCCAATTCTTCTTGGGTGAGCTGTTTTTCTGTTCTTAGTCTTTTAATTTTTTCTCCTATATCCATAATAAGTACACTACAAGTGTTTCCCCTTTCTTATATATTATTTTATAGTTTATATATTTTTATTGTTTACTTTTGGTTTACCATAAGTTTATTATTTCTAAACAAATACTATTATATCCTCATATTCAAAAAAATTCAATATTTAATTTCATATATTTTAAAAAAGGCGATGAATCCTAGTGAATACACTATTTCCATCGCCCAATTAAATATTATTCTTTTTTTTAAAATCTCATTAAATTTACATATACAAAACTAAAGGTTTATTTAAAGTATACCTTTTGCTATAGTACTATAGCCACCAATTATGTAGTTTTGATGATTTTTTACAATATCACTCATATAATCCGGTATTTTCTTCTCTCCTATAAGAAGTAAATTCTTTCCATTTCCATTCATCAAATTAATAGAACTAAGAGCATCTGCAAATATTTTTCCATTAGCAAGTACATTTTCATCATATTTTATAAGCTTAGCAACTTGATAAGATGTCATCATTCTGTCTTTTCCGTATACTCTGTATACTTTTTTATTTCTCATAATATCCTCTATATGCTTCTCCAATATATTGCTAACCGAACTTTTTCCGCCTACTATATACACATCATTATATTTATCTAGATCCTTTGGTATATCTCTGAACTTCTCAACCAATAATATTGGTGAATTCAATTTCTTAGCCAAAGGTGTCGCCGACAAAGCATCCGCAAAATCTCTACCGTCCGTAATGATAACATGTTTACTGTTTCCAAGTTCACTTAATAACATCCTCGAAGTATCATATCTATCACTACCCGAAATTCTTCTCAATGACAAATTGCTAATTTGACTATCAACTGCAGGAACAACAGATTTTTTCCCACCTACTATTATCGCCTTTTTTATACTGTAATCCTTTATCAGTTTTAATGCTTCCTCACTCAAACCTCTTTTCCCCGAAAAAAGTACGGGATAACCATTTTTCATGGATACAGGTCCAGCTGCAAGTGCATCCGCAAAATTTTCTCCTGAAACAATTATCACAGTATCAGTACTACCAACTACATAACTTCTTCTAATTGACTCTATATTTGTCTTATACCTATTACTCCCTGAAATTCTATTTTTTTCTAACTCATTATTATCTTCTTGAGTGTAAACAGAATCGATAACGAACGTTTTATGAATATCATTACCTGAATTATCTATAGATGGATAAGAAATACATATTCCAATATGATCTCCATTATTAAGATTTTTCTTATCAAATTTTATTGAAAAATCTCCATTTTCAGAACTAATACTAAACTTAGGATCGCTAATTAAAATATCCTTGCTAAGTTTTACTCTTCCTGATTCATAATTTTCTTTAGCCAATCTATAAAGGGCCACTCCAACTCCCTTAGATAATTTTCCATTTATGGCATCCATCTTACTATCGATATTCTCAGGAATACTTATAGTAGTTTTTAAATCTTTTTCTATAACTTCCTTGACATTTTCAAATTTTTGAATAAATATTTCATTATTCTCAGGTATATTTTCTCTAGGTATACTTGAAGAAATATCTTCATACTTAACGAAATTTTCATCTAATATTTCTTCTGTCTCAAAATCAACTTCATCTGCATATGCTGTTCTTCCTGACACACCTAAGGAAGATAATATACTAAGCATTATTGTAGCAGAGAGAATTAAAGAAACTTTCCTTTTCATTTTGCATCCTCCAATCCCGGATATCAAATCCTAATAAATACAATTAAATTTAATTGTATTTTTATATTATACCACCATATACCTAAATTTAATCTTAAATTACTCTCCATGGTATACTTTTATGTCTATTTGATGTATACTAGGAATTGTTGAATAATCGAAAGGAGGAAATAAATTGGCTAACAAACTTGAAGATAAACAATACAAAATGGAAACCATAAAATTAGCTCTTTTTCTTGGAGAATTACTAATAAAAAATGGAGCTGAAACTTATAGAGTAGAAGACAGTGTGCTTAGAATATGTAAATCAAGAGGATATAATCATATAAATTGTTTTACAACTCCTACTGTCATAATCATTTCAGATGATAAATTTGATGGATTATGTTTTATGAAGACAATTAATACCCGCGGAATGAATCTAAATAAAATTTCCATGCTTAATAGTTTTTCAAGGGAATTTGTAAACAAAATAGACCCGGATATTTCTGAAGAAATTCAGGAGCTTCATAAAATAGATAATATGAAAACATATCCATCTTGGTTTTATCTACTTGGAACAGGTCTTGGCTCTGCTAGCTTTGCTGCAATGCTAGGTGGTAATCAGTTAAATACATATGTGTTAACTGTACTTACTTCGATTATAGCCACTTATGTATATGATAAAACGATAAAATACAGCTCAATAGTAATGTTTTCTACTTTACTTTCCTCTGTAATAATAACAGCTTTAGGTGTTTTGTTGCACAATATTGGTTTAATTCCCCAACCATCTGCACTTATAGTAGGTTCAATTATGCCTCTTTTACCAGGAGTATCTTTTATTAAATCAATGAGAGACCTGATTTCCGGAAACCTTGTTGCTGGTACTTCTAGAATTTTCGAGGTATTTATAATTATAACGGCAATTGCTTCTGGAGTTGCTTTAGTATTAGGAATAGGAGGTTTATAAAATGGAACATGTACCTTTATGGCAACATTTTATATTTGCATCCATTGCAACTTGTGGATTTGCTATATTTTTTAATATCCAACTTAAACTTCTATTTTATGATGGTATAGTTGGTGGTATCGGATGGATGGTATATTATTTACTATCTTTCAAATATGATAATCCATTTATATATTCGTTTGCAGCTGCTGCTGTTGTATCGATTTGTTCAGAACTTTTAGCCAGAAAGTTAAAACAACCGGCTATAATAATAGTAATTCCCGGAATACTTCCTCTAATACCGGGTATCGGATTATATAATACTCTTTACTATATAATGCAAAAAGAATATTTTGAAGCAGCAACTACCGGTACAAGAACATTTATTATAAGCGTTGGTATTGCACTTGGAATATTGGTTGTATCTTCTTTATCAAGAGTATTTAACCTTTATCAACTAAAAAAAGCTTTTATAAAAAATGATAGTTTAAAGTATGTTAATTGGGTAAATTATGGAAAAAATAGAACTTCTACCACTTTTATTTTAAATAGAAAAGAAATGAACGATAATTTGAATAGTATGAATATTGATGTTTCTTTAAAAGAAAGAGAAAACCTTGAAAAACTTGAAAGAAGCAATACAGAAGATTATGCAATAGATATAGATACTTCAATCGATACATCCACAAAAAAATCATCTGATAATGTAAAAATAGTCGAAGAAGATAAACAAGAAATCAAAGTGGATAAAAATAATCAAGAAAAAAAATGAAAACACTCATATAGATAAAAACCTCAATAAAACCGCAAAAATAATTATTTTTTTAAATATATTAGTTGTAAAACCGTACTATAATTTAATGTCGACCCCCAAAGTTAGATCTAAAAATCTGATGATTGGAGGTCGATATTTTTATTGAAAAATTTTCATATAGTAGAAAAAGTATAACAAGTTCTTAGTTTTTTCAAAATTTAATTCTTGACTTTTGGAACGATTATATCAATGGCATTATTTATTACCTCCATTTTTATTGGTAAAGAAAAACTTTCATCACCATCAATTCTTGTTTTTATTTTACCTTTATTTTTATATTGCTCTATCTCTAATACATTTGTTCTTAAATGTTCTACTTCTTCAACATCATCTAAATGTCCCAAAACAAATGCAGGCAAGTTTTTAATCATTTTTATAATGCTAGAATTTTTCAATATATAAATACTCATAGAACCATCATCCAATTCTGCACGAGGATCGAACGTTGTTACTCCACCTACAGAATTTGTCATTGTAACTAAAACAATTTTAGTATCGACTTTTATATTTCTGTGTTTTGTCTTTATAATAAATGATACATTTTATTCCTTTTAATAACTTTGAAGGCATATTTCAAAAAAACAAGTTTACCAAGTTTATTTTTTTCTTTAGTTGTAACGTATTTATTGTTCCGTCTCCACCTAAAGATACAACTATATCAGTTTTATTTTTTGATGCCTGATATGCCGTTTCATAACACTCCTCTATGGTTTTGGGCTTTAAGATTTGTATTTTTTGAGATTCGATTCCATTTCCTTCTAAATACTTTTTTATTTCTATTGATAAAAGATTTGATTTATTTTGACCGGCACTTCCATTACATACAATAACAATATTATCTATATTTTTCATAATTTACTCACCTACTTTTATTTTAATTATACTCCTAATTTCAGTAATTTGTTAACCCCTTTCTTATAAAGTTAAAATTATTATGAACAAAAAAAAACGACTATATAGTGCTTTTATCACTAGATTTTTACTAACCCTAGTTATCAAGACTATATAGCCGAATTTATTATATACTCATTTATATTAATCAATTTTTTACTTGCTTAAACTCTGACAAGCTGTAATTATGCTTAATTTATATACATCTTCTACGCTACAACCACGAGATAAATCAGTAATAGGTTTATTCAATCCCTGAAGTATCGGTCCTAATGCTTCATAACCACCCAGTCTCTGAGCAATTTTATAGCCTATATTTCCTGCTTCTAATGAAGGAAATACAAATACATTTGCATGCCCGGCAACTTTTGAGCCCGGTGCTTTCTGCTGACCGACAGATTCAACAATTGCGGCATCAAACTGTATTTCTCCTTCTATTGGAAGTTTTGGTGCAAGTTCTTTAGCCATTTTCGTTGCTTCTTCAACCTTTGTAGCCAGTTCATGTTTAGCAGATCCCTTAGTAGAAAAACTTAACATAGCCACTTTAGGGTCTATTCCAAAAATCTTAGCTGTTTTAGCACTTTCCACTGCAACACCTGCTAATCCTTCGGCATCCAACTCTATATTTATCGCACAATCTGAAAATATATATTTTTTATCATCCTTTATCATAACAAAAGCACCACTTGTTCTTGATACACCCGGCTTAGTTTTTATAATCTGTAATGCAGGTCTCACTGTGTCTCCAGTCGAATGAACGGCACCACTTACCATGCCATCTACTATACCCATGTATGTCAACATTGTTCCAAAATAATTTTCATCAAGCAAAATTTTTCTGGCTTCTTCTTCACTTACCTTACCTTTTCTTCTCTCCACAAATGAATTTACCATTTCATCAAATTCCGGATAATTATTAGGATCTAAAACTGCTATCCCTGTAATATCTATATTATTTTCATTCGCCACAGATTTTATAGCTTCCGGAGAACCGACTAAAATCGGAATTAATATCTCTTCTTTACTTAATCTAGAAGCTGCTTTAAGAATTCTAGGTTCTGTCCCTTCCGGTAAAACAATTCGTATTTCTTTACCCTTAATTTGCTTTTTTAATCCTGTGATTAAATCCATTCTTTTTCCTCCTAAAATTATTCTATTTTCTGATTTTCATCAGTATCTACCAAAATTCTAACAACTGTTGGCATGTATTTTCTGCTTTCTCTAAAAGCTTCATCTTTCGTTTTTATTATTAAATATGAAATTCCTGTAAATATTATACCTATAAAAAAGCTTATGATTTCCTGTCTTTTTCCACCTACTCCTAGATATTTCATAACATAATATGACCCAACAGCCCCTATAATCAATGCTATCAATGGAATTCCATAGACTATAAATATAGCTTTCATTACATTTATATGTTCCATAGAAACTTCTACAGATTGCCCTTCTTTAGCACCTATTCTGTTATCTACTTCAACCACTATATCCTGAGATTCACTTGTCTTCGAACCGAAGCATTTACCACAACTGGCTCATGCAGACTGTCTTTGCATCTTAAATAAAGCAGTATTTTTATCAATAACCTCTAAGATATACCCTCTCTGATCCATAATAATATCATCCTCATTCCAATTTATATTTCTAAAATTTTATAAGTTTTTATATTCTTATAACCTAACTGTAATCTATACTAAAATCATTTTATAAATCTATTCTTTTTCAGCTATATCCACTTTAATACTTAATTCTTCAAGCTGATTTTCTTCAGCAATTGAAGGTGCATTCGTCATTGGACATATGGCATTTTGATTTTTAGGAAAAGCTATTACTTCTCTGATATTCTCAGCACCTGCCAATAGCATAACAAGTCTATCTAGACCAAAGGCCAGTCCGCCATGAGGAGGAGTACCAAATTTAAATGCATCAATCAGGAATCCAAACTTATTATATGCTTCCTCATCTGTAAAACCAAGGGCTCTAAACATTTTTTCCTGAACTTGTGCATTTGAAATTCTTATTGAACCTCCACCTATTTCATATCCGTTCATAACTATATCATAGGCTTTGGCTCTTAATTTCAATTTATCTCCATCTTCTAATCTCTCCAAATCCTCGTCCATCGGAGAAGTAAATGGATGGTGTTTTGCCACAAATCTTCCGTTTTCTTCATCTTCTTCAAATATAGGGAACTCTGTGACCCACAATAAATTGAATTTATCAGGATCCGCTAAATTCAACTTATCTGCTACTGCTATTCTAACCTGGCCTAACGCATCATATACAACAGAATCTTTATCAGCAATAAATAATAATAAATCCCCTACTTTAGCTCCCATTGCTTTTTGGATGACATTTAATTCTTCCTCACTGAAGAATTTCGCAATTGGAGAATTAACTCCTTCTTCAGCAATTTTCATCCAAGCTAATCCCTTAGCTTTGTATGTCTTTGCATGATCTTCCAGATGCGAAATTCCTTTTCTTGTAAATTCATTTGCTCCACCAACTACATTTATTCCCCTTACTGAATATCCTTCTTTTGAACAATCTGCAAATACCTTGAATCCACAGTTTGCAACAACTTCAGTTAAATTCACAAATTCAAGACCATATCTTGTATCGGGTTTATCCGAACCATATCTACTCATAGCTTCTGCATAAGTCATCCTTGGAAATGGAACATCTATTTCTCTGTTTAATACTTGTTTAAAAACATCTTTAAGCATACCTTCCATAACACTCATTACATCATCTTCATCCACAAATGACATTTCACAATCTATCTGAGTAAATTCTGGTTGTCTGTCCGCTCTTAAATCTTCATCTCTAAAACACTTAACAATCTGAAAATATCTATCCATGCCACTAACCATCAATAATTGTTTATATAGCTGTGGAGACTGGGGAAGCGCATAAAATTTCCCCTCATTTACTCTTGATGGTACAAGATAATCTCTCGCTCCCTCCGGTGTAGGTTTTACTAAAAATGGAGTTTCAATTTCACAAAAGTCATTATTCGATAAATAATTTCTGACTACATTTGCAACTTTTGCTCTTAACATCAAATTTTTCTGCATTTTAGGTTTTCTTAAATCCAAATATCTGTATTTTAACCTTAGTGACTCACTTACTTCATCGTCATCTTTAATATATATCGGAGGTGTTTGAGATTCATTAAGCACCCTAAGTTCTTCGGCAAAAACTTCTATATCGCCCGTTGACATATTAGGATTTTTTGACTGCCTCTCAAATACCTTGCCTCTTACCGCAATTACATATTCACTTCCAAGTTTTTCGGCTTTTTCAAAAGCCTCCTTACTTATATCACTATCAAATACAACCTGAGCTATTCCGCCTCTATCTCTTAAATCAACGAATACTAGTCCACCAAGATTTCTCTTTTTTTGAACCCAACCCATCAATATTACTTCCTTACCTATTTCAGAAGTTCTTAAATCTCCTGCATAACAAGTTCTCTTCAACCCTTTAATATTATCCACTTTTTATCTCCTCCGAATTATAATTCTTTTTTTAATTCTCCGACTAAATTACTAATTTTTACCAGTCTTTGTTCACCGGTTTCCATGTTTTTAAGTGCAGCTTCATCTTTTTCCAATTCGTCATCTCCAATTACAATTGTAAATTTGGAATTTACCTTATTAGAATATTTGAATTGAGCTTTCACACTTCTGTCTAAGTGATCTTTATCTGCTGATATTTGGTTATGTCTCAAATCACTTAATATTCCAAAAGCTTTCAATTTTGCCCTATCACCTATTGTAACTATAAAAATATCAGTTGCATTTGGATTTTCAATTTTTATATCATTGGCTTCGAGAGTAAGCAATAATCTTTCTACTCCCATACCAAATCCTATACCACTAAATCCCTTTGGTCCTCCAATTTGTTCTACAAGACCATCATAACGACCTCCACCACAAACGGTAGACTGTGATCCAAGATCATTTGATATAATTTCAAATGCTGTTCTTTTATAGTAATCTAATCCTCTTACTATCTTTTTGTCTATTTGGTATTTAATCGACATTTCATTAAGATAAGATTTTAATGTTTCAAAATGTTCTTTACAATCATCACAAAGATTATCTGCCATCAAAGGTATATCTGTTATATTAGCCTGACAAGTTTCATTTTTGCAATCTATTACTCTCATAGGATTTTTATCTCTTCTATCATTACATAAGTCACATAATACTTCCGCTCTCTCGGCAAGATATGATTTCAGTTTTTCATTATATGATTCTCTACATACAGAACATCCCACTGAGTTTATAGATACAGTAAGATCCTTTAACCCCAGTTCACTCAAATACTGCATTGCCAATCCTATTACTTCGGCATCCAATGACGGAGAATCTCCTCCTATTGCTTCAACACCAAATTGATGAAATTGCCTCTGCCTTCCGGATTGAGGTCTTTCATATCTAAAACAAGGTGTCATATAAAACAACTTTGTCGGTTGAGCATCAGCATGCATTTTATGTTCTATAAAGGCTCTTACCACACCTGCTGTACCTTCGGGTTTTAATGTTATTTCTCTATCTCCTTTATCCTTAAAAGAATACATTTCCTTTTGTACTATGTCTGTCGTATCGCCTACACCTCTTTTAAATAGCTCAGTATGTTCAAAAATTGGTGTTCTAATTTCTTCATATCCATAAAGTGAACATAATTTTCTAAATCTACTTTCCAAGTAATTCCACTTATAAGATTCTTTAGGTGTGATATCCTTAGTCCCCCTTGGAGCTCCTGTTAGCATTTTTTTCTACCTCCCTAACTTTTTTATCTATCATTTCGTCAACTCTCTCAAGATAAATTTCAAGATTTTTGACATCATCTACTCTTTCAATTCTATTTTCATCAATATATACAAATTTGGATACAGCACCTGCACCAATTGCATAATTTGATTGTTTTTCTTCCATTATTTGCATATTGTAGAGACATTCATATCCTTCTTTAGAATATCCAATATTTTCTAAGTTTCCAAGCATATGTTTCTGTCTATACATATAGTATGGATTATAACCGCCATAATTCATACTTTGCTTTGAAATTTCCAACATTTTTATCATATTTTGGTAAGAAGTAAATTCGTCTTTATAATTATCCACATTAATTTTTAAGTCGGATGCTCTTTTCAAAGCCAACGTGTGAACTGTTATACTTTCGGGATTTAGTTTTAAAATTTCATCCATAGTATGCTTAACCATTTCCGGAGTTTCTCCCGGTAATCCCAAAATTAAATCCATATTTATATTATCAAATTTTAACTCCCTAGCCATAGTAAAGCATTTTTTTATATCATCAACAGTATGGTTTCTACCTATTAATTTCAATGTTGAATCATTCATAGTCTGCGGATTTATACTTATTCTGGTAACATTATTATCTTTTAAAACTTTCAATTTATCAAATGTTATACTATCGGGTCTTCCCGCTTCAACAGTGAACTCTTTTATATTTGATAAATCAAAAATTTCAAATAACGCTTTAATTAGAGTCTCTAGATCTTTATATTCTAATGCTGTAGGAGTTCCTCCTCCTATATATAAAGTCTCTATTTCCTTCCCCTGCATTTCTATCAACTTATTTAACCCAACTGCTTCTTTTATAAGAGCATTTACATATTGCCCTCTTAAATCTCCAAATTTACCAAGGGGATGCGATGGAAAAGAACAATACAAACATCTCGTTGGACAAAATGGTATACTTACATATAGCGAAATTTTATCTTTTGATAAAGGATAAATAAACTTTCTTTCTCTCCTTGCAATATTTATTGTCAAATCTAATTTCTCATCAGAAATTAGATATTCTTTTTTCATAAATTCCGATATTTCATATTCATTCATCCCCTTATCTAATAGAGAATGAATTATTTTCACGGGTCTTATTCCTGTAAGTATTCCCCATGGAACATTTGCATCAAATTTATTATATAAATAGTCGAATATACTCCTCTGAATAATTCTTTTAGAAACAGTCTTAATATTATTATCTATTTTTTTAAAGTTTTTTGCAAATTTTTTTTCGTTTATCAATTCTTCAATTTGATTATCAAAAATAATTTCATAACCGGAATAAATGATTGTTCTGGTTCTTAATATTATACCTTCATCTGTACTTTCTCTACATAATAAATTAATTAATAAATCTCCTTCTATTTTATCGATAACGTTTTTAATTTTATCAGCTATATTTATTCTATTATTTTCATTTTTTATATATAAACTTTTTTCAACAAATAATTCTACAAGTTCATCATACTTTTCTTTTTCCAATAAAACCTTATTAATATCTTTTATAACGTCAAAATCTTCTGAGCTATCTAAATAAGAAAACTCAGAAGAGAAAAGTCTAAAAAACTCGGACAATTCATATTTATAGTCGTGTCCTAGTAATAATATATTTATCATTATATCACCAATTTCATATAATAATTGCTTTTCTTTTCCCTGCCAATAGTGCTTGCTGGTCCATGTCCAGGGTAGATTACAAGATCTTCTTCTAATTTAGCAAGTTTTTTTAAGGACTTCAAAATTTTATTATAATCACCGCCATATAAATCAGTTCTTCCTATTGAACCCTGAAATAATGTATCTCCGGTGAACATTTCCATTCCACACCTTATACACATACCACCCTCAGTATGTCCGGGAGTATTAATAAATGAAAATATATGTTCTCCCATCTTTATCTTATCCTTTTCATCCACGTAAATATCCGCTTCTATCTCAATTGGATATGGAAAAAACTGACTGCTCAAATTCTTATTTGCGTCATTTAACATTTCTTTTTCATGAATATTTGCCAATATCGGTGCGTTAGTAAATTTCTTTAACTCTTTTACGTCCCCTATATGATCGGCATGAGAATGTGTAAGCATAATATATTTTACATTGAGATTTTTATCTTTTATAAATTTCTTCTGCCTATCAAAACTTAGAGCTGGATCAATAACTACCGCATCAAGAGTTTTCTCATCATAATATATATATGTATTTTCCTGCATCATACTATCGACTATAACTTCTAACTTCATCTATTTCCTCCTAAAAAGTTTTATTTGAATCGACTAGCAATGTAACCGGGCCGTCATTTATTAACTCGACCATCATATGAGTTCTAAATTTTCCTGTTTCAGTTTTCACTCCTAATGCCCTGACTTTTTCTACAAATTTAATGTAGAAATCATCCGCTTTATCCGGTTTAGCTGCGTCTGTGAATCCCGGTCTTCTTCCTTTTCTACAATCACCAAAAAGTGTAAATTGACTTACGACCAATAATTCTCCATTAACGTCTTTTAATGATAAATTCATTTTATCATTTTCATCTTCAAATATTCTTAGATTAATTATTTTATCAACCATATAATCTATATCTTTTATTTCATCATCTTCTGCAATTCCTAGTAACACAAGCAGACCGGAATTTATCTTACCTGTCACTTCTCCATCTACTTTGACATTTGAAGAAGATACTCTCTGAACTACCGCCCTCATTTATCTACCTCTATTTTCCATTTATTCTATAAGTTTCCTCAACACCTGGTATATTCATCATTTTTCTAATTACCTGATTTAATTGATCTATTCCATTGACTTCTAAAGTTAAATCTATAGTAATACCAATTTCGCTTCCCTTTCTAGCATATATGCCAGCCAATCTTATTTTCTCATTTGATATTACATGGGTTATTTCATTTACTATACCTCTTCTATCATTTGCTTTAATTTGTATATCTGCTTCAAATCTAGAATCATTATCCTCTATCCAGGATACTTTTACCATTTTACCCGAATATTTTTCTTTGTCTCTAATTATATTCTCACAATCTACTCTATGAACTGTAACACCTCTGCCTCTTGTGATATATCCCACTATATCATCACCGGGAAGTGGACTACAGCATTTAGCAAATCTTACATAAATCCCTTCAAGTCCGTCAACCTGTACACCAGTATGCCTTTTTTCTTTTTTCTTTGATTTACTGCTTTTTAATTTTTCATTTTCAGTAATGTTATGTCGCTCTACATCTTCTTCAAGGTTAATTTGTTGTACTTTTTCTAGCTTACGAGCATCTCTCAATAAAATATCTTTTACTTTTGTCACAACTTGATTGCACGCTATTCCACCGTAACCTATAGTAGCTAAAAAATCATCATAGTCCGGTTGATTAAATTTTTTCCCAACTTCTTTCAATGCATTTTGAACATCTACATCACTTTTATTAAGATTAACTCTCTTTAATTCTTTTTCTAAGATTGCCAATCCTCTTTCTATATTTTCTTCTCTTCTTTCTTTTTTGAAAAACTGCCTTATTCTATTTCTTGCATTTGGAGTTTTAACTATATTGAGCCAATCCCTACTCGGTCCGGGCGAATTTGAACTAGTCTGTATTTCTACAATTTCTCCATTTTGTAATTTATAGTCAAGCGGAACCATCTTTCCATTAACCTTGGCTCCTGTGCATAAATTACCGACTTTCGAGTGAATTCTATATGCAAAATCTATAGGAATTGATCCATTTGGCAATTCCATCACTTCGCCCTGAGGTGTAAAAACATATACCTGTGCATTTAATACATCATCTTTCAGCGCATCTAAAAATTCATGTGGATCAGTCACATCTTTTTCCCATTCCATCATCAACCTTAGCCATTGCAACTTTTCATCAATCTTAGAATTTTCGGTACTGGTAATCCCTTCTTTATATTTCCAATGTGCAGCAACCCCATATTCTGCAATATTATGCATTTCATGAGTTCTAATTTGAATCTCAACAGGTTCTCCATCAGAACCAATTACAGTTGTATGAAGAGATTGATACATATTAGGTTTTGGAACCGCAATATAATCTTTAAATCTACCAGGCATAGGTTTCCAAAGTGTATGGATAGTCCCTAATACACCATAACAGTCTTTTAAAGAATCCACAATCACTCTAATCGCTATTAAATCATATATTTCATCAAAACTTTTATTCTTTGATTTCATTTTTTTATATATACTGTAAAAATGTTTTGGTCTTCCATATACTTCACAATTTATTTCCATATCATTAAAAGTATCTCTAAGCAATTCAACTATATTTTGAATATATTTCTCTCTTTGTTCCCTCTTCATTTTTACTTTTTTGACAAGTTTGTAGTATCCTTCAGGATCAAGATATCTCAATGAAAGATCTTCTAATTCCCATTTTATCTTAGATATACCTAGTCTATGTGCAATTCCAGCGTAAATATCCAAAGTCTCCTGCGCCTTATATATTGCCTTTTCAGGATCCATATATTCTAGTGTTCTCATATTATGTAGCCTGTCAGCTAGCTTAATAAGTATAACTCTCATATCCTTTGCCATCGCTAAAAACATCTTCCTAAGATTTTCAGATTGAGATTCTTCTTTTGTCATATACTTAATTTTACCAAGCTTCGTAACCCCATCAACCAATATGGCTACATCTTTACCAAACATTTCCTCTATATCTTTATCTTCGTATTTAGTATCCTCGACAACATCGTGTAATAATCCGCCACAAATAGTATCAATATCCAATTGCATATCCGCCAAAATATTGGCAACAGCTTTAGGATGTATAAAATAGGGTTCACCCGATTTTCTTACCTGATCAACATGTGCCTTTTCAGATAAATTATAAGCTTCCTTGACTTTATTGAAATCAGCATTTGGTGCATATAATCTTATTTTTTCTATTAATTTTTTCAAATCTTCATCACAATAATGTTCATTATTATTCATACATAATCACTCCCATCCATGCCAATTCCATAAAGCCCTCAATTTTTTCTATTCTGCAGAATAGTGAACCAAAGAATTGACCTCATATCCATTCAGTTTATCTCTACCCTTTAAAAAGTCTAATTCTATTAAAAATTGTAACGAAACCACCTCTCCACCGAGCTTTTCAATCAATTTCGAAGCTGCAGCTACTGTTCCACCTGTTGCAAGCAAATCATCTACAATAGCTACCTTTTGTCCGGGAGCAATAGCATCCTTATGTATTTCCAATATATCTGTTCCATACTCTAAACTATATTCGTATGATTCAACTTCAGATGGCAACTTCCCTGGTTTTCTAATTGGAACAAAACCAACTCCTAATTTATAGGCTACCGGAGTTCCAAGAATAAATCCCCTTGCTTCCGGTCCAACAATTATGTCTACGCCGCCGAGCCTTTCCAGATTATTAGCAATAGTATCCACTGCAAATTTAAATGCATCTCCATCTCCCAAAAGAGTTGTAATATCCTTAAAACCGATACCAGGCTTAGGGAAGTTTTGCACATTTCTAATTTTTGACTGTAAATTCATAATACCCTCCGTAAATGGTTATTCTTCATATTTTGATTATTTTTTTCAAAATTTATATTTTATATGTATTTTCGAACTTTTGTTTTGTCTCGTTAATGCCTACTATTATTCTGTTCTTTTTTAAATCCAACTTGTTCGCCGGTTTTGGAAGAATTTTAAAAACAAACTCACCTTTTTCAAAATCAATATTATAATCTATTAGATTTTCATTTTTTAAAACATCCAGAATAATTAGTAACTCCGTAGTTGAAATATCTATTGTTCTAGCAAAAAAATCAAAATCTACTTTACCGGATTCCACAAGCATCAAATACTTGTAAGCATTTACGAATTTTTCTCTATTAAACGACTGTTCATTAAATTTATTAACAAGATGTATAAAATCAGATTCATTAAAATTCAATATAATTTGAGAATTTTCATTTTTACTAATAAATATTTTGTCCAGGTCCGCAATATTATCAACATAATCATATATAATAATTTTATTATATACTTTTAATTCACTTTTATCAATATTTGATAAAAACATGATATTATTTTTTTCACTATTAGAAATATTTAAATCAGAAATGTATCTGAAGTAACCATTTATAGTATTTATAATTGCAACTGTATTATCATCAATTTCCATAATAATATCGCTATCTCTTTTCACATTTCTATTTTCAATATTATGGCGAATTTCTTGATATTCTTCGTAATTTTCATAACTCAAAATTTTCTTGATATCATCTATATTATCATTTTTGAAAAAATTATTCATATGATCATAAATAAAATTATATTCAATAAAATCAGTATCATTTTTTTCTTTATTTTTATTAAAATCATCATTTTTATATCTATCTAAATTAATAATTTTTGATACAGTTTTTACAACTTCCGGATATAGGGAAATGTCTTTTGGTCTACTAAGTCTAACGTCTTTTATTTGCAACTGAATTTTTGTATTTCCATTAAAAGTATTCTCATCGATTCTGCAGACTACATCAATCATATCACCTACATCAAATATCTCTTTCAAATGTGACATACCAAAACCAATGCATTCATATTCCTTTTCCTTTTCAATTAATATTTTTAAATGATTTTTGTCCTTACCTAATAGAAAAATGTTCTTTACATAGCAATCTCTTATTAAAAAATGCGGTGTTGGATTTTTTATTCCAAACGGTTCTAATAAATGTAATCTATCTACTAATTTCAAATTTAATTTTTTTTCGTCTATTTCATATTCTATTTTTATCTCTTCAACTAAATCTTCATCTTCAAGCTCAAAATCAGCTATTTCATTTATTTTTTTTCTAAAAGAGGCTATTTTTTCTTTCTCTATTGAAAGACCTGCTGCTTGCTCATGCCCTCCAAATTTTAACATATAATCCTTACACTTAAGCATTGCATCGAAAATATCAAATCCCTTAATAGACCTCGCAGAACCAACTGCTATGCCATCTTCTAAACAAAGCAATATACATGGTTTATAATATTTTTCTGTAAGTTTTGACGCCACTATTCCTATAATTCCATGATGCCATCCTTCAGATGCAAGGACTATAACTTTATCATCCTCATAACTTCCATCAAGCGATAAAATATTTTCAGCTTCTTTATAAATTTTGGATTCTATTAATTGTCTTTCTTCATTTTTTATATTCATAAGTTCAGCTATTTCTTTTGCTTTTTCATCATTATCACATGTAAAAAGCTCAACCCCCAAGCTTGAAAATCCCAGCCTTCCTGATGCATTTATTCTAGGTCCGATAGCGAAACCTAAATGAGAACTTTTTATTTTAAAATCTGTTAGTCCGCACACTTCCAGAAGAGCTTTCATTCCTATGTTATTTCCTCTTCCAATTATATCCAGACCATTCTTCACTATTATTCTATTTTCATCGAGTACCGGCATAATATCACAAATAGTAGCAAGAGATACTATTTCTAAATATCTATATATATTATTTATAATATATTCATCACCTTCGAGTGCATGAATAAGCTTAAAAGCAACTCCACATCCGCAAATACCTTTAAATGGATATGCACAATCTTCTCTCTTAGGATCCACCACTGCAACTGCATTTGGCAATTCCAATTGACACTCATGATGATCTGTAATTATAACATCAATTCCCAATTTTTTTGCATATTCAACTTCTTCCACAGATGTAATACCACAGTCAACTGTAATAATCAAATCTACATTGTCAGATTTAATTTGCTCAATAGCATCTTTATTAAGGCCATATCCTTCATCTAATCTATTTGGAATATAATAATTAACATCATAACTAATATGCTTAAAATAAAGAATAAGAATCGATGTTGATGAAACACCATCAACATCATAATCTCCGAAAACACATATTTTTTCCCTATTTTCAATAGCTTTTTTTATTCTTATTACCGCTTTCTCCATATCTTTTAATAAAAACGGATCTCTCAAATATTCAAAATTAGATTTTATAAACATCTGAATATCATCATATTCTGTTATTCCTCTATTTATCATTATTTGAGCTATTTCATTGCTTATATTAAATTTTTCAGTATTTATATTCCCACTGGGCTCACATTTATTAATCACTGTCCATTTTTTCATTTTTATTTACCTTTATTGAAATTATTTTTCAACATAAGAAACACAAGAGTTATTCCAATAATAAAGGAAATTATAAATCCTGCTATGCTTACATATTTTATTGTACGACTTTTTTCTATATTTGAAGATGCCAATATTAAAGACGAACCTACTATACAAGCCGCAAGTGTTATACTCATTGATACCTGAGTAGTGAACTTTCTCAAACTTTCTTCTAAAGTAGGAGCTTCAAACTCTCCAATATCCAATTTTAAATTATTTTTTTCTAATATATTTAAGATACCTTTTATTTGTCCAGGAACTGTAATAAAATCATAATAATATTCATCTATATTTGCTTTTAAGTTCCCCATACTTCTCTTTATGTCAAGTTTCTCTTCCCTATAATATTTAAGATATGCATTTGCAATTGATTCAACACTAAAATCCTTATATAGACCTCTTGATGTTCCTTCAAGTGTTATTACTGTCTTACCTAAAAGGACCAACTGTGATGGAAGAACTATTTTATGATTTCTCATAAATCTAAATACTTCATCCAGTATTTCGGCAATGCTTAGTTTATCAAGAGGAATATCGTAATAATAGTGTATTAGATATAACAAATCTCTTCTCAATATTTCGTTATTGATATCACCTGATATGGCATTCATATCTGTAAGTATTCTTATTATCTGATCAGTATTTTTATTAGTTGATGAAATTATAAGCTGATTTAAATATCTAAGCGTTTTTTCATCGATTAGACCTATCATCCCAAAATCCACATATGCAAGTTTACCATCGTCAAGTATAAATATATTTCCAGGATGTGGATCTGCATGGAAAAAACCACAAGTCATTACCTGCCTAAAAAATGATTTAACACCTATATCAATAATCCTCTTCTTTTGGGCATCATCTATATTATAGTCATCTATTTCAGATAGACATATTCCATCTACCTTCTCCATTACAAGCAATCTTTTAGTAGTGTAGTCATTATATATTTCAGGTATAAATACTTCCCTGCTTTCTTTAAATATTTCACCTAATTTTATTCCATTAACGGCTTCAAACTTGTAATCCAGTTCTCTTATAAGTTGTACTTCCATTTCTGATATAAGCTCTTTAGCATCTATGTTCCAATCTTTTTTAAAGAAATCCAGATTTCCCGCCAATCTTTTAAGTATATCGATATCCGATTTTATGATATTTTCTATACCTGGTCTTTGTATTTTAATTACTGCATTTTTACCATTGGTAAGCCTTGCACCGTAAACCTGACCTATAGAGGCAGCTGCTATAGGTTGTTCACTTATATATTCAAAAACTTCTTCAATTTCACAAGCGAGTTCCTCTTTTAAAATATCCATCGCTACAGAATTATCAAAAGGCTCTACATTATCCCTTAGCTGGCTCAATTCTTCAATAATATCATTATCAAACAAATCTTTTCTCGTACTTATAATCTGACCAATTTTTATATAAGTAGGTCCCAGCTCCTCAAAAGCGTGCCTCAATCTCTGACCTGTTGTCATAGATTTAATACTGCTGTTTGGTGATTTTGTAATAACTTTCCCAGCTACAGAATCTTTATTCAATTTATCAACTATAAATCCAAAACCATATTTTACTAGTACAGTTGCGATTTCTTTATATCTACTTAGATGTTTATAGCTTACTCTCATTTATTATTCACCTTCAGTCAACAATTTTGCTTGTATCATTATTGCACATTCCGTTCTCTTTTTTTGCATTTCACACCCCAAATCATAGGGTTTTGTTATATCTTTGTTAAAATTGATTGCATTTGCATGACAACCACCAGAACAATAGAACTTATTCCAACAACTCTTACAACTATCCTTATTATACACATGAGCATTTTTAAACATTGATTTTATATCTTCAGGCATATTTATTTCTTTATCATTTAAATTGCCCAATATATATTCTTCTTTACCTACAAACTGATGACATGGATATATATCCCCATTTGGAACTATCGACACATATTCATTGCCTGCACCACATCCGGTTATTCTTTTTATTACACAAGGTCCTTGATTCAAATCAACTATAAAATGGAAAAACTTAAATTTTTCTCCTTTAAGTTGTCTTTCAGCTATTTCGGCAGCAAATTTTTCATATTCATCAAAAATTCTTGGTAAATCCTCTTCTCGCAAAGCAAATGGATTCGTTTCATCATCCACAACAGGTTCGATAGATGTAAGTTCAAACCCTAAATCTGCAAAATGCTTAACATCTTTCGAAAAATCAAGATTATCTCTTGTAAAAGTTCCTCTAACATAGTAGTATTTATCTTTCGGTCTCTGTTTTACAAGTTTCTGAAATTTGGGAACTATAATATCATAACTTCCATGATTGTTCAGTGTAGGTCTCATACCATCATTAATTTCTTTCCTTCCATCCAGTGAAAGTACCACATTATGCATATTTTCATTTATAAAATCTATTTTTTCATCATCTAATAAAACTCCATTAGTTGTAATTGTATATCTTATATTTTTTCCAAATGGTTTTTCTTTTTCTCTACCATATTTAACCAGTTCTTTAACAACTTCCCAATTCATAAGTGGCTCTCCTCCAAAAAAATCTATTTCCAGATTTTTTCTATTACCACTATTTTCCACCAAAAAGTCGATTGCTTTTTTACCGATTTCCAGTGACATTAATTCAGCTTTTCCTCCGAAATCACCTTGCTTTGCAAAACAATATTTACATTTCAAGTTGCAGTCATGAGCAACATTTAGACAGAGTGCTTTTACAACAGGTTTCCTATCTACAAAGCTAGGATGTAATTCATATTCATCTTCTGAATACAACAACCCCTCTTTGACAAGACTTTCTATCTCATCATATGACTCTTCTATTTTTTCTTTATCATATTCACTTTCCAATAATTGAACTATATCTTCAAGTGTTTTTTCTTCATAATAGTCTAATACTCTATATGTAACATCATCTACAACATGAACAGCACCGCCGTTTACATCAATAACGATATTAAAACCGTTCATATTGTATTTATGTATCATTTTCAAATTTATTTCCCCCTTATATAATAATATTCCACTCTATATTATAACACATATTTTGTCATTAAAACTACCGAATAAGTTCCCTGTTTTTTTAAATTTTTGCATTAACAACTACTTTTATGTTATAATATGAATAATTATGAATGGAGGTGGAAATTTTGAAATTTTTCAAAAAAGCAATTGCTGCTGTTTTAGTACTTTGTATGGCAACTTCAATGGTGGCATGTAGTTCTAAAAAAGAAAATCCCAAAATGACAAACGAAAAAAAGACTGAAAAGATTGAATACATTACTAAAATAACAAAGGATAACGTAGAGGATATAGTAATAGAATATAAGGAAATACTTTCTTACTATAACGACCTAAAAAACAACTTAAAAGCAATCGATGATATTGCCAAAAATCCTGATTTGGAAAGTGAAGCAGCAAATACTAAAGATTCTATAAATAACGGCTTAACTTTACTATCGGGCACTCAGACATTATATAAACCACTTGTTGATGCAAAAAGTATCTTAATAAAAATGTACAGAATTTCCTTAGACATGGCGGATTATGTGGTTTCAAACCCATCTGAATATGAAAAAAAATCTAAAGAATATCAAAAACTATTTGATGAGTTTAAATCTATAATGGACACGATAAGAACTGACGTAGAAAAAGTCAGAGGTAAATCTCCTACTGAGGACATAGACATCAAGAGTGATGATAAAAATGACAACAAAAAAGATGATAAAAACAACAAAAGTGATGTAAAAGATAAAAAAGACGATAAAACTTCAGACAAAAAAGATAATTCTAGTAATAAAAATAACAGTGGTAAGAATAATCCACCTTCTAATGATGGTTCTGCAAATAAACCTGATCAAGAATTTGTGCCGAAAGTTTCAAGCTTAAACAGTAGTCTTAGAGGAGAAATTAAAAATGCCGGCTTTAGTGCTGGAGCAAGTTATAAACAATCAGGTGGCGACTCTTCAAACCTATCACAAGTCGCAGCCCAGATGTTTAATGATATTGAAGGTGATAACCCAATAAATTCAAATGATATTTCTGAAGCAAGACAAATATTTATAAATGCGTTTATAAGTGCATATAATTCAAACTAGGTCTATCGGGAAGTATACATATATGATTAGCTCAGTTCTTTAGAATATGCTACTATATTTTTAAAAAATACAACATTAATATAACATTTTTATAAGAAAATGAAATTATAAAAAACTGGAACCCCGAGATTTCCAGTTTTTTTATAGTTTATATATATTTTATTTGTTTAAAATAAAATTAAAAAGACTAGACTTAAAGTACATTAACTTATCATCTAGTCTTTTTGAAGTGATTATGGTAGTTTTGTAAACAAAACGTATTAGCAAGCTATTAATATCTCTTTCAGTTTCTTATTTCTTTCTTCAACACTATTGTTCTCAGTCATAACCATTTTGATTGAATAGCGCTTTCCTTCAACAAAGAAAACAATTATTTTTTTATCATTAAAATTGTATTCTCTATATTTATCCATTCCTTTTGACGAAATCTTTTTAATTTCATCAACATCTACTTCATCTGATAATACAAAACCTACTTCAGATTTCATAAGTAAATTAATCAAACTCTTTTCTTCACCTATCTCGTATATTTTGTATTTTCTCAGAATCCTTTCTAATTGCTCATCTTCAAGAGCTACATTTAGTGGACTACCATCCTCTTTTCTGGTAATATTGCCACATAAATCTTGTACATGAACCGGATATAGTTCACTTTCAGGCACATTTAAAATCTTGCTAAAATGTACATATTGTTTGTTATGAACATACCCTTCATTCTTTATTTCGACAAAGCCAGGTATTTCTCCAATGCAAAATGATTCAATTGAATCTTTATGAAATTTATTAGATATCGGAAGAATTTTTATAGTATCGTTTTCCTCATTAATATCTAATACCACTGCATAATCAAGTGTATAAGTATCCTTATCAACATCTTCTAGAGCAAAAAAATTATATCTTACTATATCTCCTAACATGGTATCATACCTCCACTCTTTGTAAAATTGTTTCTAAATAAATACTATCATACTTTTTATTTTAAGTCTAGTATTTTTTTAAAATTTTTCATATATTTATGATGTATAATTAAGAGCATATACATATATAGTGTATCATTTAATTTTAATATAATATACTATACTTGAATATATCATTCTTTGAGAACCTGTATAGTTAAAATTTATGATATAGTTTTAAATAAACAACATATAAAACGGCAATGAAAATTTCATTGCCGAATATCTATCACTTATCTATTATTTATAAATTCATTCATATATTTTTCAATCTCTTTTGCTGTACTCATAGAAAGAACTTTTTCAGCCAATATTTTCATATCTGATTCTTTAACTGAATTTATTAATCTTCTTGCTCTCAAAATGGATATAGGAGACATTGAAAATTCATCTAATCCAAATCCAAGTAATATTGGTATCATCTTCTGATCTCCAGCAGATTCACCACACATACCTACCCACTTACCTTCTTTATGAGCATTTTTTATCACCATATTAATCAATCTTAACACGGCAGGATTGAATTGATTATATAAATTGCTAATCTTTTGATTCATTCTATCAACTGCACAAGTATACTGAATTAAATCATTTGTACCTATTGAAAAGAAATCAACATGTTTTGCAAGTACATCAGATATAATAGCAGCAGACGGTATTTCTATCATCATTCCAATCTCAACATCATTTGAATAAGCAATACCTTCTGACTTCAATTCACTCTTTACTTCTTCACAAACTTCTTTTGCAGATAATAATTCTTCTAAAGAAGAAATCATTGGGAACATTATTCTTAATTTTCCATGAACAGATGATCTGAAAAGTGCTCTAAGCTGAGTTTTAAATATATCAGTTTTATCCAGACAAAGCCTTATAGCCCTATAGCCTAAAAATGGATTCATTTCTTCTTCCATTTCAAAATAGCTTAATTTTTTATCTCCGCCAATGTCTAAAGTTCTAATAACAATTGGCTTTCCATTCATTCCTTCAAGAACCGCTTTGTATGCCTCATACTGAACTTCTTCATTAGGAAATTCGTCACTGTCCATATATAAAAATTCTGTTCTATATAACCCTACACCTTCAGCATCATTTTTTATTAAACCTTCAACATCATTTGGTGTTCCTATGTTTCCTGCAAGTTCAACGTGTTTTCCATCAATAGTTACCGATGGCTTTCCTTTTAACAACTCTAATGCTTTTTTATCTTCTTCAAACAACTTTTTCTTTTCAGTATATTCTTCTATTATTTTTTGTTCCGGATTTATAAGAACTTCCCCTTTATCTCCATCAAAAATAATAAAATCTCCATCCTCTATTTTTTCTGTAGCATCATTTAAACCTACTACTGCAGCTATTTCCAAAGTTCTAGCCATAATAGCTGTGTGAGAGGTTCTTCCACCTATATTTGTCAAGAATCCAAAAACTTTTGATTTATCCATCGTAGCAGTGTCAGAAGGTGTTAAATCATGTGCCACTAATATAACTTCTTCATCAAGAGATGACAAATCTACAACTTTTATACCAAGAATATGTCTAAGTACTCTATTAGTAACGTCCTTTATATCAGCAGCTCTTTCCCTCATATAGTCGTTATCCATAGATTCAAATATAGTTACAAACATCTCTTTTACGTCATTTAATGCATATTCAGCATTTATAGCTTCATTTTTTATTTTGTTCTCTGCTTCTCCAATAAATTCCGGATCTTCTAAAACAAGTAAATGTGCACCAAAAATTTCCGCTTCTTCTTCACCTAATTCTCTAGCAACCTTTTCCTTTACCTTAGTTAGCTCCTCTTTTGAAACATTAACAGCATCACTTAGTTTTTTCAGCTCTACATCTACATTGACTTCTTCTATTTTTTCAATAACTATCTCACTATGTTCTACCACTAATGCATTACCAATAGCGATTCCTGGAGAAGCTCCTATACCATTTAACTTCATATCTTACCTCCTATATTTTGCACCTATAATGCTACAAAACACCTTGAATAATACCAATTATTCATGATTTTGAAAAAATGTTAAGGGTATCCCCCTTAACATCTATCAACAAAATCTACTTTTTTTCTCCAAAACCGTTTTCCACTAATTCTATCATTGAATTTAGTGCCAGCTCTTCATCTTCTCCCTTTGTTTCTATTGTTATTTCAGTACCTTTAGCAAGACCAAGTTTCATTATTCCCATAATCGATTTAGCATTAACTCTCTCACCTTCATGAATTAACTCCACACTTGATTTAAATTCAGATGCCTTTTTTACAAACATACTAGCCGGTCTGGCATGTAAACCCGTTTCATTGATAATAGTTACTTTCTTTTCCATTTATTTACCTCCAAAAAATCACTTAAATCAGCATACACTGTCCCTCTTGGACAACATGTGTCCCTGTTTTTCAATAAAATAAATTATATTTATATTCTACCCTATTTTATACAAAATTACTATATTTTTTTGTTTTTTTCTAACATTATTTTTTTAAACACCTATTTATCAAAAAATCTACCTCTTGTATCAACTCATTTCTTTTATCTACATTTTCTTCTGCCACTATTTTTTTGCCTAGCATTTCTATATCTTCGTAATATTCATCAACAAAAACTTTTGTTTCCAATAGTAAATAAGGATAGTATTCATATACTTCATTTCCCATTTTTTTTAAAAAAGAGTGCATATATTTTTGGTATATCTCGGAATTTAATAAACATAGTAAATACTCATAAGAAATTATGTTTTTGTATTCGTCTCTTATTGTAAACGAGTAAATATCAGCACTATAATAACAATTACCAAAATCCAAAGAAAATCTATTATCCCGACTCTTGAAGGGATATATTATTTTCGTCTTTTCAAATACATCGGCTGTTCTTCCCCAATGTAGTTTATACCATGTTCTAACCCCCGATTTTACTTCTCTTCTTGCGCATAGCTTTTCCTTGTATTTATTTATATATTTCAAGTATTCAGGTGTAAAATCCTCTATTTTCATATCATTTGTATACACTAAAATATTATCTGAATATTTCAAACAATATTTATTAATATCTTTGGATTTTATCCATCTTTTTATAAAAATATCATCTATACCTTTTATAACTTCTGAATCTTTATTTATTATAAAAGCTTTATCGCATCCCGTTATTACACCTTGATTACTCTCGACTATATCTCCCAATCTATAGCAATACTTATTTTTTATAGAATTGATGATTTCTTTTTGTTCATTGTTTACAACATACCAGTTTGAATCTCCAATTAGCACCATGCCATTTGACTTCCTTTCCCCTTCAGCTATTAGAGAATTCAAATTATTTTCCTTATCTACTATAATAACTTTAGTATCTGAAAAATATTTTTCAATATCAACTTGTTTTTTAATACTTGATTTTTTTCTAAATCTTATAATACAAGGTGATATTCCTATAGAACTTGTAAATGTCGTCCTACACCTTAAATCTATAAGTAATTCTATATCCGCGTTATTCTCAATATACTTTCTTAATAGAGATCCCGATTTTGACTCCAAAAAATACCTGGGAACTATATATTCACAAATACCTCCTGGTTTTAAAAGATCAACTGCCAATTTAAAAAAACAATAATATAAATCAGATTTATCCTTATACACTTCTGAATAAAGCCCACGAACCATAACAGAATAGTCTTCTCCTATTCCCTTATGTCCTACATAGGGAGGATTTCCTATTATGTAATCAAATTGTCCTTTTAAATAATCGGTATCGAATAATGCATCTTTACAAACTATATTATTCAACTTTATATCATTAATATTATAGTTTTTACTTATGTAATCTTTTAAAATTGTGACTGCTGCCTCATCTTTTTCAATAGCATATAAAATATCCAATATATCTTTTACATTCTTGGTATCTTTATGTTTTTCACTATTTTTGGAATTTCCTATCAATATTTTATAAATGTCATCATCTTTTAAAATATTTTCCATAATTTCGGCAAAAAATATCCCACATCCACAAGCTATGTCTAATATTTTATAGTCGGTTGATATATTATTCGTATTATTGTGATACACACTATTTTTCTTTAAAATATCGTCTTTTATTGTAGACAAAAAATCATCTACCATAAATTTTACAACTCTACACGGGGTATAATAAATACCATTTGTTTTTTTTGTATTCTCATCTATACTTTTATTATAATTATTGGCTATTTTATACAAATCCATTTTGTTCTCCAAAATTAATTTAATCACTCAAGCTACCTATAGTTGATTCTATCCCTAATTATCTCTTTTTTGTTATGATCGATAAATTGTAAAATTCCACCACTAATACCATCTGCTAATTCTTTAACTTTTTCATCATCTTCCAAAATAGCTTCGTCATTCTTATTGGTTATAAATCCACAGTGAACAATCACTGCCGGCATTTCTGTATACTTTAACACATCATAACTATTATTAATTATACCTCTGTCTTTCATCTCTACAAACGAAAGAGTTGCCTCTTGAATATTTAAGGCTAACTCTTTTGATAAATTCAACCTGGAGTTTTTTTCTATCTTATCTGTTTGCTTAGTTGGGTTTGAATTATCTTCTATATCCGAGATGTTTTTTGACACTTCTGTATTAGATTTGTTTGAATTATCTTTGCTACCCTCTATCAAGGATGGTTTTTCTTTTGGCTCAGTATAATACGTATCAATACCGCTAGCCTCATTGCTACTTGTTTGAGCATTAAGTCTGATTGATACAAATATATCAGTTTCATTATCTTTTGCCAATTTTACTCTATCCTTAATTGATTTATCATTATCATAATTTCTTGTAAGCATAACTCTTACATCTTTGTATTTTGATAAATCTTCTTTAATAAACTGGGCTATTTTTAAATTAATTTCTTTTTCAGAGAGTCCTCTATTTTTAGTTGATAGGCCGGCATTAATCCCCCCTTTGGCAGGATCTATCATTATATTTATAATACTAGCCTTTTCCTTCTCAATATCTTCTGCCGTTTTTATATTAGTTTGCTTGCTATCGGTATTACTAAATCGTTTTTTTATACCGGATATACCTTTAAATATTGAAAACACTATCAAAATAATAAAAATAAATAACAAAAAAACCCTAAATTTATTTACCCTCTTTTTCCTGGGTCTACTTATTCTATTATCTATATTCCCTTTATTCCCAATATTTTTCTTCCTATTTCCAGATTTATTTTTATTATTATATTTTTTTCCTATGTGTTTATTTCCCGAATTATATTTTATCCTCTTAGACATACTATCACCTAATCAATATTAAAATGTTTTTTGAGTATTTGAATAACCCCAAATTCATTATTCGATGGAGCACTGAATCTGCTTATTTGTTTGATTTTTTCGACTGCATTATCCATTGCATAACTATAATATGCTTCAGATAACATTTCAAAATCGTTCATTTGATCTCCAAAGGCCATTGTTTCTTTTTTACTTATACCTAATATTTTTTGTATTTTTTTTATGGCATTTCCCTTACTGGAACGCTTTGGAATTACATCCAACCATTCAAAACCGGATGTACATACAGTTGCAATGTCACCAAAAGTATTGACTATATTATCAAAATCAGAATCATAACCAGTTTTAGAATAAATAGAAATCTTCACAGGTAAATCATCCAAATTATAAAAATTATCTACAATCTTATAACTAGGTAAATACTGCTCTGCATTTTTCTTATCTTGCTCATCCTTTAAATCAATGTAAGAACAATCTTTAGCACAATACACCAATTTTTTATTATTCATACCGTTGACTTTATCAATTACCGAATGTGTAATATCTCTAGACAACTCTTCTACCATTATTATTTCCTCATCCATCTCTACTACTGTTCCATTCTCAGCTACAAAAATAACATGATCCTGGTAGTCATGCATCTCCTTTTTAAGACTGGCCAATTGCCTGCCACTAGCCACACAAAAATATATATTATTTCTCCTAAGAAAATCAATCACTTTTCCATACTCCGGACTCTTCTGCTTATTATCATTAAGAAAAGTTCCATCCATATCAACTGCTATTAACTTTACCATAAATCCTCCTAAATATTATACTAATATAATTATACCACAGAGATGCATCATTCCATAATAAAGAGGAAAATTTTTATTTTCTATTTATCCCTTTACTATATCCGCAATATTTAATATAATAATGTAGTGAGTTCTGTAGAAAGAGGTGATTAAGTGTCTGCACTTAGAAAATTCGTAATTTTTCTAGCTATCCTGGTTGTTACGATACCACTGGTATTTGCCGGTGTAATTTATTCAAAACTAAAAATGATGCATGTAAGTGGTGATTTTGATATACTATCCACTAATAAATATAAATATGATAATAGCATTACCAATATATTGATGATAGGTAGTGATGCAAGACCCGGAGAAGAAATATCCAGATCTGACTCTATGATGATTCTTACTGTTGATGGTAAAAACAAAAGTTTAAAATTAACATCACTTGGTAGAGATACATATGTCAATATTCCAGGACATGGATTTGAAAAATTGACTCATTCATATGCCTATGGTCAGGAAAAATTATTAATAGAAACGATAGAAGAAAATTTCAAGCTTGATATTCAAAACTATGCAAAGGTCGACTTCTTTTCATTTATGGAAATAGTCGATACTATAGGTGGAATAGATGTTAATATTAATGAAAATGAAATTAATGAAATGAACAAGTTTATAGCTGAATGCTACTCTTGGGATAAAAACCCTAAAAAGGGAAAGTTACAATACATAACAAAATCCGGAAATCAAAAACTTAAAGGTTATCAGGCTCTTACATACGCAAGAATAAGAAAAAGTGATGGTACAATGCAAAGAGATAATAGACAACGACTTGTTATAGAAGCCATATTAAAAAAGGTCAATAATATGTCTCTAACTAAATATCCTAAATTGCTTGATGCAATTTTACCTTATGTTGAAACCAATATGAAACCTACCGAAATATTAGGTTTAGGAAGGGAGGTTCTATCATTTGGAGATTTACGTTTAAATACTATGCAATTCCCTCTTCATCCGGAAAATGAAGTTAAATTACCAAAAGCAGGATACGTGATTCCATTTGAAGAATATGAACTACAATTCCTACACTCATTTATTTTTGATAATAAAAAGCCTACAAAGCTTGAAATACAAAATGCTGAAGATAGATGGAAGAATTCGGGAAGCAACTCTCAATATTCTAATGATTTAGATTATTCTTCAAGCAGCCAATAACTAAAAATAATCCCCAAAACTTTTTGCATAAAAATATTACAAAGTTTTGGGATTTATTAGTTAATTCAAAATTATTTTGGTAATAATAGCCTTATCTGAACCATAAGATTCAATTACTATTGTTTTGGTATTTTTTATATTTCTATCATAATCCGGAAAATACATATCATCTATTATATTTATCTTTTCATCTGACTTTAATTGACCGATAAACTCACCATCTCTAAACAGCTTTACAACATTATCCTCTTTAACCGGATTAATAGCAGGGTCTAAATGAAAATATAATTTGTAGTTATGTTTTTTTCCACCCATCGAATGTATATCGTCAATAATACTTATATCTGATAGTTCATTATCAAATTTTATACTTCTCTTAAATACTATGTCTTTGATTCTTTTAGTTACACCACATAACATATCCTCATATTTTGTATTACCTAACTTTACATCACTTCCGACAGAATCATTCTTCCCATCGACAACGAGTGTATTATGAGCGCTAAATCCTTTTGAATATTTAGCATAAGGATTAGAGTACTCGTATCCAAACGCACCGGCTTCCGTTATTATATTGCCATTTTTATATAACCAAAAAGATAAATCATCATCATGATGATGGTATTTTTTAAGATATCCGGCTCTTAACAGAAGATATGAATCTTTATTTTTAACAATATCATATCCGGAATTAAGAAATCTATGTCTCTCGAATTTTTCATTGTATTCATCAAGAGAATAATCATCGTAATAATCTTTTAAATCTATTTTCATGGTCTTACTATCACCTATATTTGGTATATTCAAATCAGGTAATAAAATCGCTCTGGAAAAATACTTTGTTTTTTCATATCTTTTTAATAATTTTTCATAATTTGGAGAATTTCCATCTTTCATATAATTAATAAAATTTCTATATTCTTTCAATATTACAAAATGATATTCAGGAGAATTTTCTAAATGTACACCATCATTATCAAATGTGGATAAAAAATATTCAATTAATCGTCTTTCCGCTTTATCGAAAATCTTTTTGTCACCCATCAACATTCCATATTCCAAACATGCCATGTCCTGAAACATCCCATGATTATTATTTCCTGCCCAAAAATCAGTGTTAGATATCAAATTTGCAATTTTCTTCATAGAATTTTCCATCAATCGCTCTTGTTCAGCGTTCATTAATTGATTAAAATTTGAATAAAAATTCAGATAATATGATAATCTTCTTGCCACAGTCTCATCGTGCCAGACCATGCTATTATCGATAGAAGCGTTTTCAGTTTCAAATTCTTTTATCATTTTCATGCCTATATCAAAATATTTTCTATCTTTGGTATCATTATAGGCATTGACAAGATCATTAAGAAAAAAGAATCCGAAAATACGCCTCTGTACCGATCTTTTCTCATTTAAAAACTTCTTAAAACTTCCATCATAGTGTAAATATAAATCAGCATTTTCCAGTACACTTATCTTTTTATCAATCAACTTATTTGCAGAAAAAATATAATCATCATTAAATACTTTTTTTGCAATAAGATCTTTTTTATTTAGATTTCTGTTTATCTTGGCTCTTAGCATTCCGCCTATAACATTTACTTCGCTGTAATTTTCTATACCGGAAAATTTAATAGGATTTCTATTATATAGCACTAAATTAGAATCATTTAAAGATGCATATGGAACTCCTGATAAAGCATCTGCAAAATCTTGTCCGGATGTAAGAAATATCTTAGTCGAATCACTAAATAATTCCTTGTTAATAAGAAATGATGTTTCGTATCTCGTCTTTCCATAATATCTCTTTGCTTTGATATACTTCTCATATTCTTTGTTAACACTGGATTTTCCACCTACTATAATGTTGTTTTTAAAATCATTTTCTATTATATATTTTTTAATATTATCATCTATTTTAGTAGGTAGTAAAACAATTGGAATTCTATTTTTATGGGCATAACATCCGATACTAATTGAATCTGCAAAATTTTCCCCACTTACAAATATCGCATCATTTTTTTTGTTAGAAAAATAATTTTCCAACACTTTTCGATTCGTTTCATATCTATTTATACCATATATTCTCTTAACCTCTATTCCTTCATTTTTAATGTCTGAAGCCACTTTTTCAGAAACCGATTTACTTCCGCCTATAATGGATACCTTTTTTACATTAAGACGCTTTAATTCATTTTTAATAGTATTTTCCAATTTATGTCCTTTTGTAAGCAAAATAGGACAATTTTCAAAGGATGAAACAGGCAATGAACTGATTGAATCAGCATAATTATTTCCACTTACTATTACGGCATTTTCTGACTTTTCAAATGCCTTATTTGATATGGCTACTGAAGTTTCTACTCTATTACTTCCATATATTTCATTAACAGGTACACTACTATTTGCATATGAAATGCTAGGTACAATTAATAATATCGATATTGTACCCAAAATAATTTTCCTCTTCATATCCACCTCCAAAAAAACTCATATTTAACATAAAATATGCTTAATATATGTTAATTAATATATTTACATAGGTTAACGATGCTATTTATACAAATTAAGAATTTCCTTTTCAAAAGACTTATTATAGTTGTAATTTTCTATCATTCTAAAAAAATTGGTGGCATTTTTCATTTTATTAAAAATAGACAAATTTTTTTTACTCACCTCAATAAACTTTTCAGCATCAATACACAAAAATAATTCGGCGTTTTTGAAATTTCCATCACCTAAATTCGACTTTCCTCTTTCTATCAATTCCACCACTTCAAAACTGATACCCTTCTGACTTGAATACATTTTAAAGGCTTTATGTTTTATCTTTGCAATATCATCAGGGTATTGCACATATCTATTGATAGAACCCCTTTGTAGAGAGTTATTAATTTCATATAAGAAAATTTCTCCATCAAAATCACATTTATCGTCTAAAGCTCTGGCAAGAGCAATGCTACACCCTCTATGATCTATATGATATTCACTAAAGGCTGTGGTATATATTCTCTTGTATTTCCTATCACTAAGAACTTCGACTATTTTTTTAGAAATTATATCCAAATTATCTTCGACTTTGAGATTTTCACATTCAATATATTCGAAATCATCTACTCCTAATATTTTAATTGCTTCATCTGCTTCTTTCAATCTCGTCTTCGAAATTTCAATTTCATCAATTCCATCTCTTTTTATCCTGCCATCAGTAATATACAAAACTTTCACATAGCAATTATTCTCTTTCAATTTTATAATTGTAGCGCCTAAACCTATACTTTCATCATCCTGATGAGGTGAAAGTACCAATATATTTTCATCAAACGGCAAGCTATCTTCTTTTAATTCCTCGTCCTGAGAAATTTCACTATAATACGATTTTAAATATTTTATATTTCTTTTCAAAATTTTAGGTTTGACTGTTTTTTTTATTATATTTTTTAACATTTTTAACCCTCTGACTTTATCATTTAAATATTTTTTCATTATCTATTATACCTTATGCATATTAATTTTTCAACATCTATGGTATAATGGGTACTATATTAAAATATAATTTAGGAGGAAAAAATGAAGACTGATATAATATCAAATTATGATGAATTTCTAAAAATTGAAAAAGAATACACTGATTTATGGGAAAGTTCAGTGGATAGAAATATATTTAATTCTCCTATATTTTTAAAATCCTATATAAAATCTTTCAGTGAAACTTATAAATTACACATAATATGCCTCAGAAATAATGGCATTTTAGTTGGCATCGCTCCTCTAAAAATTTTGAAAAAATCCTTTTTTTTATTAAAATGGAATGAAGTTAGATTTGCAACAGAGGGTGATTATAGAAGTTTTATCATCAGAAAAAAAATTAAAGAATCTGACATTGGTGAAGACCAGATAATTAAAAATCTGGTTTTTGAAATAGATAAACTAAATTGCGAGAGAGTCTGTCTTGATTATATAAGTCAACATTCTTCTCTGTATAAATATCTATCTAAAAATGATGATTTAAACCCGAAACTTTCTTATCATATACAAGTACCCAAACTCAATATGTACTCATTTGAAAGTTTTGAAAATTATAAAAAGCATTTCCCCAAGAAAACAAATAAATATAGAAATAAGCTTATTAATGACCACGATTATATTTTATCAGTTACCGATAAGATGAATGATTCTCTTTTAGATGAAATGGCTGAATTACATATAAAAGAAAAAAATTATCATATAGATAATGGTAATAATAAAAGATACTCTCTTTATGAAGACAATGGCAGAAAAAAATATATTTTTGACTTGCAAAAAGATTCTAAATACGTGCTTCACTTTATGATGAGAAGAAAATCAGATGACAAATTGATTTGTTATAGAAATACATACACATTAGATGATACCATATATTCCTGGAACACCGCATATAACCCGGAATTCAGTTCATACAGGGTAAATAATACATTCTTTTACGAAATATTCAAATATTTATTTGAATATAAATCTTACAAATTTTTTAACTTTGGCTCAGGAGGATATCCGTGGAAATTTTCATTTACAGATGATTTTGATGTATTATTCAAACTAGACTACTTTAATAAAAATGGTAAATTCATTGAAAAATTATTAAAATTAAAAAAATATTTTAATAATTAGATATATAAAAAATGTGATAGTAATCTTTGATTTCGAATATTTAATCAACTGATTATTATCACATTTTTATATAATTATCATTGTATAAAATTGATAGTATTAAATCATAAATTAAAAGTATTTACCTACTATTTTCAGAATAACTTTCCCCATGATTCTGATCTTCTTAAAATCATTTAACCCATTTTTAATCTATTCTAGAGCTCTTTTATTCCTTAATGATGACATGAGCCATGTTCACCATGACCAGAACAGTTTGCTCCTTCATTTTCCAATTCACCTTTTATACATTTTTCAACGGCTTTCTTAGGATCTCCATTTACTCCTGAATAAGCCCTGATTCCCATTTCACTTAATCCGTCTATTGCTCCTTGTCCCATACCCGATGTTATTACCACTGATATACCATTTTCTTTGATAAAATCCGGCATAGTAGAACAATGATTTCCTTGTGTACCAAGTTCATACACATCTGTTATTTGATCATTTTCCACAGTAAAAACAGTGAAGTTCTTAGCGTGCCCAAAGTGTCCACATATGATTCCATTTTCTGTTGTTACTCCTATTTTCATAATAAAATCCTCCCTATTTATATTATTAATTAAACTTATTTTATTAAAATCAAATTAATTATTGATTTGATTTTCTACTTTAAGATTATATATTAAATATTTAAATTTATTTTAATCTTCTATTCCATTCTACACCATTTATCATTAGAATGCAAAAATGAGAAAAAATCGGATAGTGTCAAGTTTTTGTGGATTTTTTTATTGACATCAACTCCAAAATATATTTTTTACTGCACCAATTTCATTTATGAAGGTTTGAGTTGCACTAGCTGAATCAAATATTAACGATTCACCATCAAGTATACTCATTATTTTTATATAGAAAAACATGTCAATTCTGTTGTATAATAAAGTCGCTTAAAACCAAATAACAAGGGAGAATTGACATGACATCTACAAATATTATAGCAAAAATAACTTAAATTCACGATATAAACATGGAATTTGATGAAAAATTCTTTAAAACTAAAATTTTTAGAGGTATCGAACATACAATCAATTAGAAGAAAATTAACATATAAACCAGCTTTTTATTGCCATTGTAATAAAGAAAATAAAGATCATGGTATTATCAAAAAGTGAAACCAAACTACGAACATCTTGATAGGACAATTTAAGTTGCGTATGTAGATGCTCTATATTTTTCAGTAAAAGATTCCGGTATAGTAAAAAAGTTGGCTACCTATATACCCCTTTTTATTCATACAATAAAATTATTTATCTATAATGAATGATTTAACCAATGCTAATGATTCCCTTAAATAAGATTTAAGAAAAACTGATTTTGGGGTTTTAGCAGGTAAACCATAAGGCTCAAATCCATTTCTGCCAGCCAAAATTTTAGCCCTATATATATGATACTTATTAGATACTACATTGATCTTAATATTACCTTTTTTGTCTATTAGTTTTCTTGCAAATTTAAAATTTTCATTTGTATTAGTTGATTTATCTTCAACCATGATTCTAGAGCCATCAACTCCATTTTTTAAAAAATAGTTTTTTATTGCTATCGCTTCCGGTATTTTTTCATCATTGCCTTGTCCGCCAGTGGCAATCAAGATAGTGTTGGGATATTGCTTCATTTTCTCTAAAGCAATATCCATTCTATATTTTAAAGATTTCGATGGTCTGTCACCATGAAGTTTTGCACCTAATACTATTATATAATTTGCGTCATCTGAATAATTATTTCTGCCTCCTACTATAATAATAGCTTCTAAAATTACTATAAAAACTATTATGGCAAATATAATTATCTTTAAAAATAAAATTAAGCTTTTCATGGCATCTCCTTATTTCGTAATATATGCTAGACAATGAATAATCTAGTGATTTTATGTTATTTATTTCCAAATTCAATATCATTAAATATAAAGTCTTTCAAAAACTTCACTGACTCGGGTTCATATCTAAGTACCCAACCGTAGTTTCCATAGATGCCCCCAGTTGTATATCTTGGTGATGATACAATAGGAAATTCCATTTGTTTGATATTGTCAGTACCAAGCATAAGCATTTTTATTCCATATCTCATCATTTCCGGAGTTTTCATATTGGTGCTTATATATGGTGCTGCAGCCTTAACAATAAATGGATACTTGTATTTAGGAGCAGATTTTATTTCCTTAATTAAGTTTGAAACAATTATTCTCTGTCTGTTATCCCTGTCAAATGCACTGTCATTTTTTCTAATTCTAGCATATGAAAGGGCCTGATAACCATTAAGTTTTTGCTCTCCAGCATTAGTTAAAAGTTGCATTTCACCTTTATCTTTATTTTCGCTCCATTTATATGTTTCAGGTATAAATTTATTCATTTCTAACATTTCACTTTCAGAAACATCAACTGTTACACCACCGATTGAGTCTATAATAGCAATAAATGACTGGAAATTAATTAACATAAAATCATTTATATCTATTTCAAAATTTTCTTCTATTGTTTTTATAAGTAAATCTTCTTTACCAAATGCATATGCATGTGTTAGTTTTGAATATCCGTGTCCCGGAATATTTACTAATGTATCCCTTGCTAAAGACGTGATTTTTATGTCATCATGTACTTTGTCAATTGTAAGTATCATCATAGAATCTGTTCTAGATACTTTTTCTCCGGGTCTGGCATCGGATCCCATTATAAGTATATTATTTATCCCATCTTTATTAGTATGAGAATAGTCATCCAATGTGTCTGTATTTATACTTGAATCATGGAAATCACCCAGAAATTTTGAAGTAAGAGCAAATCCGGCTATCGGTAGCACTAATACTAATACAAGAAGAAAAAGTACAAACCTCCTAAGTTTAGACATCTTTTTCACCTTCCTTTCGATTATTGTGTTATCTTATACTATCTTAAAAAGTTTAAATTTTCCATAATTAACTAAATGATAGTATAATAATTAATATAAGCAGATTTGCTCTAAAACATTTCAGTACATCAGTAATATTTTATAGATTATTTAAAAATTTGAAGTTAAAATTTTAATAAAATTTTAACTTCAAATTCTTTAGAATCATAATTTATATCCATATTTCCATTGTATTTTTCTACGATTATTCTCACTGATTTCAATCCTTGTCCCATACCATCATGAGTTGTAGACATAAATATATTATTTTTTACTATTATTTTATTTGTATGTGTATTATTAATTTGGATAGCAATAATATTTTCAGATGTTTGTCCAATTTTTAGTGTTATCTTTTTATTATCTTCATGTACATTTCGAAGAGCATTCATTGCATTTTCTAGTAAATTTCCTAGCAGTACACAAAAATCAATATCATCTATAGGAATATTATTATTCAATTTTACAAAAAAGTCTGTAAAAATACCATATTCATAGAATAGAGTTTTATAATGAGAAAGTATGGAATTTAGTGCAAAACTAGAAGTATAATGTAAAAAAGGTGTTTCAATATTTTTGCTATATTTGTAAATATAATTTTTTAAATCATCAAATTTATTTTTTTTAGCTAAATTAGAAATAGTTATTATATTATGCCTAAAATCATGTCTTAGCCGACTGGTTTCTTGTAGATACCGTTGAAGTTGCCTAAATTGTTCTGTTTGAATATCAAAATAAGCTGTTTTTTCTTGCAGATTTTTATTTTCAACTAAGTTTTTTACATATAAATAAAACATAATATATAAAAGTAGAATTACACAAAATGATGAAAATAAAACTAAAGTATATATTTTAAAAAATCTTCCTATGTATGCGTTTTTGTGTTCATAAAATATTAAAAATCTAGATATAAAAGCAAAAAAAAGTGGAAATAATGAAGCAAAAAACCAAATTTTTTCATTTTCAAAATTCACTATCATCCAACCAAGATATTTTTTAGCAGGTATAAAAAATACTGCTATCAAAAATACTTCAAAAATAATCTGATAAATAGTTAGTTTAATATTGAAAATAAGAGAAAAAGCATTACCAGATGGATATAAAATTACACCTAAATAGTTGTAAAATAAAAAACTTAGACCACCGATAAGGCAAGCGGTTGAGAAAATAAATAAGAGCCTTGGTCTAGGAATGTCAAAGTCTTTCGAATAAACATTAAAAAAATAAAGCATGAAAAATACAAAAACTATAAAATATGAAATTGTTTTAAAAAATAAAAAAACACAAAAAATAAATGCTATTGCAAATAGAAAATGAAAAAATAGATTTATAAAAATTTTTTTTGTGTCTGTTTTTCTGTATTTATAAATAGGAATATAACAAAAAAAAGCTAAAGGTATAATTATAATATTACCTAAAGTAGCATAAAAGCTGTTTATAATATTTTCCATATATTATTCCTCCATTTTCATTAATTTTTCAAATTGATAATCATTATATTTTTTTAATATTGACATACGGTCTTTTCTTCTTACAGAAAATGTATTTTTGTTATCTGTAATAAAAACATTGCTATCAGCATATTTTACAAAATCCATATTAAGCAGTACACCTCTATTTATCAATATAAAATTAGAATAAATTTTCAAAGACTCATATATACTAATAAATGTAATTCTATATTTGAGTTCAAAACCATTTTTTAGAACTATTATTATATTTTTATCGTTAGATATAATGTACTGTATAGTTGATATTTTTATTTGTATTTTTTGTTTTCCGACAGAAAATTTTAGAGTAATATTTTGCTTTTTTATTTGCAAAAGCGAATCTAGTAGTAGTTTTTCTATTTTTTCATAAGTAATATCATCTTTTATAATATAATCAAAACAGTTGTGTGTTTTTACTGCTCTCCATATATCTTCATAACTTGATGTAAAATAAATTATAAGTGGCTTATAATTATCTTTTATGATTTGTTCTGATGTTTCTATACCATCCATTTCATTCATATAAATATCCATAAATACAATTTGATAATTATTTTTACTTATATCTTCCAAAAATTTTTCTCCAGAGTCAAAATGTTTATAATTTATTTGAATTAAGTTTTTTATGCTAAATTTATCTAATATTTTTTTTAATATATTTGCTTCATATTTATTATCTTCAACAATAGCAATATTCATATCTTCTCTCCCTGTTTTCAATCTTTTATATAGTACTTATTTTGATTATCTACAAATGTAAATATATATATAATATTTTAACTTATTTTTGAGTAAAAATTCTTAATTAATTACTGTTTTTTACGACAAAAAAAAACGATTTACGACAAAAATATTATTATATTAATTAAATAAAGATTTATTATATGATAATATGGAATATTATATTATTTGTATTGCCAGACGAAGTATATAAAGTGTTAGTATAAATAAAAACACATCAAATAATAAAAAATAGTGGTTCTTTCTCAACTAGAGTTGATGAATAAAATCTGAAATCTATGTGGCAGCATCTTGGGTACATATAGTATCCAAGATGCTACCTTTTTTAATAATACTAACTCTTTTTATGTTTATTTAACTTGAAAATATCAGTTCTTTAGAGTGTACAGAATTTTTTCTGTAAATTAGTCTTCTATGGCTAATCTACCGATTAAGCAATTTTTTAAATTTAATTATTTACTACAGGAGGAGATAGAAAAAATCTAACTCTCCTTTTTTTATAATATAACTTAATTTTTTGTATGTCAAATAAAAACTAGATACTTTAATACAAGTATATGAAAAAACCGATCTCTCAACCGTTAGATTTTTTGGTTTAACTTTTGAGGATCGGTCCAATTATCATAGGAGGATTTTTGTTATGGAATGAAAGAATGTATGGGTGCTAGAAATATATTTAAAAAATATAAAATCATTACTTAAATATTGCTTCAATAACTAATTTTTCTACCTCATTAGATATCACACTTTCTCCTCCAATTATTTTGTAATTTTTCACCTTATTATCATTTATGTAATTAATAATCCATGGATTTAATTTGTTTTTCGTTGTTAATAAAATTGGATTTGATTCAATACCAGATATAGCTGCTATTGAAAGGGAATCTGCAAATAACTCACCACTAGCAATGAATACTTCTCTTGGATTTCTATATGCTTTTGCTGCCATTAAGTACGCAGTTTGATACCTATCTATTCCACCTACTCTCTCTGTTGGCATTTTTTTACTTAAGTATTTGGCTATTTCTTCTGAGACAGAATTTTTACCACCGCATATTAGATTATTTTTATAATTTTCTCCATCAATATACAATTTAACTGGTTCTGGTAATTTAGTTTTTTTAGTCAACAAAATAGGTATTGCATCTCTTGAAGCTATATTAGCTGCTGAAATTGCATCTGGAAAATTTTCTCCATCTGCAATAATAAAACTGTTGGCATCTCTATTTTTAATCTTTACTACTTTTGATATTTTAACAGATGTATCATATCTATCAACTCCACTTACTCTTTCCACTTCGATACTATTTCCAATTATCTTTTCTGATACTAACCCACTAACCGAATCAGTGCCACCACATATAATTACTTTTTTTGCACCTAATCTTTTCAATTCTTGAATTGTATCATCAGTTATAGAATTTTTATATGTATATAATATAGGTGATTTCAATAATTTTGCATATGGTACTGCGGATAAAATATCTGCATATTTATGAGCATTTGCAACTATTACAGTGTCAACATCATTAAAATACTTTTTTGATATTTCAATAGATGTATCTATCCTATCTCTACCGCTGATTCTGTAACTTCCTTGGGCATTCCTAATAATCAACTTATAACCCGTTTCTGCATTCCCGGTTAATTCATATCTATATTTATTATCATTCAATTCAATGCCTAATTTATAATTTTCGAAATCTTTTTTATCAATTATATTATCAAAACTATTACTTTCTATATAACCATCGAAGCCAGTACCTGCTCTTAAATATATGGTTTTACTCTCTTTAGGTAATTTTATATCATCAATTATATTATCATCTTCATCAACAGTAGAAAACTTATTAACTCCATTTGCATAATTTACTTTAATCTCAGGTCTATCATGAGTTTTTTTATCACCATCATTCCAAATAACATCTACTTTAGTATTAGCTATCGAATACACCACTAATGTAGTATTGATACCATTTTCATCTTCGCTAGTTTCAATAGTTTCTCTCAAGTTTATTGCAAATTCAGAGTTATCATTAAGAACTTTTGTATAATATTTAATTCTTTCTCCATCTCTTGTCTTGTTTGGCAAATTAATAGATTCTGTTAATTTGTCTTTTGATAATGCAATATCTTGCTCACTTATAAGTATATCTGAATCATTAGAAATGTCCTTATATCCATATATTTTTAATTTTATAGGTTCAGAAAACTCCTTTAAAGCCTTCCAATCAAGCTTGAAATTATATCTATCTTCTAAAGTTTTGTTAATGTTTTTTTTACTATTCTCAGGAGATAATCTGTACATAATATCCGATTCATTCATTCTATCATTATGCGATTTGATTTCAATAAATTGTGCATTACTAATCATAGGTGTTACATTCACAGTAATTGCAGTAGCCATTGCAACCGATAAATATTTTTTCTTCATTATTTCACCTCTTTTTTATCTAATTCCATTTTTTTATTTTTACAGATCAACACTTACAATTAATCATCTTAAATAAAATTAAACACTAAAAAGTTCCACTAAAAAAGTAGAACTTTTTAGGTATAAATTCAATCTTATTACTTTTTGCTAAAAATAAATATATACTATTTTATATGAAGCATAATTATTTTATTATAAATCTTAATGTTTTAGAAACTCCAAAACCTTCTTTTTCTGCATATACTTCTATTTTATCTTTTGTTTTTAACTTGTAGGCTTTTCCATTAAATTTTAATTTAATATTGAAACCATCTTCATCAGCTATTGAAGTATATGTTGATTGAGTGTATTTGCTTCCATTTCTGTATACTTTCACAGTTACAAGTGAATCTCTCAATGCCTTTCCTTTAATACGAGTGGCACCACTTGTTGGCTTTATTACACTTACACTAGGAACTCTTTTTGTAACTTCAATGTTAAAATCTAATTGTTTGCCATTTTTAGATATTCTGATTTTATTATCATCCACTCTAAGCTTTTCATTTATACTCTTTCTATCACCTTTTTTATTTATAATTTCAAAGTCAAAGTTTTTTTTCACTAATTTATCATATTTCATGACTTTTTTATTTCCATATTTATCAATTAAAAGAAGCTCTAATCGACTCAAATCAGCTCTTTCAAACTCATTATATTTTGTTTTTGGATATTCTTTTAACTTTATATTTTTCAATTCTTCAAATTTAAAATCACTTGGCACATATTTAAATTCGATTACATTGTTACTCAAGTTCAATGTCAAAGTTTTTATTTTATTGAAAGAGTCTAAAAGTTTATAACCTGGTAGTTCAACAGCTTCCTCTTCAATATTTTCACCAAATTTTTTATTGTAAACGTTTTTTTCAGTTGCTACTTGCTTTCCTTCTTGGTTAATATACTTAACACTATAAGACACTACTTTAGGCACATAATACACTTTAAATATATTTTTTGGATAATCAACAACAATCATTTTCTTTAAAATATTATTCGGATTCGACTTGTCAAATTCATATCCATAAATTTCCTGCGAACTAGCTTCTAGTGGAGTTACTTCCTTTTCCTCATCGGTAACACCATCTGTAAAGTTTTCTGTTTTAACTAATTTATCCGTACCATCAAATGTAATTATATGATGCTCTACAGAATAGCTTATATCACTTTCTGAAGCAAAATTAGCTGTTAATTCTAAATCACTTTCTATACTTGCATCATCACTAGGTAAACCGTTAGCATTTACATTACTTGGATTCATAGTTCCACTTAATGTCCACCCTACAAATTTATATCCTTTCTTTGCTACCGGTTTCGGTAATGTTATATCACCAAATTTAGTACCAAACTTCACATTATTAATATTGATATCACCATTCAAGGTACCTTTATTAATATCATTAGACTTCACATTAATATTGTATAGTTTCACTAATTTTAACCTATGTACCATACCATTTTTTTCTGGCACTATGATAGCATCGTAATTACTATTTTTTAATAACTCGTTATCATGTACCTTTATATTAATTTTTTGTTCCTTTATTTTTGTCTCATCTTTAACTACTTCAAAACTGTCACTCTTTATTTTACCGCCAAAATCTTCTCTAAAAGTAAATGAACTATTATTTTCTGTAGGAACAAATGCATCAGAATCTTCGGTATATGAATCATTTTGTACTCTTCCTTTATCATAATACAAATCCATACCTAAATTATTTGGTCTAGATGAATAATCATTTATATTATCTTTCCATTCAACATAAACCCTAGGATTAGCAATTGTTTCTAAAGAAAATCTAAATACGTTCTTTTTATTCAAAAACTTAGGCTGAAGATATCCTACTATATCAGCCATTCTTTCCTTATTATTTTCATCAACAGGAGTAATTTCCCATTTTAATTTTCCAGCTTCTTCTTTGTCCTCCAGAAATTTACCAGGTAATTTAATACTGGCATGCGGACTACTACCCTTTCTTACAATAACTTCTCTTTGCCCAAAATCTTTATCGGATACTTCATCTGAATCATAAGATGAATCATCTTCAGTAACTCTCAACTTAACTTTAAATTCATCATGCCCTTTAAAAACATCCTTACAATTAAATTTTACTGTACAATCCTTTGTAATTTCACTGGCCTTCGCTACGAAGCTATTAATATAAATAGTTGAATGTGGTATCAAATTTGCAGCTTTTGTAATAAATGGCGTTCCCATTATTATAGTACCTGATAATAATACAGTTGTAATTTTTTTTTGATAACTTTTTTTCATAAGTTAACCTCCTAAAATAAAAATAATTAAATAATACAAACAAAATAATATAGCAATAAGATTTTTGACTTAAAATAAAATTAAAATTATTAGTTTATATATAAGTGTACAATTAGAAGTACATAATTAATCATAAATAATAATGTCACTATCTTATTACTTAATTTATTTTTCATTTGATATTTTACACTTAAATATATATTTAAAAAATACTTTTGGCATAAAATCACCATTTTAGTCGTGAATAGCAATACAATTAATATTTTTGTTATGCTTACTACATTATTTCACCTTTGGTGGATAAATTTTTGGTTCTATGTCAAATAACGTTGATGATAAATTTAATCAATAAAATTATGCGGCAGCATCCATAACAAATGATGTGTTATGGATGCTGCCCTTATATTTTTCCATAAGTAAAATTCTTAATCTAAAATTTCTAAAATTGGAATATCCGAAGGATATCCTTTTAATCACTTTAATCTTGTTGTTCTTCCCCTCAACCATACCATTTGTATACTGATATTTCAATGCATTCAACACATATCCTCCCAAGTCAGATAGAGTTTTTATGCTTTTTTAAAACAGTCCGGTATTTCATTTTTATTAGTATTTAGAATCCATCTAAACATTTCTATGTTTTTCTTTTCAATACTTAAAATGAATTTCTGATAAAATTGATAGACTTCTCTTTTTGTAGGTGATATTTTCAATATATCATTTAAAATATCCGCACTACATGTTACCTTGCAATAAGACTCATAGATTTCATCTCACATAAGTTTAAAACTATTAATTTTTTTACATCTCTTGATATGAAACAGCCTTTATCAGTCAACGGAGTTTCAGCCATAAACGTTGCTTCGCAGTGCTTACAGTAGAACCTTTGTTTTTTTATAATAAGCAATAGAGGATTCACATTTACTCTGTTAAAAAGAACCTTTACGGTTTGGCTACCATTTTTAACAATATCGTATTTTTCGTTTTTACATCGACATTTTGGACAATAGTTAGGAGTGTATGTAAGTCTACCACTTAAAACTGTATACTCAACTCCTTTAATTATTTTTTTGCTATTTCCTAAAATTTCTAAATTTGTATCGTTAATTCCCAAAATTTCTGTTATACTAGTTTTTGAACACATGTCACATCTCCTTGTTTGTTTTTTTAGGCGATTAAATTATACAACAGATTTGACATGCTGTTCTTTTTTTGGCAAAAAAATATGCGTTGAGAGAGAAAAAATTTCTCTCATCAACGCTATATATTATAGAACCATTATTTTTTTGTAATATATTATAAAATATGTCTTTCTTCTGCTGAAATCATGGCTTTTTTAACCAGTTTAGATAATCCAACAAGACCAATTACGTTTGGTATTACCATGATAGCATTAAACATATCTGCCAATTCCCATACAAGATCAACTTTCAAAGTAGTTCCCAATACTATAAATATTAAAACTATTACTCTAAATATATTAAGTGATTTCTCACCGAATAGATAAGTTACATTTGCTTCTGCAAAGAAGTACCAACCTATTATTGTCGAGAAAGCAAAGAATAATAATGCAATAGCAACAAATATTATTCCCAAAGAACCAAATCCTATTTCAAATGCTTTTTGTGTAACGGCAATACCTGACAAGCCAGATACATTTGCTCCTGTAGCTATTATTACCAATGCAGTTACATTCAAAACTATAAATGTATCTATAAATACACCAACTATTGCGACCAACCCCTGTTGAGTAGGATCATCAACCTTAGCAACAGCATGAGCATGTGGAGTCGAACCCATACCGGCTTCATTAGAGAATAATCCTCTGGCTACACCATATCTTATAGTATCTTTAACTGCAACACCTGCTGCACCACCAAGTACGGCATTTGGATTAAATGCCCCAACAAATATCTGTCTAAATGCATCTCCAGTTTTTGCACCCATAATAAATAATATAACAATGCCTCCAACTATATAGAAAGCTGCCATAATAGGAACCAGTTTTTCAGTGAAAGAAGCTATTCTTCCTATACCACCAATAAATATAAATCCTGCTATTATCGCCAATATTATACCTATGATTAATGGATTTATATGGAAAGCAGCTTCAAAAGCAGATCCGATTGAGTTTGCCTGAACCATATTCCCTATGAATCCTAGTGCAATTATTATAGATACAGCAAAGAAAGAAGATAAAAATTTACTATTCATTCCATATCTTAGATAGTAGGCAGGTCCACCTGTTATTTGCCCATTTACTTCTTTTTTAAATGTCTGAGCAAGCACTGCCTCAGCAAATATAGTGGCCATACCAAAAAATGCACTTATCCACATCCAAAATATTGCTCCAGGTCCACCAGATACAATTGCTGTTGCTGCACCAGCTAAATTCCCGGTACCAACTTGAGCTGCAATTGCTGTTGCAAGCGACTGGAATGAAGTCATACCATCTTTACCGGCCTTCTCACCACTTAATGAAAAACCACCAAATGCCTGTTTAAAAGCTGTACCAAATTTTCTTATCTGTATTCCTCTTAAATTAAATGTAAAAAAAATACCGCAACCTACAAGAACAAAGATAAGAACTTTTCCCCATAAAATTCCATTTATGGCTTGTACTATTTCCAATAATCCTCCGTTCATTGGTAAACACCCCCAAGTATTAAATATTTATATTATTCGGTTATACCGATTAATATCCGGTTAGATTAAATACTTACTGACTACAAAATATAAACTTACCATTACTTGGGGGCATATCTTCTATTTCATTTCGCCACCAAGCAATCTATGAATTATACTATATGAATTTTGGTTTATATTTCCACCTACTTTATAAAGCAAACTAACAGCCCTAGGTTCCAAAATATTTCTTTGATACTGAGAAACGCTATTTCCAGCTAATATTATAGGGGAATTATTTTTTTGTGCAAACACACTTACAGTTATTGCATCTATTGGTGCATCACTTCTAGTTACAAATGCCTTTGAAGAAAATTTTTCTTTGTAAAAATCTTCTATTACTTTAGAATTGGTTTCAATTCTATTACTTCCATGTATTCTTTTTCCATTCAGATTTATACCTAAAGAATTTTCTATTTTCTTTATTACATTATCAGATAGCACGCTTGTACCACCTATAAAATATATATTCTTAATATTATTATTCTTTAAATAATTTATATTTTCGTTGCTTATATTATTTTTAGAAGAAATAATGATAGGAGCTCTTTCCTTACCTGCTTTTGCGGAAATAGACAATGCATCCACAAGAGCTTCTTCGCTCGCTATATATGCCGTACTAGCTCCATCTAATCTCTTAGCAATTGCATTTGAAACAATCTGAGGGTTAGAACTATTTATTCTATCCACTGTAATTCCACTAATCATAGATGTTATTCTTCTGGAATCTACTTCAGTTATAGATTTTTTATCTCCTACTATTATTAATTTTTTTGCTTTTAACCTCTTTATTTCATTTATAGTGCTATTGCTTATTTTACCACCAAATTTTAATAATATAGGTGCATCCATTTTAGACGCTAAGGTACTAGATGCAACGGCATTTAATAATTCTTCTCCGTTTACCAATACAACAGAATCAGCTTTATTTTTCCAGCTTTTTTGAGATATCTTTACTGCTGTTTCTGCTCTATTGCGACCGGACATCTGATTTTGATACGGAAGCCTTACACCAGGTTTAGAAGGTTGATTTCCTTGATTTCCAGAATTCTGATTACCTTGATTATTTAAATATAGAGATTTAAGATCATTATATACCTGACTTATATTAACTATATCTTTTGCCGAAAAATATATGCTTCCTTTGACATCCGGATATTTTCTATTTATTTGAATCTGTCTTTTTATTTGGGCAGCGACATTTTCGCCTCCATATTCACTTTGGCCATTTTTATATATACCTTGACCAATATATAAATCTACATTTGTACCTCTCACTTGTTCAGACCACCATTTAACTAATGTTTCATAGTCTGCAACAGGATGTCCTATTCTCCAATATACCTGTGGTACAACATAATCTACTAATCCGTTTTTAATCCAGTATCTGGTATCTGCATAATGACTACTATATGATTCATTTCCACCGGTATTTGAACCACGTGGATCATTTCTTTTATTTCTCCAAATTCCTGCAGGGCTCACACCAAATACGATATTCGGATTAATCTCTCTTACAGAATCATGCACCTCTCTAATCATGGTATTTACATTTTCTCTTCTCCATGCTGATTTATCTCCTGAACCATATTTTGCATAGGATTTACTATCATTAAATCCGGCCCCCGGATAAAAATAGTCATCAAAATGTACTCCATCTATATCATAGTTATTCACTACTTCTGTAACTGTATCCACAATATATTTTCTCACTTGTGGAAGACCTGGATCATAATACCACTTTCCATTGAAATTCACAACCCAATCTCTATGAATATTAAGATAATTTGATGGTGAAGTATTGGATATATCACTGTATATACTTGCCCTATACGGATTAAACCAAGCATGTACTTTTAGTCCTCTATTATGCGACTCTCTAATAATAAAATCAAGAGGATCATACCCCGGATCTTTTCCCTGAGTTCCAGTTAAAAATCTGGACCATGGATTTATCTTAGATCTGTATATTGCATCAGATTCCGGTCTGACTTGTACAACCACTGTATTTATACCGGCTCCTTTAAGTCTGTTAATTAAGTTTATATATTCTCTTTTCTGAACTTCGGCATTTCCCCTAGAACCTTTAGATGGCCAGTCAATATTAAATACTGTGGAAATCCAAGCAGCTCTAACTTCATTTTCACTTGCTTCTACTTTATTATCAGTAGAAAATACTATTGAACCAATCAACAAAGCGATTGACATTAATATTGCAAAAAGCTTTTTCATTTTTCTTCCTCCTTAAAATTTCTACGTTATTGTACTTAATTAAGAAAAAAGGTATCCATTCAATTGATTCAAATATAAGTGACGTTTTAATTGTATTTCAATTGTATTTTATAGTTTATGATAATCGTATCTTAATGTTATCACGTATTTGATATAAAAACAACATATTTTATTTAAAAAAATAAATATTTTTTCGTTTTTTAACTTATTAAAATAGACTTATACTTTATTTACAATTAACTTATCATAATATACTTTTTATACCTTAATTCTTTTTATATTAAGTTTTAACAGCAATTTAATCATTTTCTTATTATACTTATATAAAAAAGGTGAGAAAATCTCACCTTTAAAATGCTATTCAATTACTCTTCTTGCAGTTGTGTATGAACCTAATTGTGCTATTCTTACACTTGAACCCGGTTCTGGAGCATGTATATATTTACCATTACCTATATATAATCCAACGTGATGTACTGGAGAACCCCAGAACACCATGTCACCAGGCCTTAATTGATCTCTACTTACATATCTTCCGACTCTGGCTTGATACCTTGAAACTCTTGGTAAATTTACATTCGCTCCACGACTGAAAGAATAAAGCATTAATCCGGAACAGTCAAATGTACTTGGACCAGTCGCCCCCCAGACATAAGGAGCACCTAATTTAGATTTAGCAACTGAAATTACATTTTCTATTCTTTTCTGAGATTCACTTATATAAGCCGATGAAGGTATCCATCCTTCAATTTTCCCATTTCCATTTTTAACTTTTGAATATGAACCGTTTGTAGAAACTATTTCTACTCCATTTCCTTTAATAAACTTACCTACAATTGCAGATTTATTGTCTGCATTTACTCTTATATCAATATCCCTCTGTATAACAGTAGTTTTTACTGATTTATTTAAAGCTCCGTTTGCCTCAAACTTATATGTACTGCCATCAATATACCTTATTGTATTTGAAACCATTGCACCATTTGAATCAAAGTAATAGCGTACACCATCTATAGTTCTCCACATATTTTCAGCTCTACTAAATGTATTTAAAAAGAATAGTCTGTTAGCACCGTCCTGATACCAACCACGAGCTTTTCTGCCATCCACATATTTAAACCACTTTCCGGCCTCTTTAAATATTCCATTTTTCACAAATGAACTATTTTTTTCAGAGTCCCTAAGTATTTGTGCACCTTTATTATATATTGCCTGCTGCTCAGGAGTCACTTCATTCAATCTCTTTGAGTTATCATTGGCTACCATATGACCTTGTCTATTGAATTGATATTCTTTTCCATCAATCTTAACTTTCTGGTCTCTTATCATTACACCATCTTTATTAAAATAATATCTATTACCTTTAATGGTTCTCCACATATTTTGTGGCAAAGAATATCCGTTAATAATATAATAATCAATACCTTGATATTTTATCCAACCCTTTGATTGAATATTATTTACATAAAAACGCCATTTTCCATCTTCTCTGACAAAACCATTTAGTTTTCTTGAAGAGGTTTTTATAGCCTTATCTTCAACAATTATATCTAATGAATCTAAACTACTATCATTTGGTATCTCACTATTGTCTGCTGGTGTTGCATCAGAAGCTTCTTCACTCTGAAGCTGACTATCTTCTTGTGAACTTGAAGCATCCATTATTGTTTCTTCCGATAAAATAACATTTTCGCTATTTTCATCTGCAAAAACCAATGAACTACTTATTCCCGATGCAAGCATAAATGTAGCTAAAGCTATAGACATAATCTTTTTTATTTTTTCATTTCTATTATTTCTTTTAAACTGCATCATTGCCTCCTCCATTTTATCTATATCAACAGATTCTATTTTAGCACACGATGTTACAATTTGCAAGATAAAAATTACAAATTGTAACTTTTATAGAAAAAACGTCTGTTTTCCCAGACGTTTTCCTAAAATTTTGTATTGATTTGTTACTTTTATCATTTCCCCAAATATATTTATCATCTAATTACTATATATTGTTACAAAAACAAAATGATTTTGTCATATAATGCATCATTATACCAACAAGATTTAGCTAACCTTTAATTTGGATTTCACACCATCTACAACCATATTTACTATCATTATAAATTCTTCAACTTTCATAAAGTACATTATTACAGAATATATAAATACACCTGTTAAAACACTAATTCCTAATTTTATGACATTAAATATAAAAACATCAAGAAGTAAAGAATCCAATCCAAAATAAGTAAAATGAACAACTATTCCCATTATAGCCGCTGATATTAAACATTTTACAAAAGTTATTATACTCTTCTTAGGACTAAATAATTCCACTTTTTTATTCATACTTTTGAAAAATAACATCAGTCCAATATATGAAGAAATCGCAGTTGCAAGAGCTAAACCTCTATATCCTAAAGGTCTTATCAATATCAAGTTAAGCACTATATTAAAAAATATCGCAATTACACTATTAATCGTAGGAGTTTTACTGTCTTCAAGAGAGTAAAATCCCCTTATTAAAACATCCCTTAACGCAAATGCCAATACTGCTGTCACATATATTACCAAAATACTTGCAGTCATTATTGTGTCTTTAGATGTAAATGCATTCCTCTGGAATAAAACTTCAATAACCGGTTTTGCTAGCACAATACATCCTATTACAACAGGTACAATAGAAACTATTATTACGTTCATAGTTTTTATCATACTCTCCACAAAAAGCTCCTTTTTATCACTTACCACAAGTTTTGAAAATCTTGGATACACTACTGAAAGCACTGATGTAATAAATAATGCTTGCACAAACTCATAAAGTCTACGTGCATATCCAAATGACGCAACTACAGTTGTACCTAATAATGATGCAAGTGATTCATCTATAATAGCATTTATCTGATTTGCACCTACACCTATTATTACCGGTACGATTAAAATAATCATGTCTTTCATCACAGGATCATAAATATCTATTTTTCTAGAATATTTATATCCTTCTTTGTATATAAAAGGAACTTGAAATAATGCTTTTGATGCAATTGCAAATAAGGTCCCGATTATAAGTACAATAGGATCGGTTTTAACACTTATTATTATGGAAATTATTATTATTATGCTATAAGGCATTCCAATGAAACCTGGAACGACATACCTTTTTTTTATTTGTAAATACGCCGTATATATATTTGCCAATCCCACAAAAATTATACTAGGTAAAAGTATTCTTGTATATTGAACACATATTCTATATACTTCTCCTTTGTAACCTAATGCAAATATGTTTACTAATGGTCCGGCAAATATAATTCCTATTATCGACAATATAATTCCTATTATTATTACCCCATTAATAACAGAGTTTAAAAATGACATCGCCCTTTCTTCAGAGCTATCATTGGCAAGCTTGTTATAAAGTGGTATCAAGCTAGTAGCAATAGCAGAACCAATCACGGCAAATAATACTACCGGTATTTTATTCGCTGTTGTATATATAGCAGAATACATACCTGTACCATATGCTGAGGCTAATGCACTATCGCGTATCAATCCCAAAATTTTAGAAAGTATAGTTACAATCATCAATAGGACTGTTGCTTTTGCAGCTTTTGACATAATTCTCTCCTCACAATAATACCAAAAGGTATTTTTTCTATTTCAAAAATTTTCTATATTATTCCATTTACATCTTCCGGTTTAATATAGGTTTCTACAATCTTTCTCATAAGAGGATCAACTTCTTCCTCAACTTCATTTGTAGCCACTTCTTTCAATTTATCCATCAGGAAAAATAGCTCATCTTTATTGAAAGTCTGAGGTCTTCCTATAAAAATTTTCTGATGTTCTGTATCTTTCAGACCTTCCTCTGCCATTAAAAGTTCTTCAAATAATTTTTCTCCCGGTCTTAATCCTGTATATTCTATTTTTATATCTTTATCCGGTTCAAAACCACTCAATCTAATTATATTCCTTGCTAAATCATCTATTTTAACAGGCTCTCCCATATCCAATACAAATATTTCTCCACCTTTTGCCATCCTACTGGCTTCCATAACTAAAGCCACTGCCTCGGGTATAGTCATAAAGTATCTGATAATTTCCTTATGTGTGACTGTTACAGGACCGCCCGCAGCTATTTGCTTTTTAAATAAAGGAACAACTGAACCACTACTTCCCAATACATTTCCGAACCTCACCGCCACAAATTCGGTACTACTTAAATCATTATATGTCTGCACTAACATTTCTGATAGCCTTTTAGTAGCTCCCATTATATTGGTCGGATTAACGGCTTTATCACTAGATATAAGCACAAACCTTTTGACTCTGTACTTATCTGAAACCTTTATCAAATTCAAAGTTCCAAAAACATTATTTTTTACAGCTTCTGTTTTATTATATTCCATTAGTGGAACATGCTTATGTGCTGCTGCATGAAATACGATTTCAGGTCTGTATTTGTTAAATATTACATCCAACCTTTTTTCTTCTCTTATACTTGCTATTATAACTTCAACATCCAGCGATTTTGAATACTTCATTTTTAATTCCTGTTGAATCGAATATGCATTTCCCTCAAAAAAATCAAGTATAATAAGTTTTTGAGGACAATATTTTGATATTTGTCTGCAAATTTCAGAACCTATTGTTCCTCCTCCACCAGTTACAAGTATCACTTTATCTTTAACATAGCCGTTGATTTTTTCCATATCAAGTTCAACCGGCTCTCTGCCAAGCAAATCGTCTATTTCTACATCCCTAATATTTTTAAACTCAACTTTTCCGTCAATTATTTCTGATATACTTGGTATAGTCCGGGTATGACAGTTCGTAGTTCTACAAATATCAAGAATTTCTTTTTTTCTTGTGCTGGAAATATTTGCTATAGAAAAAATGATTTCATCTATATTTTCTCTTTCGCATATGTTTATAATATCCTCAGAAGTTCCCATTACTTCATGATTATAAACCAGTTTTCCCACTAAAGTTTTATCATCATCTATTATTGCAGTTACTTCTCTTCTTAGTTTTTTAGAGTTTCTATTTATTTCATTTATAACCATTTGTGCAGCTTCTCCTGCCCCAATAATCATAACTTTAAATATTCCGTAATTATTACTCATATCCATCCTCTTTCATTTAATCCTTTTTGATTCACTTATAAAGGTTAGCATAATTTCCTTAACTAAAAATATAGTAAAAATAATCACCCAAAAATTGTATCTCTTCCACTTAACTTACATTTTTTAATAACTAATTTTTCCAACTAAAAAATTCCAGATACCTATATTTTAAAATTCTCTTAATTTCCAGCTTTTTTTCTTCTATTTTTTATCTCACTTATCATTACTTCTATCTCTGAAACTCTCAACAACTTTATAATAACAATATATAAAGATACTCCTATTATAATTGAACCACTTAGTGACAATAAACCATCAATTTTTGATAAATTAATAACCCTATCAAAAAATGAATATGATAATCTAACTATAACAGCCATTATGGATGATGCCATAGCAACTTTTAAAATCACTAAAATTACGCTATTTGCACCATAATCTCCTATTTTTCTTTTCAAGTTAACCATAAGCATAAATGAACTTATTAAATATGACATACTTGTCGCAAGTGCAATACCACCATTTTTTAATGGCCCTACCAATAATATACTCATTACTATATTTATCATTACAGCCAAAGTAGAATTTAGCATTGGTGTTTTAGTATCACCTATTGAATAATATATCTTGGTCACTACAGTTCTAATTGCAAGTCCTATCATACCAATAGAATAAAATAATAATGCATTAGATGTCAGAGTCACTGCTTTGGTGTCAAAAGCTCCTCTCATAAATAAGGTTTCTACAATAGGTCTTGATAACACTATACATCCAAATGTAATTGGAACTATTAATAGTAAAACCACATTAATGCTTATTCTTATTAGATTATTAAATTCCGTTTTATCTTTTTTACTCGATAACTCCGCAAGTTTTGGATACATCACAATGCTGATTGTCGAAATAAAAATCCCAATAAAAAAACCTACTAGTTTATTTGAATAATTTAAAGATGATAAACTTCCTACAACAAGAGTTGAAGCCAGAGTTTTATCTACTACTTTATTCACCTGGGTAACAGCTACTGATAACAAAATAGGTATTGCTAAAATAAAGACTTCTCTAATATATTTATCACTGAAATCAATTTTTAGCTTAGGTTTATATCCTAGTTTTAGAGCTTTAGGTAACTGAACAACAAACTGAGAAAATAGAGCTATTGAAGCTCCTATCGGCAATATATATACATTATTAAATATGGAACTCATAAAAATCCCACATATAATAATGAAATTAAACGGTATACCTACAATACCAGGTATAAAAAATTCTTCATTAGCTTGTAAATATGCTGACATTATACTTTTAAGCCCTGTAAAAATATATCCTAATAATATTATTCTGGCAAAAAAGACTGTTTCTTTAAAAAGTCTACCTTTGAATCCTATTGCAAAAACCCTTACAATCTGTTCCATAAAGATAAATACTACAAATGAAATTATTATACCTAATATCAATGTAATACCTATTATATTATTTGTAAAGTCAATAGCACCATCTTTTCCACGATCCTCTTTTACTTTGCAATAAAGGGGTATAAAAGTGGTAGCTATTGTAGAGGCAATTAATGAAAACAAAGCCTGAGGTATATCATATGCTGTAAAAAAAGCATCACTGTGCATAGATGCACCATAAAAATATCCCATAACTAATTCACGGAAAAAACCGATAAATTTGGATAACATGGTTATTGCCATCAGTAGGAACACATTTTTCACCATCTTATTTCTTTTCATTATTCACAATTCTCCTAATTATATCCATATCTTTCTTGGCAATATTTACCCAATCGTACTCATCTTTTACTCTTTGTATCAATTTCTCTCTATCCCAGCCTTGCTCAATATATTTTAATACTGTATCAGCATACCTTTGTTCAAAATTTTCACCTTCTGAAACAATATAGTCAGGATTTCCTATTACTTCCGGTATACCGCCTGAAGCAGAACCAATGGATAATACTCCTAAAGAATTTGCTTCTACTATAACACTTCCAAATCCTTCTCTTCTACTAGGTAATACCATTATATCCATAATATTAAAATATTTATTCACCTCGGTAAAATCGACATTTCCGGTAAAATAAGCATCAATTCCTTTTTCTTTAGCCTCATTTTCCACTAATTCTCTCATATCTCCATCGCCAACAAAAATGTATTTACATTTATTTTTTTCATCTACTCTAGAGTATATATCTACAAGTTTATCACTTCTTTTTACTTCTGTAAGGCTACCTATATATCCAATTACCTTTTTATCTCCTATATTTAATTTTTTCTTCAATTCTCTTTTTTCTTCTTCATTTATTTCAAAGAATTTTTCAAAATTAACACCATTTTTTGTCAGTGAAGAATTTTCCTTATTCCAGCCTAGTTTTTTTGCACTATTTCTCAAATCATCACTCACAAAAAAATTATTAGCAGCATTATTCAATACATCTAGTATTTTTTTTCTTACATTTTCATTTCTATATGGATTTGTGTGAATATCGCTGCCATAATATTGCACAAAATATGGTTTACCATATTTTTTATTTATATGATATGCCAATCTTCCATGAGGATACCCCCATTGAGCTACTACAGCATCACATTCTATAATTTCTTTTTCATGTTTTTCTATAAAAGGACGATATTTCTCATAATCGTCATCTTTTTTTTCTATCATCCTTGTAGAAATATCAACCTTTAAATATTCTTTTCTATATATAATTCCATCTCTCTCAAATTGAGAACCATTATTGACAAATACTTTTTTGTGAGCAAGTTTCTTAAAAAATCTACTAAGTCCCACATCATAAAATTGAACGGAATATAAATTTAGGATATCATCATCTTTTAATATCCTTTTGATTGCCATTAACTTTTCATGATTTGCCGTAAATAATCCCTTTATGTTATTTTCGTTCATATTTACCAAATACAATAAGTTCATCTTTAAACATTCCTTTCCAATAAAATATCAACAATCTGACTTGATGCAGTCCCATCACCATATGGATTAATTGACTTAGCGACTCTTTCATATTCATCTTTTCTTTCCATCAAAGAACATACTTTTTCTACTATTTTTTCTTTATCAGTGCCTGCCATTAAAAGAGTACCTGCTTCTACTCCTTCTTGCCTCTCTGTGCTATCTCTAAGTACTACAACCGGTATATTTAAAGCAGGAGCCTCTTCTTGTATCCCACCACTATCCGTCAATATAATATGAGATTTCGAAATCAAATTATGAAATGTCACTACATCCAATGGTTCGATTAATTTTATTCTTTCCATATTTTCAAATACCTTTTTAGCAGTTTCTATCAGAATCGGATTTTTATGTACAGGATATATCACTTTCACATCCTGATATCTATCTACTATCTCCTTTACAGCCTCAAATATTCTCTCTAACGGTACTCCAATATTTTCTCTTCTATGAGCTGTCAATAAAATAAGTTTTGAATTATCTAACCATTTAATATACTCATTATCAAAATCAGGTTTAATGGTGTATTTTAACACATCTATTGCAGTATTTCCAGTTATATAAATATTTTTTATATTTTTTCCTTCTTTTATTAAATTTTCATATGCCAGCTTAGTAGGTGCAAAATTATAATCTGAAATAATTCCTACCATCTGTCTATTAACCTCTTCCGGATATGGAGAATATTTATTGTAAGTTCGTAGTCCCGCTTCTATATGAGCAATTTCAACTTTATTATAGAATGCTGACAGAGATGCTGCGAATGTAGTTGTAGTATCACCATGTACGACAACTATATCAGGTTTCTCTATTTTTATTATCTCATCCAATTTCATTAATATTGTAGAAGTAATATATCCCAGAGTCTGTGATTCTTTCATTATCTCAAGATTATAGTCGGGTTTAATATCAAAAATTTCAAGAACCTGATTTAACATTTCTCTGTGCTGCCCGGTTACACAAACAATAGTATTCACACCATCACGTTTATATAATTCTTTTATAACGGGAGCCATTTTAATAGCCTCCGGTCTGGTTCCAAATACTACCATTATCTTTTTCATTTTTTTCTCCTTCTAATAAATGAAAATATTATGAATTATAGTTTCATATCGATTTAAAATTCCACTTATATATTAACTTAATTAGTTCACAAAATAATAAAATATTTCTAATTCTATAATTTGTACACAGGCAAATTTTTTATAATATTTTTTGTATCTAATACCGTCTTATTCTTCAGTTTATCTTCATTTGCTTTTATATGGGCATGATCTACCATAATCACGACCAAATCAACAGAATTTATAAAATCTTCAAATTTATCCATTTTATTTTTAAATTCTCTTTCAACCATAGGGTCATAAATTTTCACATTCTTATTTTTTCCCAAATGACTAATCAACTGCAATGTCGGTGATTCTCTAGTATCGTCAACATCCGGTTTATATGTAATACCATACAAGCCAACTTTTTCGTAATCATCTATTCCTTCAATAGACATTATAGAATCTATCCTGTCTATAACATGTAAAGGCATAGAATCATTGACTTTTCTGGCTGTATGTATTAAATTAGCCAACTTTGGATAATCTCCTACTAAAAACCACGGATCCACTGAGATACAATGACCTCCTACTCCTGGTCCCGGGCTAAGTATGTTTACTCTAGGATGCATGTTTGCTATTTTTATTATTTCATATACATCCAAATTATCACTTCTACATATTTTTGCAAGCTCATTGGCAAAAGCAATATTTATATCCCTATATGTATTTTCTACTACTTTGCTCATTTCTGCAGTTCTTATATCGGTAATAACTATGTTCCCTTCACAAAAAGTCGAATAAATTTCTTTTACCTTTTCCCCTACTTCTTTCGAATCAGCTCCTATTGTTCTAGAATTATGCCTAAGTTCATAAACCATATTACCGGGCAATATTCTTTCCGGTGCATGTGCTAATTCACACCTTTTACCTTTAGCATTAATAATCGGTCTTATAACTGAATCTATAGTACCGGGAGGTATAGTTGATTCAATAATAATTATAGCATCTTGATTTGATACTTCCAAAACCGAGCTCACAGCATTTTCGAGATATGTTGTATCAACTTTTTTAGTCTCGCTGTTATATGGAGTCGGAACAGCAATAATATAAGTATCACAACCCATAAAATCAGTGCTAAATTTTATTTTATTTTCTATTGCCTTAGACATTAATTCTTCAAGTCCTTTTTCCTTAAAAGTCACTTTATTATGCCTAAGTTTTTCAATAATAGACTGATTAATATCGGTACCGACTACATCAATTCCACTTCCGGCAAGCATCAATGAAGTCGGTAGTCCTATGTAGCCTAATCCTATAATATTTATCATATTATCTTTCCTTCCCCCAAATCTCTATATATATTCTTAATTCTATTTTTCATTTCTATCCACGAGTAGTCTTGATATACACCACTCATATTTTTTGATTTTATATTAATTATATTCCTATTATTTTCAATTTCATCCAATAGTTTTTCAAAATCCTCTATACTGAAATTTATTGTAAATCCCATATCGTATTTTTCGACAATCACATCCATTGACGTATTTTTTGCAACTATAATAGGTTTTTTTAAAAGCATCGCTTCGTAAATCTTATTAGCTGCAGAATACCTGTGATTATTTATATTCGGATTATAAATAGCAAACATAATATCACTATCTATATAATATTTAAAAGTTTCCTCATAAGGTACAGATCCTAAAAAATATATATTTGAAAATTTCCTGGAATATTCTTCTGCCATATCCGCTAATTCGGCATTTCCTCCAAGGACCAATTCAAAATTTTCTCTTTTTGATATTGAAATCAGAATTTGATCTATAAATCGTCTTTTTGATAGATTCCCAATATAACACAGTCTTATTTTTGATTTTTTTTCACAATTTTCTTTATTACAAAAAGATTGTTCTTTACTTTTAATCAATTCATCAATCTGTTTTTTAAAATTTTCATTTATACTTGGAGAATTATGAACAACCGTCAGTTTTTTAGGCTTTGAACCTTCTATCTGTTTTTTTCTTTCTTCTGTACAAATTATAGTACTATCTGCTGAATTTATAATACCGAACTCCAAGTTTTTAATTATTTTTTTGAAAATCCCGGGAATTTTTGATCTACTGTCTACATAAAAATCAGCAATATGATATACAAAATACTTATTATATTTTTTACATATTTTTTTAGCTATCAAACCACTATCTAAATCAAATGCATGTATAACATCAAAATCATTTACATTATTTTCAATCCATTCTTTAACTAAATCAATATATTCTTTTAATATAGTAAGGTTTTTTAATCCTTTTCCCGTATCCGCTTTGAGTTGAAGTTCAAAATTTTCCACTTCAATTCCGTCTATTATTACGGTCTTTTTTATATATTCATAATTGGTATCACATTTTCTAGATCTGGATAATATAGTCGGTGTGTGACCATCCTCTATTAATGCTGATACTATTCTATGTATACTAGCATTTGTAAAAGCATCTGAATTTCTAACTACTAAAACATTCATTTATCATCCCTCTTTTTAATCGTAATCACACATTTTTATACTCTTCCTATTGAGTAATACTCTACTCCAACTTTTTTCATATCTTCAATCTTATAACAGTTTCTACCATCAAAAACCAAAGGTTTTTTCATCAATTTCTTATATTTATTTATATCAAATTCCTTTATTTGTTCCCATTCCGTCATTATAAAACACATCTCTGAATCATCAATAGCAGATTCAATACTATCTTCATAATATATCTGATCTCCAAATATCTTTTTTGCGTTTTCCATTCCAACAGGATCAAATACATGTATTTTTGCATTTCTCTCAAGCAAATACTTTATATTTACAATTGATGGTGCTTCTCTTAAATCATCGGTATCCGGTTTATATGTTAGTCCAAGTATAGATACTTTAATTCCATCAAAAGAATCCACTATCTGAGCAGATTTTTTAACAAGTTTTAATTTTTGTATCTCATTGACTTCTATAGCTGCTTTAATTGTTTTTAGTTCATATCCATTTGAATTTGAAAGCCAGTGAAGCGCTTTTGTATCTTTTGGAAAGCATGAACCACCATAACCTATTCCTGCTTTTAAAAAGTTTTTTCCAATTCTATCATCATAGCTCATTCCCTCTGCTACATCTTCTATGTTTGCTCCTACTATTTCACATAAATTTGCAATATCATTCATATATGAAACTTTAAGTGCCAGAAAGTCATTACAAGCATACTTTATCATCTCTGCCGAATTTCTATTTGTTATAACTTTGGGATTTTCAAAGTTTTTGTAAATATCAAGCATTATATTTTCAGCCCATTTACTTTCTACTCCTATAACTATTCTGGAAGCCTCAAATGTATCTCTGACTGCAGTACCCTGAGCCAAAAACTCAGGATTAGAAGCCACTTCAACTTTTATATTATTCTTGAGCTGACTTTTTATATAATTTTCTATATACTCATTTGTTCCAATAGGAACAGTAGATTTTACAATTACTAAAATATCTTTCTCTGCACTCACCGCTATTTGCTTTGCTACACCTTTTATGTAGTCTAAATTTGCAGAACCATCACTTCTTTCAGGAGTTCCTACCGCAATAAAAACCACATCTGCATCAGAATAGGCACACTCATAATTTGAAGTATATTCTATGTTACCTTGCCTATTTGTCTTTAAAATTAATTCATCAAGATCCTTCTCGTAAATCGGCGATTTTCCGCTTTTTAACATATTTATTTTTTCTTCATTCACATCTACGCAAATGATATTGTGACCACCTTTGTCAGCCAGACACACACCTGTTACAAGACCAACATAACCGGTCCCGGCAATAGCAATCTTCATTAAGATGCCTCCTATCTAAGATCTATCTTTCTTTATTCTCTTCTTTACAGCATTATATACATAAAAAACAAATACATACATAGCCTTTGGAAGACTCAAATGCTCTACATTTCTATACGTATTCCAAGTTCTTTTTATTGCCTTCATTTTATTACTGGATAAAGAACCGTTAACCACTCTATACCAAACTAAATCATCATAAATTCCGTATGCATAATCTACCTTTTTCAAAAGCTGAAGCCAAGTAGCCGTATCTTGACCTCTCCTTACGTTTGTCATTCTAAAATCACCGACAACTTCTCTATCTATCAACACTGTAGAACAACCGATTATTGTGTTTTTCAAAAGTCCGTTATAATCTATTTTCTCAGGAGCTCTCGCAACTTTCGACATGGGTTTACCATCCTGAGTAATGTATCTATATGAGGTAAATGTAAATCCAACACCTTTTTCATTAATCAAATCAATTTGAGTGCTTAATTTATTAGGTTTCCAAATATCGTCACTATCAAGAAAAGCAATGTATCTTCCATTAGCCAAAGATAGCCCGGTATTCCTAGTAAATGCCGCACCAGAGTTTTTATCAAGTTTTATATATTTGATTCTACTATCACTATTTACCATTTTAATTATTATACTAGCAGAGTTATCAGTAGAACAATCATCTATCAATAACATTTCCCAATTACTGTAACTTTGAGCCTGAACGGATTTAATAGTTTCACAAATAAAATCCTCAGCATTGTATACGGGGGTTATTATAGATACCAAACCCTCTTTCATAATCTATCTCCTAACTTAATCCTCAAATCTTCCTGATTTTAGTTTTTTCCTAGAAAGTATAATGGTTTCAAAACTTTTAACTTTCATTTTGGATATGCCATATATTATAAGTACAATTCCTATATTTGTAGTTAAATCCAACATTATACTTTCGGCAAAACAATATATCAATATACTCACCATCAACATAATCTGATCTTTTTTATTTTCTTTGCACAAATTGTACAAAGTATAACATATTAGAAACAGTAAAATCAAGAATGTTATTATCCCTAAACTATACAAAGACCATATATATCCACTGTCAAGAGGCATTCTTTGAGTAAATAATATATCTCTAATAATCGGTGGGTATCCTACTAAATTTATTCCTTTTGACGGATGTAGTAAATATGCCCTCCAATATACGGGTCTATGAGATAATATCTTATTTATTAAGTAGTTTTCACTAAAAAATAAAGTAATTACCAAACTGAATAATGTCATCAATACCGGAAATGCAGTAGTAAATATCTTAAAATACTTTTTTCTTACATCGACAGACTTTAAAATAAAGAAAGCTAATAAAGTCATTACTGCTGTCAATAATCCCGTTCTCGTCATCGTCTGAGTATACATTAAAAATATCATTGATATTAAAAGTATATAATCAATTTTTTTCTCACTATAAAATATGTAATAAAAAAATGAAGACCAAATAATAAACATACTTATAAATGCCGTATTGGGATTTCCAAATCCAAAATCATTTCGTCCCTCAAGATACTCAGTAGGATTTATTCCCAACACATTCGTAATCATAAATATAGAAAACAAAATAGCATTGATAATTATAAACCATTTCATGATAAATCTAAAGTCCACTGTAAATAAAGCCAAACATAAATAATATGTATATACCATGGTTATATTTTTAGACAATAAAAACTGTATTCCAAAAATTCCCAACAGTAATAAATGTATTAAATTGTATTTTCTAAAACTTGTTACAATCATTATTGTCGACATCAATAGTGAAAGCAACATCATATATTTAGTAAAACCAGAAAAACCAAAAAATGGAGCATAATATTTCATAGTCGCAAAACCTAAAATACCAATTCCCATAATATTTTTCCAACTCTGTTTTATCATCAACAATACCTCTACTTCTTAATCTTTAGTATAGCCTCAAAAATTCTCTCTGAATTCTTTCCATCTCTCATATTAAAACTTTCTTCAACTATTTTTAAATACTTATCCTTCATAGTGAAATTATTTTCAAAATATGTCTCAATAGTATCAATCAATATTTCCTCTTCAAAGGTTAGCTCTCCAAATCCGTCAATGGCATAATCAAAATATCCATCAAAATATCTATCATCGGATACTTTTTGGTAATATATAATAGGTTTTCTCATATACGCAAAGTCAAAAGCCACCGATGAATAATCTGTAATCATAAGTTTTGACTCTTTCAATAAACTTTGAACATCATATTCACTTTTATCTGCCATAATAATCTTATCACTTGATATATCAAAAATATCTTTGTATGGTTGCATTTCATAATGAGGATAAAAAATCAACCTAATATTATTTTTTTCTAATAAAGATATTAATCTCTCATTATTAATTAAACTATTCATAGCCTTAAAATACTCTGAATCTGCAAATATTTCAATATCACCCTTCCCCTCATTCATGTAAGATGGAGTAATAATTCCTTTTCTCCATGTCGGCATAAGTAATATTTGATTTTTTAACTTAAATTCATTTAAATTATCAAATCTTGCAAGTCCTGTTTGTGCAACAACCCCTTTTTTAAACCCATAGTTATCACCACAGATAGATTCATACTCTCTTTTAGTTGTAGTAATAAAGAGATCTAATTTATTATTTACATTTACATCCTTACTGACATCGTTCATAATTACACCATGCTGTAAAAAGACGTAAATTTTTTCATCTTTCTTATCTACAAGCATCTTGTAAAGTTTATAACTCCAGGGTTCTAAAAAGCCGGTATGTGTTGAGATAGCATATTTGCACAACAAAAATGCTATTTTGTGTTCTTCGCTCATATATTCAATGATATTACCAAGCCCCTTTACCTTCTCATAATCTTTAGTATATGATGAATCAATTACATACCATGCATTAATCTCTGGATGATTTTCTCTAAGGTACTTAAAAAAGACATATCCATTGTCCTTGGCTTCAACACCTCTTTCGCTAATAAGCCACATATCTTTATACTTTTTATCATCCTTATGTTTTTTTGCAATTCTGATATATTTATTCATGTCAACCGCCTGCTTTAACAAACGACTAACCTTTTTAATCTTACTCATAATTTTTCTCCCTATAGCTTGAATTTCAGCTGTTCTTTCAAAGAATCGATAAAAATACCCCAAAATTCTCCATTGTTATTTTCCTGTATTTCTCTTTTCTTTTTAAAACCAAAAGCTATAAACAATAATAGTCCTTTTACCGGTCCAAATAATCTTTTAAATAATGGCCCTTTTCCCAACATCGACTTTTTATCTATATAATTTACTTCTTTATATGGATGATATGCTATTATCTGAGGAAAATAAAACATATTTCTTTTCCCTTCATTATAGGCATCCATAATATATATATTTTCTTCACCGGAATTATATTCTGTACCAATACCAAATCTTTCATCAAACTTATGCGTATGCGGATCAATACTCTCAGAATTGAACCACATATCTAAAGTAGCCTGTTTTAAAGTTTGAAGTCTACTTAACCCAAGTATTTCTTCTTTGGGATAGTTTATTGTTGATTTTTCTTTTATCGGGTCATAATGTTGAAAAATAGCAATATCCGGATTATACTCATCAAAATACTTTTTCACTAATTCAAGCGCATCATCTCTATACCAACAGTCATCATCAGTAAAAGTATATACATCACCTGTTGCTAAATTCATAGTTGCGTTTCTACTTTTAGCACACCCTGTACCACCTGCAAAAACATGTTTATATTCAAAGTTATGCTTTTCCAATAATTTATTAATCTCGTCATAATTAGATTGAGAACCAACTATTACCTCAAAATTTTTATATGTTTGTCTATCAAAACTATCAAACAGATAATCCAAATCCTTAAGTCTAGATCCATAAGTACCTAGAAGTAAACTAAATTTCATAATTCCTCCATATTTTACTTAGAAATAAAGTGTTTATATACATTAATAATGGCATAATAGCTGAAGCAATATAATGACTTAATCAGTCCCAGTTTTTCTACATTTCTAAGTATATTCCATGTCCATCTAGCAGCTTTTAATTTATTTCCAGAAAGAGAATTCGACCTTGTTCTATACATTGCAAGTAACTCATCCAACCCATGGGCTTTATGTCCTTTTTTAAGTATACTCAACCATGTAACATAATCTTCATGATTTATATTCGGCATATATATATCTTCAATCACATATCTATCTATTACAACAGTCAGACATGCTATTGCATTATGCTTTAATAATCTTTCATAGTCAAGCTCATTTTTTGCATGAACAATAGTATTTAATTCATTGCTATTTCCATCCATAAACCTATAGCTAGTAAATGTAAATGAATAACCATTTTTTTTCATAAAATTAATTTGTTTCTCTATCTTATCCGGCAACCAGACATCGTCACTATCCAAAAATGCTATATATCTTCCTTTTGCATTTGAAATCCCTATATTCCTTGCATTTGAAACACCTGCATTTTTTTCCAGAAAAATCGGTTTAATATTACCATGTATAGATGAATACTCTTTCAAGATATTCCTGGATGAATCTTTTGACATATCATCTACACATAAAATTTCTATCTCCTTATATGTCTGGTTTATTATGCTATCTAAAGTTTCCTTTAAATATTGTTCAGCATTATAAACAGGTACAATAACAGAAACCAAATTATCAATATATTCTCTACTCATCAAAATTCCCTTTCTATCTCGCACCATCACCAGTAAAAATAACTTTAATAGTCATTACTATTATTTTAATATCTAATAATACACTTCTATTCTTAATATAGTATAAATCATAGACTAATTTTTCATCGGGTTCAATCTCATAGCCACCATTTACTTGTGCCCATCCGGTCAATCCCGGTCTAATAGCCAGTCTATATACAAAATTTTCGTATTTTTCCTCAAACTCTTTCGTAAAAATAGCTCTTTCCGGTCTTGGACCAATAATTCCCATATCCCCTTTTAAAATATTCCAAAGTTGGGGTATTTCATCTATTCTTGTTTTTCTTATAAATCTACCAACTTTTGTAATTCTAGGATCATCCTTTTCTGCCCACTGTGCGCCAAATTTTTCTGCATCCGTTCTCATAGATCTAAGTTTGTATACATAAAATTCTTTACCATTCTTGCCCAGTCGTTCTTGTTTATAGGTTATCGGCCCGCCATCTTCAATTTTGATTAAGATTCCAAAAATAATTATAATAGGTATACCTATGGTCAAACCGATAAGAGATAAAATTATATCAAAAAACCTTTGATATAATTCAAATAAAACACCATATCTCACTATACTATAATCTATCCTATCAATGTATTCTTTTAATACAATGTCATCTCCTGAGTATTTATTAAAAGACATACTATCCTCCCTCCATTGTTTACACTTTTCTCTTCTTATTTGACGATTCCATCCTGTATATAAATGCTAGTGAAATCACTACAAGAGCAAAAGTAGTAATTGTTTTCAGTCGCTCTATATTTAAAATATTTCTTCTTTCTATCTTAAATCCGACTTGATTTAATTCTTTATAACCATTTTTCTTTATTAATTTTGATTCTTCATCATTAAAGTAATTCTTTTCTATCAAGAAAAGTGGTGCTTTATTATCTGCTGCCAATGGTGATATCGCCATTGCATTTATTAATTGCCCTGGAGCTAAAAATCTCCTGTGTACTAACTCTCCTCCTTTAGAAATAAATACCTTTTTGCCGTTATCATTTTTGTAAAAACTTTCTATAATATTAGTATTTACAAAATATCTATCCTCACCGGAAATTACTTTCACATTAGGTAAAAAATGAGAAATACTGTTATCTACCATATTATCATTTCCAACTAGATAAGCATTTTTGATATTATATTTATCTATAAATTTCTTTATTCTTAAATAATCTTTTCTACTTTTGTTAGTCACAATTATTGGTATATTTTCAGACTGGGCAATAGGAGAAAATGATACTGCATTTGGCAAGTCAAAACCATTATTACTTACTACAGCAATAGTATCTACTTTTTTCTTCTGAGCCAACAATTCGGCAAACTTAATAGAAGTGTTAATCCCCCTTGATTCGATTATTCTCTCGACAATATAGCTATTTCTTACAAGTGATCTTTCCACCGAATTAGTTAGAGAGTCTACTCCTCCTATTATTATAACTTTTTTTACACCTAATTTAGATAACTGATTATAAACCGGATCCATTATTTTATTTTTTTCTGTGTAAAAAACAGGAATATTTTCACTGTATGCATATGGTGCAACACAAACTATTTGATCTATATTATCGGTATTTATAAGAATAGCAGTTTCAGATTTTTTAAATCTTGCATCTAAAACTTTGTTTACTGTTGAGTACCTTGTACTATCTGTATAGTCATTTATAGTATATTGATTTAAATATAGTTTATCTAAAATTTTATCGGCTACCTTATATCCTATAAATAATAAAATAGCAATAAGTATATATTTTAAATATTTTTTCATATTAATTCTCCTAATAATAATTCTACCTAACTATACCATTATACTATATATTGCCTATTTTTTAAACTCAATTCAACATATTAAATAAAAAATACCGACTGAAAATATTCAGTCGGCAAATGATATAACTTTATTTTATTACTTGTTGATTAAATGATGCTACAATACCTTTAGCAATTTGTATACCCATTTTTCTTAAAGCCGCATCACTATTTAAAAGAGCTACATCTTTTGAACTGGATACAAATCCACCCTCTACTAAAATAGCAGGTGCATTGGTATTTCTTATTACATATAGATGAGTGCCATTTTTCACTCCCCTATTTCTAAGATTAAAAGCATTTAAAATACTGTTAAGAACATTCTTACCTACAGCATAGGCACCACTACCTTCACCTACAAATACTTCTGCTCCATTACCACTTAATTCTCCAGTCTGTTCATTCACAACATTTCCACCTTTATTATAGTGTATACTACAGAAAAATACAGCTTTATTATTATTACTTATATCTGCTCTATCTTGAAGAGTCGGATATGTATCGGTTTTTCTAGTCATTACTACAGTTGCTCCTGCATTTTTTAAATAATCTGCACAAGCTAAAGCTGTCTTTAATGTCCAATCTTTTTCCTTTATACCGTTAATGCCCACTCCACCTGAGTCTTGAGCTCCGTGTCCCGGATCTATTACTATTATCTTTCCTTTTATGCCTTTACCTATAATTTTACCTATTTCAGATCCCGGATTTTGTTTCGGTTTATTTCCACTATTTATATTGTGATTCGCATCATATACATTTGATAATCTATTTTTTATATCGCTAGTGACAGAAGGAAGTATCCCGCCACCAATCTGATATATCTCTTTTGATGTTTTAGTATTTAAAAAAGCTTTTGTAGTATTAGTTACTACCTCCTTAGGAGTAATTACAATAGGTGCTCCAAATAAAGCTGCAAAAGGTCCGGCACAAACTGTATCTATTAACCCTACATTATCAGATTTAGTAACTATCAACGTAGAAAAATTTGTCATTTTGTAAAACTTATTTATGACATTTATATTAGTTTCATGCCTATTTTTCCCACTTATTCTGTTTGAATTTCCTGCATTATCTACAACTGAATTAATTTTGCTTATAATGGCATTCGAAATTGAACTAGTACCACCTACATAATATACATTTGATACATTCGATTTTAAATAATTATAAGTATTTGTTCCCATATAGTTTTTACTAACTACTAAAATAGGCTCTTTAGCAGCCCCCGCTTTTGATGATATTGTAAGTGCATCTGCAACACCATTTGTATCACTTACTACAAATGCAGTATTTATCTTTCTACTACTAGATATTCTTTTAGCTATTGCTAAAGATAAATCAGAAGATCTAGTTCCAAATATTCTTTCCATATTTGCACCTGTATCTCTTTTTATTTTATCTGAAACAGCTTTTGAAATCAAAGTTCTATCACCTACTAATATTACTTTTTTCGGCGATAATCTCTTTAATTCTGCTATTACCTTTGCATCCAGAGAGTTGTAATTTGTTATCAATATGGGTGCATTATACGTAGTCGCAAGAGGAGTCGCGATTATACCATGTAATGTATTATTACTATTTACAATCACTACAGTATCAGCGCCATTTGTCCATCCCTGGCGACTTACCTTTACAGCTGTATGTATTCTATTTTTTCCATATATAATATTAGCAATTGTACTCTGCTTGGCATATTTCATATCAAGTCTATCTTCAAAACTCAAATCATCCGGAGTTTCAAGTTTACCATCACTTGATACAGTACCAACTTGCATCTTTATAGAAAATGAATCCTCATCTTCTGAATTATTCTCCTGATCATTAGATGAATCAGAATAATTATCTCCATTATACTCCAGTTCATTATTAATCGTTACATTGCTTTGATTATCTTCATTGGCAAAAACCGCAGGCAATGAAGACGATGCTATAAGCAAAGAAATAGCTAACGCAGCAATTTTTTTCCCAAAATATTTCATTATTATACCCCCTTAATTGTTATTTAATATTTATTAATATTGATTTACATCTACACATAATCTACAATCAAGGTTCATTATACCACAATAAGTTACATTTTGTAACCTTCTTTAGAAATATTTTAGTTTTTCTCTATCAATATCTTACCATCAGAATCTCTTTTTATATCTTCCTTTGGCAAAAAATCGGTGTAAAATCCACTTACATAGTTGTTTCTAAGTGTATTTACGATTGATTCATCATTATAGGTAAACATATATAATCCAATTCCTCTGTCTATAAGTTTATTTGTCAATTCTTTAGAAAACTTAAACTTATTTACTGCTACAATTTTTATTCCATGTTCGTATGAAAAGTCTACTATTTTATTCACTTCAAATTCTTCTATTCTATATGTGGTGAATATCATAGACTTGAAATCATAAATATTCATCACCGGTCTATACATTTCTTCATAATATATTTGTGGTATAATTCTATTTAATATAGATTTATCAACACTTTTTGATACTCTTACAATTTCTCTATAACATCTTTCAACCTCTTTAATATCATTTTTCTTCAAATCAACCACAAAATACATATCCGGATGTTTTTTCATAAATTGTGCTATCTGCTCGAAATTCATAGTCGTGTAAGTATTTAAAATTTTCTTTGATAGAAATTCTTTTTCAGTCGGATTATTTTTATTCCATGAAAGAGGAAGTCCTTGATCGGAAAGTGCCTTTCTTGAAAACGAATGAATCAATATCAGTTTATCATCAGAAGACATAGATACATCTCCCTCAATCACTCTCAATCCTCTCTTATAGCTTCTTTCCAATGCTTCTTTAGAATTTGTATAAGAATTTCCTTCAACTCCTCCCAAGGCATGAGCAATATACCTATTTTCTCTTACCCATGAATAATTGAATTTTTTAGGATAATTATCCATATATACAGTTCCATCACTAGATTGAACTACATTAACATCAAGCACCTTGTATATAAAATCCAATGGTACATATATTGTATCTTCCATAAATACCACTATACCATCCATTTTTAATATATTTTTGTTTCCTGCAAATCTAACCTCATTTGAGCCACGTTTTAATATGTATTTTGATTTTCTATAGTTAAACTCTATTCCGTTATTTGGAGTAAACTTATAGCTAACATTAGTATTAAAATTTTTACATAATTCTATTACAGGAACATATACAATTCCATCTCGTATTTTATATTGTTTGTTCATTTGCGGCTTCTTATTGTTAATTATCAATCTTTCCCTTATTTTTGTGTTTTCAAACTCGGATATTAATTTTCTCTGGCTTCCATAGTAATGGAACTGCTTAAAAAGCGATATTATAATTACTAAAGAAAGGATTAATATCAATGATTTTTTTATTATCTTTTTAATATCCTCTTTTTCCAAATCTTTTATCATCTTTCCTCCATCACTATATATTAATTTTAATTTTATACTTTTCCAACAGGTTAAGTGACATTACCCATATTGAAGTAATAAGCAACGAATATAGTGCCGATGCATAATCAATACCTGCTATCGGAAGTATTAATTCTGTAGTGAACCAGTTGTTAAACGGCATCCACATTCCTGTATAAATTGATTTTAATTTTATAAAATGAATTAATCTATGTACAGCCTGTACTACAATTATAATCAAGATTGCATTGACACCGATATTTTGAATTAAATTGACTCCAAATCTAATATCCAGGATATCACAAAATATGTATAAAATCATTTCTAATAGAAACGCCAACGAAGATATCCTCGCGACAAGTGTAATACTAAATACATTCCTATTTGCAGGCAACCAAATAGATGCAAATAGCGAAATCAGAAATAGCATTATCGAAAAAACTAATAAGTGTATAATTTTTTTTGCTTCATTATTCATTCTATAATAATTGCTATATATAGATTTTATAGACTTTATATTCAACCAGCTTTTAATATCTATCAATATATTTTGTCTTGTAAACCCTTCTGTCCTTACTTTATGAGGCCTTTTATAGTGTCTATATTTTTTATCGATAGGTTTCTTATTTAAAATACATCCCATAGATACACCTATAAATCCAAGTGAAGTAGAAGAAAAACAAGCCATTATCCCCTCAGGATCTGCGATTGATGCACTTTTAAATCCACTAATCAAAGATTTATCTACTAATATAAAAGTATTTTTTTCAATATCAATTCCTTTTCCAAATGCTATTAAACTAAAAATCAAAGCTAATACTAATCCTAATACTACAAAAACATATGCTAATGCATTATTTTTCATCCTTAAATTTAGGAGGCCTATATATATTAATGAACATATCAAGTAATTAATAGCTATTAATTGATATGGCCCCGTCAATCTAACAACTTTTTCCGGCTCTAAAAATAACACACTAAATACTATGCCTATAGTAAACAAAATAATAGCCCTTATAAAAACTCTTTTTAGTATAGTTTTTATTATATCCCCATTTTCATAATTTTTTTTCACGAAAAAAGGTATTGATGCCGACATCACGATAATAAAAAGAGGTAATATTATATCTGCAAGGGTCATACCATTCCAAACAGATATTTTAAAATTTTTTGAAATATTATCTTCCAGCCCCTGATTAATTATAAACATAGTGAGTATTACTAAGATACCCCTCAAAAAATCAATTGAATTCACCCTAAGATGTTTATAATTTATGTCTTTTTCTCTTTTGTCATAATAATGCAATTTTATATTATTAATAGACTTAATTATTTTCTTTTTAATTATGTACTTTTTATTTACACTGTTTTCCATAAAACACCACCCAAAATCCTTAAACACTACTCCTATTATATCATAAAAAAGTTGGGATACTCCCAACTTTTTATAGCTTTATTATTAATTATCATAAGTGTTTAATTTATAAAATTTTATTAACTCATTTTTATAATATAATATTTTTCTATTCTTCATCTAATCCTTCAAAAGAAAACACAAATTTAAGAGTTTCTAATCTAATCTTCTTATTTAACGACTGGAACATATTAAAAGCCTCTATAGTATATTCTTTTACCGGATCTTTTTGGCCTACTGACACTAATCCTACACTTTGTCTCATCTGATCCATTAAATCTATATGATCTACCCAGTATGTATCTACTACATTTAACAGTACATTTTCCTGATTACGTGAAAAAACATCCTCTCCTAACATCATAATCTTAAGCGAATATACCCTGGAAACTATGTCAAAAGTAAATTCCACAATTTCATCAACTGACATCTCTGACATATTTGGAATCAATATGGTGTCTGCCGGCATAAACGCCTGATACAGTGCTTTTTTATACTTAAAATAATTTCTGGGTTTTGTATTCAAATATTTTTCAGCAAGTTCTCTAATAGTTTCTTTTGCCATATCCAGTATAGTATCCTTTAAATCTACACCTTTCAATACATTATCTCTTTCAGCATAAATAACTTTTCTTTGCTTATCAATTACATTGTCGTATTTCAAAACATCTTTTCTTTGTTCAAAATTCTTACCTTCAATACCTTTTTGAGCATTTTCTATGGCTTTTGATAATGTTCTTCCTGATATGGCTCCATTCTTGTCCGGTTTGAATTTTTTTCCGGCCTTCTTAATTGCAGTTCCCCCATATAATTTTATTATCTCATCTTCTATACTTACATAAAATCTGGATATGCCCGGGTCTCCCTGTCTACCGGAACGACCTCTAAGCTGATTATCTATCCTTCTAGATTCATGCCTTTCAGTTCCCATTACATATAATCCACCTAGTTCCTTTACAACTTTTTCCATCTCGGAATCGCCATTTCCAAGCTTTATGTCAGTACCTCTTCCGGCCATATTCGTCGCTATAGTAATATTTCCAAGCATTCCTGATTTTTCTACAATTTCTGCTTCTCTTTTATTATTTTTAGCATTTAGAATTTCATGTTTTAATCCTCGTTTTTTAAGCAAATTCGACAGATATTCTGACTTCTCGACCGTAGCAGTACCGACGAGTATAGGTTGACCTGTTTGATGTATTCTCGTAATTTCTTCCACTACAGCATCAAATTTTTCTTTTTCAGTTGTATATACTTTGTCATCTAAATCTTTTCTAATTACAGGTTTATTAGTAGGTATCTGAACAACATTCATATGATAAGTTTGTTCAAATTCATTTTCTTCAGTCTTGGCAGTACCCGTCATACCGGACATTTTCACATACATTCTAAAGAAATTCTGATATGTAACAGTCGCCATAGTCTTATTATCCGAATTTATCTCTACCTTTTCTTTTGCTTCCAAAGCCTGATGGAGACCATCTGAAAATCTTCTACCATCCATTATTCTACCTGTAAATTCGTCTACTATAAAAACCTCTCCATCTTTAACTACATAGTCATCATCTATTTTCATTAATTTATGTGCTGTAAGAGCTTGATTTATATGATGATAAATTGCCATATTATTCAAATTAGTTATTGTTCTGATTTTAAAGAATTTTTCAGCCTTCCTAAAACCTGAATCTGTAAGCGATACCGTATGTTCTTTTTCATCCAAATCATAGTCGGCTTCTTCTATGGTTCTAATAAAATCATCAGCTAAATAATATAAATCACTTATTTCTTCTCCTTCACCCGAAATAATAAGCGGTGTTCTGGCTTCATCTATTAAAATAGAGTCTACTTCATCTATTATACAAAAATTTAGTTTTCTCTGGACTTTATCATCAATATTTTTTACCATATTATCTCTTAGATAATCAAATCCATATTCGGAATTTGTACCATAGGATATATCACAATTATACTGTTTCTTTCTTGTAAATGGATCCTGACCGGTAATTATTGTTCCAACACTTAAACCCAATAAATCAAAAACCGGTCTTACAGTATCTGCATCACGTTCAGCAAGATAGTCATTTACTGTAACCACATGCACCCCTTCACCTGAAAGTGCATTTAAATAACATGGTGCTACTGCTACTAATGTTTTTCCCTCACCTGTCTTCATTTCTGCTATTTTCCCCTGGTGAAGTACTATACCACCTATAAGTTGAACTTTATACTGTCTTAGTCCCAGTGTTCTTTTTGAAGCCTCTCTTGCAACTGCAAATGCTTCGACTAGGATATCATCAAGTATTTCTCCCTCTGATAATCTTCTCTTAAATTCTATCGTTTTATTTGATAACCCCTCATCAGATAATGAAGAAATAATTTCTTCAAGATCCTCGATTTGATCAACTATCTTATTTAATTTTCTAATTTCTGCATCATCTTGTTTACTCAACAATGAATCTAAAAATGACATATATTTCCTCTCTTTCAAGTTTAGTATTTATATTCTAATTTTACTAATCTAATATTTTTATTAATCCAATATCTTATAATTTTTATTAGTATAACTTTAAAATTATAAATCCAGTTGTTCTTTCACAACGATTATATTATACCACAAACTATACACTTTATTAGTACTAGTATAATTTATATATTATTCAATTTTTTACAACTATTTCATTATACCACAAACAATGTTGTTTGTTATCGATAATTCTCATCATTTATCTTAAAATCCGGTATAAATCTAGCATAAAATTACTTTTTCTTAGAAAAAACAATTTTTCTCTAACATTTCTACAAAAAACCAGCTCATTATTCAATTTATATTAAAAATTATTAGACTTTTTGCAAGACTTATTGTATAATAAAGGTACTTAAAAATTACATTTCTTTTTAAGTATTTCTCACATAAAAAGAGGGGTTGAAAAGGTCAACCTTTCTTTTTTTTATGCAAATTTATTCTTTGATTTTTTATAAAAAACGAAAAATATATAAAAAAACTTAGAAAAAATAAAATTTTCTAAAGAAACACCAAAGACAGATTGACAAACATAATCGATTTCACTTATAATATGGGCAAAGTTTTTTAATGATAATATATTATCAATAATTAAACAAGGAGGTGCAGATCCATTATGTCAAATAAAAGAAAGTCCAAATTATACAATATAATCGGTGCTGTTTCCAGTGTGATTTTAACATTAATATGTCTTCAACGCTATATTAATATGCCGATGCTTTTCGCTAATATGCTCCTGATTGTGGGTATTGGAGGAAATTTAATAGTATTAAATAATATTGATAAGCTACACTTTAAATGCGATGATACACAAAGAAAAGACTTTGTAAGAAATATAAAAATAATATTCAGTTCTATGATTACAATTTCAGTAATGATAAGGTTGATTGATTTAATGAAATAAAGCTAATATATTGTAGTTAGCCAAATATTACGCGACCTGTAAAAAAGGAAAAAACCACTTATTCTAGTGGTTTTTTCCTAATAATAAAATTCGTCGGGAGTTGAACGACATAATAATAAAACGAACATTATGTTCTTATAATTATATTATACTTGTATTTTAAGTTTTTTGCACTTAAAATTTCAATTTAAATATAATAAAAATCTTTTATATTCTAATATATGTACTCTCATCAAGAAGTTCTGCAGCTTCTTTATCTATTACTACAACTACATTAGAATGTAGTTGCAGAATAGAAGCCGGCACCTGTGGATCTATTTCCCCATTAATCATATTATTAATTGCTTCCGCTTTTGATTTTCCTGAAGCTAGTAATAATATATTTTTAGCTTTGAATATACTTCCCGTTCCCATACTTATAGCTTTTTTAGGAACTTCATCAATGCTATCGAAAAATCTGGAATTTGCGTCAATAGTGCTCTGAGTTAAATCGACAACGCTAGTTTTTTTCAAAAACACTTTATCAGGTTCGTTAAATCCAATGTGTGCATTTTGACCAATCCCCAATATTTGTAAATCTATTCCTCCAGCAGATTCTATTTTTGCTTCATACTCTTCTACATATTTTTCAAAATCCTTTGCATTGCCATCCGGAATATTTATATTCTCAGCTTTAATATCAATATGATTAAATAGCTTTTCGTGCATAAAAGTATAATAACTATTTTCATTTTCTTTCGGAAGATCAACATATTCATCCAAATTAAAACTTACTGCATTTTCAAAGGAAATTTCTCCTTTTTTGTACTTTTTTATAAGTTCACTGTACATTCCTTCAGGAGTGGAGCCAGTCGCCAAACCAACTACTGAATTTGGTTTCAAAATCAAATGTGCTGCGAATTGATTTGCTGCCACTTCACTCATTTTACCATAGTCATCACAAACATAAATTACCATAAATTACCTCGCTTTCAATTTTATAAATTACAACAACCAAGTACCCTCTTCATCTTGTCTAACTACATTATTTTTCATCATAGCCCCAAGAGTTCTTTTGAAATTTTTTTTACTTGTATTGAATACTATTCTTAAATCATCCGGATCTGATTTGTCATTAAATCTCATAAAACCATCATTTCCCTGCATATATGATATTATTCTTGATTCAAGAGAATCCATTTCCTCTTTTCTTTCTCCTCTTGTACTAAGTCCAATCTTCCCATCTTCATATATTTTTATAACTCTTAACCCTCTTATGTAGTCACCTTCTTTGATATCAGAATAATACTCTTCTCTTAATATTATCCCATAAAAATCAGGTTCTATACATACGAGAGCCGTACCATTTGTCTGAAATCCAAATACATACCCACTACATTGATCTCCTATTTTTAAATCGGTATCTGTACTCAAAAACGGAGCAATATCAGTCGTTGCAGCCAATCTTTCACTCTTATCTACATATATATAAAATGGATACTTTTGATCTACAAATAATGGATACTTCTTCTCTCTAAATGGTACCAAAACATCTCTTTCCAATCCTATATCTACAAAACTTCCAATATCCGTGTTATCACATACTTTTAAAATAGCTATTTTATCAGCTATGGCATATGGCTTTTTTTGAGTCGCAACCAATCTTTTTTGGGAATCTCTGTATATAAACACTTCAATTTCTTCATTTATTTTAATTTTTTCGCTATCTATAATATTTTTTTTAGGCAAAAATACATCATCATCAGATTTTGTCATTTTACCACCTAAAAAGAAACCATACTCTTTTTCTCTCAATACTTTTAAAATATTGTATTTTCCTATTTCTATCACTATTCACCTCTTAATAAATTTATATTACACTCTATTAATTCCAGATTTGATTGCAGCATTTTTTACAGCAATGGCCACCGCTTCTGAAACACCTTTTTCAAATGCCTTTGGAAGTATATATTCTCTATTCAGCATATCTTCGGGTATAAAATCTGCAATTGCATTTGCAGCAGCGATCTTCATCTCTTCATTTATTTCAGAAGCCCTGCATTCCAGTGCCCCTTTAAATACACCTGGAAATGCCAATACATTATTGACTTGATTTGGAAAATCACTTCTTCCTGTACCTAGAATAAATACTCCTGATTTATTTGCTTCTTCAGGCATTATTTCCGGAACAGGATTGGCAAGTGCAAATACTATCGGTTTATCATTCATTGTATTTATCATATCGGAAGTCAGCATTTTAGGTCTGGAAACACCTATAAATACATCTTTTCCTTTTACAGCATCCTTTAATAACCCTTTTTCATTATTTTTATTTGTATATTTAAGCATTTCTTTTTGAGCCCAATTAATTCCATTACTGTCTTCTTGAAGAATTCCTTCCTTATCACAAAGTACAATATTTTTAACATTCATATTTAATAACATTTTACATATGGCTATTCCTGCAGCTCCTGCTCCATTTATAACTATCTCGAGGTCTTCAATTTTTTTATTTTCAATCAATTTGACTGCATTTATAATCCCCGCAGTAACTATAATGGCAGTACCATGTTGATCATCATGGAAAACCGGTATATCCAATTCTCGTTTTAACTTTTCTTCCACCTCAAAACATCTCGGGGCTGAAATATCTTCTAAATTTATTCCTCCAAATACAGGTTCAATTAACTTTACAGTTCTTACTATATCATCTACTTCCTGTGATGCCACACAAATAGGAAAAGAATCGACTCCTGCAAACTCTTTGAATAGAATCGACTTTCCTTCCATAACCGGTATGGAAGCCTCTGCACCGATATTCCCCAAGCCCAATACTGCAGAACCATCACTTACAACTGCTACCATATTACCTTTTGAAGTATATTTGTAAACCTCATCTTTATTTTCATTTATCTTTACACAAGGTTCCGCGACACCGGGAGTATAAGCTATCGATAAATCATCCTTATTTTCGACCTTTACTTTACTTATAACTTCTATTTTACCTTTATATTTTTCATGTAACTTTAATGCTTCTTCTGAATAATTCATAATACTCTATAATGTCCCTGACATTATAACTCCTTCCCTTTACAAAGATACTATATAATATATTCTCTCTACTTTAAAGCCGGATTACAAAGACTTGATATTTTCGTAAAGATTATTTCCCTCTGAATCAATACACACAGTCAATATCATATTTTCCACTTCAAGTTTTCTAATAGCTTCTGCACCTAAATCTTCATAAGCTATTATATCACATTTTTTGATTGAATTAGAAATATATGCTCCTGCGCCACCTATAGCCACCAAATAAACCGCCCCATGCTTTTTCATTCCATCTATGACAATAGAATTTCTTTTTCCTTTTCCAATCATCATTTTTAGACCTTTTTTAAGCAATGGCAATGTTAAATCATCCATTCTATAACTCGTCGTAGGTCCAGCAGCTCCAATCACATGCCCCGGTTTTGTGGGAGATGGTCCCACATAATAAATAGCTTGTCCATCTACATCTATTGGAAGCTCTTCGTTGTTTTCTATAGCATTACAAAGTCTTTTATGGGCGGCATCTCTACCTGTGAATATAGTTCCACTAATACTAACTATATCTCCCGCTTTCAACTTTCTTATATCTTCCTCACTAAACGGAGGTTGCAATTTAATCATCATAATACCTTCTTTCCATTTATAGTATTATTTTTTTATGCCTTGAAGAGTGACAATTTATATTTACCATCACAGGTAATCCTGCTATATGTGTTGGAAATATTTCAATATTTAAAGCTAATGCCGTAGTTTTTCCGCCCAAGCCCTGAGGACCTATTCCTAATTTATTCACTTTTTCAAGCATCTCAATTTCCAGTTTTTCAATATCTTTATTCTCGTTATGCGTACCTATTTCTCTAAAAAGAGCTTTTTTTGATATTTGTGCACATTTATCGACAGTTCCGCCTATTCCGACACCCACAACTATAGGCGGACATGGATTCGGCCCTGCTTCTTTCACTGTTTCCAGAATGAACGATTTTATGCCCTCTATACCGTCTGAAGGTTTTAACATCTTCAATCTACTCATATTTTCACTACCAAATCCTTTCGCTGCATATTCAATTTCTATTTTGTCACCTTTTACCATCTCATAATGTATCACAGCCGGTGTATTATCTTGTGTGTTTACCCTATCAATCGGACTTACAACAGATTTTCTTAAAAACCCTTCCGTATATCCTCTACTCACGCCTTTATTTATGGCTTCTGTGATAGTATCCCCCACAATATGCACATCCTGACCTACTTTTACAAAAAAAACAGCCATACCGGTATCCTGACATAGAGGAATTCCAGTTTCAGACGCAATTTTGGCATTCTGTATCAATATATCTAGAATTCCTTTTGCTACAGGATTATTTTCTTCTTCCATATTTTTTTTGAAGCTGTTAATCACGCTTTTATCTAAATTTATACAACCATCTATACACATATCTCTTACAGCATTTTCAATAATATTAGAATTTATTTCTCTCATTTTTTCCCCATCTTCAACAAATAATCAATACTATACTATTACTTCAACATTACCTTAATATTATTTTTTATAAATATTTAATCAATAATAAAAAACAGCAATAAATTTATTTTTTATAAATATTTATTCTATAATATCTGCAAATTTAGCATTCGTTACTTTCACCAAATCATTTGGACTTAACTCCATTTGATATCCTATTTTACCTGCACTTACAACTATTGAGTCCAGTTTTTGAGCGGAAATATGGATAAATGTATCAAATTGCTTTTTCATCCCTATAGGAGAGCACCCTCCTCGTATATATCCTGTTATCTTATTTATGTCTTTCACATTTATCATATCTACTCTTTTCTCTCCACAAACTTTTGCAGCTTTTTTCATATCAAGGGTCTCATCAACAGGTATAACAAATACATAAAATGATTTGCTTTGCCCTTGAGTAACCAGAGTTTTAAATACAACTTCCAAACTTTTTCCTATTTTTTGTGCGGCTGTAACTCCATCCACATGTCCTTTATCAGCGTCATATGTATATTCATTATATAAAATATCAAGAGAATCTAATATTCTCATTGCATTTGTTTTAAAATTTTTTTTGGACATACAAATCCACTCCTTCTTCTTACTTTTTCATTGTTTTATACTACTCTTTTCTCAAGATTATAGACCTTACTCCATAATATCTTGAAAGTGAAGAATTAATCCAATCATTATGATTCTCCTTGCAATCTTCAAGACCATATGCGGCTACATACTTATTATCCGTCTTTAAAGATAAAACCTCTATATTTTCAACCTTATTTAAGGTTCTATTATCAATTATTACAAGCTCTCTTGCATTGAATTCATCAAAATATTTACTGTTTGCCAAAATTGCCTCGGGAAATGTTTCCGAAAAATTATATCCCAAAAGAATAATACAAATAGTCAATATAGTAGTTCCGACTTTAATATTAACTCTTCCTATAACAGATATACACATTATAATAGATATTATAAAAAATATGACACTACTTATCATAGCTCTGGGAGGAAAAGTAGGAGAAAGTATCATGGAAAAATATGATATAAAACCGGCAAAACAATATACCTCCGGCTCCATATTTTTCTTTATATAAAATAACCTGGCAATAATTAAAAATACTAGATTTATCATAAATAAAACTAACAGATATTGAATAAATCTATCTGACATATTACTATATCTAAATGCTAGTTTTTCTATCAGACTACCGGGTTCCCTAAAATATTTCATCCTAACAAAATTTCCAGGTGCAGTTATCATTACTATAAAACCTACTAACATGTTCACAAGCATAAATACTATATATATTATACCTCTCGTATTTTCTTTTTTCATCTTGACAAGATAGTATAACACTATCACTATCATTGCAGGAACTGAGTTTTCATTCGTCCATCCTGCAATAAAAGAAAATATTATTATAAATAAAGTAAGAGGTACACTTTCCAGTGTTTTTTTTAATATGGCCATCTCTCTGATAAAAAGTATAATACCAAGTATAATTACACTAGTCCATAAGTAGTTCGCTGACCCCATCACCCATAAATAATTTTGACCAAATACAGGTGTAAAATACCATATAGCTAAAAATGACAATAAAATATAAAATGCTTTATATAAATTTCTACCATATTTATTTTTAGCTATTAGTTTTTTATATTTTTTTGATGTAATATCAATACCAAAATAATCGTTAAGTCTACTAAACCTATATATAAAATATATAAATAGACAAAAGACAATGGTATTCAAAAAATTTATCAGGTACTTATCCAACATCAAAAGTAATGCTCCGATAGTGTGGGCAACTGTTCTGCCATTTGTACCTACATATCTACCTTTTTGATTATATATAACATCTGCAATACTGCTTACTCTCACATCGCCTTTCGTATACATGTTTGTAAAATCATCTGCAACATATGGAGTATACGAATTAAGAGCAATCATAATAAAAAATATTGCAAGAAAAATTCCGATAGCATAGTAATTAATTCTGATTTTTCTGTTCATTCTATCCTCCAATTCCAAATTATTCTATTTAAAAAGAGAGTTGCATTTGCAACCCTCCACATTAATCAAAATAATAAGCATTATTCTTCTTCGCTTGATGATTCAGTTTTCTCTTTAAGAACATCACCAACATTACCTATCGTATCATCACCCAAAGACATGTATTGAGTTAAATCTTCTTCTGGTTCTCTTGTCAGCTCTCTTATTGAAAGCATCATTCTCTTGTTGTCAGGATTAAACTTAATAATGGCAGCTTTAATTGTATCACCAATATTTACTACGTCTTCAACCTTATTAACTCTACCTTCGCTCAATTCACCAATAGGTAGGTAAGCTTCAACTCCTGGCTTAACTTCAACAAAAGCACCCTTGTCAATTATTCTAAGTACCTTAGCATCCACTACTGAACCAATTTCCAGTTCATCTGCAATCAACTTCCAAGGATCTTGATCAGGATCTTTTACCGCTAAAGCTATTCTCTTAGTTTCAGGATCTATACTTTGGATAAATACATTGACTTCATCTCCAACATTTAAAACAGACTCTACGGATTCTACTCTTGTCCAAGATAGATTATTTATATGAGCAAGACCTTCGATTCCACCCAAATCAATAAAAGCACCATATGGCATAATATTAGTTACTTTTCCTAATCTCTTTTCTCCCGGAACTAATGACTGGAATAGAGCTTCCCTTTCGGCTTTTTGCTGTTCTCTTTCCGCTCTTATCCTAGCTCTTTCGGCTTCTCTCTCTGCCTTTATTTGTTCTCTTCTTTCTTTTCTTTCAGCATCTAGTATTTCCTGAGCCACTTCTCTATGAGAAACTATTATTCTGTTTTTTCTAGGATTTACTTCCTTAACATAACAATCTAAATCCTGTCCCACATACTCGCTTGTATCCTTTACAAACTTCGTATCTATCTGTGAAATAGGCATAAACATTGTATAAGATTTATACTTAACATATAGACCTCTTTCAAAAGCTTTAAAAGCATGAACATTTATGATAGTGCGATTTTCCATCGCTTCTATTAGTTCTTTTAAATCGGCCTGCTGTTCAAGTTTCAATTTTGAAATTTTTATAGTGGCATCTTTATAACTAATATTTGTAATTATACCTGTTACTTCATCATCTATTTTATAAACATCAGATATTGCTTGACCTTTCTCTAAATTAAGTTCTCCTGCAGGAATAACACCATCAAAGCCAACTTCTAATTTTAAAATCAACTCATCATTGTGAATTTCAGTGACCTTACCTGTGATTTCCTCACCTACATTAATTTTACTTAACTCTTCTTCTTGCATGTCAAGTAATTCTTGCATTGTTAAATTGTTTTCCATTTAAATAACATCCTTTCGTCGCATAATATCCATATACAATATTATAACACATTCACACCCTTCATAAATAGTAAAATTCCAATATTTTTCATTTTTTTTGAAATTACAAGCAAAAATACCGTCAAAATTTAAAAATTTTACGGTATTTTGTAAGATTTTATTATGATTAATATTTATATCAATTAGTTAGCTGACACTTTTATCCCTCATATAAATTCGTCGATTGATATTCTGAATCACAAGTTATATCAATTCCTAGTTTTCTAAAAACTTGTTCATCACTCTTTGATAGTATAACTGTAGAGTGAGCTTGACATCCGTTTAAATTAGATATCTTTTTCATTGCATATTGGGCTACCGGATTGGTAACGGCACTAATACTCAATGCCATCATTACTTCTTCGGCATTCAAGGATATTTTTCTACTTTGCAATACATTTTTCTTCAAATTTATGATTGGTTCAAGAACGACAGGTGAAATTAAGTGTATATCATCCTGTATTTCTGCCAAATATTTAATTGCATTTAAAATAACTGCTGCAGATCCATTCATCAATTCAGAAAATTTACCGGTAATCATAGTTCCATCTTCCAGTTCCAAAGCTACGGCCTGACAATTAGAAACATCCAGTATATCACAATTCTTCTTAATATAGTCTCTGGCAATATTTACGACCTTTCTATCTTCGGGTTTCAACCCTAATTCTTCCATAATAAGTTTAATTCTGGAAACGGATTCTTTATCCAAACTTCCTTTTTTATATTCACATAAAGTTTTAAAATATCTCCTTATAATTTCTTGAATGGCCGCATCTTTAACTACATCATCATCTATAATACCAAAGCCTACTCTATTTACCCCCATATCAGTTGGTGACTGAAACATACTTTCCTGACCTGTTATTTTTTCTATAATTTTCTTCAATACGGGAAATAATTCAATATCTCTATTGTAGTTTACTGTCGTTTCACCGTATTTTTCTAAATGGAATGAATCTATCATATTTACATCTTTTAAATCTACTGTAGCTGCTTCGTAAGCTATATTTACCGGATGTTTTAATGGAAGATTCCATACCGGAAAAGTTTCGTATTTTGAATACCCGGCACTTCTCCCCATCTTATTCTCATGATAAAGCTGACTAAGACACGTCCCAAGTTTTCCGCTGTTTGGGCCGGGAGCCGTCATCACCACGATTGGTTTTGTTGTTTCAATATATGGATTAGCACCAAATCCGTCATCACTCACGATAGTTTCCACATCTGTAGGATATCCTTTTGTTGTCCTATGACGATAGACTTTTACTCCTCTTCTTTCAAGTTTATTTATAAAAATTGTCGCTGCCGGTTGATCTTCGTATCTCGTTATTACCACGGAATTCACATCGAGGTCATAACCTTTTAAATCATCTATTAATCTCATAACCTCCATATCATAAGTTATTCCCAAATCACCTCTCACCTTATTTCTCTCAATATCTCCGGCATATACACATATTACTACTTCAACTTTCTCTTTAATGTGACTTAACACTTTAATTTTTGCATTTTCGTCAAAACCCGGAAGAACTCTTTTAGCATGCAAATCTCCTATTAATTTTCCCCCGAATTCAATATACAGCTTATCAAAATTATTTACCCTTTCTAGGATATATTTTGATTGTTCTTCAAGATATTTGTTGTGGTCAAAACCTATTTTCATAATACACTCCTAATAATATATTTTAGCTTTTTACCAAAAAACATTGACTTTTCACGCATATTATAATAAAATAGAGTTCCATCACAAATTCAAATATTATATAACATGCAGCGAATATAGTATTCCTGTGTGTTTTTGTGTATAAAATAACTAAGTATTTATTATACAATTATTTTGGCAAATTATCAAGTTCTTTTAAATAACCACTATAGATTTCTTTTATTTCTTGAAGTCCGGATAATACTTCTCTTCTGCTGAAATTCGCCTCTTTTAGCTCATCATCGGTCATATCCATCAACATTGTATAAAACTCTCCGGCAATAAACATATTGTTCAAACTTTTATTTTTATCAATTGCAGAAAAAAGTGTATCCTCTGCTCTGTTTATATTTCCTTCGAGTACAAGTCTTTTAATATCAATCAGCAAAAACTCTTCCATAGGTTCATATCTTATATCGAAATCTTCCAAAGAACTATATTTTTTACCTAGTAATTCTTTAAACACCTTTTCCCTATTTTCGTATTTCATTCTATCTACTAGTCCCATATTTCCTCCCAAAATTATATCCCCAGATAAGATCTGAGGATATTTAATTGAAATATTTACTTTTAAGTATAAATCCTTTATATTATGGCAACTTTTACCACCATAGATAATTGTTTATTACATTATTATATATAACTTATTTTTCTTCTTTTGAATCCTTTAATACTTCTTTAATGCCTTTGAATGTACCTAAGAAATTAACTGCTTCTGATGGCAATACAAGTTTTGAAGAATCACTTTCACCAAGTTTAACAAGAGCATCCATAGATTTTAATGCAAGTATATTGTCATCAATATTAGATTCTTTCATCGCTGAAAATACCATTCTTATACCTTCGGCATTGGCTTCTTGAGTTTCTCTAATTACAACAGCTTCACCATCTGCTTTTGCTTCAAAAGTCTTTCTAATTGCTTCTGCTTCACCTTCCGCCTGAAGAATCTTAGACTGCTTTTGACCTTCCGCCTCTCGGATCATAGCTTCTTTTTTTGCTTCTGCATTAAGTATAGCAGATTGCTTTTCACCTTCTGCAATAAGAATTTTAGATTGCTTTTCACCTTCTGCCTGTAAGATAGCTTCTCTTCTTTCTCTTTCAGCTCTCATCTGTTTTTCCATTGCGGCCTGAATATCTCTAGGTGGCATAATGTTCTTTAATTCAACTCTATTTACCTTAATTCCCCATATATCAGTCGCTTCATCAAGTATAGTTCTCATTTTGGCATTAATCAAATCTCTTGATGTAAGAGTTTCGTCAAGATCTAAATCACCTATAATATTTCTTAAAGTTGTCGCAGTTAAATTTTCAATGGCCGATATAGGATTTGCTATTTCAAAAACATAACTCTTTGGATCAGTTACCTTATAATAAACAACTGTATCTATCTGCATAGTTACATTATCTTTTGTAATTACCGGTTGAGGTGGGAAATCCACCACCATTTCTCTAAGGTCGATCATATATGACATACTGTCAATAAACGGAACCAAGAAATGAATACCAGTTTTTGCTTCTTTATGAAACTTACCAAGTCTCATTACAATTCCCATTTTTGCCTGTTTGACAATTCTAATACATCTAATAGCAGTTATTAATAATGCCAATATTACTATCAGCAATATGATATTTTTAATTATCATATTCTTCCTCCTTAAAATATTTATTTTTTATCTACTACCAATTTAACACCTTCAATAGATTTTACAACTATTTCTACACCTTTTTCAATCATCTGATTATCATCAACGGCTATAGCAGTCCATTCTTCACCTTTAACCTTTACCAAACCGGGCTTTTCAGGTGTAATATCTCTAATTACAAACCCCTTTTTTCCAATAAATGCATCGGAATTCGTATCTATGCTTGCCCAATGCGTATTATTCTTTTCTCTATCCATCTTTATTAATTTTTTTGTCGCAAAGAATAATAAAACAAATGAAACTATTGCAAATACTAATATTTGAATAAAAATATTGTCGGTAAGATACGAAACTCCAAGACCAAATAATGCACCTATAGAGAACCATATCATAGTTAAACTAAGAGTAGCTGCTTCGGCAATTCCAAAAGCTATGGCAACGAGTACCCATATTACCTTTATGCTTAATCCAAACATGCTATACCTCCCTTACTTATTAATTCCATTATATAACATCTTCATTATTTTGGGTATCATTTTTATTAAATCAGAAGCATTTACAGTTTTATATTTATTATATATTTCATCACCACATAATCCATGTATATATACACCTATACAAGCTGCTTCAAACGGCTGATAGCCTTGCCCGCACAGAGATGCTATTATGCCGGTAAGCAAATCTCCCATACCACCATTAGCCATTCCACTATTTCCGGTAGTATTTACCATAGTATATTCACCATTGGATATTACAGTATTTTTCCCCTTAAGAACAACAGTTAAATTATGTTTTTTTGCAAATGAAACTGCTGCCTTTACTCTATCCTCCAGTATACACTCAATACTTTCACCTGTTATTTTTGAAAATTCACCAATATGCGGTGTTATGATACAATTTGATAAATCAATATCTTGCACAGATATTAAATCTTTTAATAAAGATATTCCATCGGCATCTATTACTTTTGGAACCGAATAATTTTTTAGTATATTTTGAAGCTGTTCTCTTGATTTATCATTAATTCCCTTACCCGGTCCAAATGCAATTGCATCTGCTTTTTCTAATAAATTCCTGACTCTTTCAACATCGTCTATATCACAAAACATTTCCTCTATAAATTTTGGTAAAACCGCCATCTTAACATCTTCATCGGCAATTAAAGTGGTAAGTCCGCTTCCGGTTCTCACTGCAGCCCTTGTAGTTATATATGATGCCCCTGAAAATTCCTTACTTCCGGCTATCACACATACCTTGCCAAAATCACCTTTGTGACAATGGTCTTTCTTTGACATGAGTTTATTTTTGACATAATTCTCATCTATAAACTCGGCATATAGTCCCAAATCATACTTTGCATCTTTAGGCACTCCTATCTTTTCAGTAAATACCTTACCCGTATATAATTCAGCATCATATCTCAAAAATCCTTTTTTGAAATATTCAAAACTAATGGTATAATCTGCAATTACTGAAACGCCCATTACATTTCCTGTAGTACCGTTTAATCCCGATGGTATATCAATAGATACGGTACTTATATCAGGAAAATTATTGATGGATTTTATAATTTTTTCATAAATACCTTCTACATTTCTATTTAACCCTGCACCGAATATACAGTCTATAATTAAATCAGAACTTTTTAATATATTTTCCATACTTTCAATACAATACTGTTCTAAATCAAATCTGCTATCTATAAACATGGTATTAATTCCCATATTTTGTGTGATATCAAAATTGATTTTTGCCGATTCACTCATACTACTTTGATTACCTGCTAAAATTAAATCCACTTCAAAATTGTGATTATACAATATTCTAGCTATCGCAAAACCATCACCACCATTGTTTCCGCTTCCACATACAATAGCAATTTTTTTATGACCGCAATTGTTATCTAAATTGATTTTTTCAATTCTCTCTACAGCGACTCTCGCTGCACTTTCCATTAATAGAAGTTCTGGTATACCATAGTACTCTATACAACATTTATCCATATTACTAGTAATTTTTGAATCGCATATTAACATTTTTTTCACTTCCAATTTTAACACAACTTTTTTTTACTGTCTATATTTTAAAAAATTTTTAAGACTTTATTTACTACTTCTAACTATTAATTCTTGTCTATATTCACTTTTTTGACTAATCTATCTCTTTAAATAAATGCCCCATATTATATTGAATTTCTTTGCCCAACTTTTTATTAAAATTAATAAAATCATCGATTTTTAAACTTTTACAGTCTTCTTTTTCAGAAATCGCAAGATTAAATTTCTCTAAAATAAATTTTATTTCCTCAACAGATTCGAACTTAAATGATATTTCAAAATTTTTTATTCCTTTAGATTTCAAATTTTCTATATTTTCCACAAGATTCAAAACTTCATCTGAATAAATTGTCGTTCTGCAAAATTCATCTTGTGATAGCCTGAATTTTCTTCCTTCAGATGACTCAAGATAATATATACTTTTATTACATAAAGCATCTCTTTTATTTTTCTTACAATCCTTTATCAAAACTCCCATTGGGCAATATTCGCTGAGCATCATTTCAGACTGCCCGTAAACCAAATACTCCAAATTGCTATAATCGCTTTTGATATTAGAAACTTGTGCTAAAGATGTTTCTTGGGATAGACAAATATTTCTAAATTCTTTATCTATATAGTAGTTAATCGACTCCGAATTGATGATATTCATCCATGATGAAATATCTTTAGGAATATTGGGGAATAACTTACTTGTTCTATATATTTGACCATAGTTTGACATTCTAAATGAATCTAAACTTTGAATTTCTTCTTGATTTAATTTACATAATCTATCATAAATTTTATTTTCAAAATACCTAATAATTCTAGGATAATAATACGATATTTTCTTATTATATCTCCCTGCAATTTCAATGGCTTCAGATATAGTATTAACATCCCTGTAATATATTTTACCAATATTTGATATATTGTTACAGACTTTTTTGTCACCTTTATTTTTTTCGCAAGCTTTATACTCATTCCTATTTTCATATTTACTTGTTATTTTATACTCTTGATTATAAGAATTCTCAAATTCCAGAATTTCTTTCAACTGTTCTAAGTTAGTGCATGATACATTTAAAAAATATTCACTATCATTGAAATCTAAGCTTGAATTACCGTTTGCTAACTCTAAATCATCATTTGAATCCTGTGTATTTATATTAGAATTTATGTTGTCTTTTTCATTAAGTTTATCAATATTTAGATTTTGATTAATATCTCTGACATTACAGTTTCTATCAATTTTTATCCTTTGAAGATTCAATTTTTCAATAGCTTGCCGTCTTAAATTATTAATGTCACTTATAGGAATACTAATTTCATCATCTAAATAACATTCAAAATCATCTAAAAAATAAGGTGTATCTCCCAATTTGGAAATTTGTTTTTTAACCTTATCACTGGAAATAGCTGTTTTCAATGCTTTTTCTGTTTTTTTAACTCCATTTACACTTACTTCAATTCCATTGTTATCAATAATCATCAAACTGGCTTCTTCATCTAATTTTGCAGAAAACTTAGCCTTTATAGGAATTTTAACGTACTCTTTATTATTTTCATATGTTTTTCTTACTCTATCTAACAATCTTCCATCACTGGTTTTAAAAATATCAGTTCCCTTTTTAACTTTTCCTATAAAATCTATTTCAACAATATCACCTGCATTACCTATTTCAAGTATATTCTTGCCCTTTATAATTCTACCAACCGTTCCTCCACCTATGCTAAGTCCGTCACCTTTTCTCAAATCTTTTTCCAGATTAATTTTTAATTTTTTCTTTTTTTCATTATAATCGATCACTTTTCCGATTAAGAGGCCTCTATTGTTTGGTTTTTCAGAGTTCATAATTTCGCTTCCCGATTCGCCCAACAAATATCCATGTGTAAATTTCCTATTGAAAATAGTATATAATTCATCCGTAGTGTCTTCATCTATTTTTTTATCGCCACTTTCAATATAATTTACGATAGCCTCTCTATATGCACCTACAACCGTAGCAACATATTCTGGTCTCTTCATTCTTCCTTCTATCTTTAATGACAACACATTAGATTCAATTATACTTCCAATATTTTCTATGGTATTCAAATCCTTCGGACTTAGTAAATACTCACCTTTGACATCTATATAACACTTTTTTTCACTATCGTACAATCTGTACTTTTGCCTACAGGGTTGTGCACATCTTCCCCTATTTCCCGACCTTGTTCCCAACTCGGAACTCATAAGACATTGACCGGAATATGAAACACACAATGCACCATGAACAAATATTTCAATATCTACATCACATCTATTGCATATTTCTTTTATCTCTTTTATATTTAATTCTCTAGCAAGGACTACTCTTTTGAAACCAACTTCTTTAAGATATTTTACATCATCCAAAGAATGTGCAGCCATTTGTGTGCTTGCGTGTAATTCAAAGTCCGGCAATATTTTATTTATTAAATTTGCCATTCCTATATCTTGAAGAATAATTGCATCAACATAAATTGAATATAAATATGTAATATACTCTATAAAAGCCGATTTTTCATCTTCTTTTATAAGTGTATTCACTGTTACAAATACTCTGCAATCTCTAATATGTGCATATTCAACCGCCTTTTTTAACTCTTCTCTATCAAAATTATTGGCACTTGCTCTAGCACTAAAATCTTTTCCTCCCAAATATACTGCATTTGCTCCATTTTGAACAGCCGCTTTCAAAGCTTCAAAACTTCCTACTGGAGCCAACAATTCCAAGTCTTCTCTCATCAAACCTCCAAAATTAAACCAAAGTATATAATATATTTTTTACTGTAGATTTATCTTGAAACTACAATAAATTGTAAAACTATAATAAATTATATAAAAATACTTCTGGCAATAAATTTATTACATATAAGCATATTCCAAAAAGAGCCACTTAATAAAGTAGCTCTTAATATCTTAATAATTCACTCTATTCCATATTTTTCTTTAAGGCCTCATAGTTTAACTGTATATTATATGCCTTATTCTGAAATTCAGTAGCCATGCTTTCTGCTACCGCTATCTTATTTTCCATCTCCTTAATCTTTAATTCTAAGGATTTTATTTTTCTGGCTGATTCTTCATCGGAAATAACCTGAGGCTTGCCTTCTACACTATTTTTAATGATTTCATCCTTTTGTTCAAGCTCATGTTCAAGTACAATTACTTTCTTACCCAAAGTCTCTACTTTTTTCTCTGCTTCTTCCAATTTAGCCAATACAGAGTCAAATTCCTTTTCAATATCAACTGACTTAGTAGAATAATTCACTTCTATTTCATCGATCCTATTTTTAAGATCTTCTATCTCTGCATTTGAATCGAATAACTTGTCTGCAATATTAACAGATGTAAGAATTGCAGCATTTATCTTGCTTAAAGAAGGAGCAGCCTTACTTATTTTTTTTAATTCATTATCTATAAATTTTCCTACTTTTACTATTTCAGCCTCATTCTTCTCGCCCATTATCTGATATTCTACGCCATCTATCTTTACACTTACTTTATTCATCTATTCCACCTCATTTTACAGTTATTCTTTATAATCAACCAAAACCATAGAAAAACTTTCACACTTCCAATATCTACAGTTTAAATAATCAACCTCAAAATACTTTTATAATTATCTTTTATTATATCAAATTAAATGAATAATATCAAATATTCTAATTTCTATTTATTGTTCTCTTAATTTTGCATTTAATTGTCTTTCCAATTCAAAAAGTATTTTGGAATGTCTGTCTGCAATATCTTTATCAGTCAGTGTTTTTTCCTGACTCCTATATGTAATTGAGTATGCTATAGACTTGTACCCCAATTCAATCTGATCCCCTTTATATACATCAAATAATTCACAACTTTCTACAAGACCACCAGAATTTTCTTTAATTATATCTTCAATCTGGCCTACTTGTATTTCATCTTTTGTTAGAAGTGCTATATCCCTTGTAATTGCAGGATATTTTGGAAGAGATTTGAATACTATATTATTGTCCGATTGTTCAAACACCTCATCAATATTTATTTCAGATATATATACTCTCTTGTTAATTCCATAATTTTCCAATACTTGAGGGTGAATCTCCCCTATAACTCCTACTAACTTTCCATCTGACTCTATATTTGCACATCTTCCCGGATGGAAGGATGTATTTTCTGTCTCAGACTTATAAATATGTCCTTTTAATCCACTTCTTTCAAAAATCTTTTCTACTATACCTTTTAATGTAAAAAAATCTACATCCTTTCCATACATACCTAGACAAAGCCTTGTTTCTTCTACTCCGGCCATATCTTCCGGCGTAAATACATGTCCACATTCAAATATTCCAGTTTCTTCGATATTTCTAGATACATTAGTATACAGCACATCCAACATATTTGGTATCATTGTAGATCTCATTATAGAAGTATCTTCCCCCAATGGGTTTATTAGTTTCACTACATCTCTTAGTTTCGAATCTTGTGGTACTCTTATCTTATCCAACCCCTTTGGACTTACAAATGAGTATGTTAATATTTCATATAGACCGCAAGATATAGCAGTATCCTTTATTTTGTCCAGATATTTTTGCTTTTCAGTTCTTACCCCTGCAGTGGTATTACCTTGCAATTGAACTGATGGTATATTTTCAAATCCATATATTCTAGCTATCTCTTCAAGTATATCGGCTTCCTGTGCTATGTCTAATCTAAAATAAGGTATTTCCAATAATAACTCATCTTCAGATTTTAAATGACAAACAAATTCTAAAGCCTCGAGTATCTTGCAAAATTCATCCATTGAAAGTTCTATTCCCATTCTGGCATTTATTCTTCTAGGGCTAACAGTAATTGTCTGCTTTTCAAATTTCACTGGATATTCATCTATTACTCCTTTTACCACTCTACCCGCTTTTAATTGTTCAACCAATTGTGCAGCTCTTTCAAGTGCTATTTCCGCGGTTTTTTCTGCTATTCCCTTCTCAAATCTTGATGAGGATTCAGTTCTAAGTCCAAGTATTTTTGATGTTTTTCTTATATTTTCAGCATTGAAAGTGGCTGATTCAAACATAATTTCAGTAGTGTCATCCTTTACTCCAGATTCTTCACCACCCATTATTCCAGCTAATCCGAGATTTTTTTCACCGTTTGTTATCATCAACATTTCAGATGTAAGTTTTCTTTCCTGTCCGTCAAGTGTAATAAAAGTTTCTCCTTCTGTAGCATTTTTTACCACTATTTTATCATTTCCTATCTCTCTCATATCAAAAGCATGCATTGGTTGCCCCATTTCGAGCATTACATAATTTGTAATATCTACAATATTATTTATAGGCCTTATACCAGCTTCAATTAATCGCCTTTGCATCCAGTAAGGTGATGGTTCTATTACTACATCAGTTACTCTTCTTGCCATATACCTTTTACAAAGTTCGTTATTTTCAATCCCAACATTTACGTCTATATTTTTATCGGATTCTTCTTTTACTTTTATATTCGGATACTTAACTTTATTACCAGTCGTAACAGCCGCTTCTCTTGCTATACCTATCATACATCTACAATCAGGCCTATTAGAAGTGAGCTCAAACTCAATAATAGCATCATTAAGTCCTAACACATCCTTTATACATTGACCCGGAATATATTTTTCTTCCATATCTAATATGTATATCCCATTTTTTTTGTATTCTTCTACGTATTTTTCATCTATTCCAAGCTCTTTACAAGAACACATCATACCATTTGAAGGAACTCCTCTAAGAACTCCATTTCTTATTTCTATTCCACCGGGCAATTTTGCTCCATCAAGAGCTACCGGCACATAGTCTCCCTCATTTACATTTTTTGCACCCGTCACTATCTGAACAGGTTCTTCCTTGCCAATATCCACTTGAGTTACCACAAGTTTATCTGCATCCGGATGTTTTTCTATTTTCAAAATTTTTGCGACTACTACATTTGATATATCCTCTCCCAGGTATTCCACTGTTTCAGTCTTTGTTCCGGTCATAGTCATCTTGTCACCGAAAATTTTCGCATCATCATTTATATCTACATATTCTCTCAACCATTTTAATGAAACTAACATTTTTTACCCTCCTTAGAATTGATCTAAAAACCTTACGTCATTCTCAAACATAAGCCTTATATCATCTATTCCATATTTCAACATTCCTAATCTTTCTACACCCATTCCGGCAGCAAATCCACTATATACATCAGGATCAATTCCACAGTTTCTCAATACATTTGGATGAACCATACCTGCACCAAGTATTTCTATCCATCCTTCTCCCTTACATACAGGGCAACCATCTCCACCACATTTAAAACAGGAAACATCTATTTCTGCACTTGGTTCAGTAAATGGAAAATTATGAGGTCTGAACTTAGTCTTGGTTTCCGGTCCAAATAGCTTCTGAACAAAAGTTTCCATAGTTCCCTTAAATTCTGTAAATGTAATATCTTTGCCAACTACCAATACTTCCACCTGATGAAACATAGGTGAATGAGTAGCATCCGGACTGTCACTTCTGAAACATCTTCCCGGTACTATGATCTTAAGTGGTAAATCATTATTTTTAACAGCCTCTTCCATTGTTCTAATCTGAACAGGAGATGTTTGGGTTCTAAGCAATATATCTTCCGTTATATAGAAGGTATCACTCATATCTCTTGAAGGATGATCTTTCGGCGCATTTAATGCATCAAAATTATTTCTAACTGTTTCTATTTCCGGCCCTTCAGCAATAGAAAATCCCATTCCCATAAATATTTCTGTCACCTCATCTATCATCTTACTGATAATATGTTTTTTTCCAACTTTATACGGTTTTCCAGGCATAGTTATATCTATTTTTTCCAACTGTAATTTCTTGTCCATAATCGATACCTTTATGGCTTCCTTTTTCTCATTTACAGAATTCGTAATTAATTCTCTTACCTCATTCCCTAGTTTACCAATTATAGGTCTTTCTTCCGATGAAAGTTTTCCCATTTCTTTTAAAATCTTAGTCAAATCTCCCTTTTTACCCAGAAATTCTACTCTCAGATTTTCCACTTCTTCCATTGTTTGAGCAGAAGCAATTCGTTCTTCTGCAATTTTTTTTAGGCTTTTTAATCTCTCTTGCATTATACTCATCCTTTCGTTTTTAGTAATAAAAAAAGACCTCACATCCATAGGGACGAAAGGTCTTGAAATCGCGGTACCACCCTAATAGCCTATGATAAATCTACCATAAACCACCTCAAAAGTTTAACGCACATTACGTCTTCACCTACTGTTATTTCAATGAAGCTGCTCCAGAGTGAACTTCTTCAAATAATATAAATAGTTTTTCACCTGCCAACTACTCTCTAAATTATATTTATTAGAATACTTTTCTCCTTCAACGCATTTTAATATTTTCACTAATTGATAGTATTGTATCAAAAAAATAATTAAATTTCAACAGTCTTACATTAAAAAATCCATCAATTATAGATATTTTTTAGTTCTCGAAACTCTTTTTACAGTCTTTTACTATTTTATCTTATTCATCAATAAAGCTGTCGAAATCGCAACATTTAGTGATTCCGCCTTTCCAAACATAGGTATCTTTACCAACAGATCTGAATTTTCTATCCAATACTCGTTAATACCATTTGCCTCATTTCCAACCACTATTGCTGTTTTTGAAGAATATTTCATATCCTCAAAATTATTTTTAGTTTCTAGATAACTCGAAATAATTTGAATATTATTGTTCCTTAAAATTTCCAATGCTTTTTCCTGCTCACAACAAGCTATATCCATATAAAACATAGATCCCATTGCAGATCTTACTACCTTAGGATTGTATAAATCTACGCACCCCTTTGTAAGCACTATTAGATTATAACCAAGAGCATCTGCTGTTCTAATTATCGTTCCTAAATTTCCGGGATCCTGTATTCTGTCTAGAACAACTATCCTTTTATGTTTCTCAGAATTAAAATCATCTATTCTTATTTCATTTTTTTCTATAATGGCAATAATACCTTGCGAATTCTCCGTTGTTGTAATTTGCTTAAATAGAACATCATCTAGTACAAATACCTTTGTATTTTTTTCAAGTCTTTCTATTATTTGACTATTTTTTGAAAACTGTCTATCAATAAATACATACTCAATCTTAGCACCGTATTCCAAAGCCAGCTCTATCGTTCTTAATCCCTCGGCTATATATTTTTTCTCTTTATTTCTATACTTGGATTTTAACAATAATCTTGCCAGTTTAAATCGCTCATTATCCCTACTTTTTATCGTCAACATATGCTTTCCTTTTATAAATATAAATAAACTTTTTCAATATTTTTCATTTGCTCTTTATATAACTTCTATCTCATGGTTATATTTCCAAATTTACGGCTATATTCCCAAAACCATCTTATATAACTATATAACTAAAACCTGCTTTCCTCTATCTTTAATAATGCAATTTCCTCTAAAATTTTATTTTTACCGGCTACTACTATTATATCACCCTCTTCAAATATTCTTTTTGGATTGGCCGGTACTTCAAACTCATCCTTTCCCTTCACTCCAACAACATTTATCGAATATTTACCTCTCACGCTTAAGTCTATAAGGTTTTTTCCAATCCATGATTTTGGAACCGTTACCTCGTATATCGAATGGTTTTTATCTAATTCCATGTAATCGACTATATTATTAAAAGATATTCCCTTTGCCAGTTTTACTCCCATATCATGTTCTGGAAAAACCACTCTGTCCGCACCAATTTTTCTCAGTACCTCAGCTTGAAGATTATCGGTTGCTTTGCTTATTACAAATGGTACACCAAATTCTTTTGCAAGAAGTGTTGCCATTATAGAAGCTCTAAGATTTGTTCCTATCGCAACTATTGCCACATCGAAATTCCCCAAACCTATGCTTCTCATGGATATCTCATCTGCCGCATCCACTATTGCAACATTATCAAGACTTTCCGATAAAGCCTGTATAACCTCTTCATTATTATCTATCACCATTACTTCTTGACCTAGTTCTGCTAATGACATCGCAAGCGATGTTCCAAACCTTCCAGCCCCTATTATTATATATTGTTTCATTATATCCTCCATAATACAACACTAAATTTTTAGCCAATTAACACCTTTTCCTCAGGATATTTTATCTTATTTGTCTTAACATCACCTATAAAGATTGTAAATACTGTTAATGAACCTACTCTCCCGGCAAACATCAATAAAGAGATAATAACTCTACCTACTGAATTCAAATTATATGAACCTGCCATGGAAAGACCAACAGTAGAATATGCAGAAGATACTTCAAATGCACTTTGCATCAATCCAAACTTTTCTCCCTGAGTGATTGTTATTAGGTATGTTCCTACTATGAATACAAATAGACCTATAGTAAAAACTCCTAATGCTTTTCTAAATATATTTATATCAAGCTTTTTTCTGAAAACTGATATTTCATCTTCATTTTTTATAAGTGCTCTCACAGCCATAAATATTACAGCCACAGTTGTTGTCTTTATACCACCACCGGTAGAAGCCGGAGAAGCACCTATAAACATAAGTACTATTAATATAAATAATGTATTTGATCTAAACAAGTTAAAATCTATCGTACCAAATCCTGCAGTTCTAGTTGTCATAGACTGAAAAAACGATACCATAAATTTATCCCAATTATTCATATTCGCCAAACTTTCTGTATTATTATATTCTCCCCAAAAAATTACCAATGTTCCCAATATCAACAATATTGCCGTTGTAATTATTACCAACTTGGAGTTAAGACTAATCTTCCTGAATTTTCTCGCGGTTATTACATTTATCATTACCGGATAACCTATACCTCCTAATATTACCAATGTTGATAGTGTAAATACGATTATCGGATTATTATAAAATGCTGCCATAGATGAAAATTCGCCATAATGTGATCCCATTAAATCAAATCCGGCATTGCAAAATGCAGAAATAGAATGAAATAGACTATATCCAATTCCATTAATAACTCCAAATCTAGGTATAAATACAGTAGACAATAAAATCGCACCAATCATTTCTATAGTAAAAGTCATCCATAGTACATTTTTTACCAATTTTACAGAACCTGAAATTTGATTTTGATTCATTGCTTCTTTTATCAAAACTCTTTCTCTCAAGTTTATTTTTCTTCCTAAAATCAATGCTATCCATGCTGTAATAGACATGAATCCCAGTCCACCAACCTGTATTAGGATGGCTATAATCGCCTTTCCTATTGTGCTCCAGTAAATACTTGTATCTACCACAACCAATCCCGTCACACAAACAGCCGAAGTAGCCGTAAACAAAGAATCCAGAAAATTTGTAACTTCCCCTGAATTAGACGAAAATGGCATCATCAATAATAAAGTGCCCATTAAAATCACTGAACTAAATCCTATTACCATTATTTGTCCTGGAGTAAACTTATATAATATTGACTTACGTATTTTTTTTCTACTATCCATCATCCCTCCAAAAAGGAACCCCTATGGGTTCCTTGATTAAAACTCATATTTTATTTTTTCTGATTCTTGAATTACTTCTCCATTTTTATCGAGAAGTTTAAGCGATATTTCTTTTTTCCCACTATAGAAACTATCATATAGCTTTATTTTTTCATCATTCTTATAATCTGAATCAACTTTTTTTCCATCAACGAATACCGCCGTTTGCCTATTTAAATTTTTTCCCGTAATATAAAACTCGCCATTTACGTTTTCTACATTTATCAGTTTCATATCTCCATTACCTATTTTCATATCAACAGGCTTAGGAATTTCATTTTCCTTTAGATAGTATTTTTTCCCAAATAAAATGTCATACTGAACTAATTCAAGTTTTTTCTGATACTCCTTATCATTTTTCAAATATTTGTGTACCATAGTCATAGGTGAACAACCTTGACCGGCAATATCCAATGCAAGAGTACTTAATTGATAACTCTGAAAATCTTTAGGTAAGGTAGTCTTCTCAACTCCAAAATTATTTATCAAAAGTACCAAAGAAGAAAATTTGTCTATCTTCATCCTGTTCTCTGTAATAACATTTAAAGCCGGTAAGTGATCACCATAAAATACCAGCACTGTAGGTTGTTTAATTTTATTTATTTCTTCTACCAGTTTTCCTACAAACTTATCCATCTCTTTGACTTGATTTGCATAATACTGTATCTGGTTTTGATCAGGTTTTGGCAAATCAGACTTTACAACTTCTATCGGATACTTAATATTGAGCTTTCCCATAGGATATCTACTATGCCCTTGTGCAGATACAGTAAATATAAAACTTGGTTTTTGATTATCAGAATCAATTTCTTGAGTAATATATCTTGTAAGTACTTCATCCTTAGGCCATCCCATCGGAGTATAATCCACATATGTCATTACTTCCAACGGTATAAATTTTTCAAATCCTATATTCTTTAAACCTTTATCTCTATTATAAAAACTCTTATAGAAATTATGTATTGCTACTGTTTTATATCCTCTTAATTCCATATAATATGGTATTCCTAAGGATGCTTTATCAGATAAAAAAGTATGGTACGGAATTTCTCCCTTACTTAAATAATCAAAATTACTACCACTTAATACTTCATACTCTGTCCTTGCAGTACCACCGCCGGTAACGGGAACATTCATATATCCGGAAGTATAGTTTTTCATCAATCTTCTCATGTTAGGCATCGGATCTTCATTAAAATTCACTCCGCTTAATTTAGTGGGATCCATAAAAGCTTCCAGTTGCACCATAATTATATTCGGCTTTACTCCATTTGCTACTTTATTAGAATCTTTTTTATACTTTTTATCAAGTTGATTTCTAATCGCAATGATATTTTCCTGACTATACCCATCCGGTTTATGTCTTATAGAAGATTTTGTTTCCTCAATAAACGAATATACAAATCCATTTGTTTTATATGAAAGTTCAACATTCCAAGATATCTTTTGCACTATCCTGGCAGATTTTAACTGTGGAATTAGAACCAAATAAATAGACAATAATGCTAATACAAATATGGGATTTCTAGTTCCTGTAAACCATATACTTTTCTTGTCTTTTATAAATATATATGTTGAAATGAGTATCAAAGACAATAACAGTATAATGAGCAATATTTCAAACCTGAAACTAATATAAATACTCGCAATACTTATCGCCTCTTTATAGCTCTGTATGTCATATGGCGATATGGGCATACCTCTCACAGTGACCAATACAGCACTTATAGCAGCTAGCAACAGCAAAATTAAGCTTATTATAAAATAACCAAATCTCTTTCTTTTAATAAATATTGTTACGGAAAATATCAATACAATCAAAAAATAATTCATAATGAAATTTACCGGTTTATCGACGATAAACTTAAAAGTTTCAACAAAACTTTTTCTAGAAATACTTTCAATTACAACTAAAATAAAGATTGAGAATATTAATAAAGTTATAAGCTCTAGATTTTCTCTTTCTTTTTTCCTTATCATTTTTCGAGTTTTTTTCTCCTGCTTTTTCTGGAAAGCCAGGTTGTGTCGAGATTTCCAAATATTTTGCATGCCTTTTTCTCTTGTATTTTTTTTTTGCATTTTATTATTTACTTGTCGATCTCTAAAATGTAATTTATCTGTTTTATTTCTTCTTTTATTATCCATTTTAAACTACTTGATACCATTATCTATTTGTAGCATTTGCTACACTATTTAATACATCGTTACTAATTCCACCTAGTGAAACTATCCTTTTCGCTCCACTTAATACCGATTTATTACTTGTTGCATTAACCAGTACAATAGGGCTAAGTTCTTTACTTGCTAAAGGACCTCCTGTCAATGCATCGACCAACTTATATCCGTCACTAAGATAAAATGAATTCGGTTTTACCTTATAAAATTCATTTATTACAGCATTATTTGTAGAGAATCTATTACTACCGCTTATTCTTTTAGCTCCCATATGGCTCACTAATCCAGGAGATATGGAACTACTTCCTCCTATTGCATATATATTCCTGGGCTGTTCGATTATAGAACTGGTAGCATTATCTAACTTATTTCCATTTGTAAGCAGTATCGGTTCTCCATCTCTTGCTGCTACAGCAGAAATACTCATCGCATCTGCTTCACCTTTATATCCATTAGCTACAAACACCTTTCCTATATTCCCTTTTATATTCAATATCTCTTTTGCTACATTATTACTTGTTTCAAATCTATTTTTTCCACCTATTCTTTTTACATTAAATCCACCCATTTGTGAGTTTTTCAGAGAATTTTCAATATTTTTACTGATAGAGCTTTCTGAACCTATAATATAAATATTTTTAGCAATCTCTATTCTTAACTGAGTTTCATTAGGAATTCTATCTCTATTTACCAGCAAAATAGGTGCTCTTAATACACCGGCAAGGCCACTGGCACTAAGACCATCTGCAAGTTGATTTTTATCTGCATTCACAAGTATTACTGTTTCATAATTACCCATTTCACCAGCTATCTTGCTCGCAGTTGCATATCTATCTTTTCCTTTTATCTGAATTATGTCATTTGCATTTAAAGCCTTAGAATACGATAATGTACCAGCAAAAATAAGTGATGTCATCATCAATGTAGTCACTTTTTTTCTTAACTTCATAACTTCCTCCTTACCTAAACATAAGCTATATTGGTATGGCTATGTTCAATTATATATTTGTATTTTTAATTCTTCCTTAAAAATAAAAACAGCCAAACTGGCTGTTTTTAAAAGAATACTATCTCTCGCACTCTTGATTAGCAACTGTACAAGAAGTCTTGCAAGCAGATTGACAAGATGTTTGACATTCGCCACATCCACCTTTTGCTGCACTTTCCTTTAAAGTGGCCTTTGAAAGAGTTTTTACATGCTTCTTTTCCATGATAATCCTCCCATAAAAATATATTTGTGTCAATTATAACATAGTTTCTTGTTTTTGTATACAGTCGTACACATTGACAATATAATCTGTTTTTTTAATATAAATATTTTTTGTAATCAAAATATCTTAAAAACTATTCTTCTATTTTTTCCTCTACTTCAACAATTTCTTCTGGACTGTCAGCTTTTTCTATAACCCTTCCAATAGCCCATTTTTCAAATGGTACCTTAGTTCTGTTTGGACCCAATTCAAGTATTACTTTTTCTTCTTCTATCTTAGATACTTTTGCAATTATTCCACCTATTGTAATAACTGTATCGCCTCTATTAATAGAATCCCTCATTTCCTTTAATTTCTGTTCTTTCTTTTTTTGTGGTCTTATCAATATAAAATAAAAAACGACAAATATTAATATCCATAGACCAGCGGTCATCATCATCTGTTTAGTTTGCATAAGTTACCTCCCCAAAAAATTGCTTAAACATATTCCATAAATACTATTATATACTATACTATATCTATTTTCCATAAAATTTAAAAATAACTCTTTTTAATACAAAAAATCTCTTTATATAATTAATCATATTCATTTGAAAACCAATCGCTAGTTACTCTCCATAATATTTTTTATAGAATTCATTTTTGAAGTCCAATAGCCTGTCTTGTTTAATCGCCTCTCTTACATTTTCCATTAATTTAAGCAAAAAATGCAAATTGTGTATCGTAAGTAATCTTGCACCTAATATTTCGTTTGTTTTTATTAAATGCCTAATGTATGCTTTTGTATAATTTCTACATGTATAGCAATCACATTCCAGATCAAGAGTAGTAAAATCTTCAGCATAATTCGCATTTCTTACTACTACTTTTCCCTGACTTGTCAAAGCTGTCCCATTTCTCGCAATTCTAGTAGGAAGAACACAGTCAAACATATCCACTCCTCTAAGTACACCTTCAAGTAAAACATCAGGAGTTCCGACTCCCATTAAATATCTAGGTTTATTCTCAGGCAATAAAGGAACTGTATAATCCAAAACTTCATACATCAACTCTTTAGGCTCTCCCACACTCAATCCGCCTATTGCATAGCCAGGCAGGTCTATAGCAGTTATTTCTTTAGCTGATTGCTCTCTAAGATCCCTATACATTCCACCTTGTACTATTCCAAATAGAGCCTGATTTTCGGAATTTGTATGAGCATCTTTGCATCTCTGAAGCCATCTCGTTGTCCTCTCCAATGATTTTTTTACATATTCTCTATCTGCAGGATATGGTGCACATTCGTCAAAAGCCATCATTATATCAGAACCCAAAGCCATCTGAATTTCCATTGCTTTTTCAGGTGTCAACATATGTTTTGAACCATCTATATGAGATCTAAATTCTACCCCTTCCTCAGTAATTTTTCTAAGCGGTCCTAAACTGAAAACTTGAAATCCACCACTATCTGTGAGAATAGGTTTATCCCATTTCATAAAGTTATGCAGACCTCCTGCTTTTTTAATCAACTCGTGTCCAGGTCTTAAATAGAGATGATATGTATTGCTAAGTATTATTTGTGCTCCAATTTCATTTAACTCTTCAGGTGTCATCGACTTGACGGTAGCTTGCGTACCCACCGGCATAAATATTGGAGTCTCAATAGTACCATGAGGAGTATGAAGTCTTCCCAACCTGGCACCTGTTTGTTTACAGGTTTTTATTAGTTCGTATCTTACTGCGTACATATATATTCCTTTCTATTTTAAATACATTGCATCCCCAAAACTGAAAAATCTATATCTATTTTTAACAGCCTCTTCGTAAGCATGTAAAATTTTTTCTTTATCAGATAAAGCACTTACCAACATTATCAACGTTGATTCCGGAAGATGAAAATTAGTTATTAAATTGTCCACTATTTTAAATTTATATCCGGGATATATGAATATATCTGTCCATCCTTTTTTTTCCACTAATTTTCCATTTTCATCAGATGCTGATTCTATAGTTCTACAACTGGTTGTACCCACACAAATTACTTTTTTACCGTTTTCCTTTGCATAGTTAATCTTATCAGCAGCTTCTTTAGTCACCGTATAATATTCCGAATGCATCTTATGATTTTCAATATCGTCTACTTTCACAGGTCTGAAAGTACCAAGACCTACATGTAAGGTTACAAAAGCAATTTCTATTCCCTTTTTCTTTATATCATTCAATAATTCATCCGTAAAGTGAAGTCCGGCTGTCGGTGCTGCAGCAGAACCATTATGTTTCGAATAGACGGTTTGATATCTATCCTTATCTTCCAACTTTTCCGTTATATATGGAGGAAGAGGCATATTACCTAACTCATCTAATATTTCTTCAAATATTCCATTATATTTAAATTTTACAATTCTAGAACCATCTTCCAAAATATCTTTTACTTCTGCCAACAACTTTTCTTGACCAAATGAAAATTGAGTACCTATTTTAGCTCTTTTTCCGGGTTTTACCAAGGTTTCCCAGGTATCATCTTCATTTCTTTTAAGCAATAAAAATTCTATTTTTCCTCCAGAATCGATTTTTTCACCAATCAATCTGGCAGGAATTACCCTGGTATCATTCAAGACCAGACAATCTCCTTTATCCAAATAATCTATTATATTTTTAAATATTTTATGTTCTATTTCTCCGCTTTTTTTATCTATTACCATCAGTTTTGAATTATCTCTATCGACAATAGGCACCTGAGCTATCAATTCTTCCGGTAAATAATAATTAAAGTCGCTAGTCTTCATTATCCCTTTCCTCTCTATATGCATAATATTCATCTGAGACTATAAGATTGTATCCAGATTATACTATACTATTTTTTCTCTATGTCATAAGGTATATTTAAATGTTTATATGCCCTTGGCATGGCTATTCTCCCTCTAGGCGCTCTGTTTATAAAACCTAGTTGAAGCAAATATGGCTCGTACACATCCTCTATAGTATTTCTATCTTCCCCTATGGAAGCAGCTAGTGTATCCAACCCAACCGGACCACCCTTAAATTTTTCTATTATAGTAGTCAACAATTTTTTATCTACAAAGTCAAGTCCCAAAGAATCCACACCAATTAGTTCAAGAGCTGCCTTAGCAACTTCGTCGGTTATTTCACCATCAGCCTTAACCTGGGCAAAATCTCTCACCCTTTTTAAAAGCCTATTTGCTATTCTCGGAGTCCCCCTGGACCTTCTGGCAATTTGTATAGCACCTTCATCCATTATTCCTGCCTCCAATATACTTGATGATCTTCTGACTATTTCCGCCAATTCATCTTCGTTATAATAGTCAAGTTTACATATAACCCCAAATCTGTCTCTTAATGGATTAGTAAGCATACCTGCCCTCGTAGTTGCTCCTATTAGGGTGAATTGGGGCAAATCAAGCCTAATACTTCTTGCTGATGGTCCTTTGCCAATTATTATATCCAAGCAATAATCTTCCATTGCAGGATATAATACTTCCTCAACACTCCGATTAATTCTGTGTATTTCGTCTATAAATAATACATCATTTTCTTGTAAATTAGTCAGTATTGCAGCCAAGTCTCCAGCTCTTTCTATTGCCGGACCGGATGTAATCCTCAGATTTACCCCCATTTCATTCGCTATAATACCGGCTAGTGTGGTTTTACCTAGTCCTGGTGGTCCATAAAGTAATACATGATCTAATGCTTCATTCCTATTTTTAGCTGCATCTATAAAAATTCTCAGCTGTTCTTTTGATTTTTCCTGTCCCAGATATTCATCTAAAGTCTTAGGTCTTAAACTATTTTCTATATCAAAATCCTCTTCCTTCATGGTAGAAGTAATTATACGTTCATCTTCCATTTTATCCTACCTCCTAAAACTTGAAATTAGTCTTCATTATATATTCCAATGCTTTCTTTACTACATCTTCAATGCACATTCCCGGTTGTCTGGTAAAAGAAACTGCTTCCTCCGCCTCAGCTTTAGTATATCCCAAAGCAATTAATGCTTCAATAGCTTCACCATCTGATTGATTACTAATAAATATTATCTCATCATCTTCTACTTTACTATCCGAACCAAATCCCAATTTACTTACCTTGTCTTTTAATTCCAGTACCATTCTTTCAGCCGTTTTCTTACCTACTCCGGGAGCTTTTGAAAGAGAAATTATATCCCCACTTACTATATATTGACTTAATTTTTGCGGAGATGCATAAGATAATATAGATAATCCGACTTTCGTTCCAATTTTAGATACTGAAGTCAACATATCAAACATTATCTGCTCCTCTTTTGTATAAAAACCACAAAGGCTTATATCATCCTCTCTAACAATCATCTTTGAATAAATCTTTACATTTTCACCCATTCCAATTTGAGTTATTGTATTTGCAGAAACATTCATTTTATAACCAATACCATTATTCTCAATCAATATATAATCTATCCCTATTTCCTCAATCTTTCCTTTAATATATCCTATCATTTTATTTGCACTCTCCATATCTTTTATTCCAAAATATATTTATAAATACTTAATTATATACATTTCCATTCTAATTATCTCAATACTATAAATATAATTAAATTATCACTTTATTTTATTCCATCATCTATAATCCGTATCTATCCAATTCCTTATCAAGCCTATTGGAATGAGCGTGACAAATAGAAACAGCCAATGCATCAGCAACATCATCCGGCTTCGGCACACTTTTTAAATTCAAAAATGATGTGACCATTCTCTGAACCTGATACTTATCTGCTCTACCATATCCACATACTCCCTGCTTAATTTGTAAAGGTGTATATTCAAATACCGGTTTATAATGATGTTTGCACGACAATAATATGACACCTCTTGCCTGTGCCACCGTTATAGCGGTTTTCACATTCTTGTTAAAGAAAAGTTCTTCTACTCCGACTTCATCTATATCATACATATGAAAAAGCTGATTCATACCTTTATAAATCAACTCCAACCTTTCAACCGTATCCATACCAGCCGGCGTGGTAATAGCTCCATAATCTATTGTTCTAAATTTATTATTTTTATATTCCACTACCCCATAACCAACTATAGCTAGTCCGGGATCTATACCTAATATTATCATATTCTAATATTTCACCTTAATCCTAAATTATATAAATTAAACTTAATAAAAAATATACAAAACTTCTTTTAAAAATTATATTAAAACCACAGAACTAAAATAACAGTTACATTATCTTAGATGATATTTTATAAAATATAATATTTTTTCTAAAATACACTTAATTTAAAGACAACATAATATAGTTTTATTAAAAATATTACTTTAATTGATATTTTTTTTGAATAATTAATTAGCTTTTTTGAAAAATATATATCATTTCTGACAAAAATTAACTATTTTTAATTTTTTCTTATTTTTTTTAATATAAGTAATATTGTTTTTTATTTTATTATAATCTCTATCTATTTTATCATAAAAAACCTCATATCACAAATTTTAATTAATTGTAAAAAAATAAGAAATACTTACTTTTTATAAAAAATCACTACAATTTTACAACCCTAAATGTTATACTATTTTTACAAGAAATGATTATGTTTTGTATAAGAATACGGGGAGGTGTATAATATGAATATCGATCAAATCGGTGCGCGTCTAACTAACTATAGAAAAAATAGCAATATGACTATAAAAGATTTTTCTCAACTATCCGGGGTTAGTACAGCATTATTAAGCCAACTAGAAAGAGGAATGGGAAATCCTAGTCTTAGCGTTTTATGCGCTATAGCAAAAACTATGAACATTTCCGTATCATCACTTTTTGAAGAAACCATTATTTTGAATAATCTAGTAAAAAGAGCGGATGAACAGCCTAATATTATGGACACTACTAAGGAAAACATTGAATTCCAATTATTAACTACAAAATCTGCAAATTTGAGTGATGATTTATTTAGAATTACTATACACTCACACTCGGAAACAGAGTTTTGTCCTTTTGGAGCAAACGAACTTGAAGAGATAATGCTAGTAGAGAAAGGACCTGTAACTATTGTCAGTGATAATGGTGATAGTATAATACTAAAAAAAGGCGATACTATGAGGTTAGTATCTAAACTTAGATATAAGATAAAAAACAATTCATCCCATGAAGTTACTTTTTTATTTATAGCCAGCAATTCAAATGAAGTTTTATAAATAAAAATTAATAATAAAAAATGACTATATTCAACAGTATAATGTTCAAATAAAAGATAATATAAATACTTTTATTTTTCATATTCTGTCTATAGTCATTTTTTATTAATTAAAATTACATTTTATTTTAAGTAATTTCATTTTATTTCTATAAGTATCAACCCTATTTAAATTTTTTTACATAATACTTATATTTTAAATACATCTAATCTAAAACTATTATATCTATATTCCTTCTACCAAATTTGTACATTTGAGATGTAGATGTCATAAATATATCTATCTTGGTTCCTTTTATTATACCCCCAGTATCATTAGCTATAAAAACTTTATCAAAGTAAGGTATATATACTCTGGAACCTAAAGGAATAACTCTTGGATCCACGGCTATAGTTCCCCATCTAGGTCTCTGTCCGGAAGCAGTTATTGTATGTCCGGCATATGCACTTGCATTAGACAAATATTTTTTACCAGTCCCCAACTTATTTCCCTTTCCATCATAATATATTTTTTTCCCAGGAACAGATGTATTTTTTGAGTTGGTATCTGTCACATTAACATTTCCAACATTCTTTTTTATAGGCATCGTTTTTACATATACACCATCCTCATCAAATATATGCTTTCTCCCACCAATATCCTGTGTTCCTGTTACCATCTGACCTTTTCTATTGAAATAGTACCATAGACCATTGAGTCTATTCCAGCCATATAATTTTTTGCCGCTCGCATTAATATATATGTACTTATTACCTTCTTTTCTCCATCCGAAATTTGTTGAAATTGTACTATTAGCTGCCGCCTCTGCATTTGAGTATATAGCTACAGAAGACATCAAAGATATTGAAATTGCAGCTACTAGCAGAATTGAATGTAGTTTTTTCATACTTTTTCTCCTTTTTTTCGTTCATAATATATAAGTGAACTTATATTTTTTATTCTATAGGTTTTATTTAAAATATTACCACTAATTGATATAACAAACTTTATTACGATTTGTTACCTATTTTCTTTTTTTAAAAATAAAACCCAATGTAAAAATTACATTTTGTAACTTTACTAGTATATTGTAATACAAAAATGACAAAAAAGCAAATTTTTTTGACTATTTTTTATAAAATTTTCCATAAAGCTTGTAATTTCTATATTTATAAATTAAAACTATTGTTACTTTTTGTAACTTTTATAAATATCCGTCTAATTTTTTATGAATTTTCAAAATTTTTTTAAATTTTCAAAAAATATTTGTTACTTCATTGACATTATCGGGTAATAAGTATAATATAAAATATAAGAATAATCTTTAAGGAGGTATCATTATGGGTTTGACTAATGCAATAAAAAGAAAAAGAAGAGAAATTGAAAAAGCTAAAAAAAGAAAAAAAGCTCTCCAATATGCGAAAATAGCTGCTACAAGTGCAGCAGTTGGAGCTGTTGGCGGAGTATTACTTGCACCTAAAGCCGGAAAGGAAACTATTGAAGATATTGTTGCTACAGCATCAAATGCCAGTCAATCTATATCTGATAAATCTAAAGAACTTGTGGATAAAACAAACAATTCCATCAAGGATACTAAAGATAAAATAGCCGAATCCAAATCTAAAATAAAGGAATATCTAAATAATAAAAAAGATGATATAGAAATCACTTTATCTGAAACAAATGAAGAATTTGAAGACAAAATTGAAGATGTTGCTGAAGATTTAGAAAATAACGGAAAAAAATTGGCAAAAGATGGAAAAAAACTAGTTGACGATGTAGTTGATGATGTAAAAAAATAATCTTATCGGGAGTAAAAAATGACTATAACAATTGATATTCAAACAATTTTATTTATCTTAGCAATATTGGGATGTGTGGTTTTAATATTTTTAATAATATTTTTAAAAAAATTATCCAACCTTATATCGAGAATAGATGATTTAATTAATCAAAATAGTACAAATGTAGGATTGACAATAGCAAAGCTACCTTCTCTTATTTCCGGCGTGGACTCTGTAGTTGATAATGCAAAAGATGTAAGTGATGTAGCTGTTGATTTCGCGTCTGATGCACTTGTGGCAAAAGAAAAGATAAAATCAGGAATTTCAACTTCTGTAAATATTGCAGGTATAGTAAAAGATGTTTTTAAAAAGTAAATAAACGGGGGCTGACTAATAGGTCAAAATTTATCTCTTAATTAATATATGAAACCATTTAAAAATGGATATTTATTTATAATTAAAAGAAATGCGACTTTTGAATCAGTCCCTATTTTCATCTATTTATTTTTACTATATCACTATAATTTCTAAACTGTCTTTTTCAAATTTGACTCTAAAACTCCAAAAACACACCTTCTCATTTTTGAAATACCCTCATCTATTTCCAATTCACCTTTATATATTCTTCTCAATATTGCCTCATATGAAAATGAAGATATATCATTTACATATTCTACTAATTCTTCATCTATATAACCTCTTTTTGATAATTCTTTTAAAAGAATTATATTCCTTTCCTCTATGGAACTATTATTTAACATAGAATCTATAACGCTTCCATAATTTTTATTTTCAAAAGGAAATATTGCGTAATAATCGACAATATAATCCGACAAACTTCTATCCAAATTGTTAAAAAAAATAGTGTAGTATGCACTTATATTTTCCATTGTATGTTTTATAAAACATTCCCAAATCCCGTAATAATCACTTAAAACATTATCCTTTTGTGGACTTATATAATTTCCAATATCCTCTATATAACTGTCCAACACCTGTAGACAGACAAAAACCTTTAAATGCTCTAAGTTCTCAAAATAATTATATATCGTAGCACTATTAAAACCTGCTAAATCTCCTACTTTTCTGATGGTTATATTATCTATTCCCTCTTCTTCCATTATTTTCTTGGCAGAATTTATCAAATTTTTAATAGTCATTAATTTATAAGAATTAAGTTCTATCACTATATATCCTCCTCATATTCAAATCTGTTACCAATATTATACACTCAAAGAAATTTTTTTAAAAGTTTTTTATTTTTGATATAAAAAAGAATTGACCCAAAAGTCATATCTTTTATAATTTATAAATAATAAAATCTCTAATTTAAAGAATTTCATTTTTATAAAAATTAAAAATTTCAACTTATGGGTCAATTCTTTTATTATTTTTTATAGAAGAAACTATTTTTTGAAAACTTTCTTTTTATTCTTTAATTTTTAGCTCATTTCTAAGGGCTTTAACAATACTCATACATATAGCCAGCATTATAAATATAAACGGAAAAGCCGCTGCTATAGATGCCGTTTGAAGTGCTTTTAAACCACCTGATACCATAAGTGCATATGCTATCACAGCCTGTAATATACCCCATACCAACATTTTTTTCTTAGATGGATTTAAATCTCCATTTTGAGAAAACATACTAAGTACAAATGTAGCAGAATTTGCTGAAGTTATAAAAAATGTACACAATAATACTATCGTTATCATAGAAAGTACAATCCCTAGTGGATATTTTGCAAACACCTCAAATAGTGCTATCTCAGGATGTCCTGCCATTTCTGTCATTTTTTCAATTCCAAGCTGTTCTCTCAGGTTTAATCCCATACTTCCGAATATAGAAAACCAAATTAATGAAGCCATAGCAGGTGCCAAAGTTACACCGAATATAAACTCTCTTACAGTTCTACCTTTTGATATTCTGGCTATAAATGTTCCTACAAACGGAGCCCAAGCTATCCACCAAGCCCAGTAGAATATTCTCCACCCCTGAATCCACGTATTATCGCCAAATGGATTAATATTCAAACTTTCTTTAAAAAACTGATTGATATAATCCCCGGCTGCACCTACGAAAGAGTTTGCCATCATTACTTTTGGACCTACTATTACTGCAATCAGCATACTGGAAAATGCTAAAATTAAATTTAGATTTGAAATCATATTTATACCTTTATCTATGCCCGAAACTGCAGTCCATGTATAAATAACCGTTATTATAATTATTATAATTAACCAAGTTGTAACATTGCTAGGTATTTTAAATAAATAACTCAATCCTGAATTAATTTGCATTGTCCCCATACCTAATGATGTGGCAACACCGGCAATAGTAGCAATTACAGCAAAAGTATCTATAACCTTACCGAACCCGGAGTTCACTTTTTCTTCTCCTATTATCGGTATAAATAAACTACTTATCAAGCCGGGTTTATTCTTTCTAAATTGTATATATGCAAGTCCAAGACCTATTATTGAATATCCTGCCCACGGGTGAATTCCCCAATGAACAAAAGATGCCCTCATTGCAAATCTTGCCGCTTCCTCAGTTGCAGGTGCAACACCGGCTATGGGAGCCACATAATGAGAAATGGGTTCTGCTATACCATAGAATACTAGCCCAATACCCATACCTGCACCAAACAACATACCAAACCAGGATAATGTTTTAAATTCCGGCTTTGAATCATCCGGTCCCAGTCTAATATTACCAAATTTACTAAACGCTATAACTAATGCAAAAATAACAAATATTAACATGGCTAATAAATACAACCAGCCCGTATTAACAGTTACCCAACTCATAAGAGAATTGGCTAATTTCCCAAAACTTTCACTACCGAAAATCCCCCATACTGCAATTATCACAGATATGATTACCGATACAAAATATACTGTATTATTATTTCTTTTTTCCATAATAATCCCCCTTTTCCGTTTTACGGGATACTATACGCTAAACACTTTAGGTTCTTTAATATCTTCAGTCAGAGCTTCAACAGCCTTCTTTGTTCTGGTATATCTTAGGTTCCACTGAACTTCCTTTGGAGTAGCAGGGTCGCCTAGAGGATATGGTATAGAAATTGTAGGTACTATTTTATTAATTCCCAGTGAAGTCGAAACGGGTACTAAATTACACATCTGAACAATTGGTAATCCAGCTCTTTCGATAACTTTTACCATCGCTGCACCGCAACGAGTACAAGTACCTCACGTAGAAGTCATAATAACGCCGTTAACTCCATCTTCAACCAGATATTTTAGTATTTCAGATGACATTCTTTCCGCTTCTGCCTGAGTAGTCCCGGTACCAACTGTTGAATAAAAATACGGATGTAATTTGGCAAATACACCTTCCTCTTCTAATTTTCTCAAAGCATCAAGTGGCACTATAACATTAGGATCTGCATTCGCTGCTGCCGGATCAAACCCCGCATGAATTGTTTTAAACTCTCCCGATTTAAGAACTTGCATATCATTTATATCATATCTTCCCCATCTTGTAGCCGATGCTGACTGTATTCTATCCGGATTGTCAACCGGTACTATACCACCCGTTGTAAGTATGGCTATCTTGGCTTTTGATAAATCTTTTATAGGAGCAGCGATAGGTACGATATCTTTCTTTGGTACCGGTAATTCAGTTATATATTCTTCTCCATTTAATTTCTTTAGAAGCATATCCACACCTCTTCTGGCTGCAGGTTTTGCATCTTTTGGCCAGTATTGATGTCTAATCCCTCTTCCATAATAACCTTCTTCATCAGCCGGTAGCAATTCTTCTCCCGCTAATACCTTATTAGCATAATTAGCTATGGATTTAATATCACCTCTCATACTCGCAGCCGATTTTCCACCCTTGAATATAATTACTTCTCCTCTATACATTTCCACACCGGGATTTTCTTCATGCATTGAAGAATATACAGGAATGTTGAACTTTTCTTTAACAGCTTTGCAAATTCTACCGGCTGCAAAACCATATCTTCCGGCCTGAAAAGTCGGACCCGCAACAAACATATCGAATTTTTTATCTTCCAACATCTTTAGAATTCTTTCTATAGCTTCATCTTCATGTGTAGCCATAAAATTATCTCCACAAATTATTGTGTGAGTAACATCTGCATTTAATGCCTTCTCTAGCGCAAGACCCGGTCCTATAACGCCTTCTCTAATTTCCGGTTCAAAATCAGCAAGCTCTTCTCCACCAACTCCTGCAAAAAACTGATTTATATAATGAATACACTTTGTCATAGTTATTTCCTCCTTAAAATTCTCTCATAGTCTTTAATGACCATCCGGCGATTTGGTCGCCACAGAACATTGCGTTGTTTTCCATAATGATTGAACCGTCTTTTCTCACAGAAGGTCCAAGAATTTCATCTCCTGCCCATCCTCCTGACAAACCATCTCTCGCTAATGACTCCAATTCACCTATTACTTTAGCTGCAGGTGGTAATTCAATTAATTCAGAAACATTTCCTGTAGAAACCAAGGCAGTAGTATTTTCATCCATAACTACCAATGGTTGAGATTTTCCGTCTCTACCCGTACACTCATTACTTATACCAACTACTTTAACTCCCACTTCTTCTAAGGCACAAATACATCTTACATAGTCGGCATCGGGATTTCCGTAACCTTCTTCTGTTACTATAGCTCCGTCTGCCCCCAAACTTCTAGCCATGTTCGCTACAAAAATAGAAGCCCTTTCTTTCTGTTCCAAACTTACATTTAAGTTAGACATTATTACACCTAAAAAGTTAATTGTTTTTCCGTGTTCTTTATATAACTCTTTTATTGTAGGGAAATTCTGTAAGTCATAAGTTGACCACTTAGATGAACAAGGCATAAAGCTTCCACCTATTATTGCACCATCCAGTACTTCATTTGGATTCATAAAACTTGGTAAATAATGATTCATATCCCATCCATATAGAAAGTCATTATATCCTAACTCTTCCATCTGAGACTGTGGCTGCATTACAAGTACCACTGAAGGCAACTTGCTTATATTTTCATCTCTTTTTGTTATACCATCAAGCTCAAAGACCTCTGTTTCTTCAGGTTCTAACTCTTTTACAGTTTTTGCAAGATATTCTGCAAATTTATGACACGCCCATCTTATTGCGTGATTTTTCTTTTGTTGCTCATATCTTTCAAATTCTTCATCTGTATCAATCACTAAGCAAATATTGATTAGCTGAGAGTAATAAGAGTATTTCGCTCCTTCGCCCGACATATCTACAAGACCATCTCCAAAACTTCCCCAATGCATACCGACTCCCATTACTGAACACCCTTTCAATGCATGTAGTTTTCCTTCTCCGGCTCTTCTCAGATCTCCGGTTATTCCCGGAAATACCGCTTTCCCATCGACTCTTACTCTAGGTTCAACGGCTTCTTTAATTGGAACGATTCTTACATCTTCCCCCGGATGAGCTATATCGATATCCATATCAGTAATATGTTCATCTGCTCTTACAAAATCAATAGCCTCTTTCTTATTGATTGTTAAAATTCCATCTGAGAATTTTGTAGAATCGCCAAAAACGACATCTTTCACATAAAAATTACCAATCTCCAATCTCATACTCTACCTCCACATAAAATATATTTGATTTGCAATTGTATTTTAATTGCATTTTATTTAATCAAAACTAAAAAACAAACATTTTATTACATAAAATATTATCATAACACGATTAACTTTGCAATATTTTTAACTAATATAATCATAGTTATTTTCTATAACAATATTAAGAATTTTCTATACAATAATCATAAAAAAAAATAGAAATTCTACAAAATTGGCATATGATATAAAAAATAGAGATGCATTATCTTAATACATCTCCAATATAAATATAATTTAGGATATCATAACAACACTCTCAGTGTGAATCCGAATCCATAATATAAAATTTGTATCTAATTAATAGTGTTTGAAAGAATTTCAAAACACAATACTTCACAGTGAATTAAGCTAAATTTTTCTTAGCAACTTCTACCAACTGAGTAAAACCAGCCGGATCAGCTATAGCCATTTCTGAAAGCATTTTTCTATTCACTTCAACTCCTGCTTTCTTAAGCCCATTCATAAATTTTGAGTATGACATATCATTCATTCTACAAGCAGCATTGATTCTCTGAATCCAAAGCTTTCTGAAATCTCTTTTCTTCTGTTTTCTACCTATGTAAGCATTATTTAATGCCTTCATTACAAACTGATTTGAAGTTTTGAAAAGCTTACTTCTTGATCCCTGGTATCCTTTTGCAAGCTTTAATACCTTTTTATGTCTTTTATGGGCATTCATACCCTTCTTTACTCTTGCCATTTTTAATCCTCCGTATCTTTATCTTACTTATATGGTAATAATTGTGCTATTCTCTTTGCATCTCCGTCACTAACTAGTGTAGACTGTCTTAAATTCATTTTAGTCTTAGGTGACTTCTTTGTAAGTATATGACTCTTATAAGCCTTTGCTCTCTTTAGCTTTCCGCTTCCTGTTCTTTTTAATCTTTTTGCTGCACCTCTATGTGTTTTCATCTTTGGCATAACAAAATCCTCCTCTCAAAAATTATCTATTTCTTTGGATCTATAATTGCAACCATATTATTCCCTTCAAATTTAGGGGCCTTTGTTGGTTCTCCAAACTCTTTTAACATTCCGATAAAGTTCATCATTACTTCTTTACCGATATCTTTATGACCTAGCTCTCTACCTCTAAATCTAAGTTCAACCTTTACTTTATCTCCTTTTTGAAGAAACTTCGCAGCCTGATTTGCCTTAGTCTTTAGATCATTATCACCAATTCCCGGTCTAAGTCTCACTTCTTTTACATTAACAGTCTTCTGTTTTTTCTTTGCTTCCTTTTCTTTTCTAGCCTGTTCATATTTATACTTACCATAATCCATTATTCTACAAACAGGTGGCTCAGCGTTTGGCGATATCAATGCAAGATCCAGGTTTTTATCACTTGCTATTTCTAAAGCCTGTTTTGATGACATTATACCTAACTGTTCTCCAGTTTCTGATAATAACCTCACTTCTTTTACATTGATTTCTTCATTAATTGCTAGTTCTTTACTAATACAGAACACCTCTACTTTCCGTTAATAACTAAATTCCATTTTAGAATACTTAGCGCCACAAGTGGCTTGTCTATCAAAATCTCCTTGGGTAAAACCCAAATAAAAAAAGACGGATTATAAAATCCGTCATAAGCTCTAAAACAGGCAACAAAATTACGTTGCTACAAAACTTATCAACCTTACTAAGCTCTGCCGTAAGGTGAGAACGGATTCTACTTCTTTTTGCTACCTGTTCAGTATATCCTATATACAACTTAATGTCAAGGACATTTAATATTTTTTTCATAATTAGCTTCTTAACTGTCAACAAATATGTTACATTCTAGAAAGTAGCCATATAATTCATAAATATTTTAATAACTTCTGTGCTATTACTTCTTGTCACCACTTACTTAACATATTAATATGAACTAATCTAGAATATATTCTTCCGGAATTGATTCTCCCGGTCTTATGACACATCTTACCCATTCCTTCTTTATTTCCCATATATTTGCCTGTATTGCAAATATATTCCAATCACTTATTTCAAAAATTCTTATCCAACTGTCCTTTATTCTTTTCTCTTCCAAAGGATACATTCTGGAATATCTTCCTTGAATAAATTCAAATGAATTGTTAAAACCTTTTGACCTTATCTCATCTTGATATTTTTTTAAGTCAATATCATCCTTAGGTACATAATGTAAATTCAGAACATAGTCCCATTTGCTACCATCAAAATACATTATTTCCTCATTAGGAACTTCTAAGACATATGCCACTTCTCCTTCATATGGTCTCATACAATTTCTAGCACTGACAGAACACCAAATTTGATAATCAACATCATCAGGCTTTTTGCTTCTTTTTTTTGCCTCATTTACAAACCAATCATAACATTTCAAAAAAAATGGTGATATATCCTGCATATGCTCCTGGATATATTCTTTTTTATTAACAAATCTTCCTTTATTCTTTAATATCTCTAGTGATCTTTCATCCTGACTTGTAAAAAGTATCGTTGTTTCACCTTTGTTATAGGGATTATTGAATGTAGCTGTCATAGTAACCTCCCGAAAAATATAATTATATTGAAGATTATATTATATAATAATATAATCTTCAGCTATTTTTATAAAAGACCTGTCATTTTCTGCATTAATAAACTTACAATTATAATACCAATCCAACAACACATCCCCAGAGCCAGTGGTTTTCCTCCCGTTTTAATTAACTTTACAATATTAGTATTCAAACCAATAGCCCCCATTGCCATTATTATAAAGAACTTGCTTATTTTTTTCATTAAAATAAAAAATTGAGGAATTACATTTGTTACTGCTTCACCGGTATTTCCGGAATCGATCATATACTGTACAATAGTTGTCAAAATTGAACAAAAAACAAAATATATTATAAAACTTGGAACCATTTTATGAATTTTAAACTTTTTATTGCCAATCTGCTCTGATTTTCTTTTATTTTCGTAAAGTGACAAGAAAAAAGTGATTGGAATTATCGCCAAAGTCCTCGTCAATTTTACTACTGTAGCAGAATCTAATACCATTGTTCCCGTATTGTGTATACTATCCCAAGATGATGCAGCTGCCGTTACAGATGAAGTATCATTTACTGCAGTGCCCGCAAATACGGCAAACCCCTGGTTTGATAAACCTATAATATCCCCTAATGTTGGAAACACTATGGCTGCTATAATATTAAATAAAAATATAACAGATATGGCTTGAGCTATTTCATCACTGTCAGCCTCTATAACAGGTGCAGTCGCGGCAATAGCAGAACCTCCACAAATAGATGAGCCTACACCTACCAATACGGATATTTTTCTAGGTATATTGAATAATTTACATATAATAAAAGAAATAATAAGTGATGTCATAATCGTGGAGATAATTATAGGAAGAGAACTCCTACCTACACTTATAATTACTTGTAAATTTAATCCAAATCCCAATAATATCACTGCATATTGCAAAACCTTCTTTGATACAAAATTTATACCTTCCTGATAAACATTCTTTCTATCCTTAATTATCAATGATATTATAATTCCTATTATTATGGAGAATACGGGTCCCCCTATTATCGGTAATAACTTTCCCAAATACCATGCCGGTATAGCCATTATAAAACAAAAAATAATTCCTTTGATTTTTTTACTCAATTTAATACCTCCTAAAATATTTTATTAATATATCAAACTACTAATAATAAACCTTTTTTATATTTTACCAAAGATAATTATATTATATATTCTTATTATATTGTACATTTTAGAATATATAATATCAATACTTTATAAAAATAAAAAATACCAATTAACTTGAATTGGTATTTTTTATTTTTATAAAATATTGATGTACCTAAATCTATAAATCCATTTATTAAATAGCTTATTCAACTTTTTCAAATATATATATTTCATTTGGAATGAATGATGATATATATATTCTGCTATTATTATGATCTATACATCTACTCTCATCAATTATATTCTGTAATTTAATATCAGTATCTATAGTGCCTATATATTTTCCATTTTTACTAAATATATTTACAGAACAAAATGATTCTGAAATAGCAATAATTTTGTCATCAAAAAAAATAAAATCACTTATACACATACCAATTGGTAATTCACATTCATTTCTAAATGTTAAATCATCTCCATCAATAAAAAATAAACTATTAGTGCCAGTTCTATATTCAATAATATCATCATCCTTTTTATAGGATTTTACAAGCTTATTTATAGCATATATTTTATCCTCATAAGATATTATTGGACCAAAAAAATTATCACCCAAATTACTTATTTGATTTGTATCAAAATCATAATATATGACTCTATCATTTTCATTATATGATAGACCATTTAAATAAATCCCTTGCTTATTAACATCCATATAAGTCAGTAAATATTCATTATCCTTTTTTAAATTATTTGCTATATCAATTTTTATATCATCAATATATTTCAAGTTTTCATCTAAAACCTTTACTCTATAATTCCCTGCATCCAACACATACACTTTATTATTGTACTCTTTTATTTTACTTGGTCTAGTAAATTCTAATTCACCATCACCTTTTCTGCCGATTTCATCAATAAAGTCTCCTTGATAATTAATTCTAACCAGCCTATCATTCTTTTCATCAGAAATTAATATATCATCTTTTCTACACAATATCCCATTTATTTTCCCAACTTTGTCTATTTTTATTTTTTTTGTTTTATATCCTTTTATTAAATTTATTTCGAATTTATCAAGACTTTGCATTTTATTATCTAAATCACTTGATAAAAAAATTGGTAACTCTTTAGACTTTTCTTCATCATATTGTTTATCATATTCACTACCCACAGTACAAGCACATAATAGTAAAGGAACTATACATAAAGCTATTTTTTTTGTTATTTTCATTTTTTCTCCTTATACAATTTAAGAATATAAAATTAGGGACTCAATCAATTTCATTTCTAAACACCAATTAGATATTTATTTCTATTATTTACTTAAGATTTTAACACCATATATACAATTATTTACTGCTATATTGCTTCTATTCTTGTAGTTATTATTTCATTCACTAAACACAACCTAAAAAAACAGTTTTATATTTATACTCATAGTAAATAGAACCATTATTTCTTAAGCATTTTCTTCTATACTTATCTTGTCTCACTTTCCTTCTTAGTTTACCTCCTGGACAATACGTATTTGTGACATATGGTTTACCAGTTGATATACGCTGCCATGCACTACAACCCACAGCATTTATGTCTCCGAATGAAAGTACAGATATTACTACAAGTGCCATAACTAAACCTATTATTCTTTTTAAATATATTTTTTTCTTCATAGAAACACCTCCTAAAATTTTTGAGTCCCTAAATTAAAACTATTTTAGCTCTTTTAATAATTGCTCATCATCTGTTTTTCTTATTATTTTATATTTATCTCTATCAAATTTAATAAAAGTCGGATACCAATCTATATCATATATATTCGCAAAAACGTTTTCATAGTCAATTATTTTTTTTTCATCGTTTGAATCACTTGTATATATAGTTACAACTTTATTTTCTTTTACTATCCCTTCTTTATTTAACATCATTTTAGCTTTCTTACAATCTGAACACCCTTCCATAGAGAAAAAAACAATCTTTTTTCCATTATATTTATGTTCAATATTTCTAATATAATTATTGGATGAAGATATTAATTTATCTTTTCCTATTTCTTCAAGCATAAAAGTTCTTTTTATAATTTCTTCAGCTTCACTTGTTTTAAAAATAATTTTATCACCATCTAATAATATATACATAGGTAATTCATCTTTGAATTCTGAGTCAATTAAATAATAACTCATATTTTTCACTTTATTATTTAACTGATTTTCATTAGCCTTTCTATCCCACAATATAACAACTTCAACCCCTATTGGTTTGTATATTTCACTTACCCTTTCTATAAAAGGCATTTTTTTATAACATTCCATACACTTTGATTTTGTTACAAATATTATTTTATATCTTGTCTTTAAATCTTTTATTTCGATATTTTTATCATTATATCCAGCATTTCGAACCTGAACAAAATTTGTAATATTATTTAATTCAATATTTTTTTTGTGTTTTTTTTCACTAACAATAAAAAACACTATAATTATGACAATAATACATATTATAAGAATAAAAATTCTATTATTTTCTTTGATTTTCATATTAAACCTCCGTATTCAATTAAATATATTTACATACATTATAGAATGAAAATCATTTTATTGCAATACTTTTTTTGATTTTTCTTTTTTTTAAAAAAATTCTGATTTTTTATAATCACTCTATATTACATTAAAACAGAAATAAATATAATTTTTCTATAAAATTATTTATAAAAAAATATTTTTCTAAAAAAGATTATTATTAATTTAATTATTTTTTTAAAAAACAGCTATTTAATATAAAAAAATAAAATCTTATTAAAATATTAACATAATAGAAACAATATACAAAATAATTCTCTAAATAACCTATCGTAAATTCGATAAAACTCAAAAAAAACAGAGAGATGATACTTGTTAAGTATCAATCTCTCCTGTTTAATAATGTTTATTATTTTTAATAAAATATAAGTATCAAAATATTCGAACTATTATGCTATCTTCTCTTTTCTTCCCTTCATACCTGCTTTAAACATTGTATAAGCAGTGTAAATTATTACCGCTATTACAATAAACTTAAGCTTTTCTACATCTGTTCTTCCAATTACTTGAACCGCTAAAGCAACCCCTATTAATCCAAATATGGAAATAAATATAGATACCAGTCTGTTGTAAGTTTGTTCTTTTACAAATTTAGCTGATGCAACCGGCATCAATAATGCACAAGAACCCATCATTATTGGGAAAGCAGCTTTTATATTCATTCCCAACAAGAATATCATAGCCATACAAGGAGCATAAAGACCAACTCCAGCAGTCATTAACGCACCTAGTATAAAGTTACCAATAATACCTAATATTAATTTTATGCCAGTTAATTGAATAGCATTATTCTCTGTAGCAAAAATTCCTAGATAAGGATGTGTTATAAACATTATTATAGCAGCAGCGAATAACGCAATTCCCATAACCAACTGAATCTTTGTTTCATCCATCTTAGATATTATACCAGCCCCTATATATGAACCTACAACTGCCGCAGCTATCAATGCAGCAAGTGTCACAGGATCTACTTTAATAGCAGACGTAAATAATATGGCTTCGAAAAGAACCGGAAGTGTACAAGATACATTAAGTGTACCCGGAATTTCCTTATCGTGTATATCTACTTTTAATATCTTCATTAAAGCAACTATAGGACCAAACGAACCGATACCTAAAGTATCACCAAAGTTAGTAAGTAATCCTATAAATCCAGATTTGGCAATCTGTGCTTTTGAAGTATTTCCTAATTTGTCTCTATTTTTAAATACATCTACACCTAATAATGCAGCAGAACCTGCAAATGCAATATAAAATAACCATTGTAGTACTGTTAAAATCATACTCTAATCCCTCTCTAAATAATTTTAAAAATTTCCCCTATTTTAAGATAAATCCATACTTAACAGGATCTTCTTCATCTATTACAAAGTGATTGAATCCTGTGATATAAGCAGAACCTGTAACCTGAGGAACTACTGCATCAAATTCTCCTACCTTTGTTGTTTCAACTATTTCGCCTTCAAATATTGTACCAAGAATTGATTCATAGAAGAATTTTTCTCCTACTTTGAATTCTCCTCTAGCATGTAGTGTAGCCAATTTTGCACTTGTACCAGTTCCACAAGGAGATCTGTCCACCTGTCCTTGTCCGAAAACAACACAGTTCTTTAATGTAGCACCCGGAGTGTCAGTTTCTGACCACCATTCAATCAGGTCAACAGTTTTTATATGTGGTAATTCCGGATGTTGTACTTCTATTTCATTGTTTATTATATCTCTTAATTGCATTCCTAAGCTATTTAGTATTCCGGCATTTTCAGGAACAATTTCTATACCTAATTGGTCTACTTTAACTATAGCAAAGAAACTTCCACCAAATGATATATCAAATTTAACTTTTCCATATCCTGGAAGCTCGACTTCCTGATCTTTCTTATATAAGAAAGCGGGAACATTCTTGAATGATACTTTTTTAGCCTTACCGTTTTCAACTGTTACTTCACCCCTGATTATACCGGCTGGAGCTTCCTGAACGATGTTTGTGATTGGTTCTGTTACGGGAACCATACCTGTTTCAACAGCACAAGTCATAGCACCGATAGTACCGTGACCACACATATTTAGGTATCCCCCACCATCCATGAAGATTATACCGTAATCAGCTTCTGGATTAGTCGGCTGAGTTATGATTGATCCGAACATATCATTATGTCCTCTTGGTTCTAACATTATTGCAGTTCTTAAGTAATCCAGGTTATCTTCTAACCACTGTTTTTTTTCTGGCATTGAATTACCAACTATATTTGGTATACCACCTACCACGATTCTTGTTGCTTCTCCCGCTGTATGGGAGTCAATTGCATGAATACTTCTACTAAACTTCATAACTTAGTACCTCCGTTCAAAATAATTATTTTTTTAACTAATAAAACTAATATAATTTATAACAAACACCAAAATGAATGGTATTATTATATTATTATTGAAATACGCTTACTTTACATTACGCATTTTCAATTTTAAGAATACAAGCGCCTTTCTGGCATCAACCATATCGACGTTATTCTCACCCACAACTTCAGTTTCTATCCCCTGCTCACTTTTGTTTATGTCAACTATCGTATCCATATACTTATTAGTAACAACAAACTTTGCTTGCACTCCATTAAAAGTAACTCCGACTGTAGGTATCCCTCTCTTACCAATTTCTTCAAAAGTATTAGCATAGTCTACATGAGAATTTCCCCATCCGTCAGCACTTAATATAGCACCATCTACTCTCATAGCTTCACACCATTGGGCAGCTCTCTGACCGACTAAATTCTTATACTTGTTGTCATCCGGAGTACCGACAACCATTACTCCTACAAAATCGACATCAGTATCTTGACCTAAGACTTCTACCAACGGGTCTCTGAACATATGTAAAGAAGTTTCTTTTGTTGAAGGACCAATACCCATAATAACACCCCCTAAACCAATGCTCTTAAAATTCCATCTCTGTATTCATTAGGAGATAGTATCATAGGCATATTGCACATATCTATTATAGAAGTACCGCCTTCAAAACCACTTGGTTCTTCAGCAAATAATAAATTATCATACATAGCTCCCTGACCGGCAATTTGCTTAATCAAAACAACTTTCTTTTTACCCGGTGTAATTTTATCCAGATATTCATAAGATCCATTTGCCAGTCTTCCATCTATTGTCTTAAGTGCGTTCCTTATCTCCTGAATGAAAGAATCACAAGCCTTAAAGCAAGCATTTGGAAGGCTTCTATCATATGGCAATCCACCTTTAATTGTTACATCAATATGTATAATATAATCTGTTATATCAGGAGTTCCTCTTCTACCAAATATCATTTGTTCATTTAGTACACCTTCAGACGAACCGAACTCATGCATTTGTCTCCCATCTTCATCTACACCGGTCAACATAACATATGCACCTGTAATTGTATGAGTTATTCCTTCTCCAATTTTTCCAAGTACTTTAGTAGAAATAGGTATTATATCCATTATAGTATTGATTTCTCTATTATAATCTCCTGGTTTAATAATTTCTAATTTAATATCTTTAATCAACTCATCTTGAGCTTTTAATTCTTCTATTTTGTCATGAACAATTTCTAATACATCACCTTTTATTGCAAACCTATTCCCATATCTCACTTCATTAATTGAAAAAGGTTTGATTACAAGTCGCCTTAATATCTTTTCTTCCATAATATTCACCCTTTGATATTTATTTATGTAAACAGACATCCCCTATAGATATAGAGGATGTGTTTACATTTAAAAGTACTATCCAATTATCGACAGTATCCGCTTTATCTAAAATTAAATAGCAGCGTGATATTCAAATGGTAATGGAACAATTTTTCCTGCTGAAGGAATAGCTACTAACTGTTCTAATGTAGCTTTAAGAATTCCAGTCTGCATTTCAACATTATGTGGTTCACCAGCATTTGCACCCATTGGCACTAATGGAGAAACGGCTCTTGGAGTACCATTCTGTCTAACAACCGGAGGAAGAGCTGCTATTATTATAGTTGGTATACCAGCTTCTTCTATTGCTCTCTGCACGATCACGGCAGTTCTATGACAAGTACCTCAGCCAGCTGTCATAACAACACCGTCTACACCTTCTTCTTTTAATTTGGCAGCGATTGCAGGTCCAGTTTCGTTAGTGAAAACTTCCTGATTTCCTCCACCACCCATAAAAGTATAGTGCATTGGAGCTACATCTTTAATAAATCCTTCTGCTTTTAGTTCATGCAATCTTTCAATTGGGAACATGCAGTTTACGTCTCTGTTTACGTCAGAGTTATCATATCCACCATGTGATACCATTAGATCAGCTGGAGTAGCTGTATCCGGAACCATTCTAAATCCTGTATCACCGGCAAGGTTAAATCTTTCATCTGATTTCATGTGTACACCAGCTGCAGTAGCTAATGCTATTACCATTTCATTTAATGGTTTTGTAACAGGAGTCCAAACTGGAGGTGGTGTTATAGGAACATATATTTCAGATTGAAGTCCTGGAACTGTAGTTAACTTACGACTCATTTGTATTTCTCTCCCTTCAAATTTTTCTAAAGATCTAACTTCAATTTTTCAATACTTTTCTTTAATTCTTCTAGTTCTATAGTTTTTTCAAGAATTTCTTTTTCTAATCTAGTTAGATTCTCTAATTTCTTTTTTTCTTCAACTTTACGCTGACCTTCTAATTTTCTAACATATTCCTCATTGGGTATAGGACTAAATACCTCTGGGTTGCTTAACATAAACCCGACTTCTTGACCCACCTGAGGATTGTAGTCAGTAATAAGCATTCTATTTGGTATTTTAAAAAGTCCAAGTCTACCTTTTAAGTCTATTGTTATAGCGCCACCTTCAACACTACTGATGACACCTTCATAGTATTTTTCAGAGGACATATATTTTAAATCTTCTTGTGCCATACTATTTCCTTCCTTATCAGGTATGTGAACAATACCTTAATTTAGATTTTTTCTATCTTTCACCTTCTACTGGAGTATAAGTATCTTCAACTATACCAGCTTCGATGTCTGCTCTTTCATATAACTGACTTCTCTTTCTTGTCATGTTAAGTGAAGTTTCATTTTCTTCAAGAGGAATCTTAATACCTAAAGCCTTTTCTATTGCATCGATATTATTTAATTTAACGTTGTTATTCCACTTTCTTTCAGCAGGTTTAACTTCAACACCTTCTATAGCATTCTTTAACATAGCTATAATTCTGTGAGCTTCTTCAGGAGCTAAACAGTTATTTTCTAGTATTTCGTTTTCGATACCCTGTCTTGATTTGTTGTTATCTACCATGTGAGTCATGTATTGATTACCAACAACTAAAGCACCCTGAACTGCACAATAAGATACACCAACTACCGGCACACCTCTCATACCTATCTGCTCTATATGTGATGCAAAGTCGATATGGTTATTACCAAAACCTTCAGTAGTAACTACTGCACCGTCAACTTCCATAGACTCAACTAACATACCTAATCTTCTAGATACATAGAATTTTTCAGAGTTCGCCTGAGGAGAACCTACAAATACAACACCTACTAGGTCAAATTCATCATCATTCATAGCAAGAGTTACTAATGGTTCTCTCCAGTAATGTCTTGACATTTCCTTAGAAGCTGGTCCTATACAAGTCAAAGCATGGATACCACCATCTAATACTTCAAGTGGAGATAATACAACTGGAACATTACCTAAGTCAACGTTAGGTCTAGCACCTAATGTACCAACCGGTTCAACTGGTAATATCAGGTTATCATGCATTGCACCCTGTCCCATTATTTCCTTAACTATAACTATTTTCTTTCTACCAGTTCTTCTATACTGTTCAATAACTTCAGTATCAACTACTAAAGATTCATCTTCTATAGCTTTTATTGCTTCTCTTATTTCTTGGATAATGTAATCAAATGCCTTATGAGCAGCTAAAGGACCCGGTCTTTCCATGTTAGTTCCTTCTTTAATTGTTACTTCACCCTTAATAAATATTTCGCCATATTCAGCAGCACCTGGTCTACCCCACATCATTGTAGTATCCATAGCACCTTCAGAAGAACCGAACTCTCCAATCTGAACACCATTTGCATCAGTACCAGTAAGAACAGCAACTACACCATCAAGAACTCTAGTAACACCTTCTCCTAAGTCTCCAGATTCTTTAGTAGCAATCGGCTGTAAGTCAAGAACTGCTTCAGAGTATTCATTATATCTGTCTGGAGTTATTATATCTAACTTCATGTCATAAACAAGTTCTTCAGTAGCAACTGCTTCTTTACAGATATCTTCTGGAGTTCTTATTGTTAATGTTGTACCATTTATTTCAGTCTTTTCGCCGAAAACTACTTTATCTATCTTATAATGCTTTTTAGTAAGACTTCTTATAACTTTTGTAGTTTCTTCTTCAACGACTGGAGTGCTTGCAACAGTAGTAGCAGCACCAACTGGAGCAGCAACTGTACCACCACCTAAACCAACTGGTATTTCAAGATTGATGTCTTTACCTTTTCCTATGTGAATCTTTATCACACCATTATTCGGAACATTTGAGAATGCTGGAGCTGCAGATACTTCTCCCGCTTCTTCTTCAACTTCCTCAACTTCTTCCGCCTCAGCAGAAGTATACCCTTCAACATTATCAGTTGTCATTGGAGTAAGTGCATCTAAAGTCTGAGTTAACTTTGCACCTAAAACCTGACCAATTGTTAAAACATTTTCAGGAAGTTCCAACAAACCAGAATCGATTAAATCTGGGAATATAGCTGGATCTTCAAGATTAGCTGCCTCAACTACTGTTCCTGCTTCAAATCTACAACAGCAGACTGCAGGATCATTAGCATGGGCTTTTGCTGTTTCATTAGTTATTGACATAGCAAAAAACCTCCTTATAAAAAATAATTTATTAATATATGTAAATATGCTCCAGACATTAATGTCATATTAGCATATTTTAACTAACACTGATAACAGTATTAATTTTTTTCAAAAAACGATTTCATTCCAAACAATAAAGCATAACAACCACTTTAAAATTAAACATACATACACTTTTTTACTACTCTCTATATCAAAGTAGATCAGTAACAAGCTTATTGTTTGTATATTTTTTATCGCTCTATATTTTCATTATAGCAATAAAATTAATCTTTTTAAATAGTTTTTATCTATATAAAGAATAGATAAAATATATATGTCTATTTTTAGACACACTTAAGTTTATTTATATAAAAAAAAGGTTATTATTATATATATTTCCCTTCTTTTTCAATACTTATAGAATCTAATTGCATTTTCTATATTCAAAACATATTATGTTTAATTTTTTTACATATGTCGAATAATCGACTTTTTTTAGTTAGATTACCTTACTAAAAAAAGCATCATTTTTATTAAAACGACACTTTTTTAACCATTTATTTTGTTTAATAAATTAAATATTAACTTTTGTTAATTATAATAGTTTTTTATATTTCAACACTTTATTAAACAAGAAGTTTTCTTAATCCAATTTTTCAATATCATATTGTTCCAGTTTATAATACAAAGTTGTCCTGGGAATATTAAGTATTTTTGCAGCTTTACTTTTATTCCCTTTAGAAAGAGATAGCGCCTCTTTTATCTTTTTTTTCTCAAGAATTTTTATTGCTTCATTCAAATCCATTGGATATACAATAAGATTTTTATGTTTTTTAACTGAATCTAAAACATATTCTGGTATATCATCTATATCAAGTGTCTTTTTTGAAGTTAAAACAACCATATTTTCGATTGTGTTTTTTAATTCTCTTATATTACCTTTCCACTCATGTTTCTCCAAAACTTTAAAGGCATCTCTACTTATTTTTAGAAATGGTTTGTTGTTTTCTCTACACAATTCCTCTAAAAAATGATAAATTAATATACCAACATCCTCTTGCCTCTCTCTCAGAGGAGGTAGCAAAATCTCTACAACATTCAATCTATAGAATAAATCTTCTCTAAAATTTCCCGATTCTACAAGGTCATTTAAATTTTTATTAGAGCCGGATATGACTCTTATATTTAATTTTATTACATCCTTTCCGCCCACTCTTACAAACTCTTTTTCATGAAGTACTCTTAAAAGTTTTGCCTGCATATTTAATGGCAGATCTTCTATTTCATCCAAGAAAATGGTACCCCCATTTGCCATCTCAAGTATACCTATTTTTCCGCTCTTTATTCCTCCTTTATATTCACCCGGTGCATATCCGAAAAACTCCCCTTCAAACAATTCTTCCGGAATCGCCCCACAATTGACGGGTATAAAGGTTCCTTCCCTTTCACTATATTTATGAATTGCACGGGCAAAAAGTTCTTTGCCGGTTCCCCCCTCTCCATTTAGCATTATGGAACTATTTGTTTTTGCAACTTGTTTTGCTATACCTTTTGCTTTTTCAATCGCTCTGCTTTTTCCTAAAATTTGATCAAAATCATTTTTGGACATTGATCTCATTTCATTTTCTAAATATTTTATTTTTTCTTGAGTTCTTATTAATTCTTCAGATAATTTTGTAGCATCGACTACATCTACTTCCGTACATACTACTCCCACAAACTCACCTTTATAAAACACCGGACTAGCATATACAAACCCAAAAAGATCTTTACCCTCATCATCATACTTCTTATTATGATAGACATCGTTCATGGGAATTTTCGTATTAAGAACTCTCTCTGATATCGTATCTTCAAGATATTCACTCATTTTTTTACCTACTATCACATTGGCTGGAATATTGTATCGGTTTTCCATAAATTTATTCCACAATAATACGACTCCGTCTTTATCTATAGCTGAAATACCTTCATTTATTTGTTCAGTTATATATTTTAAAGTAAGATATTTTTCTTTCAATACTTTTTCGGAGTCCTTATTTTCTTCTAAATCACCATCTTCAATTAGTTGCACATTAAACAATATGGACACCTCCTTGATATAATCTTTAGTTGATTATATCAATTATTATTTAGTTTTACAATTGACATAAATAAAAAAATTACATCTATAATTAATTAATAATTTAACTTTTGTAATAATACTATTACTTTTAACTATATTTGTGATATAATAGCCTCATCAGTAAAAATATTATTCCTATGCATTTGCAACTGATAATAAACATACATAGAAAAACACAAAAACATACTACACAAAACTACTCTCAAAACCTTATTATCGCATAAAATAGATATGCGATTTAATAGTTAATATGAAAATAATAATTTTTTGAGGGGGCTTAAAAATGTCAAAATTTATTCATTTATTATTGAAACAGAATATTGGTGCAAAGAATACTCCGGTTGTTAAAGTCGGAGATGAAGTTAAAAGAGGTCAATTAGTAGCAGACTATGAAGGCCTTGGTGCTTTTCTACATTCAAGTGTCGACGGTAAAGTTACTGAAATAACAGAGGATGAAATAGTTATTGAAGCTAATGATGTTCAGAGTGAAGAATTTGTTAAAATCGAAAAAGGCGCAACGATAGCAGAAACTGTTAAAAATGCTGGTATAGTTGGGCTTGGTGGTGCTGGTTTCCCTACTTATGTAAAGTTAGGTACTGATTTGGGTGGAACTGGCTATGTTTTATGTAATGCTGCTGAATGTGAGCCTATTCTTTCACACAATATGGATCAATTATTATTTGAACCGGAAAAACTATTAAGAGGTATGAAACTATGTATGGAAGCATGTAATGCTGCACATGGTGTGTTCGCTCTTAAAGAAATACATGAAAAAGAAATATTAGCTATGCAAAAAGTTGTTGAAGCTGATGGAGATAAGAGAATAACTGTTAAAGCAATGCCTGACCTTTATCCAATGGGAGAAGAAAGAGCTGTCGTTAGAGAATGTCTTGGTATAGTTTTAGAAACTGATAAATTGCCTGCTGCTGCAAATGCTGTTGTAATTAACTCTGAAACAATGTGTGCTGTTGCAGATGCTGTAGATGAATTAAAACCTTTAATTGAAAAGGATTTAACTGTAGCCGGATATCTAAATACTGCTACTCAAATTGAAGTTTTTAAAGATGTTCCAATTGGTACAAAAGTTGGTGATCTTATCGAAAGAGCCGGAGGATTATTCAAATATGATGAATATGGCGAAATAATAATGGGTGGACCATTTACTGGAAAGAGTACTAAGATTGACGCTCCTATAGTAAAGACTACAGGAGGAATCCTTGTTACTAAACCATATCCAAAAGAGACAAGAAAAATGGGTATTCTTGTTTGTGCTTGTGGTGGTAATGAAGATAGACTTAGAGAAATTGCAGGCTACATGGGAGCTGAAATTGTAGGAGTTCAAAAATGTAAGCAAGCTATTGAAGGTAAGGGTGGAGTTCTTAAGTGTGAAAATCCGGGACACTGTCCAGGACAGGCAGAAAAAATGCTTAACTTGAAGAAGGCTGGTGCAGAAACTGTAATTATCTCTAATTGTACAGACTGTACAAATACTGTTATGGGAGTTGCTCCAAAGATGAAAATACCTGTATACCATCAGACAGATAATATTCTTGAAACTATGCATATAGAAAAGATAAGATTCTTAAAGGATGGGCAGAAAAAATAATTAAAATCAAATGGATTGTACTTTAAGACTTTCCTATAAAAAATGGTGAGCAGTCAATTTGACTCTCACCATTTTTTAGGTTATATTTTTTATTAAACAATAATTATCTTTCTGTATTTCATATATACACTATATTTATATATAGAGTTTAAATCTAACTTAATCTATATAATCACCTATATTTTTAACTATATATCTATTATTAGGATATTTGTCAGTTGTTATATAGCCAGGTTCCGCCTTTATTAAAGCCGGTATACGATTGATTAAATTTGCACACGTCAACTCTACTGTTGCCGGTCTGTTTACATTTATTGTAGTTTCCGGTTCTCCAAAGAATGTCCAATCATTTCTATCAAAATCATCTGGTCCATACACCTTACCTATACATTCAGTCTCAATAGTAATACCTTCTTTGGTTTCAGTTGTAACTACTGCACTCATTCCAGTAGGATCTCCTGCTTTTATTTCCATTTCTAAAGTTGAACTATTGAGGTTTTCACTGTGAACTGTAGGAATACACTTTTGCACCTGAGAAATAGGTGTCAGACCTAAACGCTCGCATAACCAACCATTTTGATTCCACATATAACTCGGAATATATTCCCCACTTTCAACCAGTTTTTTCTGTTCATCAGAAGACAAATCATTATATTTTCCTATTTGTTCTTCAAATTCTTTAGTGCTTAAACCGGCTCCATGTCCTTTAGCAAGTGCAATTCCATAATCCTCTACATCATAACTGCTTATTCCCTTTATCTTCGTTATTTTTTGCATTGATCCTGCCAAAACATCAATCAATACACCCCAATACATATCCGGATAACCACTACCTGTTAATGTAATTCCATTTTCTTTTGCAATCCTGTCAAGTTCTTGAGTTAGTTTAGGATTGGAATTCCATGGATATAAAGCTTCTTCACAAGTAGTTATTGCATTTACACCGCTTTTTGCACAATTAATGAATGCTTCTTTTATATCTTCAACCGTACTCATCGTAGCTACAACACAAGCCTGAGGTTTAAGTTCGGTTAATATTTTTTGAGCATCCTTAACATCAGAAATCTTGACACCATAGGTTTCAATTCCTAAAAATTTCCCTATATCTTTTCCAATAAGTTCAGGATTAACATCAAATGCTGCAACTATTTTTGCCTCTTTTTCCATTAAATATCTCATCAGATATTTACTCATTTTTCCACAACCATATTGTGCAACTCTCAATTCCTTCATAATTACCCCTCCTTTTTAATACTATTAAAAATCAAATTACAAAGATATTATAAAAAACAACATATTGTTAAATTTTTAACTCAAATATTAAAAATTTTTTCTTTTCCCCACCTTTATATTTATATTTTAACATCTTTCACAGTTTTTTGCAAAAATTCTCTCTTAATTCAAATAACTCCTTGAATATTAGAATTAAGAGAGAATAAACTAAATCCTTACATAATTTTAGAAAATTAATATAAAATCCTTTTATTTTCAACTCTTTTAGTTATTTTCTTTTTATCAAAATTTTCTAATATAAGCATACTTATTTTTCTGCTCGAATTTACCATGTCTCTAAATTCAGCCAAAGTCATCTCCCCATTTTCTTTTATAAACTTTTTAACTTTTTCTTTTGCTTCATTATAGAGACTTGAGTGAATTACATACTCTTCATCAAGAAGTTCAATTTCACTTCCAATCATAGAATCCAAAACACTTTTTATATTTTTATTTCCCTCACATATATCTTCGATAGTACATATATCGCCAAAACCTAAAGATTTTAGCTTTCTGGATATGGCTTCTCTCATTTTCTTTTCTTCATCACTTAATTTGACTTCAAAGTCTTTCATAGAAACCATATTATCTATAGTTTTTATACTTCCCGATTTAATACACAGATCTAAAAACGAATCTATATCTTTTGCTTTAAACGAAGACTCTACTTTTGTACCTGCTTCTTGCTTTGGCATTCCCGGTTTAAGAGTATTTTCTTTATGATATTTCTCCAAAACTTTAACCAGTTTGGATAACAAAAATTCAAAATAATCCCTATGTATGTTCTTTCCATTAATATCAACAATTTTTCCTTCAGATTTTAACTCCTCTAAAAGAGTTTCCAGTTTATTTTTGTCTATACCTATATAAGACATCATATCTTGAATTTTAGGAAACTTGAAAGAATTATTTTTCATATATATTTCCAATATGGATTTTTCATCTCCTATTTCTTTTATTTTTAATTCTTCCAATATATTTTTCGTGTCTTTGTTAATTCCATGTTTCACATTAGATACATCAACAATTATCCCTCCTCCAATAGTATCCATTGGAGAGTAAGTTCTGATTACAAAAGGATCTAATTTTTTACAAACAATTCTCTCTTCGAGTCTAAGTTGAACAAATCCTTCATCCCCTGCCTCCATTACTTCTTTTTCAAGAGGAACTGTCCTACATAAAATTTCTCTAGTTCCATGATATAATTTCAATCTATCCCAGTTTGCCAATTTACAACCTTCATGCTTTAATAATTTAATTTTTACATCAATCATCATCGAGTCCAACATTGAATCCGGTGCAGCAAGAATATCACCTCTGTTAATATCACTTACTTTAACATTTGAAAGATTTATTGCTGTTCTCTGTCCGGCATATGCAATTTCTTCATTTTTACTATGTACTTGTATGTTTCTCACCATTACTCTCTTGCCACTGGGATATATCTCAAGCTCATCATTTAGCTTAATTATTCCCTCTATTATTGTTCCTGTTATTACAGTGCCAAACCCTTTTACTGAAAATACTCTGTCTATATTAAGACGTGCAGGCAAGGATGTATTTTTTTCTTCCACCTCTTCGCTCATGGAATCCAATTTTTGTATTAATTCCGGAATCCCCTTTTTCGAAATTGAATCAACTCTTAGTATTTCTGAACCCTCTAAAAAAGTTCCAATTAAACCTTCTCTTATATCATCTTCTGCAAGTTCTAATAATTCATCATCAACCATATCACATTTGGTCATCACTACCAAACCTTTTTTAATATTCAAATATGATAATATATCTATATGTTCGACTGTTTGTGGCATTACTCCCTCATCGGCAGCTACTACTAACATTACCATATCCAATCCTGATGCCCCTGCTAACATATTCTTTATAAATTTTTCATGACCGGGAACATCGACAATTCCAACAGTTTTTCCAGAAGGAAGATCAAAATAGGTAAACCCTAAATTAATAGATATCCCCCTTTTTTTCTCTTCATCTAATGTATCGGTCTCTCTACCGGTTAATGCCTTTATTAAACTTGTCTTACCATGGTCAATATGTCCCGCAGTTCCAACAACTATATGTTTCATTTAACTACTTCCTTCCTAATTTAATTTTTACTTAAAGCAGTCTTTAATTCATTTGCTATATTTTCATATTGCTCTTCAAATATTGTCCTTACATCCAATACATATTTTTCATCATACACTCTGGCTATTATATGTGAATTTCCTAATCTAAGTTTTTCTTCCAATTTACTTACACTAATATTATGTGGTTTGATAACAACCGCTTTGGATTCAAGTTCTTCAGTAGGCATAGAACCTCCTCCGACCTGTCCTTTACAATCTTCAATTGATATTTCGGCATCCAAATTACCACCTGATTTCTGCATAATTACTTTATATAAATTGTCAACTTTTTTATTGATTTCTTCTTTAGTATATGTAAGCATTCTCAAAGTCGGAATTTCTTTTATTGCTTTTTCTTCATCTAAATAAAATCTCAGTGTGGCCTCAAGTGCAGCAATCGTCATTTTATCAACTCTTAATGCTCTAGTTAATTGATTTTTTTTCATTTTTTCTATAAATTTCTTTTTTCCTACTATTATACCTGCCTGTGGCCCCCCTAACATCTTGTCACCGCTGAAACTTACAATATCAACTCCCTTTTCAATCGAATCAAAAACTGTAGGTTCATATGCCATTCCGTATTTTGATAGATCTATAAGGACTCCACTCCCAAGATCTTCTACAACCGGAATAGCATACAAATCCCCTAAAGATCTCATCTCTTCCAAAGATACGCTTTCTGAAAATCCTACTATTCTGTAATTGCTGGTATGCACCTTCATCAACACTTTAGTATTTTCTGTGATAGCATCTTCATAATCTGAATAGTGAGTTTTATTTGTAGAACCGACTTCTACTAAATCCGCCCCACTTAGCGCCATTATACTAGGAATTCTAAAAGCACCACCGACTTCTACAAGCTCTCCTCTGGAAACTATTGCTTCTCCACCCTTGGCCATTGTACTTAATATAAGCAAAACTGCAGCAGCATTATTATTTACAACCAATACATCTTCAGCACCGGTTATTCTCTTTATCATATCTGTTAAATGAGTATATCTTGAACCCCTTTTTCCTTCCTCGATATCATATTCAAGATTTGAATATCTGGAAGCTGCCCCCCAAAGCTCATCTTTAATTTTTTCACTTAAAAGAGATCTTCCTAAGTTTGTATGTACGACTATTCCGGTAGCATTTATGACATTTTTTAATGACAATTCATATGACTTTTTAGATGTTATAATACTATCCAAAATAATATCTTCTTCTGATAAGCTAAAACTTGCCACTTCTTCATCTTTTAACGAAACTATTTTTTTTCTAAATTTATCAATACTTCCCCTTACAGACTCTACCACAATACTCCTAGGTAAATTTTCACAAATTTCCACAATTCTTTCATCTCCCAAAACTTCATCAACAGAAGGAAGTTTGGCAAATAATTCTTTTTTATTTGTCTTATTACTCATTTTTAACTCCAATTTTATAAATTTATATTACTTCAACATATTTTTCTTTTTTATTTACGACTTCTCCGACTATTTCAGCACATATTGCACCATTATTTACCATGTCTTTTGCTACTTCTTCAGCTATTTCAGCCGGTACTGAAACAAGCAATCCACCGGAAGTTTGTGGATCATATAGCACATCGGAAATTGCCTCCGGTATATTCTCTGAAATCTTAATATCATCTTGAACATACCCCATATTCTTATAAGCACCTTCTGGAATTATTCCCATTTCGGCAAATTCTACAACCTGTTTCATCATGGGAATTTTGTCCGCTTCAAGAATTATACTTACATCTGAAGCCACTGCCATTTCCAAAGTATGTCCCAACATACCAAATCCTGTAATATCGGTAACTGAATTCACATCGTATTTCATAAAACTTTTTGCCGCGTATTTATTTAAATGAGCCATTATTTCAACTACATATTTTGATGTTTCCTCATCTACTAATCCCGGTTTCATAGCTGTATTCATTATCCCTGCACCTAAAGGCTTGGTAAGTATCAATTTATCTCCCGCTCTTGCAGTTGAATTGGCAAGAACTTTTTTAGGGTGTACTATTCCAGACACAGACAAGCCATACTTAGGTTCTTGGTCATCTACAGAATGTCCACCTACCAATAAACATCCACTTTCATTTACTTTATCAGCACCACCTCTAAGGATTTCTCCCAGTATATTTAAATCATAACAAGATGGAAAGCATACAATATTCATAGCTACAGTTGGTTCGCCACCCATTGCATATACGTCAGACAATGCATTTGCAGCTGCAATCTGTCCAAATGTATACGGATCATCAACCATTGGAGTAAAAAAATCCAGCGTTTGTATTAAGGCAATTTCATCTGTTAATTTATATATTGCCGCATCGTCAGCAGTATCTAATCCAACCATCAAATTTTCGATTTTATCACTTGTATTTTTTGGAAGTTTTGAAAGAACTGAAGCCAGTTCTTGTGGACCTATTTTAGCAGCTCAGCCCCCAGCCTTAGTCATATCCGTTAATTTTTTGTACTCTTTTTCCATATTAATACCTCTTAAATATAAAATAATTTAAAGAAAGAGGAAAACCAATATAGATTATCCTCTTTTATGAAATTTATAAACTAATTCATGCTTTTTTCAACTTTTAATAGTTACTATCTCCAAGTTTAACTACCATTTGAATCCCACACTTTTTTCCAATGCCTTTTCGTAAATCGCCTTTCCTGTCACAATATCTTGTGTACTTATTCCGACTGATTTAAATACAATTATTTCATCATCTGATTCTCTTCCTTTTATTTCACCATTTATAACCTGGCCAATATCTCCTGTAAAATTTTTTTCCGATATAATTCCCTTACTTAAAGGAGTCATAATACACCCTGCTTCAGAAAGTACGGCTTCTTTAGAATCAAAGAATATTTTATCCGATTTCAATAAAGTCTTTTCATCTATCTCATGCATATTAGGCATATATGAGCCAATACCACTTATCAATGCCCCTTTTTTTACTTTGTCACCATTTATAACTGCCGTATTAGAAGTGGTAGCAAGCACTATAATATCAGCATCATCTATAGCTTCATCTGATGAAAAACTTGAAATAATTTTTATTTTATCAGAATACTTTTCAGTCATTTTTTTTACAAAGGCATCTCTTTTCTCTTTATTCCTGCTAAATACTCTAATCTCTTTTATAGTCTCACATCCTGCAATAATAGCATCAAATTGTGATTCAGCCTGACCTCCCGTACCAATTAGGGATCCTGTTTTACTTCCCTTTTTAGCCAATAAGCTAACTGCTGCACCTGTTGCTGCTCCGGTTCTTAATTCTGTTACATAGGTGCCATCCAAAATACAATTTACCATACCTGTCTTATCATCTACAAGTAACACTGTTCCCGGAGTAGATGGCAATCCTTTTTGAGGATTATTCGGAAATACCGACACTATTTTTAGTCCTGCAACACCTATCTCATCAATATATCCAGGCATAAAAAGAATATTTCCCTGCTCATTTTGTGATTCAATATTTGTTCTTAATGGAGATATACTCTTTCTTTTACTAAAAATCGAATAAGCTAATTTATCCGCCTCAATAGCATCCTTCATTGTAAACACCCATTTTATTTCATCTCTATTCAAAAGTAACATATTTTCCTCCAATAACATATCCAAAATGTTAATATTTTTAGTATTTATCCTACACTTTTTATACATAATATTATATCATATATGTTTATTTCCTTCTATATTTTATACTTTAACAATATTCTTGTATAAATTATATAAAAAAATAATCATTATTTTCAAAAAATTCTTGTATATTTTGATAATAAATGATACAATAGCTCTAAATAAATAATTACGAATCAATTTTATTGTAAAGGGGGAAAGATTATGTATTTATTTTCTATAAATTCGTCCACAGTTACCACGAGTTTTAGAACGACAAACAAATATAATAACTGTGTTCGAAATAACTGGTCAAATTGGATATTAATGTAGGTATAAAATAATATTCTATTATACATAAATACCTAAGCTACCTACTCTTCAAATGATATTTTTACTCAATAGCTTAGTTTAGTTATATTTATATTTCCAAATTATATTCACAATTTATTGGATACTATCAGTCCAACTTCTTACACAGTTCTATAGTCAATATAGTTCTTTTTTTATACCAAAATCACCATATTGATTATCATACACATCATTTAGAAAATATACTTTCTATACATTCAAAAATGCAAATTCAGAAATTATTAAAAACTATATATCTGTTACTTTTATTTTAAGGAATTATTCTATATAAATTTACTTAAAACCAATAATTCTACAATCAATAGATATATAAATAAATATTTAAAAAGGAGAATTTATTATGTACTGGCAAGGATTACTAAAACAATACAAGGAATTTTTACCTATCAATGAAAAAACGCCCCTTATATCATTATATGAAGGCAATACTCCGCTGATTAAAAGCGAAAATATAAGCAAAGAACTTGGAATTGAACTATTTTTTAAATATGAAGGACTAAATCCTAGTGGTTCTTTTAAAGATCGAGGAATGGTAATGGCAATCGCTAAAGCAATAGAATCCGGTTCAAAAACTATAATGTGTGCAAGTACCGGAAATACCTCTGCTTCAGCAGCAGCATACGGTGCCAGATATGGATTAAAAACAATTGTATTGATTCCCGATGGATATGTAGCTATGGGAAAACTCGCTCAGGCACTACAATATGGTGCAAAAGTGGTAGCAATAAAGGGAAACTTTGATGATGCTCTGAACCTCGTAAAGGAAATAACAGAAACACATCCTATTACGCTTGTAAATTCATTAAATCCATATAGAATTGAAGGTCAAAAAACCGGTGCATTTGAAATAGTTGATGCTCTGGGAGATGCTCCTGACTACCTTGCAATACCTGTTGGAAACGCAGGTAACATTACGGCATATTGGAAAGGATTCAAAGAATACAAAAATGCAGGTAAATCTTCAAAACTTCCAAAAATGAAAGGTTATCAGGCTCAAGGAGCATCACCTATAGTGGAAGGACATCCTTTTGATAACCCCGAAACAATTGCCACTGCAATTAGAATAGGAAATCCTGCCTCTTGGAAAAAAGCCGAAGAAACAAAAAATGAATCCCATGGTTCTATCAAAGCTGTAACTGACGAAGAAATATTAAAAGCATATAAACTACTTTCTGATAAAGAGGGAATATTTGCTGAACCGGCATCTGCAGCCTCACTTGCGGGAATTATTCAATCTGTCAAAAACGGTGATATCGAAAAAGGATCAAAGGTAGTTGCAATTCTTACAGGAAATGGCTTGAAAGATCCTGATACTTGCCTAAGTATAGCTGAAACACCAGTTTCCATTCCTGCTACTATGGAAAGTGTGCTTGAATTAATCAAATAATGATGAATATGAGGTGATATAATATGATAAAAGTTAAAGTACCTGCCACAACTGCCAATATGGGGCCCGGATTTGATTCCCTTGGTATGGCATTATCAAGATATTCAGAATTTGAAGGAGAAATAGCTGAAAACATAAAAATTAGAATTTCAGGTCTGGAATCAGAAAAACTAAAAGGAAATAAAAATCTCGTTATAGATTCAATGAATTATCTTTTTGAAAAAGTCGGAAAACGGCCAAAAGGCTACAATTTACATATAAAAAATAATATACCCTTAGCCAGAGGAATGGGTTCAAGTGCAGCTGCCATTATAGGAGGTTTAAAATTAGCAAATGCTCTGATTGATTTCCCACTAAATGACGATCAATTACTTGAATTGGCAACTGATATAGAAGGACATCCTGACAATGTTGCTCCTGCTTTATTTGGTAATATTATTTTATCAACTAAATCAAATAACGAAATCATATATAGAAAAATAGCACCTTTTGAAGCTCTGGAATGTGTTCTTTTCAGTCCTGATTATGAAGTTTCCACCAGTAATTCCAGGAATGTACTTCCAAAATCATATTCATTGCAAGATGCCGTTTATAATAGTTCACATCTGGCCTTACTAATATATGGATTTATTACTAATGATACCATTCTTATAGGAAAAGCTATGAATGATAAAATACATGAACCCTATAGAAAAAAATTAATTAATTCTTTTGATGAATTTAAAAAAATAGCACTGGACTCAGGTGCGTTCGCTTTTTCACTAAGCGGTTCCGGATCTACCATAATTGCTTATTGCACAAAAGATCATTCGAAAAATGTACTTAGCTCTTTCGAAAAATTGGCAAATGAAAAAAATATATCCGGAAAAGCTGAAATACTAATGCCTTGCAAAAAAGGTGCCCAATATGAATAGGAGGATAAAACATGAGTATTATTGTTCAAAAATATGGAGGAAGCTCTCTCGCCGATATCGATAAAATAATGAGGGTTGCAAATAGAATTATAGATGCAAAAAAACAGGGTAATAAAGTAATTGCAATAGTTTCTGCTATGGGTAAGACTACTGATAATTTAGTGACATTGGCAAATCAAATTAGCAAAAATCCACCTAAGCGAGAAATGGACAGATTGCTTTCTACTGGAGAAGAAATATCGATGTCTCTTTTAGCAATGGCAATACAATCACTAGGTGAAAATGCAATCTCACTAACAGGACCACAAGCCGGAATAATGACGGACTCCATTCATAATAAAGCAAAAATTATAAATATAGTATCAGATAGACTTCTAAAAGAACTGGAAAACTATAATATAGTTATAATTGCAGGTTTCCAGGGGTTAAATGAAAATAATGATATTGCAACATTAGGGAGAGGTGGTTCTGATACATCTGCAGTGTCAATTGCAGCTGCATTGAATGCAGACTTATGTGAAATATTCACAGATGTAGATGGTGTATATGCTTGTGATCCCAGAATTGTACCTAATATAAAAAAATTAACTGCTATTTCCTACGACGAAATGTTGGAATTAGCAAATCTGGGAGCAAAGGTTCTTCATCCAAGATCCGTTGAAGTAGCAAAAACGCATGGAGTCACTATACATGTAAGATCTAGCTTTAACCACAATATCGGAACAATAGTTAAGGAGGAAAATAAAATGGAGCATAATGGATTAATAACTGGAATTGCACATGATTTTAATGTTGCAAAAGTCGTTGTATTCGGTATACCGGATATTCCAGGGACAGCAGCAAATGTTTTTAGAGAATTGGCAAAATCAAATATCAATATTCAAATGATTGTTCAAAGCTCTCAAATCAATAACAAAAATGATATTGCATTTACTTGCTCTCTTTCAGATGCTAGAGATGCAAAAAATATCTTAGAAAATATAGCAAAAGAATTAGGAGCAGAAAACATATTAATAGAAGAAAATCTAGCTAAAGTCAGCATAGTTGGTGCTGGAATGATGACACATTCAAATATTGCTTCACAGATGTTTGAAGCATTGGCCAAATCAGATATAAACATTGATATGATAAGTACTTCTGAAATTACTATTTCCGTCATTGTAGACTCTTCTCAATGTGAAAAAGCTGTAAAAGCCTTGGCAGAAGAATTTAAATTGGTATAAATCAAACTATAAAAACACATACAGAAAAAATCTCATACACTCAAAAGAAGTGACCTTTACCAAAACAAGTAACTGTCACTTCTTTTATTAATAAATATTAACTTTCTCCAGATATTTTTAATGTTATATTCTATGCAAGAATAGTCCACACCTTACTTTAGGTTCAAACCATGTTGATTTTGCCGGCATAATTCTATCTTCATCCGCAACCCTTAATAACTCGTCTATAGATGTCGGGTAAAGAGAAAATCCAACTTTCATATCTTCATTTACTCTTTTTTCAATTTCGTCAGTACCTCTTATACCACCTATAAAATCTATCCTTTTATCCTTTTGTGGTTCACTTATACCTAATATCGGTTCTATTAAGTAATCGTGTAATACACTTACATCTAAATTTTCAACAGAATCATCTTTCAGTTTAAATCTTTTATTAAATACCAGTTTGTACCATTGTTCATCAATATACATCCCATATTCAAATTTCTGTTCAGGCTTAAATTCATCGCTGACTTTTTCCAAAATGAAATTTTCCTCAATTTTGTTTAAAAACTCATCTATATCTAAGCCGTTTAAATCTTTTACAACTCGATTATAATCCATAACATGAAGTGTATTTTTTGCAGCTATCATTGCCGGATAGAAATTAAATTCCTCTTCTTCTGAATAATTAAGATTTTTGTCTTTCTTTTCTATTGCATAATTTTGAGCCGCTGCTGAGCGATGATGTCCGTCTGCAATATATAAATTTTCCACTCTTTCAAAAGAATTTACGACCATTTCCTCTTCTTTTTCATCCAATTTCCAGATAGTATGTCTAATTCCATCTTCAGATATAAAATCATAGATTGATTCATTGTTAAGAGTTTTTGCTATTACTATATCAATTACAGAGTTATTATCGTAAGTAAGAAGAATAGTACCTGTATGAGCCTGACAATAATCGATGTGCTTAGTCCTATCCTCCACCTTATCTGGTTTTGTATTTTCATGAGTCTTTATTTTTCCATTTATTCCATCTAATACACTTACGCATCCTACTATACCGATCTGACTCCTATCTCCCATTACTTCCCTATATACATATAATGAAGGTTTTTTATCTTCTATAAGTATATTTCTCTCTATAAAATCATCAAGTACTTCTTTAGCTTTTTGATATACTTTTTCTGAATATATGTCTATATCATTATCAAAATTAATCTCTGCCCTATCTATCCTAAGATATGTATACTTATTTTCCTTCGCTATTTTTTTTGCTTCCTCTGTATTCATAGTATCATATGGGAGAGCTGCCACTTTTTCCACATAATCTTTGTTTGGTCTTAAAGCCTTAAAGGGTTTAACCATAACCATAATAAATACTCCTCCTGTGTATATTTTCCTATAGTATTATCTACTATAATAAGAATTATAATACTTTTACCATACTTTTAGCTAAATATTCTTCTATTATATTTACTATCTCATTTCCTATTCTAGTTTGAGCTTCTATAGTAGATCCCCCTATATGTGGTGTAACACTTACCTTAGGATTTATTAATAGTTCTTTCATTGGCATAGGTTCATCTTCAAAGCAATCTAAGGCGGCCCCAGCAATCTCATTATTATCAATTGCTCTAAGCAAATCCTCTTCAACTATTATTCCCCCTCTTGCACAGTTAATTATAAATGCAGTATCTTTCATAATTTTAAACTTATCATAATCAAATAAATTTCTCGTATCATTAGTTAATGGAGTATGAATAGTTATATAATCAGATTCTCTTAAAATTTCATCCAAATCGGTGAATTTAAATCCTTCTTTATTTTCTATACATTCTTGAACATCGGTATATAATATGTTCATACCAAGCTTATTTGCCTTATCAGCAATGTTTTTAGCTATTTTTCCATATCCTACTAATCCTAAAGTTTTGCCCATAATCTCATTTCCTTTGAGATTTTTCTTATCCCAAATGCCGTTTTGAAGTTTTATGTTGGCTATTTTAACTTTTCTGGCTAAAACCAGCATTTCACATAAAACTAATTCGGCAACTGCATTTGTACTAGCCATGGGTGTATTTCTTACTTGAATACCGTTTGCCTTTGCAAAGTCCACATCTATATTATCAAGTCCTACTCCTCCCCTAATTATCATTTTTAGTCGTTTAGTTTTAATGGCTTCATCTATAATATTTTTTCTGATTTTAGTTGCTGATCTTACTACGATAATATCAATTTCTTTTATTTTATCCTTCAATTCAACTTCTTCATAAAATTTTTCTTCAACATCAAATCCCATATTTTTTAATAAATTTATAGCATTCTTTTCCATTCCGTCTGTTACCAATATCTTATTCATAATTATTCCCCCAAAATTTTATCTTCAATAACTTATTATCTATAACGTTTACCCGGTATAATATGGCCGGTAAATAAATATAAAAATACATATTTATTTTTTTGAATATATCAAATTAAAATACTAAAACCCTAGTATTTCATCAATTGTATCTAAAAGATATTTAATATCTTCAATATTATAATCACCCATATGTGATATTCTAAAAGTTTTGTCTTTTAAATCGCCGTATCCGTTTGCTATCTGCATTCCTTTTTCTATTAATTTTGAATTTAGTTCAGAAATATTAATATTTTGATTGTTTTCTATGACTGTCAAAGTGTTTGATAGATAATTTTTGTCAGTGAATAATTTGAAATGATTTTCGGCCCATGCCCTAACTAAATTAGCCATGTCCTTATGTCGATTGAATCTATTTTCCAGACCTTCTTCTAAGATATTGTCAAGTTGATAATCCATTGCAAACATATGTGAAATGGAAGGAGTTGAAGGATATTGATAATTTTTCTTTTTGAGATATTTATACATCGCGAGCAAATCAAAGTAGGTTCCTCTAAATTCAACTTTTTCTGCCCTTTTTATAGCCCTTTCTGAGAAAGTACAAATTGCCATTCCCGGTGGTAAACCTAATGCCTTTTGAGTTGAAGTTATTAATATATCAATATTATTTTTATCAACTTCTATTTTTATGCCACCTGCCGAGCTAACTGCATCTACACAAAATACTATATCATCGTATTTTCTAACTACATCAGCTATTTTTTCTATTGGATTTGTAATTCCAGTAGATGTTTCATTATGCTGTATAGCTATTAAATCATATTCTCCGGTTGAAAGAACTTTATCTACTAACTCCGGAGTAATAGCCTTCCCTAAATCCACATTGTACAAATCAGCTTTGACATTATTAGTCACTGCCATCTTATACCATCTATCTCCAAATGCACCACAGGAGAATACGGCCGCTTTTTTGGATGTACACGATCTAATCGCGCCTTCCATCAAACCTGAGCCGGAGGATGTGGATAGAAGTATCTCATTCTCAGTGTAGAATATTTTTTGTAATTTTTTGCTTATTCTTTCCTGCAAAGCACTAATTTCTTTGCTTCTGTGTCCTATCATCGGTGTTGCCATTTTTTCGAGAACATCTTCCCGCACATCGATTGGACCCGGAATAAATAACTTCCTTGCCATGGTTCTAACCCCCTTCGAATATTTTAAATTATCAATATGATATAACCATCTTTTAAATATGTCAATACTTTTTTTGAAATTAAATATAATTTTCTATTTTTTGAATATTCTGTTTTATAGAACAAGCATTTTGTTGTTTTCCAAAAAATATTAATTAGATTAGTTAAGCGATATATAGTCTTTCATATTATCAAATTTCTTTTCACCTATACCAGAAACATTTTTTATATCTTCCAAAGTATTAAATTTGCCATTTTTTTCTCTATAATCAATTATTTTCCTGGCTGTGGAAGGACCTACTCCAGGTATTGTTTCCAATTTACTTTGATCGGAAGTATTAATTCCTACTTTTGAACTATCTCCAGAATTAGAACTATTACAAACCCCGCTATCTACGCTTTTTGAATCTTCCCCCTGTTTCACACTATCAGAACTTGAAATGTTTTTATTTTCATCCTTATACGGTATTATATAGTGCTGGGAATCCTCTATGTTCATAGCTAAATTAATTCTTTCAAAATCCGCGTCTTTAGTCAATCCACCTGCTTTTTTAATTACATCATCCAATCTTTTATCTCCTTCAATACAGATTACTCCTGGATTTGCAACAGCTCCCGTTATATATACTACTACTTTGGAATTCATATTTTTTCTTGACTCCATATTGTTTTTTTCTTTTTTTTGAAATTCAAACTCGGAATTTTCATTAACTTTTTCACTTTGATTATTGGAGTTTTTTTTCGAAATATTATTAGTATCTACAACATATTTTTTACCAAAAAAACTCATACTCATAGGAAATAGTATTTTTATAATTATAATTGATATCACTAATATAGTAATAATCATTTTTTTGACATTTACTCCACTTATCTTTTCATAAATAATATTTACAATTTTTTCATTTTCTTTAAGTTTGTGTTTTTTCATAAATATCCCTTTCTTTAATGTATATAAATATACAAGCTTTGTAATTATATTCAATACTTTATATTAATATAGACAGTATTACAAAATCATAGGACTAAAAAGAAAAAATATAAAAAGTTATAATAAATAGTTTTAAAAAATTTGTATTTCATTTTTTTGACTAAAATAGATTATTTGTTGATATAAACCAAATACAATCTTCTTTATTTCTCTATTTTGTGATATACTTATCTTGCTACATTATAATTTTTTGCAACAAAGGAGGATTGGATTTTTTATTATCCAAATGTTTATCATGAAAAAAATAATATCAAAATTTTCTGCCTTGATATTGAGCTTTACTATTATTTCAAGTTCAATAGTCGGGGTTTATGCTGATGAAAAACAAGATTTAGATTCACTAAACTCAAAATATATAGTTTTAATGGATTATAACTCAGGAGAAATTCTTTACGAAAAAAATTCAAGAAAAAAAATATATCCTGCTTCAACTACTAAAATCTGGACTGCTTTTTGTGTACTTGAAAAAGCTAACAATTTGAACGAAATAATTGAAGTAAAAGATATGCCACAAATAGAAGGAACAAGTATGTACTTGGAAAATGGCGAAAAGTTTACCGTATATCAATTACTAGAATCTTTACTTATACATTCATCAAATGACGTTGCGTTTTTGCTGGCAAAACATTTTGGTGATGGAAATGAGAAAAAATTCATCGATTTTATGAATGAAGAAGCAGCTAAATATGGAGCAAATAATACACATTTTAATAACCCACATGGTCTTCCGGATGAAAATCACTATACTACCGCTATTGATATGACTACCCTTTCAAGAGTAGCTTATAGTAATGATATAATAAAAAAGATAGTAGCTATGAAAAGCGTCAATTTTAAGGCCAATGACATATATAAATTCGAAAGAACTTTGATAAATAGCAATAAGTTTTTAACTTCTAATAATAAAATTGATTATAAGGGAAAAAGTATACCAATAAAATATGATATTGTGGATGGTATCAAAACCGGATTCACTGATGATGCAGGAAATTGTTTAGTATCTACCGGACAAAAAAACGGGGTTAGATTAATATCAGGTGTATTCTTCGCACCGGCAGGTAGCTTATATCATGACTCAAGAACTATACTAGATTATGGATTCGATAACTTTAAAACAATTACAGTATTCAAAAAAAATGATATGCATGGTGAAAAATCAATAAGATTTTCTAAACCCGGAAAAATTAAATATAAGATGTCAAGTGACTTCTCTGTAACAGTTTTTAATAATGAAAAATTTAATAAAAAAGATTATTCAAAAAAATATAATTTTGATAGACTTTCCCTACCAATCAATAAAGGTGATGTAATTGGTACTGTAAATATTTACAAAAAGAATAATATGATTTCCAGTATTGCTTTAGTTTCAGAAAACGATGCACAATCATATTTTGATTATATATTAAGTTTTACGCCTTTTGCAAAAAATAAACCTAAAAAAAACGAGAAAAAGAAAAGTGGTAAAAAAAGCGACAAAAATAATAAAAAACAAAAAAATAACAACAATTCAAAAAGAATTAAAAACAAAATATCAAGTGGTGGTGAAAATATTAAATCAGAAGCTAATAAATCTGCTCAGGGATTATTAGGAATCTTACATGAAATAAAAGCTATGTTTTCTGGTTTATTTACAAAAAATGGACTTAAAAATATAGAAAATACTAATTTATATAAATTTTTAGATAAAAAAATAAGTAATAGTATTAGTTTTATACCTTCAAAATTAATTATAATAGGTGTACCCGTAATCATACTTATACTTATACTTTTATTGATAATAGGAATAATAAAAGATTCAATTAAGAAAAAATCACTCAATAAAGCCAAAGGCAAAAATGATAATTTATAAAAATAAAAAATGAGTGACTTATAATAAAAGTCTTATAAAGCTAAAACCAGAGACATTTACAAATATTTGTCTCTGGTTTTTTCCAACTAAAATAATGATTAAGTATTATTCTTAATTCTATCATCTATTCTTTAAAAAATATTAATTATCACGACTTAGATTTTACATAGTGTCTTTACAATTTTTGTTTTTCTTACAATTTCTACAATTACCTAGACATACATCAATCTCTTCCAAGCATTCATTAAACGCAACTTTACTACTATTTCTATGTCTAAAAATTGGTATATTCATCTTTTTGGCCTGCGACTCTACAATTTTAGTAAGTTTATGTGAAACTGTAGATGTCATTATTATTATAGCATCCGGATTTCCGATAGAATTTTTAACTTGACTTGACATAGTAGTATAAATTTTCGGCTTATACCCTCTATTTTTTGCCATTTTGTAATAATCTTTTTCCATTCTTTCATGTCCACCAATTACCAATAGACCCATATTTTTCCCCCTTATAAAATATCTAAAATAAACTATTCTCTCAATCAATTTACTAAAAATTATATTAGCAAACCCTAATGATAATAATTATCATCCTTGATAATATAATAAAGGAAAACTTTATTCTTGTCAACATTATTTGATAATATTTATTAGTTAATTTTGGTAATTATTTGTTTATTATATACAAAACCCCTCAAATGACAAATGATGATTTGAGAGGTTTTACAGTAATAATACATTATTTTCAATTATTCTTCAGCACTAGAAAATAAATTTTCGATGCACTCAATAAGCAATTATTAAAATTGTTTTCTAAACCTTATTTTCTTTGTAATTTCCATACATATCACTGATAACAACGCAATAGATAAAGATATACCAAAATCCTTAACTGAATAAGTAGCAGGAATTGCAAAAATAGGTCTTATAAATGGAAGTAAGACAAATCCCAACAATGCCAGACAAACTAGTATAGCTATAATTACATATTTATTACCGAATATTCCCATTTCAATTGAAGTATTAAAATCAGATCTACAGGCAAAAGTCTGAAATGTTCTGGATAATAATAAAGTCGTAAATGCCATTGCCACTCCCATCTCTGGTGAGTGCTGTAATCCTATAAATTGAGCTAATATTGCAGCTATACCTACAAATATCCCTCTGCTCAATATGGATATCAAAGTTCCTCCTCCTAAAAGACCTTCATTCTTGTCTCTCGGTGGAATATTCATTATTCCATTTTCCGGTTTTTCCATCCCCAATGCAATTGCCGGTAATGAATCATTTACCATATTTATAAATATCAATTGTAATGCGGTATACGGATTTGTCCAGTCGACAAATACAGCAAATAAAATAGATATTATTGCCCCTAAATTACCTGAAAAAAGATATGTAATGGATTTTTTAATATTACTATAGACGGTTCTTCCCACTTCTATAGCATCTATTATGCTTGCAAAATTGTCATCCACCAGTACCATTGCAGATGCATCTTTAGCAACTTCCGTACCACTTCCCATACCTATACCTATATCCGCATTTTTCAATGCTGGAGCATCGTTTACTCCATCTCCTGTCATCGCCGTAACTTTATTTTTTTTCTGCCATGCAGATACAATTCTAATTTTATTTTGTGGAGAAACTCTTGCATACACACTAATTCTTTCCAGGTTTTCATCTAACTCTGAATCAGAAATATTATCCAGTTCTTGTCCCGTATATGATAAATCTCCTTCCTCAAAAATCCCTATTTCACGTCCGATGGCAACCGCAGTTGTTTTATGGTCACCAGTTATCATTATCGGCTTGATTCCTGCATTTTTTGCCTTAGACACCGCATAAACAACTTCTTTTCTTGGTGGATCTATCATTGCTATCAATCCGATAAAAACAAAATCATCTTCAAAATCAATATCTATTTTTTCACCATCGAACTCCTTATATCCAAAAGCCAAAACTCTAAGAGCATTATTAGAATATTCTTCATTTTGTAATTTTATTTTTTCCAGTAATTCAGTGCTCATCTCAATTTCATCGCTATCGATTAGCACCTTTTTACTTCTGGATAATATTATATCCGGAGCACCTTTTGTAAACATAATATCTTTTCCATTTATTTTATGAGTAGTAGACATTAATTTTCTATCTGAATCAAAAGGTAATTCTTGAATTCTTTCAAAAGTTTCTCTGACTCTATTTGTTATGTATCCTTTTTTATTTGCAAAAACTGTTAATGCTACTTCTGTTGGATCCCCGATTTCAACTCCCTCTTCATTTATACTGGAATCATTACATAATGCTGCTGCGTAATTTAACATAACTTCGGAATCTAAAAATTCACTTTTAATACTATCTAATCTCTCAGATTCTTCCACTTCCTGTGATTTAAATTCTCCATTGCTATATAGGTAATATTTTACAGCTGTCATTTTATTCATTGTAAGTGTTCCTGTTTTATCAGTACAAATAACTGAAGTCGAACCAAGAGTTTCAACAGCCGGCAATTTTCTAATTATAGAATTCTTTCTAGACATAATCTTTGTTCCCATAGAAAGAACAATTGTAACAATGGATGATAAAGCTTCTGGAATTGCAGCGACTGCTATGGCAACTGCAAACATAAAAGAATTTAGTACCACTGTTTTCAGTTCCTGACCATGTGGATGTGTCATTGCCCTAAATACCTGAACGGCAAATATAAATACACAAATTGCCACAATTGCTATACCTAGTTTTTTTGAAAAAGTCTCTATATTAGACTGAAGAGGGGTTTGTTTAGCTTCTGTATTTTCCAGTAAATCCGCTATTTTACCAATTTCTGTCTCCATACCGGTTCTGGTACAAACATAAGTCGCTCTGCCATTTACTACCATAGAAGTGGAATATACCATATTGATTCTATCACCGACTGTGCATTCAGTTTCAATTCTATCTGTGTTTTTATCTGCAGGTTCAGATTCACCGGTTAACATACCTTCTACTATTTTCAAAGATTCTGCTTCTAACAATCTACCATCAGCTGGTACATAATCACCCGCTTCCAATATAACTATATCCCCTGGAACTATTTCCGTAGATGATATTGTCAATTTCTCACCATCTCTTAATACCTTTGCACTCGGAACAGACATCTGTTTTAAACTATTTATTGATGATTCGGCTTTCTTCGTTTGAACAGTTCCCAATATTGCGTTTAAAATTAGAACTAGAAATATTATCAATGATTCCATTACAGATCCGGTTATTATCTGAATTATAGCTGCTACTATTAATATTATGACCATCGGATCTTTAAAGCTATCTAAAAATATCTTCCAAATAGGATCGCTTTCTTTTTCCTTTATCTCATTTTTACCATATTTATCCAATCTTTTTTTAGCCTCATCACTGGATAAACCCAAATCATCAGTATTTAATTCCTTTAAAACTTCTAATTTCTCCATTAAATAATATTTTTTATTAATATCCGACATATTTTCCTCCTTAACTCTAATTGAAAATCTAATATTGCAATTGCAATAAAAAAACCTTAATAACACGACTTTCAGAACAAATAAAAACTTATTCTGAAGGTCTTGCTATCAAGGTTATACTTGTCCATTAACCGAGTATATTAAATACTGTATTGACGACTAATAGATATATGTAAGTACATATAGTGCTACTCCCCTTCTGCTTAATTCTACCTTATAGCCGAGTATTTGTCAATATAAAAGCGGCAATATAATCGATAGTCAAATTATATTGCCACAAATATGAGCCTATATTTTTATTAATATATTATAAGACTACTAAAACTTCTACTTCTACTCTCGCACCCTTTGGCAATTCTTTTACAGCTACACAAGATCTAGCCGGTTTGTGATCGCCAAAGAAGTCAGCGTAAACTTCATTAACAGCACCAAAATCTGCCATATCGACTAGATAAACTGTAGTCTTCACAACATTAGTTACATCTGCACCGGCTTCTGCCAATACAGCCTTGACATTTTTTAGAGATTGAGTTGCTTGAGCCTTTATATCTCCCTCAACTAGTACACCTGTTTCAGGAACTAGTGGAATCTGACCTGAACAATATACCACATTTCCTACTTTTATAGCCTGTGAATATGGTCCAACTGCTGCTGGAGCCTTATCAGTGAATATTACTTCTCCCATTTTATTTACCTCCAAAATTCTTAATATTAATATATTATACACCTATTATTTTGCTATTACAATATAGGGTTTATATTTACATATTTACATATTTACATATTTACATATTTACATATTTACATATTTACATATTTACAATATTATAATTATTTATATAATATCTACTTTTATTCCGCTTTCAATAAATGCAGATTTAATTCTATTTATCTGATCAAAATCAACTGTTTCTATTGTTGCCTCAACCATCTGTTTCTTTGTAAATCTACCTGAAGCCAATTTATCCTGAGTAATGTTTAGTATATTTGCACCATTTTCAGCTATTATACTTACAAGTTTAGCTAATGATCCGGGTACATCAGGTAATTCAGCTACAATACTTATTCTTCTTCCTTGTTTCTTAAGTGCAACACTCATTATTCTATAAAGAGTATTTATATCTATATTACCACCTGAAACCACACAAACTACCTTTTCATCTTTTTTTGGAACATATTTGCCTGATAGCAATGCAGCAGTACTTACTGCTCCGGCACCTTCGGATACCAATTTCTGATTTTCAAGCATAAATAAAATTGCTTCCGCTATTTCTTCTTCAGTCACTGTAATTATTTCATCGACATTTTTAGAAATAATATCAAAAGTTAAATCTCCCGGTGTTTTAACTGCTATACCATCTGCAATTGTGACATCATTAAAAGCAGAAGTTACTTTTCCATTTTCAAAAGAAGCTTTCATTGATGGTATATTACAAGTTTGAACACCTATTATTTTTATATTTGGATTTAATCCCTTTAATGCAGTCGCAATACCAGCTATAATACCACCGCCACCTATTGGTACTATTACTGTATCGACCTCTCCATTTCTCTGTTCAAAAATTTCAAGACCTATAGTTCCCTGACCTGCTATAACAAATTTATCATTAAATGGATCTAAAAAAGTAGCTCCTGTTTGAGCTTGAATTTCTATTGCCTTATCATGTGCATCATCATATACGTTTCCGTGTAACACGACTTCCGCACCATAGCTCTTAGTTGCAGCAACCTTTGATACCGGTGCATTTGCCGGCATACAAATAGTAGCTTTTATACCTGCATTTCTAGCACCCAATGCAACCCCCTGAGCATGATTCCCTGCACTTGATGCGATAACTCCATGTGCTTTTTCTTCTTCCGTTAAACTTGCTATCTTGTTGCAAGCTCCCCTTATCTTAAATGAGCCTGTCCTCTGAAGATTTTCACATTTATAAAATACCTTTGCCCCTGTCTGTTCAGAAAGTCTAACATTTTCCAGCATGTCAGTTCTAAGAACTACATCTTTTATAACCTCCTGAGCCTTTTTAATATCATTCAATGTAACCTGATCCATCATTATACCTCCATAATAAATCTCTATTGGAAAACCCCAATCTTTTCTACCAAAATTCCCATATATCATTATATCCTTATTTCAAATAAGATTCAATACTTTTATTATAATCTTTAAATACGTAATACCATTACTTTATATACTTTTTTCAGCATTTCATTTAACTATTTAATTATATTCTTATTAGTATATTTTTTTATTTAACTTGCTTTTTTTGTTTTTTTAATACAAAACCCCCCTATAAAAAACCAGCATAAATATACTCATTTTTCTAATAAAACTTCTTCTTTTCCATAGTCTCTTAACATCATATTAAGGTGTCAAGCTTATAAATTAAGGATAGAGGAAAAATTTTAATAATCAAATTTCTTCTCTATCCTACATAAAAAACTTACTTTTCAAATATTATTAAATTATTATCTGGCACTTCTCTTTGTGACAAATTTCTTTGTTTTGTCTCTTTTATTTTTTGCAACAGCCTGTTCATGTCCTGGGAATACTATCTTAGGTGATTCTAAATTTTTTCTATACACAGTAAATTTTGAGCCAATAGCCTGAACGAACTCACATCTTAATTTCTCACATATATACTGTGCTGTTTCTTTAGAATCTAATCCTGCATTTTCCAAAATACTTATTTTTACTAATTCTCTGGCTCTCAACATATCATCTAAAGAATTTAAAAAATCTTCACTGACACCTTCTTTGCCGATTTGTGTTATTGGCTTTATATTATTTGCCAAAGATTTTAAATATGATCTTTGTTTTCCTTTTAACATATATATTCCTTTCTAAAAATTAATTGGTTATTTTAATGGTAGAATTCAAATTCCAATTCATAAATTTTTACCGTATCACCATCTTCAATTCCCATTTCTCTTAATTTATCAAATACACCTTTTGTTTCCATCTGTTTCTGGAAGAACTGAAGTGACTCCATATCATCAAAATTTACAGAGTACATTATTCTTCTAAGTTCTTTACCTGTAACTACATAAACTCCATTTTCATCAACTTCTACATTTAGGCCTTCCTCTTCTGTATCATCAAGTTCAGGTCTATAGATTTCATCTTCAGACACTAATTCAATATCATCAGACTCAGCAAGTATTTGACTTACTCTATCTATCACAGCATCTACTCCGTCTCTCGTAACTGCAGACATCTTAAACACTTCGTATCCTCTTTCCTCCATAGTCGATTTAAATTTCTCATAAATACTTTTATCATACAGAAGATCTGCCTTATTAGCAACTACTATCTGAGGTCTTGTAGCCAGTTTTTCATTATATAATTTTAATTCCTCATTTATTTTATCAAAATCCTCAACTGCATCTCTGCCCTCAACTCCGGAAATATCTACAATATGAATAAGCACTTTAGTTCTCTCAACATGTCTTAAAAAATCATGTCCCAGTCCTACACCATCAGCCGCCCCTTCTATTATTCCCGGGATATCAGCCATCACAAAACTATCTCCATGCCTTGTTTGAACAACTCCCAAATTAGGTGTAAGTGTAGTAAAATGATAATTGGCTATCTTCGGCTTTGCAGAAGTGACAACTGATAAAAAAGTTGATTTACCTACATTAGGAAATCCTAACAATCCAACATCCGCTATCATCTTTAATTCAAGTAATACCCAACGCTCTTCCCCGTCTGTTCCTGATTTTGCAAATGCGGGTGCCTGTCTAACTGCATTTGCGAAATGTTGGTTTCCTTTTCCGCCATAACCACCTTTTGCAATTACAACTCTATCACCGGCATTTTTTAAATCGGCTATAACTAATCCACTTTTTTCATCTCTTATTATAGTCCCTTCCGGTACTTTTAAAAGCAAATCTTCTCCATTTTTGCCGGCTCTTCTCTTTTTTGAACCATCTTCTCCATTTGGAGCAGAATATTTCTTTTTATACTTAAAATCCATCAAAGTTCTAAGTCCACTATCTGCTTCAACAATGATACTTGCTCCTCTGCCACCGTCTCCGCCATCTGGGCCACCTGCAGGAACATACTTTTCCCTTCTAAAAGAAACTGCTCCGTTACCACCGTTACCCGCTTTGACAAAAATCCTAGCTTTATCTACAAACATAGCTTCTCCTTTCTTCATTAATATATTTAAAAAAGAGCTATCAAATAGATAGCTCTGTAGTTTGCATTATTCAGCGATTTCTACTGGATATATACTAACTTTCTTTCTCTTCTTGTCTAATCTTTCAAATTTGACTTTACCGTCAACAAGTGCGAATAGAGTATCATCTCCACCCTTACCAACATTTGTTCCAGGATGAATTTTAGTTCCTCTCTGTCTAACTATTATAGAACCGGCACTTACTAACTGACCATCAAATCTCTTAACACCAAGTCTTTTAGAAATAGAATCTCTACCATTCTTAGAAGAACCTACCCCTTTTTTAGATGCAAGAAGCTGTAAATTCATTTTCAACATCTGGAGTCACCCCCTACTTTTCAAATATTTTTATATTTATTGGATATTCTTTACTTATTTCCACCAGTGCAAGTCTTAAATGTTGAAGCAACAACTGAGATTTATCTATATCGCATTTATTTACAAAACAATAAATATGTCCCTCTTTTGCAACAATCTTATCGAACTTCACTTTTTGTAGACTATCTAACGAGTTAATTACTGCCAGTGCATTACTGGTAACAGCCGAACAAACTATATCGTATCCAATCTCGTCATAATCTGCATGACCTTTTAACTCAAAGCCTTTAATCTTAAAATCTTCATTAAAATAAAATGTTACTTTAATCATGATAATTAAGCATTAATCTTTTCAACTACTAACTTAGTATATAGCTGACGATGACCGTTCTTTCTTCTATAGTCTTTCTTTGGCTTATACTTATAAACGATAATCTTCTTATCTTTACCCTGTTCTAATACTTTAACCTGAACAGATGCGCCTTCAACTACAGGAGTTCCTAACTTAAGTTCACCGTTATTTACTGCTAATACTTCATCTAAAGTAACAACATCACCTTCGTTAGCCTCTAGCTTTTCAACGAAAAGAACATCACCTTCAGAAACCTTATACTGCTTTCCTCCAGTCTTTACTATAGCGTACATATATACACCTCCTTGTTCTCAAACTCGCCGGATCAGGTACTCAAATTATTGAGATTTTATGCCAAGCACTGCTATTGCGTGCAGCTACCTCTACCGTGCGGCAATTACCATACTATTATACATAATAATTACGTATTCGTCAATATTTTTTATTTTATTTCTACTGCTTTTATTTTTTTTGTCTCTACTACTGCTGTCCTTTCAATTTTTTTAGGTAATTGTATCTGTGCAGCAAGAACTGCAATTACCATTATAATACAACCTGCTATTTCTCTTGATGTAAGTGTCTCCCCTAGTAATAACACTCCCGCAACTACTGATACACCTGATTCCATACTCATAATTAAAGAAGATATTGTAGGTGATAAATTCTTCTGGGCAACAATTTGAAGTGTAAAACCAACTCCACTTGACAATAATCCTGTATAAAGTATAGCCACTGCAGCCGCTTGTAATCCAAGTAAAGTTAGATTTTCCAATCCCAGCATTGCAATTAAAGACAGTGTTCCGGATGTAATAAACTGAACCATAGAAAGTTTAAGAGCATCTGCTTTTGGTGCAAATAAATCTATCACTATTATCTGAAGCCCAAAACAAATGGCAGACAAAAATACCAAAAAATCTCCTCTTTCAATGACAAAACCTTCCTTAATGGATAAAAGATACAAACCAACTGCAGCAAGTGCAACACAAATCCACATTTTTAAATTGGTCTTTCTTCCATAAAATATTCCCATTACAGGAACCATTACTATATACATAGTAGTTATAAATCCTGCTTTTGAGGCAGTTGTACTTACCATACCAACCTGCTGAGTGCTCATTGCTAAAAATAGAGCTAGACCTGCAAGTAATCCGCCAATAATAAGAGATTTATCTTTAAATCCTTTATTGCCTTCTACTTCTTCATAGTATCCTTGCTCTACTAACTTTTTTCTTCTTTTTCCGGCTATTCTATTTATTATAAATAAAAAAGCCAAACATATTATACATCTAAAAAAGTTAAATGCGAATGGTCCAATGTGATCCATTCCTGTACGTTGAAATACAAATGCTACCCCCCATATAATAGATGTAAGCATTAATAAACCAGCACTTTTTGTCTCTTGTTTTTTCTTCTGATTCATAATAAACTCCTCACTTTCACCATAATAATTACAAATAATAATATAAATCATACTAAAAAGGGCATCGCATAAGCAATAACCCTTTATAATCATATTCATTCAAGATATTCTTTTCATAAAACTAAGATTTAAGTAGAAATATTCTAAAAAAACAAACATAAAATGAACATCTATTTAATTATCATCTCTACAAACATATCCTACCATATTATTATCCCAATATCAACACTTTAATCAAATTTTATTTAAATAATTTTAAAATATTTATTTACTTATTTCAAATCATTATTTGACTACTATATTGACTAATTTAGAAGGTACAGATATCACCTTTACAATACTTTTTCCTTCAATAAATTCCTTTATTTTTGCATCATTAAGTGCAGCCTCTTTCATACCTTCCTGGTCTATATCAGATGGGACCATTATTTTATTTCTTAACTTTCCATTTACTTGAACAATTAATTCTACTTCATCAAGTATCAATGCTTTTTCGTCATACTTAGGCCATGATATATCAAAAACACTTCCTTTCTTACCTATCATTTCCCAAAGTTCTTCTCCAAGATGAGGTGCAAATGGAGAAACTATAACTACTACTGTCTCAATTGCCTCTTTAATCACGGCTTCGTTTCTATCGTCCATTTCTTTATACTTATAAATATCATTGATTAATTCCATTAATGCTGCTATAGCCGTATTAAAACCAAATTTTGTACTCAAATCATCAGTGACTTTTTTAAGAATAGAATGAACCTTTGCTCTCATCTCCTTATCCTCTTTAGTCAATTTTCCAAATTGGAGATTTTTATGAGCTATTTCGGATAATTCATCAACTAATCTATAAACTCTATTTAAAAATTTGAAACAACCTTCAACACCTTTATCCGACCAATCCAGATCTCTTTCCGGAGGTGCTGCAAATAATATAAATAATCTTGCAGTATCAGCACCATATTCATCAATTATTTCCATAGGAGACACTGTATTTCCTTTGGATTTTGACATTTTACTTCCATTCATCAGAACCATACCTTGAGTTAATAGGTTTTTAAATGGCTCTACATGATTGGTCCATCCTAGTTTGTTAAATGCTTTCATAAACCATCTGGCATATAATAAATGAAGAATAGCATGTTCAACACCACCTATATACTGATCTACAGGAAGCCAGTTGTTTACAAGTTCTGTATTAAAGGCTTCGTCAAAGTTGTTACTGTCAACATATCTCATAAAATACCATGATGAATCCACAAAAGTATCAATTGTATCGACTTCTCTTCTTGCCGACTTACCGCATTTAGGACAACTACATTCATTAAAACTTTCAGAAGTAGTCAGAGGTGATTCGCCTTTACCGGTAAATTCAACATCTGTAGGCAATAACACAGGTAAATCAGATTCTTTTACAGGAACAATTCCACAATCATCACAATATACTACCGGTATAGGACATCCCCAATATCTCTGTCTGGAAATCAGCCAGTCTCTCAACCTGAAATTTACTGTTTTCTTACCTTTTCCCATATTCTCTAACTTCTCAATTATAGAATTAAAGGCTTCGTCTTTATTCATACCATTAAATTCAGATGAATTTATCATAATGTCATCTTCGTCTATAACAGGTATTATCTCCAAACCATATTTTTTTGCAAAATCCTCATCTCTCTCATCATGAGCGGGAACCCCCATAACGGCACCGGTACCGTAGTCAGCAAGTACATAATTTGCAATCCAAATAGGCATTTCTTTTCCGGTTAAAGGATTATTTACAGTTCTACCTATAAATTCTCCTTCTTTCTCCAAATCCGCTGCTTCCCTTTCAATAGCTGTCATAGTGTACATTTTAGCCAAAAAATTATCCAATACTTCCTCATACTCTGTACCTTCAACAAGTTCTCTCGCCAGTTCGGATTCCGGTGCTAATACCATAAAAGTACTTCCAAATATAGTATCCGGCCTTGTCGTATAAACCGTAATTTCCTTGTCCATATTATTTACTTTAAATGTGACATTTGCACCATGGCTCTTTCCAATCCAATTTTTCTGCATTAGCCTGACTTTTTCAGGCCAACCTTCTAATTCATCTAAATCTTTTAAAAGTTCTTCAGAAAATTCAGTAGTCTTAAAATACCATTGTTCCAATTCCTTTTTAACGACTATTGTTGAACATCTTTCACACTCTCCCTGCACTACTTGTTCATTTGCAAGAACCGTCTCACAAGATGGACACCAGTTCACATATGAATTTTTCTTATATGCAAGTCCGGCTTTTAAAAATTCAAGAAATATTTTTTGTGTCCACTTATAGTATTCCGGTGTGGAAGTAGCTATCTCTTTGTCCCAATCATAGCTAAGCCCTAACATCTTTAATTGTTCTTTCATTTCTTCTATATTTGACATAGTCCATTTATGCGGATGTATTCCGTGCTTTATTGCCGCATTTTCAGCCGGCAAACCAAATGAATCCCATCCCATTGGATGAAGAACATTATATCCCTCCATCTTTTTAAATCTTGCCACAACATCCCCTATTGAATAGTTTCTCACATGTCCCATATGGATTTTGCCTGACGGATAAGGAAACATTTCCAAACAATAGTATTTAGGCTTACTCATATCAGCCGTGTCCATTTTATACTGATTTTTTTCGTCCCATATTCTCTGCCATTTTTTTTCAATTTTTCCAAACTCATATGTACTCATAATAGCCTCCTATAAAAAATAATCTAATAATTCCTATACAAAAACATAATTTTAAATTTCTGTATTAAAAAACCTCATCTCTAAACATTAATGTTTAGGGACGAGGTATAAATCTCGCGGTACCACCCTAATTAGCCTTTCAGCTCTCTCGGATAAGTCTCTAAACCAACTACGGTATGTGGCATTTACTCGACAAGTTCAATATGCTGAAAATACTATCCTCACAGAAACGATAGCTCTCTGAAAATCCACACATATTTACTACTTCGATCACACAAGTTATTCTAAACTAAACTTCCTATTTATAATTACTTATGTTACCATATATACAAATATTATGTCAATACATACATATTCTTATATATAAATATTCTAGAACAGATAAAAATTTATTAAAAATAAAATTTAAATTTCTACTCTCATTGATTCAGCATCTACTATTTCAAGTTTTTCCATATCAATATACGGAGCATCTTTCCATAATTTTTCTAAATTATAGAATCCTCTATTTTCTTCATCAAAAATATGAACCATTATATCGCCATAATCAAGCAATATCCAACTTTGAGTATCTTTCCCTTCCTTGCCCCTAGGCTCAATACCTACTTCTGTAAGAGCATCTTCAACACTATCAGCAATAGCTTTGACCTGTCTGCTTGATGAACCGGAAGCAATTATAAAATAATCACAAAGACTTGAAACTTTTCCTATGTTTAAAATAGCAATATCCTCCCCCAATTTATCATTAATTGCATCATATATTTTTTTTACCATATTTTCAACTGATATGCTGTTTCCCTTAATATTCATATAAAACCTTCCTCACTTTTTATATTTTATGCTGTTTTCATCTTTTATATCGATTTATTAGCATTTTTTATTTTTTTTAAATAATAATTTCTAGATTCTACCGTTCTTAGATGTAGAAGCGACTTTTTCTTTAAAACTTGTGATATTGTATTATCTATTGATTTTACAATCGCTTCATCTAAAAATCCGCCATAAGCCAGCTCTCTTAGTTCTTCAACACCTGGATAATCTCTGCCAATTTCTATTAAATCTGCTATATAGACTACTTTTTCCAATAAACTCATGTTTGGCTTAGCAGTAGTATGATATCTAATTGCACTTAAAATTTCCTCATCCTTTATCCCAAATTCATATTTGGCAATATATGTCCCTAATACACTATGAGACAGTGCTGTGCTATTTTTTTCCATTTCATCGAGAATAATATTGTATTTTTCACAATAACCAGGAACATCAGCAAGTTTCACATATTTAGCTGTATCGTGTAAAATCCCGGCAATTTCTGCCTTTTCAGGATCACATCCGTATATTTCTGACAATCTTACAGCTGCCTTTGCCACATTTAAAGAATGTATTTTCCTTTTTTCCGGTAGATATTCACTTAACTTCTCAATCATCTCAGATTTTTTCATCTACCTCAATACACCTCCATACAAATCATACATTTTAATGTACTCTTCAACCCTGCCGGGAACCAAATATTTTATACTTCTTTTCCCTTTAACTCTCGATCTTATATATGTTGACGATATTTCAAGAGAAGGAACATATACTATATCTATATCCGCCTTATACAGTTCTCTATAGCGTTCAACATTTTCTTGAGTTTCGAGCATTCCTATACCCGGTCTAATAGCACCTATAACCTTTGCCAATTTAAAGTTCTCCTCAAAATCCTTCCATGTTTCCATCTGATTTATTGCATCTGATCCCGTTATAAAATACAGATCTTCATTTTTATATGTCTTTGATATATACCTAAGTGTATCAATTGTATAATTTTGACCACGATCTGAAAAAATTTCATAATCTGAAACAAAAAAATCATCATTTTTTAATGTAGATAAAACCACCATATTATATCTATGTTTCTTATCAAGAACATTTTTTTTATGTGGCGGATCTCCTGTTGGAATAAATACCACTTTATCCAGATTGTATTTATCTCTTATAAATTCTGCCGTTGCCAAATGAGCATTATGAATAGGATTGAATGTCCCTCCCATAATCCCAAGCTTCATTTTTTCACTTGAATCTATAAAGGAATTAATTTTTTCGAGATTTCTCCTATGAGAAATCTCCAATCTCTCATCTAATAACATTTAAATTTTTCCCTTCAAAAATATGCTATTTCTATTATAACATAATTACTATGCTTTAAATAGCTATTATGATTTTTTCCCTTACTCACCCCCCAATACCTTTTCTATTGCATACATAATGACTTCATATTCAAAACCTTTATATATTAAGTATTGGTACAATTTATTTTTTATATTTTTTTCGTCCTTTCCTTTTATTCTTCCTATCCTTTTATTTGCGAGAAATACCGCATTTTCTTTTTCCATTTCGTTATCTACATTCGACAAAGCATTTTCAATGTTTTCAGAATTAATTCCTTTTATATATAAATTTTGTTTTATTCTGTTCCTGCCTACTCTTTTAAAATTCTGATCATTATAAACTATTCTCTCTGCAAATCTTTCATCATTTATAAACGAATGTTTTTTTAGAAATTTTACAACACTATCTACTATCTCTTCATCAAATTCACGTGATAATTTTTCTCTAACTCTCTTTTCTGATTTTTCCGCTCTAGATAAGCCATCTAAAGCTTTTATCTTGGCCTTTTCATAATCATCCGATTTTATTATATCGGCTAGTTTTTCTTTATCAATTTCACTTCCTTTTGACAAATTGTATTTATATACCAATTCTGCATAAAGAGAAATTAAATATTCACCATCTACATATAAATTCACTCTATTCTTATTTTTTTTTTGAAATTCAATTCCTGTTATTTGAGACAAATTATCACACCCTTTCTTTATTAAAATTATATCATATTAAATATTATATCATCATTTTTTAAATGGTTGTTTTCATTTATTATAGAATATACTTAGATATATGTAAATTCTTTATTGATATATAGAAAATATTTCAAATTTGTATTGCAGGTTAGATTTATATGATATACTTAGATAGAAAAAGTAATATTTAATTAAATTAATAATATATTTTTCAATGGAAAGAAGGTGAAATGGTGTTAAATCTTATTATCGTGGGCAGTGGTGGAAATGTTCCATCCCCAAATAGATTTTGTTCCTGTGCATTCTTAAATTACAAAGGAAAGAAAATACTGATAGATTGTGGAGAAGGAACTCAAATTTCTATGAAAAAAATCGGATGCGGCTTTAAAGGAATTGATTTAATACTTATTACTCACTTACATGGGGATCATATAAATGGTCTGCTAGGTCTACTTTCAACTATGGGAAACGCAGAAAAAAGAACACCTCTTACAATAGTTGGACCTGTTGGAATAAAAAAAGTTATATCTGCAATGATGATAATTTGGGAAGGACTTCCGTATGAACTTAGAGTAATAGAAAATCCATATGGAAAATTTTCACTTATAGACGATATTTTTAAAGAAATTGAAATAGAAACTATAAACCTTGAGCATTCAATTGAATGCATCGGATATAATTTGTATTTTAAAAGAAATAGAATATTCGATATGAATAAAGCCATGTCCAATAATGTTCCAAAATACTTATGGAATCATCTTCAAATGGGTAAAACATATCATATAGAAAGTCAAACTTTTACTCCGGATATGGTTCTTGGAAATGAAAGAAAGGGAATAAAACTTAGCTTTATCACTGATACCAGACCAATTAAAACTATACCGGATTTTATATATGAAAGTGATCTATTTATATGTGAAGCAATGTATGGAGATGAAATAGACATCTCAAAAGCTGTAAAAAATAAGCATATGACTTTTAGAGAGGCAGCCACCCTTGCCAGAAGTGGTAGTGTAAAAAAGTTATTACTAACACACTTTTCTCCATCAATAGATAATCCAAATATTTTTCTACATAATGCCACGTCAATATTTAAAAATACTTTAATAGCTTATGATGGATTTTCTTTAAATATCCCTTATCAAGATTAAAAACTTGTTAAGGGATATTTTTAGCTTTTCTCAAAAACTAATGAAAAAAGTTAGAAAATATGCTATTATATGAATAATCAGAAAATTCTTTTTAATCCGATTTATTCGGGTTTTATTAATTTTTAGAGATTGTTAGTTTTATGGCAAAATCTTACTAATTTATTTGTTTTTAAGGGGGAAAGTAATATGAGTAGATTATATATTAATACACCTGATACTGCTCAAGTAGTAGTAGAAGGATTATATAAAGATATAGAAAGAAGAATTATATCCAGTCCTCCCGGAATCTGTCCGGTTGAGGCTTCATTAGCATTTTTAAAACTCTGTCACGCACAAACTTGTGGAAAATGTGTTCCTTGTAGAGTTGGTTTAGGAAAACTTCAGGAATTAATGGAAGAAGTGTTGGATGGAATCGCCAGCGAAAAGACATTAGAATTAATTGAAAATACGGCTAGAATAATAATTGATACAGCTGACTGTGCAATTGGTTCAGAAGCAGCTCTTATGATACTAAAAGGTGTTTTAGGCTTTAGAGACGACTATATATCTCATATTAAAAAACTTAAATGCTCTATGGATAGAAATATTTCCGTTCCTTGTGTTACTCTCTGTCCTGCTGGCGTTGATATTCCTGGATATATCGCACTTATTGGCGAGGGCAGGTATGCGGATGCAATTAGACTTATAAGAAAAGATAATCCTTTTCCAACTGCTTGTGCATTAGTTTGTGAACATCCTTGTGAAGCCAGATGTAGAAGAACACTTATAGACGCACCTTTAAATATAAGAGGAATGAAAAAATATGCATGCGATCATGCTGGAATAGTACCACCTCCGCCATGTGAAAAAAACACCGGCAAAACTATCGCCATTGTTGGAGGCGGTCCAAGTGGATTAAGTGCGGCATATTATTTATCGCTAATGGGACATAATGTGTCAATTTATGAAGAGAAAGATAAATTGGGTGGAATGCTTAGATATGGAATACCCAATTATAGACTTCCAAGAGAAAGACTTCAAGAAGATATAGATGCCATACTTGCAACTGGTGTAGAAGTGCATACCAATATGCAGATTGGAAAAGACATAAAAGTAGAAGATCTTGCTGATAAATATGATGCCATATATATTGCAATTGGTGCACATGATGATAAAAAACTAGGAGTTGAAGGAGAACATTCAACTGGTGTAATGTCTTCTGTTGAGATGCTGAAAAAAATAGGTGATGAAAATTATCCTGATTTTACAGACAAAAAAGTTGTTGTCATCGGTGGTGGTAATGTTGCTATGGATGTTGCAAGAACAACAGTCAGATGTAATGCAAAAAAAGTAACTATAGCATACAGAAGAAGACAGGATGATATGACTTGCCTTATAGAGGAACTTGAGGGAGCGATTGCAGAGGGTTGTATATTACAAACACAAATGGCACCAATAGAAATCGAATTTAATGATAACAACGAAACTACTGCCTTATGGGTTCAACCTCAAATTTTAGGTGAGATGGATAAATCTAATAGACCTAGACCTAAAGACGCAAAAGAAGAACCTGTCAGAATTGAATGCGATTATATTATAGTTGCTATAGGTCAAAACATAGAGTCAAAACATTTTAGAGAATTCGGCATGCCTGTAAAAAGAGGTATTATAGAAGCCCTTAATTCAAGCGAAGTGGAAAACATACCCGGCGTGTTTGCAGGAGGTGATTGTGTGACAGGGCCTGCTACTGTTATAAAAGCAATAGGTGCCGGTAAAGTCGCAGCAGCAAATATAGATGAATATTTAGGATTTAATCACTTAATAAGCGTAGATATAGAACTTCCTAGGATACGTTGGGATGATAGGAAGCCTTGTGCTAGATCAAATATGAAAGAAGTTCCGGCGGATGAAAGAAAAAGTAACTTTAAAGAAATTGAAATGGGACTTACTGAAGGAGAAGCAATACAAGAGGCTTCAAGATGCCTTAGATGTGATCATTTCGGTTGGGGAAATTTTAGAGGAGGTAGAACATCAATATGGTAAAATTAACTATAGATAATCAATTAATAGAAGTTGCAAAAGGAACTAAAATTATAGATGCAGCAAAATCCGCGGGAATAAATATTCCCAATCTATGTTTTCTAAGAGATTTAAACGAAATTGGGGCATGTAGAATATGTGTTGTGGAGGTGGATGGCAAAGAAGCACTTCTTACATCCTGTAATAATACCGTAGAAGAAGGTATGGTAATTCATACAAATAGCCCTAAAGTTAGAAACTCTAGAAGAGCAAACATACAACTCATTTTATCACAACACGATTTTAGATGTGCTACTTGTGTAAGAAGTGGAAATTGCTCTTTACAAGAAATGGCAAATAATTTAAATGTAATTGATATGAATTACAAAGTTGAATATGATAACAGAAAATGGAACCCAACCTCCCCTCTTCAAAAAGATTTCTCTAAATGTATAAAATGCATGAGATGCATACAAATATGTGATAAAATTCAAAGTCTTGGGATATGGGATATAGTAAATAGTGGATATAGAACTACTGTCGATGTTTCTTGGAATAGAACAATAGAACAATCTGACTGCTCACTTTGTGGTCAATGTATTACTCACTGTCCCGTAGGTGCTTTAACAGTCAGAAATGACACCGAAAAAGTATATGATGCTCTTGAAAATCCTGATTTAATTACAGTTGTTCAAGTCGCTCCTGCTGTAAGAACTGCCTGGGCAGAATTTTTGGATGTAGATGAAAAATTAGACACTCAAAATATGATGGTAGCAGCACTTAAAAAAATCGGTTTTGACTATGTTTTTGATACAAACTTTAGTGCTGATCTAACTATTATGGAAGAGGCCAATGAATTTTTGGATATATTTTCAAAAGGTGGAATGAAATATCCTTTATTCACATCATGTTGTCCAGCCTGGGTAAGATTTATGAAATCCCAATACCCCGAACTGGTAAAATACCTATCTACATCAAAATCTCCTCAACAAATGTTTGGTGCAATAGCAAAATCATATTATGCCGATCTTCTTGAAGTCAGTCCGGACAAAATTTTCTGTATATCAATAATGCCATGTTCAGCTAAAAAGCATGAAGCTGGCATACCTAGCATAAATGATAGCGGGGCTGATAGGGATGTAGATGTAGTAATAACGACTAGAGAACTAGAAAAAATGATTAAATCGGAAAATCTTGATTTTTCAATGCTAAAAGAAGAATCCTTTGATAATCCTCTTGGCATAGGAAGTGGTGCCGGAGCAATATTTGGAACTACCGGCGGTGTAATGGAAGCTGCATTAAGATCATCATACTATTTTGTCACAGGTAAAAATCCTGAACCTGATTCTTTCAAATCAGTTCGAGGTCAGGATGGCTGGAGAGAATCAAAATTTTCAATAGATGGAAATCAAGTACGTGTAGCAGTAGCCAGTGGTCTTGGAAATGCAAGAAATCTAATAGAAGCTTTAATAAAAGGAGAAGTAAAATACGATTTTGTAGAAATAATGGCCTGTCCGGGTGGATGTTCCGGTGGTGGCGGACAACCAATAAAAGACGGTCAAGAATTGGCATATATTAGAGGTCAGAAGCTATATGACTTAGATAAAAAAATGTATTTGAGGTACTCACATGAAAATCCATCTATTCAAAAATTATATAATGACTATTTGGAAAAACCCAATTCTGAATTAGCTCATAAACTACTTCATACAGATCATGAAGATTGGGATATAGCCCTATCTCCTAAAATCACTATGATGTTTGATGAAAACTACTATGATGAATATTAAATTACTATACACTTTTAACTTTCAACATTACTAAAACAGACAAAAATATTAATGTGAAATATTAAATATACAACTTTGTTTTTTTAAAATTAATGAATAGAGTACTCCTCTAACTAATAATATATTTCAAAATAAAAAAGGCTGACACAAAAAATTTATATTTTTACAATTAATTAAATAAAGGAAAAACTTATTTCCAATCAATTTTATATTTGTAAAAGGCAAATTCTAGGTTTCTGTGTCAGCCTTTTTTGATATATTAAATTTAAAATATTATCTATAAGTCTATACTATTTAAAAATTTCATTTGATTCATTTAGTATATTTTTATATTTTATCTTTATTTGATATTTCTTAGCTAATTTTTCCATTTTTTTTCGATCAAAATCAAAAACTTGATGTCTTTCCGCTTCAAAGTTCAAATTATACTCCTTTTTTCCTCTATGAAAACGCTCATAAATTATCTCACGCTCTACTATATCTATAAAATTTTTAGGAGATGTCGATCTATGTACCAGATTCCTAAAGAAATATGATTCCAAGCGTCCATTTTTTCTCATTCTGGATATTTCCATCAACCCTAACTTTGTAAAACCATGTACGATTGTTCTTCTTCCTTCAATTTCAAAACCAGACTTCAATTCACTAATAATTTTTGCTTTATTATAGTCTCCTTTCATATCTATAAAGTCCACTATAATAATACCACCTATATCCCTTTTAATAATCTGATCTACAATTTCGCCAGCTGCTTCCATATTTACCTTAAAAATTCCGCTTTCATAATTACTATGATCCGTAAATCTTCCAGAATTAACATCTATAACTGTCATGGCTTCTGTATTATCAATCATCAAACTTCCACCACAATCTAATGATACATTTCTGGCTATATATCTTCTCATACTATAATTAATTCCATATATCTCAAATACATCCGCATTTTCTTCACGATATATCTTTTCCAAAAATCCGGGATTAATATCTCTTACTATTTTTCTTATTTCTGAATCAAACTTTTCACTATCTTTATCTTCATAGTATACAGAATAAATTATGCTCTCTACTTTGTCATTTAAATTATCTTTTATATACTCAAATATTTGACTATTAGGTTTATATATACAACCTTCACCTTTCATTGAATTATATTTTTCGCATATTTCTCTATATTTTTTCTTTAGATAATTTACTTCTTCAAGCAACTCTTCTTCTGTACAACCTTGTGCATTTGTTCTAACTATAAACCCAAGATCATCTTTTGAAATATTTCGCATTATTTTATGCAGTCTTTCTTTTTCTCTAGTATCATTTATTTTGCTGGAAAAAGTCAATCTTGTATTAGATGGTATATATACCAGATACGTTCCCCGAATACTTATCTCATCATTTAATTTAGACTTTTTTAATCCAAGTTCCTCTTTTGATACTTGTACCATAACGCTTTCACCTTGGATGTATTTGTTATTTTTATCGATTTTTAAATACCCGATACATCCTCCCCCCAGGTCTACATAAACAGAATTCATAGTACTATAAACTGTCTTTACTTTCCCCTTGAAAATCATATTGACTTTTTCTTTATTATCATCTTCCTCTTCAATAATTATCTTTTCAATTTCTTCTTCATCTAATACTACTAATTTTTTAGAACTAACGAAATTTTCTAAAATATACTTTTTCATATTTCCTCCTTCACATTCCTACATTGGCGATTCAAATTTACCTTCAATATAGAAATAAAGATCGTTTCTTTTGATATCAACATCCAAATGATCGATTTTCAAATTCAAAAATTCAAGCAACTTCGGTATAAATACGTTGGTATTCAAATTTTGCTTTGAGCCGGTTGCTAGCATACCTCCTATCCTTAGATTATCAGAATCTACTCCGATAACATTTAAATCAATTATTAGCGGTCTGATATTTAGCTCTACAATTTTGCCTTTTTTATTTTTCTTACTTACTAATATTTCGTCCATATTGATAATCTCAGATATTTTACCATTAATGAATTCAAAATCATTTTTATTAATATTAGGTATTATAAATTCATATTTACCATATTCAATATTAGCAGCAAGTGATTTCTCTCCACCTTGCAACTGTATACATTTTACAAATTCCATTCCGTCCGGAAGTTCACTGTTTATCCTTTTAATCAATTCATCTGGAGAAATATCATCTTCAATTTCTATATCTACATATTCTCCAAAACTTTCAATACCCAATGCAAGAGCGTTTCCATAACTCATTTTTGGATGAGGATTGAATCCCTGCGAAAAAGTTAATTCTATACCTGCTCTTCTGAAAACTCTTTGAAATAATCTCTGCACATCTAAATGTGATATATAGATCATGTCGCCGTATTTTGTAAATTTTATTCTCATGACTTTTGACATTAACATAGCCCCCTTCCAATATCACTGGAATTTATTCCACAACCTCTACATCCATGTCTACAATCATCTGTTGTCTTATCAACCTTTGCCAGTTCATTTTCTCTAATTAAAAATTCCTTACTGACACCTACATCGATATGATCCCAAGGGAATATTTCTTCGTAATTTCTATTTCTATGTGCATAAAAACCCGGATCGAGATTAAATTTTGCCATTGCATCCATCCATCTCTCTAAATTAAAATGCTCTGACCATCCGTCAAACTTGGCACCATTTTTAAACGCTTCATATAGCACATCTGATAATCGCCTATCCCCTCGTGCAAATATAGCTTCCAATAAGCTTGTTTTAGAATCATGATAGTTATATTTTATATTCCCATTTCTAAGTTTTCCCACAAGATATCTTTGTTTATCCCTGATTTCTTCCTGAGTATCCTGACCATGCCATTGAAAAGGAGTAAATGGTTTGGGTACAAAAGTAGATGTACTCACTGTGACACCGAATTTTCCTCTAATTTTGCCACCGTGAACATCCCTATATATATCTATAACTTCATAAGCCAAATCTCTGATTCCGTCCAAATCTTCATATTGTTCTGTCGGAAGTCCTATCATAAAATATAGTTTCACACTATTCCAACCCATTTGAAATGCCTTACTCACAGCGTTTCTCAAATCCTCTTCAGTTACTCCCTTATTAATCACATCTCTCATTCTTTGAGTTCCTGCTTCCGGTGCAAATGTAAGACCCGTTTTTCTTACTTGTTGTATTTTTTCTGCGATTTCCATCGAAAAATTATCCAATCTCAAGGATGGAAGTGATACCCCTATATTTTGGGGTGCATACTCATTTACCAGGTAATCTGTGATTTCGTCTATCTTAGAATAATCACTTGTACTTAAAGACGAAAGGGAAATTTCATCATACCCTGTACTTTTCAACATTTTATCGACAATCTCTTTCAATCGTTCAATTGATTTTTCCCTAATCGGCCTATATATCATTCCAGCCTGACAAAATCTACAACCTCTGGTACATCCTCTAAATAACTCCAATACCACTCTATCATGCACTGTTTCTATATATGGAACAATTATTTTTTCCGGATATTCCACCTGATCCATATCCCTTATTATCCTCTTTCTAGGTTTATCAGGGGCAATATCATTAAGCTTATTCAGTTTTTTTATTGTACCATCTTCATTGTATTCAAATTCATAAAATGAAGGAATATACACCCCTTCTATTACCGCTATTTTTTCAAGAAAATCTTTTCTTGTTTTGCCGTTTTCATATGGACTTGTACTAATCCACTCTTTATATGCCCTTACTACTTCTCTATTTAGTTCTTCTCCCTCTCCCAAAACTACTATATCCACAAAATCTGCAAGTGGTTCAACATTATATGTACATGATCCCCCTACCATTATAAATGGATCCTTATTTTTCCTATCTTTAGCATAAAGTGGTATTTTTGCCAAATCCATCATATTTAACACATTTGTATAGCACATTTCATAGGACAAGGAAAATACTACAAAGTCAAAATTCGTAATAACCTCTCTGGATTCTAATGCAAAAAGAGGCACATTATTTTCCCTCATTTTTTCTTCCATATCAATTCCCGGAGCATAAACTCTTTCACAAAACACACCTTCTTCAAGATTCATGGAATTATACAATATATGACTTCCCAAATGACTCATCCCCACTTCATATATATCAGGAAAACAATGAGCATATCTAATTAATCCCTTAACATCCGTCTCTTTGTGTATAGTATTTAATTCGTTTCCAAGATATCTTGCCGGTTTCTCAACTTTTTTGAGAATATTTTTTATATCTACCTTCTTCAAAAGATTCACCTCAATTTTATATTATCAGTAATTAATATAAATTTTTACCAAATATTGCATATAAACAATAAATTATTATATTTTTTTTGCTTACAAAATAACTGTGTATCGATGAAACAAAAAAATACATCAATACACAACTAATATCATGAATAAAGACTTATCCTCCGCCTTCTCAAATATACATTTAACACAATTCCTATATTAGCCATAGAAGCTAATATTGAGCTTCCTCCATAACTTACAAACGGAAGCGTAAGTCCCGTAACCGGCATAAGCCCAATCGTCATACCTATATTTTGTATCATTTGATATGTGAACATACCTGTAATTCCAACAATAATAAAGGTACCATATGAATTTTTAGATTTTTTCGCTATCATCAATAACCTTGTAATTAACAATGTAAAAAGAATTATTACAAAAAACATCCCTAATACACCCAATTCCTCACCTATAACAGCAAAAATAAAATCCGAATCTCCAACGGGAAGGAAATTTTCTTGATTTTGCGATCCATTATATAATCCTTTTCCAAAAAATCCCCCTGAACCAATTGCTATCATTGATTGTAACACATGATAATTACTACTGGCTTCAGGATTAAAAAAATTGACAATTCTAATTTTTTGATGTGGTGCCATAAAAATATACATTATTGGAGCAAGTATTATCAATGTGATTATTACATTTCTCAATACTTTTTTATCTATTCCGGCTGTAAATAACATGAAAAAGATAATGCTCATAAACACCACTGCAGTTCCTAAATCCGGTTGTAATAATAAAAGTGCGATAAAAGGAAATGCATAAAGTATCAATTTTCCAAGGGTCTTTATATCACCTATATTTTCTTTATTCTTATCTACTATTTTTGCATAACTCATTATAAAAGTAGTCTTTACTATCTCGGATGTCTGTAGGTTAAATTTGCCTATTTTTATCCAAGACCTTGCACCAAACTGCTGATCTCCAATTCCCGGAATCAAGACAATTGCCAGTAAAATAATACTGAATACATATAATTGTTTATAATATTTACCAATGCTGTCATAATCAAATAATAACAACACTATTACCAAAATTGTTCCCAAAAAGAAAGCCAGAATTTGCTTATAAATCTGAGTATAATCTCCCGTTACATTTGCATGTGTTGCACTACTTAATATGAGAAGTCCAAATAAGAAAATTACTAAGATTATTGAAATAAGTTTCCAATCTACGTTTTTGATTACTCTTATTTTTTTCTTATAATCTATTTTCTTCATCTTCAACATTATCTACGTCCTCTAAAAACAAATCTTTTAATTTATTTACTAATTTGCTATCTTTCATATTTTTTATATTTATCTTATCCGAATCATATTTCCCAATTTTTTCCTCTATAGCATCTCCAATTTTATTATGATAATTTTCATCATAACAACCTTCTGAAAAATCTCCAACATCGTAGTCATCATAATATTCATCATCGTCATCCTTTTCTATGCGATCATAATAGTAATCAGAAACTGATTCATTCTTTTCCATCATAACTCCCTGTTCTGACAAATCAAAAGCACCATAACTTGTATCTTTTATGCTTTCCGGAGAATATCTAAATAATACTTCTTTTTTTTGTGAAATAACTATATGTTTATGTTCGTCTATATAGGCTATCTCTGGATTATTCATAGTGGTATTTCTTTGACTTACAACATATTCCGACTCACAATCAAATATTGCTATTCTTGGTGAATTTATCCTTCTGGCTATTATACATGCACTATCATTTCCATAAGCACCCGCATATGCAAGCCCTCTAAGTTCTCCGGTAACTGTAATATTACCCCCTGCTATTAATGCCGATTCTTTTTCGGTGCTTCCAAGTACGATTATATCACATGAAACCTTCACTATAGAATTTGCAGGAAGGGTTGTCATTATTATTACACTACCGTTATAATTAATTTCCTCACCTTCAGATATATCCATTACATATAAAGTTCGTACAGCTTTAAATAAAGCCGTTGCACCCCTATATTCCTTTTGTTTCATCAATTCATTGAAGTGAAATTCATCTACTCCGATAAATTTCATATTATAGTTATCCGATAAATATTCCACAATTAAATTTTTCTGATATGGAGATATATAATCACTTACTATTTCAGTTAAAATACCTCCAATAAAAAAACCGGGAGATGACAATACTTTTGAAGAAATTAAATCAAAAATAGACTCTATACTAATCTCTTTATTAATATATAGAACTAGACCTTTACCGGTTCCTTTAAATTCTATCTCTTCGATTTTTGTTTTTATCATTATTGTCACCTCCCGATATGTTAATCAATATCGACAATCCCCAACTCATCTGAACTACCAGAATTTCTATTTTGATTTATCGAGTTATTATCTTCATTTTTTTCACTATTATCCATAGTTTCTCTTGAATTATCTTTCTTATTTTTTAATCTATTATTAGTTTCATCTTCTTTTTTATTTTCATCAATCAGACCAAAATACTGTCCCATAATTTCTCTAATCGGTAATACAGCATATGAGCTTGTTTCTCCTTGTGGAATCATACAAGCTACTGCTATTTTAGGATTATCAGCAGGTGCAAACGCTATACACCATGCAAAGGAACCATAATCAGCTTTAAATCTATCTATATCCTTATCCGTAATTTTGGAATTAAGTTGTTTTATAGCTTTTCTCAAATAAAAAGAATTTACTTTATCCGATTTTTCAAGCTTTACTTTTATTCCATTTTCAAGATCTAACTTAAGCTTTTTTTTCTCTTCTTTAGATATATCCGGATCTAAAATCTTTTTCTTGACTTCCTTTATTTTTTCATTGGTCAATTCTAACTCCTTCTCGGATTTTAACTGTTCATACCTCTTCATTACTTCTTTTCTTTCCACTGAATAAGAAGATAAATGTGATTTTAAATATTCAAATTCGTTGTTACTAGGTATTTTACCATTTTTTTCCGCAGTACCTGTTTTTGATGCCACTTTTATTGGAAAATTTCCAAACATATCTTTTGCAAGACCTATTTCAGAAACTCTAACCATACCTATTTTTAATTCCTCAAGGTTTTTATCATTTTTAAATTTAATTTTCTCAAGTTTTCTCTTAGACTCTTCACTTATTTTTCCATTATTTGATTCTACCTTATTTACCACATTTAGATTTACCAAATATCCACCATTTGCAATTGCAGATACATATCTGACTATTTGAGCCGGATTATATGCATTTTCTCCTTGTCCAATAGCAAGGTTAAAAGTATCTCCTACTCTCCATTTAGCAAAATTGAAGTAACTATAGACTATATAATCGGCATCTGATTCAGCATATTCCTCTTTGACACCTATTTTCTTCAGTCTCTTTATGGTTTCTATTCTGCCCGGAATATCTTTTTCATCAATCCAACTTACGATTTCATCAATCTTGGCTTCAAACTCATCTCTATCTTTTGTATAGTCTATACCATTAAAATGAAATCTCATCGTTCTGTCAAGAGCTATCTTCAATTGGATTTTTGTCTTTTCTATCTTTAATTCTTCACTAGGAACTTTTCCATTTCTTTCCTCTAATTGACTCTCCAGCCCTGTACCTTCATCTAGCCCAAACTTTTTGGCATATTCAAGTATTTTCTTTGAGCCCATACCCAAGTGAAGGTTTTCTCCAGTCATCCAATTTCTGTCACTACCTATTACATAAAAATAGACATTACAAGACTCCTGAATCGCTTTATATAAATTTTCCACGCCATGGTTTTTTCCACCATGATGCCATATATAGTCTGCAAAATTTCTATTTCCCATCCTGATAACTCCGGGATCATTAATAGTATAATTAGGATTCAAGCCGGAATCCAAAGCTGCCATAGCAGTTATTAATTTAAAGGTAGAACCCGGTTGAAATGCCCCTTGCGTCGCCAAATTTAACAAAGGATTTGGAGCTAATAGGTCATTTGAATTTTTTGGAAGATAGTTATTATATTCTTCTGATGTAATTCCACTTGCAAATTTATTTGGATCATAATTAGGAAAACTTGACATAGCAAGTACATCTCCACTATTTACATCAATGGCTATTACGGCACCGGATCTTGCCTTAGGAGCATGTTCTTTAATATTTATATTTCCGAACTGACTTTTAAAACTATTTCCGCTTCTTGCGGAATTAATAGCTTCTTCAAGAGATTTTTCAGCAACTTTTTGCAACTTGCTATCTATAGTTAAATAAACACTTCCACCGGATACCGGATCAACTGACTTCATCTCTTCTATAACCCTGCCGACGCTATCGACTTTAACCTCTTTATATCCGGCTTTTCCTTTCAATTTCTTTTCATAACTGCGTTCTATTCCCGAAAGCCCTATCAAATCGTCCTGACTATATCCATATTTAGACAAATCCTCAACTTTTGAAGAAGGTATTTTCCCTACATATCCTAGAACATGTGAAGCCAAATTTTGCGATGGATATACTCTTTTTTGTTCAATTGCAACGGATACTCCTGATAAATTCATTGAATTTTCCTCTATTTGTGCTACAGTATCCTTGCTAATTCCCTTTGCTAAAGTCACAGGACTATATTGAGTATATATCTTAGATTTTATCATATCTCTTACCAACATTATTTTTCTCGCTTCATTATTAGAAATTCCTCTACTAATGTTATAATATTCATCTCTTATTTTTTCAAACGCAACTTTAGCACTTACATCGGTTTTATTATCTTTCAACTTGTAACTTTCTAGCCAGTCGTTTTTCTCTTTTTCTTGAGTGAATTTCCAGTCTTTTACCAAAATTGGAGGATAATACCCTAAAGAGTTTAATTTAGCCTGCAAATCTATTGGTTCCAAGTTTCTATCTGAAAGAGAAAGAACTTGATTTTTGATTAAAGAATCTACCACATAATAAAAACACTGCTTAGGCGTATAATTAGAAGGTATTCCATTTTCTTTTTTGAAATCCTCTATTTTTTTATCATATGTAAAATAATAATTTCCATTTTCTATCACAATAGGAAATTCATCCGTATATTTCTCATTATTTTTTTCTAATATCTTTATTATTGAATAAGCAATTTTATTTGCTTCTTGCTTATTGTCTTTACCAATTTTATTAAATGTATCCCCTACTATTTGTACTGTAAATTGAGGTTCGTTTCCGGCCAATAATACACCGTTTCTGTCTTTAATTTCCCCCCTTGGTGCCTGAACCAAAATCCTTTTAAAGGTTTTTTGATTGGCAAGTTCTGAATAGTAGGAGTACTTTATAGTAGTCATATACAAAATTTTACCTACGAAAATCGCCAAAATAACCAGCAGTATTTTATTTATACTGTTTAATCTCGATTTCATAACTGTATTTTTCTTCATTTCTTCACCACTATTCTTCTCTAAGATTAATCAGTTTGTCTTGAAACAATGTAAATAATATAAAAGCAATCATGGTATTAACAATTGGAATTAAAAAGATTGCTTTAAAAAATGCAACAACTAATGGTGTCGGTACAAAAAATATGGCTGATACTACAGCATTGATTATAGAATACACTATACTTATCACAAACACCAGCAAACTGACTATAAGCCTATTATCCTTGAATATAGACTTTTCTATATTAAAAATAAAATAAGATATTACAAGGAATAGCAAAGGTGTAAGTCCGGTTATTCCACCGGAGATTAAATCACTCATCAACCCAACTATTCCCACTAATATTAACGCTGAACTTTTGTCTAAATATAAAGATATAAATATACAGTATATCAGCAACAAATTAACACTTACATACACACTAATATAGTTTGTAAAAAAGGTTTCTATAAAAATCACCAATATCCCTATCAAAAAAAGTATAAAATTCTTCATATAGTCCCCCCCTATTCTATTTTTCTAGGAGGAATTATACTTACCTCATCCAATTTTTTGAAATCTACATTTGGTCTTATCTTTACAAATTTCATAGATTTATTTTTATCATAAATAACTTTACTTACTTTTCCCACCGGTATATTTTCCGGATAAAATCCAAGCCCTGATGTAACAACCAAATCACCAACTTTGACTTTTGATTTTACATCAAATAAATAGCCTTGCAGCAATTTATCAATATCCTTTAAATCTGAAACACCAACTGCCGAGGATGTAGTAATAACTCCTTTTTCATTCTCTTTTCCGGATATTTTAAAACTGACAGATGCCCTGGAATCAACCAACGAAATGGCCTTAGAATACTTGCTTCCCACTTCATAAATTATTCCAACTACTCCATCTCCATTTATAACTATACTATTCTTTGTAATACCCCTATCAGAACCTGCCTCGACTATAAAGCTTTTATACCAATCCCCATCATTTTTTCCTATGATACTGGCGGATACAAGTTCGTTCCTTTGATTTCCATCAATATAGTTCAAAGATTTTTTCAGTCTATCAAGTGAATCATGTCTACTTTCATCACCCTTTAAATCTATTATTTCCTGCCTTAGTCTTTTATTTTCATCAGTTAATTCTTTCACCTTATTTGAATTAGAGCGAAAATTTACTATATCCTCAAAAAAACCACCAATCCCCGTAACAACATTATTTAGATGCTTACCTATTCCATAAAATGGAGCGGATGGATTCACTTTTTCAAGAACTTCGACACTTCCACCATTTGCAAATGAATTAATGGTAATTACTGCAATAGCTATCACAACTCCAGTGGCTATTGCCCCCTTTACAGTAAATCTTGGTCTGTTATTTTTACTAAGTTTCAACCAAATCACCAACTAACTTTCTGAATTCATTTTAACAATGCTATGAAATATCTTATCATTTTCTATTGATTTTCCTGCGCCTATAGCAACACAGTGCAATGGATTTTCCGCTATGGTAACTTTAAGTGAAGTTTCAGCCTCAATACGCTTATCAAAGCCATTTAATAATGAGCCTCCACCAGTCAATACAATTCCTTTATCCATAATATCAGATGCAAGCTCCGGAGGTGTTTGTTCAAGTGTTGTTCTAATCGTTTCTATGACTTCATTAATAGGCTCTCTTAAAGCTTCCCTAACTTCTGTCGAACCAATAGTTATGGTCCTTGGAAGTCCTGTCAATATATCTCTACCACTTACCACCATTTCTAATTCTTGCTCCGACGGATAAGCTGAACCAATAGACAATTTAATATTTTCCGCAGTTCTTGAACCTATAACAATGTTATACTCGGATCTTACAAAATTTTCAATCGCAGTATCAAACTCATCTCCTGCAATTCTCACTGAGTTTGCAACGACTACACCCCCAAGTGAAATAACTGCTATTTCGGAAGTCCCACCACCTATATCTACAATTAAGTTCCCTTCAGGATCATTGACATTAAGTCCGGCACCAATCGCAGCTGCCATAGGTTCTTCAAGAATATAAACTTCTCTTCCCCCTGCCTGTATTGCCGCCTCTTCTATTGCTTTCTTTTCAACTTTAGTAATTCCATAAGGTACACAAATCACTATTCTAGGGCTGACAACCCCCTTAGAACCTTTTTGAATAAAATAACTCATCATTGCCTGAGTAGCCTCAAAATCGGATATTACCCCCTCTTTAACCGGTTTAATTGCTATTATATTTTCAGGAGTTCTTCCCAGCATATCCCTAGCTGCCTGTCCCACAGCCAAAATTTCATTATTGTCCTCCCTAATAGCTACTACAGACGGCTCATTCACTACAATACCTTGACCTTTAATATACACAAGAGTATTGGCTGTACCTAAATCTATTCCCATATCATTTGTAATAATATTATTAATATTTGAACCAAAAAACTTACTAAAAAAACCCATAGCTACCTCCAAAATTTTTTAATTTATTCAATCATCCACTTATAAATATACTTAAAATTATCAACTTATAAGTATATTATAATATGAACCTTATTTTAATATTTACTATTCCTATATAGTATATCATATCTAATAACATTATTACATATATAAGTGTTTTCACTTCTGTTAATATTTTTATTTTTTTTGTTCTTATTTCATCATTGCTTATAAACTTTTCCAAAATATATGGTTGCAAATATTATATATATAATATTTCACTATGAGTTTTTATACGGTTAAAAATCGCCTTTTTCTTTCAAGCTATAGTATATACCATCTCCAATTATAATATGATCCAAAACTTCAATCCCTATTATGTCACCGCTTTTTTTTAATCTTTTTGTAATGTTTATATCCTCAGCAGATGGAAACGGATCTCCGGACGGATGATTATGCATTAATATCACGGAATTTGCACTTTTTTTAATTGCATCCACAAATACTTCCCTCGGATGAACTATTGATGAATTTAAAGTCCCTATTGAAACATTGATATCGGTTATTATTTCATTTTTTGTGTTTAAAAGAATAACTTTAAATACTTCTTTTTTCAAATATCTTAATTCTTCCATATAGTATAAATACACGTCCCATGGATTACTTATCTTATACTTATTTGGCCTATAATCCGATATTCTCTCTCCCAGCTCTATAGCCGCTTTAATTATAGTTGCCTTTGATACACCTATTCCCTCAAATCCACACATTTCCTCTATGCTCATTTCCCTCAGCCCTCTAATTCCATTTGATGTATTTTTTAAAAGTTTTGAACTGAGTGTAATAGCATTATCATTTTTATTGCCTATTCTAATTAATATAGCTATTAATTCCGAATTCGAAAGTGATTTTACCCCTCTCTTAAGCAGTTTTTCTCTTGGTTTCTCATCAATATTCATTTCTCGTATTTTTAGATTCAAATCGATACCCCCTTTTCCACTTTATATAAGTATATCGACTTTTTTATTTTTATTCGCAACATCATTTACCATATTTACATAAAAAAAGAGTTGTCATAAATTTTCATTTATAACAACTCAATTAATATTAGTTAAGCTTCTGTTTTATCTTCAACTTTTACCTCTGCCGGTTTTTCTTCAGCCTTAGCTTCTGCAGGTTTTGCAGGTGCAGCCGGCTTTGGAGCAACAGCAGGTTTCTTTCTTTCTTTTGGTTTTATTACCTTAGTAGGACACTTCATGGCGCATTTGTTACACTGCTTACATTTATCATAATCTATTTGTGCTAATTTATTTTCAAAAATAATAGCATCAAACGGACATTCCTTAACACAGATTCCACAACCTATACATCCTACTGAACAATTATCTTTAACAGCTTTACCAAAGTCATTTGACTTACATTGAACAGTGACAGCCTTATTTGCCGGCTTGCGTTCAATCAATCCTTTCGGACAAATATCTATACATTTACCACAGTTGACACATTTTTCCTCATCCACAACTGCAACTCCATCCACAACATGAATAGCATCAAATGCACAAACTTGAACACAAGTTCCAAGACCCAAACATCCATATGAACATCCTTTTGGTCCACCTATCAAAACTGCAGCTGCTCTACAATCTTCAATACCACTGTACTCGTATTTTTCTTTCGTAGCATCACATGTACCTTTACATCTTACATTTGCCACTATCTTTTCACCTGAACCAGCTTCGACACCCATGATTGCCGCAACCTTTTCAGCAGTTGCAGCACCACCTACCGGACAACCATTTACAGGTGCAGCACCACTTGCTATTGCAGCAGCAAGCCCGGCACAACCCGGGAAACCACAACCACCACAGTTAGCTCCTGGTAAAGCTTCCAAAATTTCAGCTTCTTTTTCATCCACTTCAACCGCAAACTTTTTAGAAGCAAAGTCTAGGATCAGACCAAAGATTAAACCTAGTACTCCGAGTACAACTACCGCATATACAATAAGCATTCTTTAGTACCTCCCCTATAATTTTATTAATCCTGTGAATCCCAAGAAAGCAATTGACATCAAACTTGCTGAAATTAATGTTATTGGGAAACCTTCAAACGCTTCCTGGACATCAGCCAATTCAAGTCTTTCTCTGATTCCGGCGAATATTACTATCGCTAATGTGAAACCTATTCCGGCACCTATACCGTTTATCAAAGTTTCTATAATGTTATATTCTTTTGTTATATTAACTATTGCTATACCTAAAACCGCACAGTTAGTTGTTATAAGCGGTAAGAAAACACCAAGTGCCTGATATAAAGACGGTGAAGTCTTCTTTATTACCATTTCAACAAACTGAACTATAGAGGCTATAACAAGTATAAAAGCTATAGTCTGTAAATACTCAATTTTAAATTGCACTAAAATTATCTGTATAAAATATGTTATTATTGATGCTAATGCAATAACAAAAGTAACTGCAACTCCCATACCTATGGCAGTGTCAGTTTTCTTAGAAACACCCAAGAAAGGACAAATACCAAGGAATTGAGAAGTTATTACGTTATTGACAAGCACTATATATAAGAATAATAGTATTAGTTTCAATCTCTACACCCCTTTACGCCTTTTTCTTTGTAATCTTATTAAACACTGCCATCAAAAATCCTAATGTAAGGAAAGCTCCCGGAGGCAAGATGAATAATAGTGTATTTAGAGTTTCCGGTAAGAAAACAAATCCAAATATACTTCCAGCACCTAATATTTCCCTTACAGCACCCAGTATTGTAAGACCTAATGTAAAACCAAGTCCCATAGCAATACCATCTACGAAAGATGCACCAGGACCATTCTTACAAGCAAAACTCTCTGCTCTCGCAAGAATTAGACAGTTAACAACTATTAATGGGATATAAAGACCAAGCGCTTTATCTAATGCCGGCACATATGCCTTTAATGCCATCTGTACTATTGTAACGAATGTAGCTATAACAACGATAAAACAAGGTATTCTTATTTTATCAGGAACAATTTTTCTAAGTAATGATATTACGATATTAGCACACGCAAGTACCACCGCTGTTGAAAGCCCCATACCTATACCATTTATAGCCGAACTTGTAACGGCAAGTGTTGGACACATACCAATTACCTGTACAAAGGTAGGGTTTTCATCTATTATACCGTTTTTAAATATTTTTCCTAAACTGCTCATATCTAACCCCCCTATTTATTTAATACTCCAAATACACTAATGGCTTCATTTATACCACTTGTAACAGCCTTAGATGTAATTGTAGCACCAGATATTGCTTTTATCTGATTTTCACCAGGTGAACCGCTCTTAATTACCTCCAGTTCTTTGGCTTCTTTTCCTTTATACTGACCATTGAATGCAGGATCAGCAGATTTTGCTCCAAGACCCGGAGTCTCCTGATTGTTACCAACACTTACACCGGTAATCTTTCCATCTTTGCTTATACCTATTGTCAATTCAACAGCCCCCCCATAACCAGACGGATTAGCTTTTATTGTATACCCAACTTTTTCAGAACCGTTTACTCCTTCATAAACTTCTGTAACAGTTTCAGCTTTAGCATCCTTAAATGAAGATGCATCCACTTCTTTAAATTCTTTAGCATCAGGTAATACCTGAATTCTAGCTTCATTATTCGCTTTTATATTACGTTGTTCTATAATAGGAGAAGTCGCTTGATTTGTAACTGCTAACAACAATGCCGCTATTGCAGAGAATGCTAATAATGTACCACCGTTTTTAACCATACTATTCATTATTTACGCACCTCCCCAAACACTCTATTATTTACATACTTATCAATCAATGGAACAAGACAGTTAGCAAATAATATTGAATAAGATACACCTTCAGGATAACCACCGAATAACCTTATACAAGTAGCTATTACTGCCGCTATTGCTGCGTATATTATTTGACCTTTTTTAGTCATTGGTGAAGTAGTGTAGTCAGTCAACATAAAGAAACCACCAAGCAATAAACCACCTGCCAAAGCTTCATACATAGCAAACTCGGCATTAAATCCACCAAATATAAATGAAAGCACTACAACTAAAATTATATAAGTTGCCGGCATTACATAAGATATGATACCTTTATATATTAAATATAATCCACCTATTATCAGTAACAATGAACATGTTTCACCAACAGTACCGCCGATATTTCCCATAAACATCTGTCCTAAAGTTATACCTGCATCATGTATGCTATTTATGGCATTAGTAGAATTAGAGCCCGCCAACTTTAAGAAACTAAGCGGAGTTGCTGTTGTAACTGCATCCGAATTAGCACCGGGCTTCAACCAAGTAGTCATAGCTACCGGGAAAGATGCTAATAAGAAAGCTCTACCAGCTAATGCAGGGTTTAAGAAGTTAAAACCTATACCACCAAACAACATCTTCACTACTATTATTGAAAATATTGAACCGAATAAACACATCCAGATAGGAAGACCTGCCGGAACGTTAAAAGCCAATAATAAACCTGTTACTACTGCAGATAAATCATGTATCGTACTATTTCTCTTTGTTATCTTGCAATATAGCCATTCTGAACCGACACATCCGATTACACAGGCTAATATAGTTATTAGACCCTGCACCCTAAAATAATATATACCAGCCGCTGTTGCTGGAAGAAGTGCAAGAATAACTTGTTTCATTATGTATGAAGTATCTTCTTTTGTCCTAATATGAGGAGAAGAAGAAACTATCAATTTTTCATTCATCGTTTTTCCCCCTTAACAATTATTTATTCTGTGCTGCAGCTTTTCTTCTCTTAGCACCGATTTCTCTCTTTGCCTGTCTTATAGAAGGTAATAATAATCTTCTAGCAGGGCAAATATACGAACATGAACCGCATTCAATACAATCCATAGCTCTATGCTTTTCTGCTTCATCAAAATTATTTTTTAACGAATATGCACTTATAAATAATGGCTGAAGGAATGCTGGACATACATCTGTACATCTACCACATTTTATACAGTTCATCTGTTCAGGAGCTCTCGCCATACTTTCATCTAAAATTAAGATACCTGATGAACCCTTATTAGTGGAAATATCATCCGTGTACTGTGCAAGTCCCATCATTGGTCCACCAGCTATTAATTTACTAGCCTTGACACCTTCTTTGATTCCGCCACACTGTTCTATTATTTCACTGAACTTTGTACCAACTTTTGTTATTAAATTTTTTGGTTCCTTTATACATGGACCTGTAACTGTAGTTATTCTTTCAACAAGAGGCATACCTTCTTTAATAGCCCTTGCAATAGCCGCAGATGTCGCAACGTTACTCACCACTGCTCCTACAGCAATTGGTAAAGCACCTGATGGAACTTCTCTTCCTGTACATGCATAAATAAGCTGTTTTTCTGCACCTTCCGGATATTTAACAGCCAGGCTGGCAACTTCAATCTCAGGATATGGCTGTGCTGCCTTAGTTATGTTTTCGATAGCTTCAGGCTTATTTACTTCTATACCTATAAATCCTTTATCGACATCCAATGCCTTCATCAATGCCCTCAAACCATAAACAACATACTCCGGATTTTCTACCATTAATCTGTCATCCGCTGTAAGATAAGGTTCACATTCAGCACCATTTAATATTACATACTCTGCCTTTGAATCCGGCGGAGGAGAAATCTTTACATGGTTAGGGAATGTCGCACCACCCATACCTACTATACCTGCTTCTTTAACAATAGACACTATCTCTTCTTTCGTAAGAGTTTCAATTTCGCCTTTTGGTTTAACGCTTTCATGCAATTCCTCTTTGAAGTCATTATCAATGATTACACACATAGCAGTACCACCTGGAACACCGCACGGTTTAATTGCCTTTACCTTCCCAGATACTGAAGAGTGAATATTAGAAGATACGAAACCTTGAGCTTCACCAATTTTCTGTCCAAATTTTACCTCTTCTCCAACTTCAACTATACATTTTGCCGGAGCACCTATGTGCTGCTGAAGAGGGATATAAACAGTTTCCGGAGCTTTTGCTCTCTCAATTGGTTTTTTGTTTGCATACTCTTTTCCATATGGAGGATGTATTCCTCCTTTAAAAGTTAAGAGCTTCATTCTGTTACCCCCTATTCTTAACTAATATTAATATATCTCAATACTAGTATACTACAATTGATAGAAAACCTTAACAATTGTTAATAAAATAACGCCATTTTTTTACATTTTTTTTAGTTTTTTCCAAAAAAACAGTATTTTTTACACAATTCCTCTATCTTTTTGCAATATTCCGAAAATTCTTCTATTCTCTATTGATAAATAGATATTTTTTTAATCATTAAATTTTATTCTCTATTGATAATTAATCGCATAAAAATAGTGTATGAACTTAACTCTCTTCATACACTATTTTTTTTATAATTTATCTCTTAAAATAAAAGTTACATAAATTAAGCTTTTACCATCGGTATTTTTTTATAATTCAAATCAAAGCTAATTACTATAATAGATTTATTTTAATATAATCTTTTCATATCTATTTATCTATTGAGTTTTTTCAATTCATTTTCAATAGCGTTTGAAATAGTACTTTTTCCACCAAATATTAAAATATTCTTTGAATTCTTATTTTTTATTCTATTTTTTACAGAATTTGGAACGCTATTTTCTTTTACTAATAATATCGGAGACTTTTCTTTATATGTTATAGCACCTGTAGCAAGTGCATCTATAGAATTTTCTCCATTAGCAATTAATACTGTCTGTGACTCGGGATAACACTGTTCAGCTATTTTAACCGCTGTTTCATATCTATCTCTTCCAGATATTCTCTTCTTAGATTTTGCTTTAGCTATCTGCTTTATGTTATCAGATATAGAAGATTCTCCACCTATTATTATCAATTCGTCTACATTCCAATTATTTAACTTCTCTTTTACAACTTTATTTAGATTATTATCCCTACTCATCAACACCGGTATGGTTTCTTTTGTTGCAAGACCAGCCACAGATAATGCATCAGCTTCTTTATATCCATTGATTATTATAGCCTTTTTAGAGTTTGTGTTATCTCTAACATTCTGCGCTATCATTGCAGACGTTTCAATCCTATCTTTACCGGCAATTCTACTAACATTTATATTATTTTTTTTCAAACTTCTCTCTATATCCTCTCCGATAGAAGATTTTCCTCCTGCTATTATTACTTTTTTAGCTTCAAGTCTCTTTATTTCAGTCATAACAGAATTAGGTATTGTATCTTTTTCAGTCAGTAATATAGGTGCATTATTCACTTTTGCCAAAGATGATGATACTAAAGCATCTGCATTATTTCTACCACTGGCAACTATAACTGTATCTGCCTTTTTAAAATATTTTTTACTTATTTCAACCGATGTAGAGTATCTATCTGTTCCAGAAATTCTTTCAATAGTTTCATCTTTTTGCTCTTCATCTATTCTCTTGGCATTATTCCAATCAAACATCAATCTTGCGCTTTGTTTTCCTTTTCCTTTTTCTATTTTATCGTATGTAGATGCCCCATTACTAGCAATTGCATCCATTGCATCTACACTTACCTGCGCATATATTTGTTCCTCTTTATTTTTATTTCTAATAAAACTGAATCTCTTAGGGAATGTTCTTTTTTCACCTAATAAATCTGTATCCTGATATTCTTTATCAATTTTAGCTTCTTTTAGAGATGAATTTAATCCATCTTCGTAAATTGAAAGTCCCCATAAATGACCTCTCATTTTTGAAAATTCCATAGCATTAAATGAAATAAAGTATTCATATTTTCCATCTTTTTCTTTTACTATCGCTTTCTTTTCAATAGCCGGATTTCCCATTGATTCACTATTATCAAATGCTTTATATAATTTTACGGGTACAGAATATAGTATGGCATCTTTTTCCTTATTTTTTTCAATAATTTCTTCTTGTTCTTTCTTATCAGCATTGTTTTCATTTGTTTCTTTATTATTTATATTTTCTTTTTTAGCATTCATTATTGCAAATTTAATTAATGAATTTGCCATTATTATATCATTTTTATCTGCTTTTTTATTGTCATAAACTTTCTTAGCTTCTTTAATGGCAGCTTCCAAATATCTTTTGCTTACCCCTGTAATAAAATTCTCTTTTATCAGATGTTCTGCTATATCTATATTTGACTTTAACTCCGCTTTTGATGCAGATGGTTTGTTATCGCTATCCTGTGGTTTTTCAGTCTCTACATCATCTTCCGGATTCATATTATTATTTTTATCTTTTTCCAAAAATCTATAATCTATGCAAAGTATTGCGGCTTTACTAGCTCCCATATTATTATTTCCATCATATGGGTTAATATCACTCAAACCATCCATGGCATCTACCCTAATTCTTATATATCTTTTTGGATCAGACTTAAATGTATTCAAATCAATTTCTATCGTCTTAGGAAATTTTCTTAATTCACCATTGAGGTCAATATCTTCAGTTTCTTTTAAAACTTTAGCATCTTTCATATTTCCAAAATCTGTATTGTCCTCTTTATTTCCATCATTTGATGTGATTACTGTTTTTCCCACAGTATCTTTAAGCGTATCATAATACCATAATGTTGTTAAATGTCCATATGACTTCATATAATTAATTCCTACAACATTGAATCTTAGTTTTCTATTTCCATTTTTATCAACTATTAATTTTGCTTTTGGTAAAATAGCATTAGTTCCCATTGATGATTCAGTAGGATTAGCATACATTCTTAAATTTACTAATACATTATATACACCTTCTTCAATTGTTTCTTTCTTTATTAAAGTACCAACATCTTTTATTAAGCTACTGTCACTTTTTATCTTTTGTATTTCCAATTTTAATTTATTTTCTTTATCTCTTACTATATTTTTATCATTAGAATTAAGTACAAATTCTGCCTCTTTTATTATTTTTTCCAAACTTGCAATTGCTTCATCTGTTTTTGTTGCTCTTAGAGAAATATCTTTCGACTCCTCTATCAGTCTTTTTAGCTCTAAATTCTTTTGATTATCTTCATTTTCACCAGGAGTATCAGGATCTTCTGGTTCTGTTTGACTATCCATTGAATCTGGTTCTGCAATAATAATATCTTCTTTAGGATTAAAAAATTCTAAATTTAAAAATATTTTTTTAGCATTTTTATTTGTTTTTATCGCATTGTCAATTTTCTCTAATGTTCCCTCACCTGTAATTTTATAAAGTTCAATTTCTTTCTTATTTAAATTTTTAACCGGGTGTAAAGAGTTTTCTTCAATATTTTCAACTCCCATATATACTCTAGGAGTATCCTCTGTCATATATTCTTCCCACTTAATTGGAAGTTTAGCTGGATTCCCATCAGAATCAACCAAAGATACTGATAACGGCAGATAACGACCTATATTTTTTGTTTTTAATTCGTTTCTAATATTTTCAGATAGAGTCAATTTTCCTGTCTTAATTTTAGTATCATAATATACTTCTTCACCCTTATATCCATCAGCACCATTTTGACCTATCGCACATTTATATTCTTTATTATTCAAATTAAATTTAGATTCTATTATATCTTTTGTTTTCTTATTGATATTTAATTCCATCTTATATATATTTGATGATGGTTTATTTCCATGGAATACCCTAAATTTTAATATTTTTTTACCTCCATCATATAGGCTGGAATCTTTTATATTTTGATTCGATTCCATTGCACTATTGATAGAAATAGAACAAGTTTGTATCTTTTCTTGAGGTATATATGGATTTACAACAAGATTATTAGAATTTTCATTTGGGTCTGAACCATCAACAGAATATTTAACCCTATCAAAAGCACTCGCTCCTGATAATTTACAAATATTTAGTATGACCTTAGCACTATTCCCTTGATAAATATAATTATTTAATAAATCTTTACTATAATCTTTCCTTTGATCTTCTCGTGGGTATGACATATCCCTAAGAGCTGTACAAGTTATTTCATCACTTAAACTATCATCGTCTCCTATAGTTGAAGGATCTATTTTAAGTTTTAAATCTGCTTTTTGATTACCTTCATTAACACCTATTACTATATCCTTTTTAAGATCATTTCCAATATTTATATTTAAAACTTTATATGTAACTTTTCCTGTTTCATTATCACCACTAATATATGGTTCTCCAGATAACTCCACATTTTCATCATTAAAAGTATATTTATATTCTTTTTCATTATTTATAAAATTTATTTTTTCAGTAACTTTTAAATCGATAGAATAAGTATTATCATCATTTTTTCTGATATTTCCCCAAAATATATTATCAATATAAGAAGCTTCAGTTATATCTTTTTCTTCAGTATCTACAAGTCTTACTTCTTCACCACTCTTTGGTTCATTATAATTAGTATTTTCATCTATATAACTGAATACTCTATCCCATTCATAATGTTTTAAAGATAAGTTTTCTCTGATTTTTTCAATCTCTTTTTCTCTATCTTCATCAGATAATTGTGAACTTAGATCAGTATAATCTCCTCCATTAAAAATACCGAACTTAAATTTAGCATCCTCTTCCTCAAAGTCCTCTAAACCCATTAAATCAGAATTAAAGATTGGTTGAATTTTAGGGTTATCTATAGCCATATCCCCGAACATTGAATATTCCCCCATCATAGGAGAAAAAAACACATTCAAATAATTCATTTTCTTAATCTTAAGAGTTTTTCCCTGTTCTTTAAAATACTTTTTTTCTTTCATATTTCCATACGGAGTATATGTATACATATATTCCTTGTTTACTATATTTTGTTCTCCTTCCTCAGCATTTGCTACTCTACCTGTCATAACAAATGTAGATGATACAAACATTGACATTGACATAAAAACAGCCAATGCATTATTGAACTTTTTTTTCATTATTATCTCCTTCCTAAAATAAATCATACATTTTCTTCAATTTATTTTTATTTATATTAATACTATTTTCTTTTAGTATATTCTTTTCTTGCTCTTCATATTTTTTTTCCTTTATTTTTTCTTTGATTTTATGATTTGATTCATTTAATGTTTTAGTTATTACTTTTTTATCTCCTACTTTTACTATAAAATAACCTTCTTTAGTTTTTATAGGCTTGCTATAAATTCCTTCATCCATATCTAAGGTATCTCTTAATTGACTCAAAACGGTATTTTTATCAACATATCCAATATCTCCACCAACCAAATTTCTATCATCTTGTGAATATTTATCACAAACTATTTTAAAATCCTTACCATTTTTTAGCTCCTCATATGCTGCATATGCTAATTTTTTTGGATTTTTATTTTCACCATTTACTACTTTTGATTTTTTAATCCATATTTGATACATTCGTACTTTCTTAATAATAAAATCGTTTTTATTTTTAATATAATATTTTTCAATTTCCTTATTCGATACATTAACTCTCTTTAAAAAGTTCTTTTTATAGCTTTGTTCTACTAGTAAATTTTTAATATGATTTTTTAAAAAATTTTCTGAAATATTATAATTACGTAATTTGTTTTTAAATTCATTATTTTCATCCATTTCCATATATTTATTAATTTCTTTGTCCGAAAAAGTGATTCCGTTTTTTTTAATTTCATTTTCTTTAATTTTATATAATAAAACATTATTTATTGTATTTTTTACCAATATTTCTTTTTGTTTATCAGTTTTACTAATAGAAATCCACTCCTCTGGTGAAAATAATTCATAGTACTGAAATTTTGAAAACTTTATATAATCTGAAATTTCTTCCTCTGATATTTTATATTCCTTATTTATAGCAATATACTTTTCATTTTCAAATAAAAAAAGTAAAAAAATGCTTATAAATAATATCGAAACTAAAAAAATAACTGAATTTCTTAAATCTATCTTTTTTTTCATAATTATACCTCAAAGGAGCCTGAATATTCAGACCCCTTTTATAATATACACTTTACCTAACTATCTTTGTATTTCTAAATCAATATGCTTTGTTTTATTTCCCATAACGTGTATAACAGCTTCCCCACCAAAATATTTTCTTCCAGTGTTACTTATTTGTTGAGCATTTACATCTGGAAAAGTGAATCTATAATCTTCTCCGCTTCCTCTGACACCAGAAACACCATTTAATGTTAATGAATCAATGTATCCTGTTATGAAAAATACTTTAAGCTTTTTAGTATATGTTTTTCTAAGTTTATCTGTATTTGGAACAAGGCCAATTCCCTCTTCAAAGCACTTATTTGCATGAGCTCCCATTCCAGTGTATTCTTCACCTGCTTGAATATTTTTCCAAACTTTCACATTTACATTATCAAGATTTGGATCTTTTGGAACCGCTGCAAAACTAGGAACAGCTACAGTTGCTGCCAACATTATTGATGCTGCTAAAGACAATATTTTCTTATTTTTCATAAAAACCCTCCTTAAAAACTAATACTCTTATTGAGTACACAAACATGACACCTACTTTATAAAAATAAACATTTTTATAGGTGAAAAATAATTTTACTTGAATAACGTTATCCGCAATTAAATTATATCACATATTAACTGATATGAATATTCAATTTCATTAGTTTTTCTTTAGAATTTCTTAGGTTTTTATTAGATTTTTAATTTCTTCAATCAACATTTTGTTCATTTTCGAATCAATTTCCAAAATTAACTGATTCTACATTTTTTATCACTTTTATTTTCAAGATCAAAAAAAACACTAAACATGGAATTCCACATTTAGTGTTAATTAAAATCTTCAATTATTATTCTTGCTGTAAATTATACAATACTAAAATCTTCTAGCACCTAATAACTTAACCCATTTTTCGGCTAAATTAGATATTTTTACAAACTCCGGTCTTGCAGCACTTCCGCTGGCATGTATAAATTTACCGTTACCCATATAAATTCCTACATGACTGGTTCTTCCTCCACCCATAGTATCAAAGTAAAGCAAATCTCCTGCTTTCATGCTTTTTGAATCAACATGAGAACCGGCTGTTGCCTGAGCTCTCGATACTCTAGGAATAGATACTCCGGCTGCTTTCTTGTATACATATTGAGTAAAACCTGAACAGTCAAATCCATTAGTAGTAGTTCCACCCCATACATATCTAGTACCTAATAATGTCTGTGCAAAGTCAACTATTTTATTTCCTGTAACAGTTGATGTTGGATTAGATACATTCTTTTTTGCATTATTATTATCAACTTTTGTTCCTGAAGAAACATCTTCACCATTAGCAGATTTATTTGCAGATGTATCAGCTTTAATGTAGTTTGCCCCTACATATCCTATATTACCATTTGCAAGCTTAATCTTATACCAACCATTTTCTTTTCCGATAATATTCACAACTGCGTTACTTGGTAAAGTAGATATTACTGCATTTTTAGTACCTGCACCTGATCTTACATTTAGACCTACTTTACTATTAACTGTTCCCTGATTAGGATTTGAAGTCTCTTTCTTTATGGCTTTTTCATCTTTTCCAACAAAACCAGGAATATTAGAGTTATCTACTTCGTTAGTAAGATTTACATACTTACCACTTACCCAACCAGTTGTACCGTCATTAAGTATTACTTTATACCATCCATTTGATGATTTTGATACCACTTTAAAGATTTCACCTTTATATATTATTCCGGAAACCCCATTTGATACAGATGGTCCTATTCTTATATTCAAAGAAGGAGTAGAAGCTATTTTTGCATTTGATTTAATGCTTACTTCTTTTCCTTGACTAGTTTTCACACTGCTATTTACAGAATTCGAATCAAACTCAGAATTTGCATTTGATACTTCATTAGATTCTATATTTCTATCCTTCACATTTGTTTCTACATTTGCATTACTTGTATTTGCATTTATGCTTTCATTGTTATTCTGGTTTTCTATATCCTGTTCCTTATTTTCTATATTCTGCTCTTCAATCTGAGTTTCTTCAGTTTCGCCTTCTTCTGATTGTTCATTTGATACATAATATCCACTAACCCAGCCATTCTGACCATCATCAGTTTCCACATTTGTCCAACCATCCTGGCTACTAATTACTTTCAATTTAGCTCCTGTTTGAAGTTCTGAGACCTTATTTGAAGTCGCACTTGGCTGTTCTCTAAGGTTAATTTCTGCTGTTGTTTCTGTTTGTTCCATTGCGCTAGCGTTCGAAACTGATATAGCTACTGCAGCTGCACCTAACCCTAACACTGTTATTGCTTTTTTCATCTAAATTCTCACCTCTCATATTCTTTATTCAAAAGTCTGATCTTAGTATCACACTTTGTTACAATATATTAAATCTTTATATTTAAAGATTACATTTCCATACACATTTTTTTTGCTACACTCTTATAATACATCATATTGTTACAGTTTGTAAAGTATTTTTTTTAAAAAATGTAATAATCAAGTAGTTTTTTGTAACTTTCAGGCATTTTCTTGTAACTTTTTCCAATATATAAAATTCAATATTTGTAACTTTTTAGTAACTTTTTCATAAATGTGCTGATTGGCAAAAATTACTCTATCCCTTTTAACTCAAACCCAAGTTCTTCTACAGCAATTTTTAAGGCTTCATCTGTCACACCGTCTTCTACAAATATATCAGCATATCCACCTTCTAAATCAATTTTATCAATACTGACACCATCCACATCTTCAGTAAGAACCATTTCTAATCCTTTTACACAATTCGCACAATGCATTCCTTGAATGATTAATCTTTTTTTCATAATTTATCCTCCTAAAAATTAATATACTGTTGATAATTTATTAGATTACTTCCGATATAAAGATTTATATCTTTCATAATTTTTAAGCACTTTATAGGTATAATCCGAGGTTTCTTTAAAGGGAATCTTCTGTAGGTTTTTTCCATCCCTACTATATCTCTTGTCTTTTAACCACTTTCTTACATTCCCTGAACCGCCATTATAGGCCGTTATAGCCAGTTCCAAATTCCCATCGAACTCATCTTCCAGTCTATTTAAATACCACGCTCCGATATTTATATTAGTTTCCGGATCAAATATATCTACATTTTCTATTCCCAATTCTTTGCCTCCCCAGGAAGCAGTAACATCGGATATTTGCATCAGACCTTTCGCTTTTTTATAAGATACAGCATCTTCTTTAAACTTGCTTTCGGTTTTTATTATGCTATATATTAAATATTTATCCAAATCATATTCTTTTGAATATTTTTCAACAAAAGCAGAATATTTTAATGGATATATACATTTCATAATATTTTTATAACTAACACCAAGAATAATAATAGTAACGAAAATCAGAGAAATAATTCTGATTTTTTTACTCATACTACTACCTCCAATTATCATCTTTAATAACTATATTTTTGACTTTATTATGCAATTCATCAATATCTCCCGAATTATCAATGCAAAAATCTGATTTATCAATTTTTATTTGCTGATTCATTTGACTCTTAATGCGTTTTAATGCATCTTCTCTAGATATTTTATCTCTTTTCATAACTCTGTCAATCTGTAATTTTTCATTGCAATATACAACTATAACTTTATCCACTATATTTTCCAGCCCGGCTTCATACAACAAGGCTGCGTCCACAATAACCAAATTTGATTCACTATTTTTTATTTTTTCCTTTATTATAGAGAGTATTTTTTTATGAGTTATTAAATTTAATTTTTCCAGCATTTTTTTATCCGAAAAAACTATGTCGCCTAAAATTTTTCTATCAATTCTTCCATTCACTACCGCTTTCGGAAAAGATGCATTTATTTCATCTATCACTTCTTTCTTTTCAAATATTTGTCTGGAAATTATATCCGCATCTATAATATCTGCTCCAAATTTTCTGAATTCATTGGATACACTGCTTTTTCCACATCCTATATTTCCAGTTAGTCCAATGACTTTTTTGCGAGTAGTCGAATTCATAAAAAATACCTCCTGTTAGACTACTTGGTTTCGTACCAAGAATCACCTACATTTAAATCAACATCCAGATTCACTTTTAAATTAACAGCATTTTCCATTTCATCTTTTAAAAGTTCCTTTACCCTTTCCACTTCATCTGAAGTAGCTTCTACTATTAATTCATCATGAACTTGTAATATAAGTTTTGATTTTAAACCATATTCTTTTAGTCTATTATATACGTTTACCATCGCTATTTTGATAATATCTGCAGCACTTCCCTGTATAGGTGCATTCATCGCTGCTCTTTTGCCTCTATTTTTGTCTATAAAATTACTGGATTTTATCTCAGGTATATATCTTCTTCTATTAAAAATAGTAGTTGAATATCCTTTTTCTTGTGCAGAAGCTACAATTAAATCCATAAAATCCTTTATACTTTCATATTTGGCAAAGTAACTATTTATATAGTTTCTAGCTTCGACAATAGAGATATTTAAATCATCTGATAGACCAAAGTCACTTTTTCCATATATTATTCCAAAATTAACAGCTTTGGCTGCACTTCTCAATTCTGGAGTTACTTCATCAAAAGGCACATTAAATACTTGTGAAGCAGTCTTTCTATGTATGTCTTCCCCACTTTCAAATGCTTCTATCATGTGTTCATCCCCACTCATATGGGCGAGTACTCTTAATTCAACTTGCGAATAATCTGCATCAACTAATTTTTTCCCTTTTTCCGATACAAATACTTTTCTTATCTGCCTACCCATATCTGTTCTAACCGGTATGTTTTGCATATTGGGATCTGTGGAAGAAATTCTTCCCGTAGTAGTAATGGTCTGATTAAATTTCGAATGTATTCTTCCATCCTTTTCGTTGATAAGCATCTTTATTCCATCAATATAAGTCGATTTTAGCTTAGTTACCGTTCTGTATTCGGTGATTAAATCTATAATAGGATGATGATTTTTTAATTTTTCAAGAACCTCTGCATTTGTAGAATAACCGGTCTTAGTCTTTTTTATTACAGGCAATTTTAGTTTTTCAAAAAGAATTACCCCTAACTGTTTAGGTGAATTAACATTGAATTTTTCACCGGAATACTCAAAAATTTTACTTTCTGTTTTTTCTATCTTTTCTTTAAATTCATTTTCTAAAGTGTCTATTATTCCACTATCCACACATATACCGGTATATTCCATATCTCCCAATACCTCTACTAACGGCATCTCCATATCGTAAAAAAGCATTTCCATATCGTCTTCTTTAATTGCTTCTTTCATTTTTTCAATCGTTCCATACACGGTTTTTATTATACCTGTCGCATAATCATCGATTTGTGTTTTTTCTACATCCGGATAATCAACAGCCTTAGCACCTTTACCTAGCAAATCTTCTTTTGAAGCAACTTTTTTATACAGATACTTGTTTGAAATCGAGTCAAATTCATATGAAGTTGTCGATTTTGAATCAATTATATATTCCGCAATACTTATATCAAACGAAATATTTTTTAATTCTATTCCATATGGCCTTAATGCTATATAATCAGCTTTAAGTTCACATCCAATTTTTTCAACAGACTCGTCCTCAAGCAAATCTTTTAACTCTAGTATCTCATCTCCGTCCAGGTAGAAAATGACCTCTCCATCAATAGAAAAATAAGATTTATATATATTTTTATCTAGTATATTTCCTTGTTTTGACAATATCTTTATACATAATGAGCCTTTTTCACTTACTTTTTCGATAAAAGATTTTATATCTTCCAGTTTCTTTACTTCTATATTTTCTTCCTGATTGCCATTTTGACCACTAAGTTCAGCAATTCTTGAAATTAAGCTGTTAAACTTATATTCTTGGAACAATTTAAAGACGGATTCCGCCTCAAAATCTCCCCATTTTAAATCATCTAAAGTGTATTTGATTGGAACGCTTCTAAGTATTGTTGCCAATTCTTTGCTCATTATGGCAGAATCTTTATTATCTTCAACTTTTTTCTTTTGAGCACCTTTTAATTTATCTACATTATCAATAACCCCCTGAACACTATCGTATTCCAAGAGTAGTTTTATACCTGTTTTTTCACCTATCCCCGGAATACCCGGAATATTATCGGATTTATCTCCCATTAATCCCTTTAGGTCTATAAACTGTTCAGGTGTTAGGTTATATCTTTCAATAACACCTTTTCTATCATATTCTTCAACTTCCGCTATTCCTTTTTTTGTTATCAATACGGTTGTATTATCCGAAGCTAATTGAAGTGCATCCTTATCTCCGGTTACGATAATCACTTTATAACCTTTGTTTTCGGCTTCAAAAGATAAAGTCCCTATTATATCATCGGCCTCATATCCTTCTAATTCTTTTCTATCAATATTAAATGCATCCAATACCTTTTTTAGAGGTTCTATCTGCATACCCAGCTCGAAAGGCATTTTTTTTCTTCCGGCTTTATACTCGGTATATGATCTATGTCTGAAAGTAGGTGCCTTTAAATCAAATGCCACTGAAATATGAGATGGATTATAGTTTTTAATCATTTTAAACATCATTGTGAGAAATCCATAAATTGCATTTGTATGTAATCCTTCTCCATTGTCCATTGGAGGCAATGCAAAAAATGCTCTATTAATTATAGAGTTACCATCTATTAACAATAATATCTTTTCTTCTTCCATATTCACGGTTTTTCCTCACTTTCCTAATAAATAATTTATAATTATTTTTTCATATGTATACTGATTATACCACAAAAACTATTATATATTTTTTATTATTCATTTTTTTTCTTGTTTTTTTTTATTCTCTGTGTTAATATAATATATGTGATTGGCAGTAGCCTGCCGCTGTGGCGGAATTGGCAGACGCACAGGACTCAAAATCCTGCGATAGCGATATCGTGCCGGTTCGACCCCGGCCAGCGGCACTAATAAAAAACGTGAAGAATTATTCTTCACGTTTTTTATTATTCTAAATTAGTATTTATTTTTTTTATTTGTTTTTAATTCTTTTTTATTCATTTTTTTATTTTTATTGTTTTTTTATACTTTATTACCATGAAATCCTTTTTATAAAAAAAATTTATAAATATATATTAATTCAATTTATTTTTTTGTAAATAATAATATACACTTAATTTTTTTTCATATAGATAGCAAAAACCTATAGATGGAGGGTACCATCTATAGGAAAAAATAGCCCTGATGGCACGAGGATGTGAGGGAGTTCGCCATCAGTTTTTATAGGGTAATTATACTTATAAAAATGAAATTAAATATTTCATTTCTATATTTTAAATAATAACATAATTATGTAAATTGTCAATATATTTAATTTAAATTTTAACATGGTTTTTTAGAAATTATTTTCATATAGTTTTTTTCTATATAAATAATAAGTTATATCTATAATTTCTACTAATTTTATAGTATAATTGAATTAATAAATTGAATGGAGGGAATATATGGATATAAAGCAATTAGAGGTTTTTGTCGCAGTTGCAAAACACAAAAGTTTCTCAAAAGCAGCTAGAGAATTATTTCTAACTCAACCAACTGTAAGTTCACATATTCAAAACCTGGAAAATGAAATGCAGTGCGTGTTACTTAATAGAAACAATAAAACTATTACTCTAACTGACTCTGGAAAAGTTTTATACAATCATGCAATTATCATTCTAAATGATTGTAAAAAAGCCCTTTATGATATAAAAGAATATTCCGGTAAAATCAGTGGTGCTCTAAATTTGGTCTGTAGCTCTATACCTGAAGCTTATATTCTTCCAAAATTTTTAAAGACTTTTTGTGATGAATATCCAAATATAACTTTTACAATTGATCATTGTGACTCCAATTTAGTTGTTCCAGAAATACTTAGTGAAAGAGTGACTTTCGGAATAGTAGGTTCAAAAAGCAAACATCCTCATATTAGATATATAGATTTAATTAATGATGAGCTTGTATTGATATGCCCTAGTAAGTGTGAAATTAAAAATGAGAACGGATATATAAATATAAACGAACTAAAAGATTTAATCTTTATAATGAGAAAAGAAGGTTCGGGTACTAGGAATTTGATAGTTAACACACTTAATTCCAGTTCTGTACCTATATCTACACTAAACGTCAGAGCACATGTAGAATCAAATAACGCTATTATTGAAATGGTAAAAAATGGTCTTGGATGCTCATTTGTATCTTTGATATCTGTAAAGGACATGATAGAAAGAGGAGAAATAAAATCATATAGAATAAAAAATTTAAAATTTGAAAGAAACTTCTATTTTTTATTCTCTAAGAAAAAATTTTTTACTCCTACTGAAAAAAAATTCTTGGAATATTTTTCAAGTTTCTATAATTTAGGCATAGAAATTGGAGAATAGAGTATGTGAAAATAATAAAAAAGGGACTAATCCAAAAGCCAATATTTTCATCTTATGGATTAGTCCCTTTTTTAGTAATTTTATTGAAGCTCTGAAGAATCTGGAGTTACTACAGTTATATTATCCAACTGTTGCTTAAACCCCGCTCTGAAATTTTCCAGGAATTCCTTTCTAAGAATAGCCCTTTCTTCAGTCTCCTCTTTCGTAAGTTCTCTCTTCTTTGCAATTTTTGCCAGTTCATTAATTCTAGCCAATTTATTCTTGTCAAACTCATTCACTAAATCCATAAAAACACTCCTTCCATTAATAAATCATATAGCTATTTTAATTAAAATATCATACTAAGTCAATATACAAATCATATTTACTTATATTTATTATATTTGACAGATGATATTTACTTCAACTTATTATATTTCACAAATGAGATTTACTTCAACTTATCATTATTCAAACTATGAATTTCACTAAATTTTTCATAGAATGTATCAATATTATCACTTATAATGTCGATTGCTTCCTTTATCCTATCAATATTTTCTCTCGCAATATTTATTCTGAAAAACCTATCATCAATATCGTTATCATAGTATATGGATCCCGGTTGCACCGCAACGCCCTTATCAAGAATAAAATTCACAAAATCACTTGAAAAAAAACCTCTTCTAAGCTCTAGAAAAAAGTTAATTCCTCCTGCTGTTTCTATCAATTTTAATTTCCCATCTAATTTTTCCTTCAAATATTTCTTTGTGAATATAAATTTTTCAGTATAAATATCCCCGACTATCTTCATATGTTCCTTCCACTCGAATCTATCCATATAATAAAATAGTGATTTTTGTATCAGTGTAGAGGTTGAAATATCCGAGCTATATTTTGATAACAAAGCTCTATTCACAAGTTCCGGCGGTATATATAATACTCCCACTCTCAGACCGGGCATCAATATTTTAGAAAAACTTTTTATATATATAACCCTGTCATAAATATCATAACTCTTTAGAGTTTGGTTATTATTTGATTGAAATTTAAAATCACTTATAAAATCATCTTCCAATATATAAAAATCGTACTCTTCAGCCAACTCAATCAACTTTTTCTTTTTTGTTTCGCTATATGAAATACCCGTTGGATTTTGAAAATTCGGCATTACATATAGCATTTTAGGTCTTATCCGCTCGAGTTTCAATTTTAATATTCCTATATCAATTCCGTCATTAAGCATGGGAATACTTACTAATTTTGCATTTCTGCTTTTTAATACTCCTAAAGCCCCATAATATGTCGGCTCTTCAATAAATACAACATCCGAATAATCCACGAGAGTCTTACACACAATATCAATTCCCTGTTGTGCTCCTGAGATTATTAACAAATTATCAGATGATGATTTTATGCCTAGCTCCGATAAATAATTTACCATTGCTTTTTTTAGATTCGGAACTCCATTTCCTTCATCATAATCGAATATATCCTCAGAGTCTTCATCTAAGGCAATATTAATAGCATCTTTGAAATCTTTTATGGGAAACATATCCGAAGATGGATTTCCGGTATCTAATCTATATACATTACTATGATTCTCAATTTTTATTTTACCATAATTATTTTTTTGCTCTCTGACAAATGAACCGCTACCTGATTTCTTATATATATATCCTTCAGATTCCAATAATTCATATGCTTTAACAATTGTGATGCTATTTACCCCTAAAAACGAGGATAATTTTCGTATAGATGGGAGTTTTTCATTTGGCAATATTTTTTTTTCAAATATCAATTTTTTAATCAAATTATAAATCTGAATATATTTAGCACCTTTTCCATCAAAAAAAACATTATATTTTTCCAAATCAATCCCTCCCCTGTTTCTAAATTTTAGCATATTTTAACAAGATAGAATAAGTGATATACGTAAAATGGGAAATACTCCCGGTTTTATAGTTTCAACATACTTTAAGTATTTAAAATAACTTTTACATATTCAAAACAAGAGTGCTGCAAATGCAACACTCTTGATCCCAAAACACCGTAGACCTGATTAAATTCACACCCGAGATTCACCCAGGTGGGTGACTCGCCTTATACTTTTTGAAGTCCCGAACATAAACAGGCATATCATACTTATATATGAACAAAGTCTCCCGTATTAAATATGTAGGTTGAACTTATATATAGCCTTATCGTATGTTCCAGTTCGTATTTATATTATACAACAACTGAATAAATATTTAAAGTATTTTAAATATTTATTACCTCTTGACTTTTTTTAAAAATGTTTTCTTACTTGTTATTTCTATCTGATACACTTTCTCTATCTATAATTCTATATGGAAGTTTTACTTTCTTTTCATCAATTTCTTCTCCTCTGATTATTTTTATAATCATCCTTAAAGCTACAGCACCTATATCAAATAAAGGTTGAGAAACTGTGGTCAATTTTGGTCTGTACATTTTTGCAAACTCCACATCATTGAATCCTGCCACTGAAATATCATCCGGAACAGAATACCCCATATCAAAGCAGGCATTGATAGCTCCTATAGCAGCTTCATCACTTGTTGCAAAAATAGCATCCAGAATATTGTTGCTTGATAAAAGTTCTTTTGCGGCCATATATCCATCTGCATATGTTGTACCACATGCTTTTACAATACTTTCATCATAAGGTATATTGTTTTCCTCCAATGCCTTTTTATATCCATTTAATCTCGAATCTGAAAGATTTGAAATCTGGTAATTTGTTCTCATTAACGATATTTTCTTGTGCCCCTTTTCAATCAGGAAATTGGTCATATCTCTGGCAGCCGGCTCATTTTTTGTAGCTACGTTATAGATATCAAAATCCCTATTCGTTTTGCTTATATATACAGCTGGTATTCCGCTCTTCTCAATTATATCAACCAACTCCTGATCTATATCCCAACAAATAACTACCATTCCCTCGACTTGTTTTGTCTTTAACAGGTCGATGCTCTTTATTTCTAAATCTCTTTCGGAATAAGTATTCGCCAATAAAATATCATAATTATACATTTTTGATATTTCTTCAATACCGTTAAGCACCTCTGCAGAAAAAGTATCCGTAACTTCCGGCACAATCACACCTATTAAATTGCTTTTTCTAGTTACCAAACTTCTAGCAAGAGGATTTGGAACATAACCGGTTTCTTTTATTACATCCAATACCCTTTGCTTCACTTCATTGGTTACAGGCTTTGAATCATTTATCACTCTAGATACCGTTGAAATCGATACACCTGCTTGCTTTGCTACATCTTTTATTGTAGTAGGCTTTTTAGTTACCATATACTCATATCCTTTCTTTTACTTATAAAATTTAATATAATTAAAATACCATTACAATTTTTTCACGAACGTTTGTACATATATTTTTGAATAATAATCGATTTAATCATGTTTTCCCTATTTTCCATTATATACCATCCGCTAAAATAAATATAGTTTTTTTGTTTTTTTTATTGAAAAAAAATAGATCCTATATTAATATACTATTATACAAGCAGACAATTGGTTGATGATTATGAGTTTAAATTGATTATTTAAAATTGGAGGATATATAAATGTTTGAAAAAATAAAAGAAATCATCGTCGAACAATTAAATCTAGATGATGATAGTGTAATTACTATGGATACTGATTTAATGGAAGATTTAGATGCAGACTCTCTGGATGCTGTCGAAATAATAATGAATATCGAGGAAGAATTTGATATCAAAATTCCTGATGAAGATATTGAAGGTGTAAGAACAATAGCTGATATTATTAATTTTTTAGAAGAACTTAAGTAAAGATTACAATATCGCAATAATAATTCATACATAGTATAAATAATGGATTATCATATGAATTATTTTTTTGTAAATATGCTAAAATCAATACCAAATTATTCTAATTTCAACAAAGAGGGCGTCTGCCCTCTTTTTATAGTGATATTAAAATTATAATTATATAAAAATTTGCGATTATTTCTCCTCATAAAATTCTATGTTTTTAAGGGTAATGTCAACTGTTCCATCATCATTTCTCTTAATGGAATATTTCATAGGATCTTCAAAATCATCCAGTAATCCCTTTATATCAAATCCCGTATTTGTCTTAATAGCTCTTCTTTTTAATTTTTTTTCTACCCAAGTCTTATCTATTGGAAATTGATTATCTATTTCCCTATCTTCCATAAGTTCTTTAAAACTTTGCTTTCTCTCTTCTTCGACTATGCTATCTTCTATAAATTTATCTATATCTACATCATTGCCTTCTCTTAAAGTAAAATTAAGCATACTCCTCACACTCTCTGCTGATTTTACATCATTTCCATATGCATTTGTAATCCAATTATCGGTAGTATTTCTAAATGATTTAGTTAAAAACTTTTCATCTTTAACTTTCTTTGACTTTAAAAATTCGGTTACAAAACTTGAGTCCGCCTCTTGTTTCTCGGCGACCTTATCTAAAACTTGAAAATGCCATTCGTCGTTTATTCCACTCACACCTACCAGCGCTGCATGGATTATTTTTTGTGAATCTTGAATTCCTATATCATTTGTAACCATTTTTATAGATACAGTCTCATTTTCTTCATTATATCCTATTTCATGTGTATATAATTTTTTATAATCCAACTTTATAATTGCTACTTGCTTCTGATCCTTATGAGTAAACAATACTACCGCCAAATCACAAGAATCAAGTTCAGCATTTACCTTCATAGCGTCAAACATAAATCCTGCAATTGCTTTTGAACTCATAACAAAAGATTTTTCATCATAAATAATATGGTCGCAACAAACTCTAATTTCATTTTCCTGATAATTATCGAAAGTAGCTTTTCTTAAATCATCATCTCTTAATATCCTTCTAATAACTTTTTGATAAAACGCATCTGTTTCAGGTGAAATCATATTTTCAATGTCATTTAACACCGGAAAGTCGGAATTTTTATCAAGTACATGTATTATAAATTTATTTATAATCATTTTTTCCTCCTAAATTAATTTATATATTTATCTACCAAGAAAGATCCATATCTAATGTTCCGCCACAATTTAATATCAATTTTTTTATATCATCGGGCAATTCTGCACAGACCTCAATTCTAGTTGATGTTCTGGGTTGGGTAATTCCTATTTTATATGCGTGTAGAGCTTGTCTATCAATCAAATTTTTATCCACATGTCCATAAAGCTCATCACCTATTATCCCATATCCCAAATGCGATAGATGAACTCTGATTTGATGTGTTCTTCCAGTATCCAACTTCAACATTACAACAGTGGCATCTTTCATTCTTTGAATAACTTTAAAATGTGTTACAGAATTTTGTCCCCTATCATCAACACATCTTTTTATACTATCATCGCTCTCTCTATAGATGGGCAAATCTATAGTTCCAGTATCTTCTTTTATACATCCCTTTACTACAGCAATGTATATTTTTTCTACATTGTTATCGGACATTTCAACAGATAGTTTATGATGTGCATATGCATTTTTAGCCACTACAACGATTCCCGAAGTATTCATATCCAGTCTATTTACAAATCTTATTTTTGGATATTCAGATTTAGACTGTATATAATAAGATACTGCATTTGCAAGTGTTTTATCCGTATGACTTTTGGTCGGATGCACTACCATAAACGGAGGTTTATCCATTATAAGCAAATCGAAATCCTCATATATGCACCTAACCCCTAAATTTTGGGGGTTAAAACCAGAGGGTTCTTCAATAATCGGAATCATTATAATATCCCCTTTTTTGATATTACCTGTAGGTTTTTTATATTCATCATTTACAAATAAATTTTTTTTATTTTTAAGTTTTGAAATAGACCTAACAGAAAATCCCAGATTATCTATTAAAAAATCTTTTATTTTGCTATCCTCTTCTACTTCTATTACAAATTTATTCCATTCTTGTTTTCCTTCAATAAACACTTAATACCACCTTTTTACATATTTTTGAAATGTAAATTAATATATTTTTACATATTACTATTTAAACTTTATTTCATTTAACTTATAATCGTATGTCTTTAAAAACTTCATATAAACTCTATCCCAAAACTCATAGTCAGAAAGTCTTATCAATTTTACCTTTTTATTAGTATTGCGCATTTGTATCTTTTCTACATCTGTATATTTTGTTTCTTCACCATCAACTACTATTAATATGGATTTATCTGATTTATACTCCGGATTTATAGAAATTTCCGTATTATCTACCGGCAATATTATGCTGGATGTAAAGCTTCTAAAAGCGTTTGTACTAATCGGCGAAATTGGTGTAATTTGAAGTATTTTAAGCCTATTATCCACTATACTTCCACCTGCCGAATAATTATATGCTGTAGATCCGGTAGATGTAGACAAAATAAGACCGTCTCCACTAAATGTTTCCATATAATTACCATTTACAAATAAATTCAAATGAGCAGTTCTGGATCTATTCCCTCTTACAACTAATTCATTTATTGCATACTCCACTCTAGATTTATTTTCCATCTTTATTTCTGCTTCCAACAGTGGTAATTCATTTATATCATAATCACCTTTTAAATATGATTCTATAAAAAAATCTATCTCTTTTTCATCTGGCAAAATTTCAGCAAAAAAACCCAAATGACCTGTATTCACGCAGAAAAAAGGAATTTCCGGAAAATTTAATTCTCTTGCTGTCTTTAAAAAAGAACCATCTCCTCCTATAGAAATGACCAGTTCTGTGTCCTTTGTAATATTCTCACTAGTACTATATCCGATGGATCTGAATTTATCTATCAATATTTTTTTAATCTTATTGGAAATTTCGAGATGATTCGACCTTAACGTAATATTTTTACTCATTTTTCATTACCCCTCATGAAAATTTTTCAATGTTTGTACAATAAATTTTACACCAATAGACCTACAAAAGCAATTCGATTAAGAAATATAATATCATTTTTCATTAAAAAAGAGCGGATAAAATAAGGTAATCCACTCTTTAAGCTTATTTAAATTGTATTAATCGTTGTCTTTACTATTTTCTTTTTCTATATATTCTTTAAAGGATATTTCATCATCTGATTTCTCGATTTCCTTCACATGCATCTTTATACTTTCTATCCTGTTTTTATCGAGAGAAAGAATTTCCACGATCACCGAATCGTTTAATTCTATTACTTCTCCCTCATCAGGAAGCCCATTTAAATGTCCAAGTATATAACCCCCTATAGAATCGAACTCATCTGATTCTAAATTATAATATAAAAACTCATTAACATCACTTATCTTTGCACTACCGTCGACAAGATATTCATTTTCTCCAAGTTTTACAATTTCATCATCTTCTTCATCATACTCGTCCTCTATATCGCCGACTAATACCTCAATCAAGTCTTCTACAGTCAATAATCCGGAAGTCCCGCCGTACTCATCAAGTACTATTGCAATTTGAGTCTTGGCTACTTTCATTTCTTCCAGCAATTGAGATATTTTTTTAAATTCATAGGTAAAAAAGGGTTCTCTCATATATTTTTCAACACAGAAATTTTTCTCTTCATCATCCGACAAAAAAATTATATCCTTTATATTCAATACACCTACAATATCATCAATATTTTCTTTGTAGACAGGTAATCTACTCATCTTATCTTCTTTAAATACTTGCAATACTTCATCATAGGTATCATCCAAAGATACAGTCACCATATCAATTCTTTGTACCATAGCATCTTCGGCTTTCATATCTCCGAATTCAAATACGTTATTAATTATGGTTCTTTCTTCCTGCTCAAGTACACCTTCTTCATGACTTACATTTACCATTACCTTTAAATCTTCTTCAGTAATAAGCGATTTAGGATCATCATCCTGTATCCTAAAAATCTTAAATATTGCTGTAGTAATTAAGTTCACAACAAAAACTACCGGTGATAGAATAATAATCAAAGCATTCAGTATTTTTGCCACCGCAAGAGATACTCGTTCCTTATTGTTTGAAGCTATAGATTTCGGTGTTACTTCACCAAAAACTAATACTAAAACTGTCATTATAGCAGTTGCCATGGCAACTCCCTGATTACCAAAAATACTCACCAATAAAGATGTAGAAATTGATGTAGCTGCTATATTTACAACATTATTTCCTACAAGAATTGTACTCAATAACTTTTTTGGTTTTGATATTAACTTTTCAGCTACATTAGCACCCTTTACTCCCTCTTCTTTAAGATGTCTGATTTTTACTCTACTAACTGACATCAAAGCAGTTTCAGATGCGGAAAAGAATCCTGATATTAAAATCAATACTACTAATATTAATACCTGAATCCACAGACCACCAGGTTCCAAAAAAATCACTCCCCTATTATTAATGTATATCTATACCTCATAATTATAACACAAAACATTATAAATATCTATTCCAATGCATATTTAACCAAGCCTGAAAATTCGAAATATTTGACTCTTTGATATGTACCCTCCTTGCCGGTTGTCCGGTAAAGAGGGTATATATCACTTTTTTACTAACTGTTTTCTATTCTAACTATTGAAGTTGATTCGACCGAATCCATTTCCACCAATAATTTCATAGGTATTCTATTTTTCAATTCTTCAACATGAGAAATTATACCTACACTCATGGTATTGCTTTTTAATTTTTCCAAAGATTCCATAACGGTGTCTAGGAGTTCGGAATCTAACGTTCCAAATCCCTCATCTAAAAAGAAAAATTCCAAAGCTGCTCTTCCCTTTAATTGAATTTGCGATGAGAGAGCCAAAGCCAATGCTAAAGAAGTTAAAAATGTTTCTCCTCCTGATAAAGTATCTGCAGCCCTTCTAATACCGCCATTGAAATTATCCCTTACAACAAAGGTATATTCGGAATCTATCTCTAGTGAATATCTTTCATTTGTAATTTCACTCAGTCTCTCAGATGCCTCATATACTATATTTTTTAAATAAATTTGAGAAAGATATTCCACAAATTTATTCCCTCTCAATACTTTCTCTAATACTACTATTGAATCTTTGTTTTTCTGTTTTAACTTCAATTTATCGAGAATATCCCCTACCTGTAAAAGGCTTTTTTCCATTTTTTCTAATTCATGAACAGTTTTGGACTTTTTATCCTTATTTTCATCCAATTCTATTTGAATACTGTCACAAATACTTTTTTGATTCTCCAGTTCTTCTTTTTTAATATTTCTTCCTGCTAACTTTTTGCTATTTTCATCTAGCTTAATATTTGATTCAAATACATTTTTTTCATAATCGTCTATGTTTTTTTTATAGCGATTTAACTCTTCATCTACACAGTAATTGGCTATTACATCCTCAATAGATAAAAAATCAAATTTTTCTATTAATTCATCAATTATTTGTTGCTGATGTAATACAAGTTTGTTATTGCTATCTTTTTCTACCTCCATTTTATTAATAAGAGTTTCCAATTTATTTATTTCCCCGTCCAGATTTTCAATTTCAACTTTGGTTTTTTCATATAAATCTAGTGTCTCTTTCTCATATAAATCTATAAATTTCAATACTCCCGAATAATCATCGGTATCTACATTGCTTTCTTGAAAAAGATTCCAATCTAAATTTTTGTGAACCTCTTTTAGTTTAATATCCGTTTTTTCAATATCCTCTTTTATCCTAGATAATTTTGATGTTTCAAGCCTAAAATCAAGTTCCAGCTTTGTTTTTTCATCCGCATTTTTTTGTAGTTTCAATTTATTATTTTCCAAATCTACTAAAATTAATTTATTATCCTCACTTGTCTTATCGAAAATTTCTTCTTTTGCACATATTTCGTTATATACTTTTTCGATATCTGACAAACAATTTTTTTCTTTTATATCTAATAGTTTTTCTAAAACATCTTTTCTGATTTTTTCAATCTCGGATATTTTACCGGAATGTGTAAAAATTATAGACTCCTTAGACTCAATAGAAGTTTTGATCGCAATTTTATTCCTAACCAAATCTTCCTTTTCCTTTTCTATCGTCAGTTTTTGTTGATTTAATTTCTCTATATTCTTATATTTAATTTCCCTAAGTTCTCTCTGATTTTCTCTATATGAGGAAATTTCAATTACATTTTTTTCTAATTCTTCAGAATTCCTTTTATTTAGTTCTTTATTTTTTTCTTCTAACTCCGAATCAAATTTTTTATCTTTTTCTATATCAAAATTTATTCTTGTAGATAATTCAATAAGAGATCTGTACAGTCCGTCTCTCTTTTCATTAAACTGTTCGAGTTTTTTCTTTTCTTCAATCGTTCTTCCAATATTTGAATATAGTGTATTCTTATCTCCGGATATAACATCTATACTTTCTATATGGCTATTACACACCGGACATCTGTCACCACTATGAAAATTCTCAATCCAGGAAATTCTTATTTTTTGACTTAAATCATCAACTTCTCTTTTTTCAATCTTTTCTTCTGTTTCTCTAATTATTTTATCAATATTATCAATTTCGACTTTCAATATACTTTCTTTTTCTCTATTAGTCCTAATTATATCCAAATTATCTGATTTTTTTTGACTTAATACCGTGATTTTGGTCTCTAAATCCTTAACTGATGAAATCTCGTTTTCAAGATATAGAATTTTTCTTGAAATTTCGTTTAACATATCATCGTCCAATGTTTCAATTTTTTCCTGTTCAAATATTGAATTTATAATATTTCCTATCTCTTCTTCTTTTTTATCTATAAATTTATCGCTTATTTCTAATTTATTTAAAAGAGATTTTAACTCAGTTCGTTCTTTTTCTATATATTCATTCTCTTTTTCTATCTCCTTGGACAGCCTTATATGCTCATTTTCAAGATTCAAAGCATCCAATACAATATTTTTGTACTTTCTATCTACTTTATTTTCATTCAATATTTTTTCGTTATTTTCCTTTAATTCTTCCAATAACTTCACTTTTTTCTCTATTTCAGCCATTTCATTTTTAAGTTCTTCAATAGATTTTTCAAAATCCAATACAAATTTTGAAGATGAAATTTCTTTATCCCTTAAAACAAATAATTCTCTATCTATTTCTATTAATCTCTCTATATCTTTTCTCGCAATTCTAAAATCAGATATATTTTCTTTCTTTTTCAAAATTTCATCATAATCAGTTTTAAGCATTTCATATAATCCATCCATAGAAGATTTTTTTTGTTTTATATCATCCATATTTTTTTCTATATCTGATATATTTTTCTGTATTATATATATCTTATCTATTTCGGGTTTTACTAAATTCGCCTTATCCGATAACTCTACTTTACTATTTATTGAGTTTATCTCTTCTTTTCGGCTTTCCAATTCCTCAATTTCCCTTAATATCGATTCTCTTTCTATACATAAATCATAAACGGCTTGATATTCGATGAGTTTTTTATTTTCTAAAGAAAGTTTCTCATTTATCTCATTTACATTTTTAGTATAAAATTCCACTTCTTTTTCAAGCTTTTCCTTAGCCTCTAAATTTACATCCGGATATTCGGAAAGTCTGGCATTTAATATATCTATGGAGGAATTTACCTTATTTTTTTCTCTACCCAATTTTATATTTAATTCAGTGCCATATTCTTCCAGGTTAAATATTCTTTCAAGCATATTTCTTCTATTTTTTCCATCCAATGTAAGAAATTCATTGAATTTTCCCTGTGGCAAAACAACGGACTTTAAAAAATCACTTTCTTCTAATCCCAATATATCTTTAATACATCTATTTGTATCACTTACTTTATCTGCTATTATATCGTAATCCTGATTTTCAAATGCTGATTTTTTCATCAATCTTACATAGTCACTGCCAAAAGTCGTTTTGTTTCCATTTACTTTCTTTTTAAATCTTCTTGAAATTTTATAAATATATCTGTCCCTGCCCTGACCAATTTCAAACTCATAGTCTACTGTGGCTTTTTCACAACCGGAATTAATAAATTCTTTTGTTCCTCTAGCTATATTTCCATACAGTGCAAGGGTAATGGCATCTAATATAGTGGATTTTCCGCTCCCTGTTTTTCCAAAAATACCAAAGATTCCTCTAGAAGTCAATTTTTCAAAATCTACTATCTGTTTTTTTGCATAGCTATTTATCCCTTCAATCTCTAATCTAATCGGCTTCATCAGAATCCACCTCCGAACTACTTATTAATTTTTCAAAAAGTTTTACAATATCTTCACCGGGTTCAAAACCACCACTCTGTGTTTTGTAAAAATCTAAAAAGAAAGTTTTTATATTTCCTTTATTTATATCGACTACTTCTTCTCTATTTCCATAGTCTATATTTTTTATGACAGGTTTAATCTCCAATATACTTTTCATGAGTTTTTTCATCTCTCGAATAATTTCCGGCTCTATAGAATCATCAGTGATTATCTCAAAATATGCAAATATATCCTCTTCACTTTTTTCTCTACATACTTTTAGAGCATCATCTATATTATCACACTTAAAAAGTGATATTTGTTTATAATTTTTAATATATTCTTCTCTGATATCAGCCTCTTTATCCGGTACAATATCTATAATTCTCACAGACTTTGCCGTATTTCTTTCAGTCTTGCTATATTGAATAGGAGATCCCGAATAGTATGCATTATATAATTTTGATACCGTCTGTGGTTTATGTATATGTCCAAGAGCTGTATATTGAGATTTCTTCGGTAAATCACTTTTATTCACCAATAATGAACCACCTAATTCTATTCTTCTCTCAGAATCACTTATCTCACTTCCAACCACGAATAAATGAGAAATAGCAATATTGATTTCCCCCTCCGAAAAATTTTCTTCAAGCCTTTGAAAAATTTCTCCTACTTTTTCTGAATATGTTTTTTGCATCTCTTGTATTTCTTCAAAATCGGAAAATACCTCATTTAATCTTTTTTCACTAGGATAAGGTAAACTCGCTATATTTATATCTGTCCCGTCTATGTTTAATTTAGTATAGCCCTCCTCTGCCTTAATTATTTTAAATCCCTCGTATTCGGCAACTTCAGCCTTACTTTTTGGATATCCCATTATTATTATTCCGGATTTAGATGCAAGCGGATTTATTGCCTCTAATCTATCAGGATTATCGTGATTTCCGGCAATCACAAAAACACATCTCTTTCCATTATCAGCGATTCTGGTCACAGTGTCGTAAAATAAAGATTCAGCATTTGCAGGAGGATTCGATGTATCGTAAATATCTCCGGCAATTAATATTAACTTGGCGTCTTCTCTATTTACGAGTTCCACAAAATCATTACAAAACTCCATTTGTTCATCTAATCTTGAATAGCCTTCGAGATATTTTCCCAAATGCCAATCCGATGTATGTATTATCTTCATTTAATCCTCCTGCCCTATCATTTCCGGCAACCATCTAGTCATACTTCACGAGCCTGCCAATTCCAAATAAATAGATATATTTGTTACTTATTTTTTTACCTGAAATATCCTCAATAGCATTTTTATACAACTCTAATTGAATTTTATATCTATTTACTACTTCTTCAAAATTATCCTCATTTACAAAATCAGTCTTGTAATCCAGTAATATATAGTCTCCATTCTCATCTTCAAAAAATAAATCTATTATACCGACAAGCATCATTCTTTCACTATCATCAATATTCTCATTTTTATATAGCTCATTTATCTTAATACTATAGTTTATAGCTTTTTCTTTATATACCCTATCTCTTTTTTGAGCATTTAATATTTTTTTAAATATATCCGATTTTATAAACCTTACAACATTAGATATTCTAACAGTCTCAGCCTCTTCTTTGCTTATTATTTTTCTATTTATAAACAACTCTATTTGTCGTTCAACCTCGGCTTTTATTTTATCATCAACTGATTTATCCTCTTCTGCATCCCTCACATACTCATCAAATTCCAAAAAATCCAGTAATTGCATTACAAGGTGGAAAATAGTTCCCTTTTCAGCAGAATTAAAATCTATTTTATCCTTACCTTTATGTATAAAATCCGGCGTTGAAAGTTCCGACTTTCTTGTAGAAGAATATATATTCTGATGCATTTCTTCATCATTTTCCGATAATATCTTTTTGACTTCTGACACGGAAATACTTGATGGTTTTAATGCACTTGACTTGTATTTATACTCAAAATTAAATTTCTGATCAAGAAATTCCTTTATAGTATTTAATTTTTTCGTATCATCCAGCGTTTCATTTATTCTTTCCACTTCATTCGTATTTTTATCGGCTTTGTTTATATTTTCAACAATAAACTTATTTTCTTTAAATACATTATTTTTTTTCTCTACGTCTATATACCATTTACATTCTTTATATCCTCTGCATTTTTTACTTTCTCCAAGTACGTTATAAAATTCTTCTCTGTCTTCCATTGATATAATAGTTGGCATAATCCAATCTAAATAGGAATTTGTCGACAAAATTTCTGTACTCTCTATCTTTCCGTCTATATTTCTTGGAACTTCTAGCCATTTTTTCTCTTTTTTATCTATATCCTGTATTACCCCGCTTATAATTAGTTTTTCTTTCGCCCTTGTCATGGCTACATATAAAAGTCTCATTTCCTCAGCTATCTGCTCTTTCTTTTGTATGTTCACCATATTCTTTTTGGCTATACTGTCAAAACTTAAATTTCTATCCAAATCAAAAATCTTAGGTCCATATCCATAATTTTGATGTAATGTTAAGTTGGAATCACCTGACTTTAGCATAAACTTTTTATCTGTATTAGCCAATATCACAATCGGAAACTCCAATCCCTTACTCTTATGAATAGTCATCAACCTTACTACATTAGCTTCTTCCGAAATCAATCTGGCTTCTCCTAAATCTCCGGATCTGTTTTTTATCCTTTCAAAGTAATTTATAAAATTAAAAAGCCCTTTATAAGATGTCTTTTCATATTGCCTAGCCCTTTCAAACAACAGCATAAGATTATTTTGTCTTTGTTCTCCAAACTGAAGCATACCTACATAGGTATAATAATTTGTATCTTTCAATAAATACCAGATAAATTCATCCACGGACATAAGCAAGGACTTTTCTCTATATTTACGTATTTTATCCACAAAATCAACAACTTTATCCCTAAGTTTGTTTATTTTTTCTTCGTTTGTAAATTCAGTATTGTATAGTTTCAAAAGTGCATCATAAAAACTCGAACCTTTATCAAACATTCTAATTTCAGCCATTTCACCGGCTTCAAAATTAAAAATAGGAGATCTCATAACTGATAAAATGGCAATATCCTGCATTGGATTATCGATTATCTTTAGTAAATTCATCATCGTATAAATTTCTAAACTCGAAAAATATCCACTACCTGCCTCAGTATAAAGCGGAATTTTATATTCTCTCATAACCTCTTCAAAAGTAGCAGCCCTATTATTAGTTGCCCTCATCAAGATGACAATATCCCTATATTCTACGGGTCTATAATTTCCGCTTTCTTTATCCAAAACCATAAATCGGCTATCCACATCGCTATTATTTACCATTTTATAAATTATATTAGCTATGTTTTGTGCTTCTATTTTTATTTTCTCTATCTCTTGTGATTCTTCCCCATCTTTTTCAGTCATTGTAATCAAAGAATAATCTACATCCTTTTGTATATCATCTGAAATATCAGACTTACTTGAATCCACTAGGTAAATTTCTACGGGTCCGCCGACATGGGCATTTTCAAAATCGAGTTCCTCAAAAAAAGCACTTGGATTCAATTTTTCCTTTGCCGTATATTCCAATTCTCCGGTTTCTTTTCTCATTATTTCCATAAATACATGATTACACCCCTCGAGAACTTCCGGTCTGCTCCTAAAATTTTTAAATAGCATTATTTTCTTGTGTAAGCTATCCTTTTTTTCTGTATGTGAGTCGTATTTTTCGTATTTATCCATAAAAATTTCCGGCATAGCCTGTCTAAATCTATAAATACTTTGTTTGACATCTCCTACCATAAATCTGTTAGGATTATCAAACCTGGAAACTTGAGAAAGAATTATCTCTTGAACCAAGTTACTGTCCTGATATTCATCGGTAAATACTTCTTCATATTTATCCCTGTAAGAAAGTGCTATCTTGGACGGCACAGCTTTCCCATCTTCATTAAAATCGGTTAAAATATCCAAAGCATAATGTTCTATATCTGCAAAGTCAAGAACACCCATAGATTTCTTTTTTTCTGCAAATTTCACTCTAAATAATTTTACTATATCAGATATCGATCTCATATAAGGATATACCATATCATTTTCCATAATAATATTATCAATCTTTACTGCTAATTTATCGACTTCAATTTTTATGGAATCTTTTACGGAACTGATATGTTTTTTTATATCATTATAATATGCTTTTGCACTTTCATCTGCATTTTTTCCTATTCTAAAGCTCTTCAATTCGATATTTCTATATCCGTCAACAAGCTTAATTATAGAATTCCATTTTTTTTCAGACAAATAATCTGCACCATTTCCCAAAAATTCATCCAAACTCATGATAATATCGTCAAGTTTTTCTTTTATAACGCAATAATTTTCGAAAAACTTTGCTAAATCATCGTAATTTTTCAATTCTTCAAGAAAATTATTCAATACATTATTATATACATTTAATGACATATGTACTTCTTTGGCAATAGGTTCACAGTAATTTTTTATATAAAAATCCTTGTCCTTATCTGCCGTATTAAAAAACTCCGCACTTTCGTCCAACCATTTGTCCGGATAAGGAGATGAATTTATAAAATTATTTACCATTAATAATAGGGAAATAAGACTTTCATCATCATTTCTACCTGAATACCAATCCACCAATCTTAAAAAATCGGGGCTTTTTTCATTATACAATTCTTCAAATAAATCTTCCATCACCTCTGATGCTATTATTCCAATTTCGGTAGGATCGGCAACATTTATATTTGGATCCAAATCGGTAACGTGAAAATTATTTCTCACTATATTACCACAGAATGAATCAATAGTCGTTATTTCAGCTCTATTTAGCAACATTACCTGTTTTTGAAGATGTTCATTGTCCGGATTTTTCTCTAAAGCTTTTTCAATAGCCACTCCTACCCTTTCTCTCATCTCAGATGCAGCGGCTTTAGTGAAAGTAACCACTAAAAGTCTGTCTATATCAACAGGATTTTTTTCGTCCAATATCAATTGTATAATTCTCTCTATAAGAACAGCGGTCTTTCCCGAGCCGGCAGCAGCAGCTACCAAAAGATCAGAACCTCTGTTATCTATCACTGATTTTTGTTCTTCTGTCCATCTTGTAGCCATTATCTGCCACTCCTTTCTCCCAGCTTTTCCTTCATAAGCTTTATAATTTCTTCATAATCGTTCCTATGAACTTTTTTATAGATATTATTATAATTATTGCCGTTTAAATATCTGTCAAATTGACAAATTGCATTAAATTCACAATATTCACAAGGTGTACTTCCACTAAATCTATATGGATGTATGTCGATATTTCCGGAATAAATATTCTCACATATTTCCTTTGACTTTTCTATTACATATTCATTTATTACATCAAATTCATCTTCAAATAAGCCTCTGGTAGATACCTTGCTAAAACTTGAATAATCTTTTTTTATTTCCAACGGCAATATTGAAGATTTTAAACTCACCTTACCTATAGTATTATCAAGATGATTATGCAAATCTATATCCTTGATAATAAGCCCGTTCAGTTTATTTTCTTCAAGTATCTTTTTTTTATGTTCCTCAGAGTTAGAGTTAGAAGCCTGTTCTACATCATCAAAACCGACCAGCTTTGGATTAAATCTGCTATACAATAAAGCTGCCGGTTTTAAATTTTTATCCATTTTATATCTAAGCATAGCGTTCATATATATAAATAATTGAAGATCCAAACCATGATATACCCTATCTAAATTAATATCTCTGGTAGACGATTTATAGTCAATCACCATTAAATATTTATTTATACCATCATCAAATACATCCAATCTGTCTATTTTTCCTCTTAAATTTATATCTCTGCCATCTGATAGTTTATATTTTATAGGTGGCAAACTTCCCTTAAATCCAAAACCGACTTCAAATCCCTCCGGATTAAAATCACTCCTTCTAACTTGCTCCGACATAATGCCGATACTATCTATAAGCCTTTTATTTACCCTATTTGTCAGATATTTATATTTTTCAGAACTGTTTAATATATATGATATCTTAGATTCTAATATTTCACCACTTATTCTATTTACTTCCGATTCGATATATTTATCATCTATATCGTTCCAACTAATACCGTTTAATATCACTCGTTTTGAAAATTCATCAAGTATTTTATGAGCATATGAACCCGAATCCATAGGTGTAAATTTATATTCTTCTCTTTCTTTTGCATTAAGTCCATATGTCAAAAAATATGAAAATGGACAAGCCGCAAATTTTTCTATTTTTGAAATACTGAAATTACCGTTTCCATATAATTCACCTGCTATAAACTTATCAAGTTTTCCGGAATAATTGCAGTATTTTAATGCCTCTCCAACTAATCTTATTTTTTCTCCGTATTCTCTATCTTTCTTAAAAAATCTATATACTTCCCGCCAGATTTCAGAACTCTTTTCGTCAATTTCACCACTGTTGATTTTCTTTATATTTATCAACAAGTCTTCAAATAATTTTTCTTTTGAAGACACTTTTTCTTTTAAATCTTCAAATGTATACTCTTCTCCTTCATCCAATATAACATTGACCTTTAGCTTAGGAAAAATTTTTATAAGTTTCTTTATAAGTGGTGACGGTCGCATTGCCTTACCTTCAAAATCCGCCACTGAATATGAAACTGCAAGTCTAGACTTGGACGTACTAAATGCCTTATAAACCAGAAATTGTTCATCATATGCCTTGGTAATTGAATCCGAATCAAATTTTACTCCCTGGCTTAAAAGTTTTTCTTTTTCCAAATCAGTCAGCATAGAATTATCAGAAATAGTTTGTGGGAATACACCGTCATTTACACCCAATAAAAAAATAACCTTTGTGTTTGGATTTTTCATTCTATCTACTGTTGTTACAAATACCTGATCTCTGGAAGGTGGAATAATTCCTAATTCAAAACCTTCGAGCTCAGCTTCCATCAACCTTATAAATTTCTCAATTCCTATTTTTTCATCACCTAAAAATTCAACAAGTTCATCCAGCATAGAAATAAATATATTCCAAACCTGAGAATATTCTTTGGCTTTATATAAATTATCTTCATTTTCAAACCTATTAATAATGTCGTCAATTCTTGCCGGTAAATCTATCTCCACCGTAAAATCATATAAATATCTACATATTTCGGAAACCCTGTTTCTTCCAGCCAGTTTTTTATGCAAATTTTCTATCGGTTTCATAACAAGACGTCGTATTTTATTTATATTTTCAATATACTCCTTTTCAAAAACCTCATCTTCTTCATCTAATGAGTGACTTACCGGAAAATCCCACATGTCATCAAACCATCTTTTTCCTCTGATTCCATTTGCAAGCACATAATTTTCCAATCTATATATATCTTCATTATCTATGCCTGTAAGACCACTTTTTAAATATCTAAACATGGAATTATAACTATAATTGTTAAGTTTCATGTCCAATATTGAAAGAATCAAAACTATAATAGGATTATTTTTAGCAGCTATTTTTTCATCTAAAAAATAACCTATTTCATAATTTTCAAAAATACCTTTTATTAAATAAGAATAGGAATCCAGATTTCTCATACCTATAGTTATTTCGTTATACCTATATCCCTTATCCCTTACAAGTCTCGTTATTTCACCGGCAATATACTCTATTTCTAAATGGGTATTATTAAACTCAAAAATTTCTATATTTTCTACTTCTTTTTCATATGGTTTCGGATTAAATTCATTTATATTTTTCTCCAAATATATTAAATCATCTCCATCAAAATATGAACATAAACTCATATTTTCATCTTTTAATCTTTCCACACCGTTTTTTTGACATATTTCATTTATCTTTAGAAAAGTTATATTTGTCTTTGAAAAAACACCTCTTCCGGAATTAAAATTTCTCAAATCAGTAGTCAATGAAAAGTATATATTTTCAGCTGAAATTATCAGTTTTTCGATTACCAAATACTGTACGGGGGTAAAACCTGTATATTCATCAACAAAGATAGTTGCCCCCTTTATATCCTGAAAATCACCTAATTTGCCTGCAAAAAGTGATAGAGAATCTTCCGTATCGATATACTTTTTATCTATTAAATTTTCATATTTTGAATATATTTTAGCCAAATCATTCAGTTTGTGTTTCAAAGCCTCATCATCCGTATTCTCAGCCATTTCAAATATATCATTGACACTCATATCATTTTGTTTAAACTCTATGATAATATCCATAATTTTATTTACGAGACCTATTCCGTCACTACCTGATTTAAATGTTTTTAAATCTTTTGAAGCTAAATCCAAAGCCTTATAAATCAGCATAGTCCTTGCACTTTTTCCAATTTTTCTATCTTTAATTCCGCCGACATTGGTAAATACTATCTTACTAAGCGTTGAAAAACTAACAACTCTTATTCTAAAAAAAGGATCTTTATCCACCAAAAATCTATCACTTAATTTTTTTTCCATTTCATAGGTATATTTTTCCGGCACAAGTATATAAATAGGCTTTGTACTTTCTTTTTTTGCTTCTTCAAAACACAAATCCAATATTTTATCCGTCTTATTACATCCATTTCTTCCGGTAATAAATCCAACGCCCATACTTTCACCTCCACTATTACAATATTATCTCTATATCAATTATACTTTTCTTTATATCATCTATAGTATTTAAAATTATTTTCTCATATTTTTTATGTTTTTCATCCGAATACTGTACTCTGATATTATTGTCTATAGCGGGCTGATAATAATGCATTGAAATATTATCGCAAGCTATATCTTTCGCAATACTCATCTTACATACATACAAATAAACGATAGTCTGCATCTTTTTTTCCGCAATAGATTTTTCTATTTTTTTACCCTCGGTTTTCCAATCCCAGATATCTACTTTATACAGCTTTCCATTTTTATATATCTTAACTATCAAATCGAAAATCGATTGTATTCTGCCTTTTAATTCAATAACACATTCAGGCAAAAATTCTACATCATCACCGTATTTTTTAATATATGCATTTTTTATATTCTCTATCTTCTTCAGATTTTCCTTAACTTCCAAATTCAAGTCGCTATTATTAGACTCGGAATAAGGGGGTATATCCATAAAAATTCTTTGACACATGGTGTGAAATTCTCTACCGTATAACATATTTTCATCATACAGCATATCGATGTCGGTATCATCGCTCCAAAAAATATCCATTATATATTTATCAAAAAATTCTTTTTTATCTCTTTTCCATGTATTTAGCATATTTTGGCTAAATATTAAATTATCAACTCTATACTCCAGTATTTTCCTATTCAACCAACTCACCACCTACATACCAAATTATTTTTTGCTATCCTTTTCCAGTTTTACAAACGACGATAGCATACTAAAAAACTCCGAATCTTTTCTAAAAATATTCTTTCCTATACTTTCTATAAACTTCTGCTTGGAATTAAGAAGTAAAAGACTTCTTTTTGCCCTGGTGATTCCAACATACAACAGTCTAATTCTCTCTTCAATCAATTCTTTCTTTAAATCCACTTCATAATCGACCATATTTTTGACTTTATTACCTGAGATAATATCTATTTCTCTATTTATAAAGGCTTCGGGATATTTATATCCTTCCCTTAAATATCTTCTGTCTATTCTAAAATAATCACTTAATTTTGAAGGAAATTCGGAATTATTAATTCCAAAAATCACGACTGCATCCCATTCCATTCCTTTACTTTTATGAAGAGTTGATACCGTTACGCTGCCCGCCTCGGGTTCTTTTTCTCCGATATTATATATTGAATCTATCGCAGGCTCAAATACCCTGGAGTTCTTTTTATCCAGTGCTGTCGAAACCCTTGAAAAATCAATTTTTTCAAATCGTGAAAGCATTTCAAAATAAAAAACTATTGAATGACCAAGTTGCTGTTCAAATATATTTAAATTTAACTCTGAACATATGTTACCTATAAATTCACATATATTTAAAGGGGATTTTTCTAAAATTCTTTTTAACGCCTTTAAGCCCTTTATCGAATTATCATAAAAAGATTTTCTATTCTCATCCAGCATACATACCTTTGCTTTCGATATAATATCCAACAAATAATTTTCTTCATAAATTAATCTGTCTACATCCACATCAGCCATTCGCTCTCTTAATTTTAATTCTTCATCATGGGATATATCAAACTCATTGAATCTGTATACAAATGAATTTAGAAACATATCTATAAATCTATCTATATCTGAATCTAATATGAAATCTATAATATATTTAATATCCTCTATTAATTTTTTTCTCTCTTTGGAATCTGCCCCTAATTTATCATATATAATATTCTGATCATCAAATCTCTCGCAAATATTCTCCACATCAAAGTTGGAAAAACAAAGTACACCGACAGAATAGGATGGGTATTTTTCATTATAATATTTCACCGTCTTGACAATCATGTCAAACTCTTCAAATGTATCATTCAAACTTTTTGTATTTATCAAATATTTATCCGTAATAGGATTTTCCCTATATCCTTTACCTTTTTCAACTTCGTGAATATAAAGCGGTTCCAGTGAATTATAGTATGGCTTTTCTTCATCTAAATTTACATATTCAACCAATTTATTTGCCAAATCAATTACATTTTTTGAACTTCTTCCCGCCATATTCATTTCATAAGAATAATCGGCATTTTTGCAAAAATCTACAAAAAATTTAGGATTCGAACCAGTAAAAGTTCCCGTAATACTCTGATTTACATCTCCAACTCTGACCAGATTTTTTTTAGACTTCTTTCTAATATTCTTATTTGCAGATATAATATCTATTATCTTTCCCTGAATTGAGTTTGAATCCTGACATTCATCCTCAAATACATATCTATACTTTTCCTGGTAATGTTGTGCAACACTCTTATTTTCCGATAAAATTTTATACGCCATTATTAGAATATCATCATAATCCATAAAACCTGAATATCTCAATTTAGTCTGATAAATTGAATAAATAGGCGACATAATTTTCATTATTCCCCTATAATCATCTTCGACGATACCCTTTAAATAATCGTCATCTATACTCGCATATTTGAGAAGTTTTATGGTGTTTGAAACCACAGATGTAAATTCACCGTTCCATTTTTCAATTGTATTCTCATTCATACGCTCTTTTTTATCTATAAAACTAGAAATCTTGGTCTCGTTGTTATCGATGCCTTTATATTCTTCAATGGCTTCATTAATAAAAATAGCTTTCTTATAATCATCAATTATATCACTATCTTCACTCATAAATATAAGACTGCTATTTTCTTTTATAATTTTCATGGCCAAAGAATGTATTGTCATTACTTCAAACTTTGACCTGCTTATTCCGTTTTCATCCACCAAACTTCCTATTCTCGACTTAAAATTGTTGGCAGCACTATTCATATATGTAAGAATCAAAATCTTTCCTTCTAACTCTTCTTCCTGCATATATTTTAGTAACTTTGCCACTAAGTTTGTAATAATAAAAGTCTTTCCGGCTCCCGGAACAGCCTGTATGCCCATAGTTCCAGATTTATATTCCATTATTTTCTTTTGATCTTTTCTATAAACTACAGACATACTCCATTCCTTTCATAAAATCTATTTTCTCGTCAATTCTAAAAATCTATTTTCTCGTCAATTCCAAGAATCTATTTTCTCGTCAATTCTAAAAATCTATAATAAAATTTATTTTCCTGATCAAATCCCCTAAGCGATTTCTCACTATACATCAAATAAATATTTTGGCAACTTTCTTTTGAACTATAGCCATTTTCAATCCAACCGTTTTTCAATATTTTCTTCACCTTTTTATCTATTTTTGTCTCAAGCAAATCCTTATAGACTCCATCCAGATTTTCTTCGGTCAAATTACTTAACAATTTATCATCCATATAGGCAAGTTCACAATCAAGTTCGGTTTCTACTTTATCATCAAACAGACCTGATTTTGCATCCAATACTATTTTATATTTTTTTACCATCTCCAAATTACTGTAATCATCAGGAGTTACTAAAATAACCGGATTGCAATATGTATTTTCCAGCTTTCTCTTATTAGATGTGAATATCCCGAGATATTTTTTTACAAAGTCTATCTTGAAATCATCAGTAATTAAAAATCCGGCATTATCTAAACTGCTTATATTTTTAAAACTTTTAAAAACCTCGGAAATGCTTTCAATAAATCTTATACCTTCCTCATTGGAATGAAAAACTTTCTTATAGAACTTCTTTATAAATTCTTCTTCCCTGTATTTTTTTTCGTAAGGGAAATTCTCTTCTATAAAGTTTTTTCTGATTTCGTTAGTATATTTATCGATATTTCTTCTAATATCTAATGGTGATTTATCTTTATAAATATTTTTGATAAATGCAAACCTCTCATCTTCATTAAAAATATACTCGCAATTTTTATATATGGATAAAGCGACTAAAGCAGAAATAGCAATATCGCTGTTTCCTATATCTTTTGATTCAGAAATACATTTTATATTATGACCCAGTCTGTATGAAATATCTTTAATAATTCTCGACAGACTATCGTTTAATACAGGAACTATAACACATATTTCATTACTATCAATTCTTCTCTCATTCAGCAATTCATTTAAAATCTGTTCTAATCCATTAAGCATTTCACCATATGATTCAAATCCCATATCATAGACATTTGAAATAGATTCCAGAAAAAAGGTATCCTCACAATCAACAAACTCCAAAATCCTGTTTTTTACTTCATCCTTGTAAGTGCTATTTTTTATCAGTCTATTAAAATATAATTCATATATTATGGAATTATCATATACTCCCAAATTACTTAAAACAGCTCTATATTCCACTATTATGTTTTTTAAATCAACAAATATCTGTGAATTTTTTCTACCCTTTCTAAATCTCTCTATTCTCTGTGCTATAGCTTCAACAGGAATATTTTCTTTGGCAGATTTTAACATAATTTTATATACTTGTCTAGAGATGCCTATACTATCTGAATTGATTTGTGAAAAATATCCATCAAACATTCTTCTTTCCTCAATTATTTTGTATAAAATAGCAATGCAGACATCTCTATCAATCACTTTCGGCAAAACACCTTCACCTATAAGGGGCCAATAAAGTTTAACTTCGGATAAAGTATAATAATCAAAAGTCATCATATTTAATTTTCCAAAAAAATCCCCTTGAAATGAATCTCGAAATTTTTTCTTTTCTAAATTAGCTCTAAGGTTATTTTCATATATTAAATATTTTTCTCTTTCAATCATATCTCAACTCCTAATTAACGGTTCATTTAATCCTACCTATATTATATACTATTATTAATTTAATTCATACTCCCCTTGCTTCATCTCTAATAATCTAACCTTTTTAGAATTAACGGAAATAACCGGTTTGCCGGAAGTCCTCATATCTATTTTAGCATTTTTATATACTGAACGAATATATTCGTCCAAATTACCTTTGTATTCTTTTTTATTATTTTCCAAAATAACTGAATTTGGCACTTTTCCATATAATAGATATTTATCCTCTATTTTTTCTGATTTAATATCAAATTTCGGATTATAGTTATGAACTACAAGTCTTACACTGTCTTTAGGTGCATTTATTTTCACTTTATCAGCAATATCCTTGCCTATATAAATATCAACTCCAAATTCTTTATGGATTTTTTCACCAAAAGAATGCTCGTAATCATACTGGGATGCTATATCATCTGCAAATAACCTGAACAGCTCATTAATTCTTATATCCTTTTCAGTAACTTTTTCCAGCTTGTCAAAATTCTTCTTTTCTCTCAAATTCTTTTCACTAAATAGGTCTCTTTCAGAAGTTGACAGATTATTGTCTTCACCATCAAAATAATCCTCTACCATATTTAAAACATCCATTTGTATCCGGTTTTCATTGTTTTCAAACCCATACTCCTGATAAAAATCTTTTTCTAATTTTTTCTCACCGGATACATTCAATATCAATTCATTGGCAATCTTACCCTTAATATTCATTAAATCAACCAAAACTGAAGGATTTGTATTTATTTCCAATATATTAATATTTAAATCAAAATGTTTATTCCTGTTATCAAGGGATAGGTATTCTTCATAGTTTTCAATGTCTACCACAATCTTATCAATCTTGTCCTTATATGCTATTTCATCGATATAGTCAATTTTTTTCACTTTGATGTAGTTTTTTACCAAACCAGCATCAATATTTAACCTTGACTTTTTATCTATATCATTCATATAGCTATGATAATACTTGCTATCATCTACTTGCATATCAACACTATTTGGAACCTCAACATCTACCACACTATAATGGCTAATAAATGTAGCGTCTAAATTCAATGTATTTTTATCGAATCTAGCCCCGTCAACAGCCATTTTATTAAGTGAATTTCTTACTACATCCTTTGAATGTCTTAGTGACTTCATAAAATCCAGCATATCATTAATTTCTTCAAAAGAATTTATTTGATTGAAGTTTTCTTCATTTACTTTATTGAAAACCGGCTTTCCAAAAATCTTCTCTTCATATACTCTATTCATATCTTTTGCATCTATTACCAAAGTATTTTTATCCATACTTAAACTAAATACGTCTTTTCCATATGTAGATTTTACATGAACCTTTACTTTATTTGAATTTGACTTTTTCACATTTATTACAGTATTTCTAGGCAAATTACCTATTTTCAAAATCTCAACTTTTGAATCGGTATTTATTAAATCAGACTCATCCATTAATTCTGCTCTTTTTTCATCAAAATATGAATTAAACTTAGGTACAGATAAACTACCGACAAATAAACTTCCTACAACTCCAACTATAATCATAGAAAATATTATTAATAAATATTTTTTCTTCATCTATCTCTTCCCTCCTTTAAACACCCCATATGAAATCGAGTTTATTTTAATTCCTAGCTTAAACAATATTACAAATATCCATATTATAAGCAAAGCCACGCCCACCGCGAACAGTATAGGAAAAATAACTAATATAGAGCTCATACCTATAATATCCAATGTTGAGCCCGCTATCGGTACAGCCAATAGAGCAATCCCTATTGACAATAGAATTCCAAATGTAGCAATAACAATCACCGGAAAATACATTATATCAAAAAAGAAAATAACAATCGGCAAAATCATTCTCTTAAAAAATAAACCTGTTTCCTCAGCATTTTTTCTTCTTATTTTATTTTTTTCTTTATATTTTTCTTCATCATTATAATCAGAATAAAAATGCAGAAAATCGCTTTGCTTATACTTACCATCTTCTATATCATTTTTAACCATTTCATCCACTATTTCTTTAGGGTTTCCCAGAGAAAATGCTATATCATCTTCGGACTTTCCCTCTGATAATCCTTCTCTAAAATATTCATCGTAATCTCTTAAAATATCATCTATTTCTTTTGGTTCTATACATTTATAAGCCTTTTCAAGATAAAACCTTAAGTCAGACATAAAATCCGCTCTATTCATCGCTCTTCCCCTTTCTTAGTATCAAATCAACATCTTCAACAAAGTCATACCATTCTTTCTCTTGCTGTGCAAAATAATTCTGGCCTAAATTAGTCATCTTATAGTACTTTCTAGCCGGACCACCACTTGAATCCACCATATATGTTTCAAAATACGAATCCTTTGTAAGCCTTCTAAGTATCGGATATATAGTCCCCTCGTTAACCTCAATACTTTTAGAAATATTTTGAACGATTTCATAGCCATACATATCCTTATGATTAATCATAGCCAGCACACATAATTCCAAAGCACCTTTCCTAAACTGAGTGTTCAAATGCTTCACCACCTTTTTTAAAATTTCTTCTTACTTACTAAATATTTACTGTTGATCACATACTACTGTGTATTACTATGTATTATATATTACTGAGTATAGCATATTATTGTGTAATACACAATAGTTATAAATAAAAAAACTCCGGAAAAATCCGGAGCTTGTCACGTAGCTACGTCCTATTCTCCCGGGCAGCTTCCCGCCAAGTACCTTCAGCGCTAAAGAGCTTAACTTC
>NZ_JABGBW010000020.1 GCF_014229965.1 Peptostreptococcus canis
ATCTAACTCTTCCCCTTCCCATTTCTTTTCTACAGGAATCGATATTTTTTCTATATTTTTATTAGTGATAGTAAATCCAGTTTTGGCATTTCCTTCTTTTTTACTATCATAGTTTTGAAGTTTGACTTCTGCTACATCATACTGAATTTCATCACCATTATCATTGTTCTTTTCTATATCAGTGAATTTACCTCTCCAATTGTTATCATTGTTTAATACTAATATTTTTCCAGGAACTTCTTTCCCATCAGCAATAAGTTTTATAGTAACTGAGTTAGATTTCGGACCAACCCATTCTTTATTAACGTGTATTTCTATTTTCTCAGATATACGTTTATTGTACATCACTACAACTTTACCTTTCCCTTGGTTATTAATATCAACAACTCTTGAATTTGCTGAAGTAGGATGTTTAGCATCGTTTGGATTTGCATTATTTTCAGCTACATCCATATATCCCTCTGCATGAGAAGTTTCTAAGAAACGATACTTTTGGCCGCCAATTAATCTTCTAACTTGAACTTCTCCTTTATCTGGACTCAAAGTTCCATCGCCATTTAATGTTCCCTTTTCTACCATATCTTGAATTACATTTACATCCTTCCAAGTTACCCCATCATCTGTGGAAGTTTGTAGCTTGAATTTAAATCCATCCGAAAGATTAGCACCTGTTTTTACATCTGTTTTAATAAGTTTAATGGTTAATGGGTCTGCTGGTGCATCTGCTATTCCTACTGGAGGCGTTAAGGTAGCAACTCCTTTTATATTAAAATCACCTTGATCAGAAGTTATTTTCAACGTATTAGGAATTTTTGTAACTTCTTTTACAGGTGTATATTTCGCATCAGCATAAATACGAAAATTTTGAATAGCCTTACCCTTATAAAGGTTATTAATCCTAGTTATTGTTTCGTCAGAAACATTTCCAAATATGCTTTTGTATCTAGTTTTCAAAAGATTACCCACTCCACCAGCGCTTTTAATTGATGGAATTTGATCGTAAGTAAGTCCATTTGAATCATTTGTATCCCACCATTTAAGCATAAGTGTATAAGTTTCATCTTTATTGTTATAAATACAATATTCCCCAGCCTTTAAAGCTTGTTTAACTTCATCTCTAGTTCTCGCTCCCTGTTCTACCTTTGTTAGTAAACTAGAAGGAAGATTAATGCTATACCATCCTGATATAACTTCACCTGCATCATTTATACCAGATAAAATGATTGAAGAATCTTTAGATAAATTAGGTGGAGCTATTACATCATGAAACGTATCTTCTATATACAAACGTGTTAATGCCTTTGCTGTATATTTACCATTATTTTCTAAAAGAAATGGGCAATAATATTCTTTCCCAGAAATATTTGCTATATCAGTAAATACACTATAATACCAGTTAATATTCTTATCTGTTCCACTGCCACCTTTAGACATATGTCTGTCTGTTTTCCCAACTACACTAGCTTGGACATGTTCCTTTTCCCAAGCTGCAACAAAATCATTCTTTCCTATTTTTCCACGAGCAGCAACTCTTTCTCCTTTGTTAAAAGTTTGTCCATACGCATTTAAATAACCAGCTATATCTCCAGTTTTAAAAGATGCAGTAACTTTCGTAATCTGATTATTTTTTATATAGTCTCCACCAAATTTAATACTTATTACTCCTCTTTTATATTCCCAAGTACCTAATTGATGGTTAGTTCCATCAAATAGGGCTTGTTCTGAAAAAGAAGCTAATGCTTGCTCTAAATTAGCAGGAATATTTAATATATCTCCTTCCTTAATAGGATTAGTTCCATTATATTCCATAGATAATTCTAATTTAAGTTTACTAAATTTACCGTCTTCGCAAATGGCATTACTAAATTTTGTAGGATCATTTGAAAAATTATCAAATTCCGGTTGATTATCGCTTACTCTGTAGTCTATTTCTCTATCTCCTCTAGAAACTTCTATAATCTTAAATGAAATAATTCTAACATTATCTAATGAAAGTTCATCTCCTGCTAAACGAAGATTTACTGGCTTTATTTCTGCTAGCAATTCGTCATCTTCAGTTAAATCTCCCTCTACATTTTGGATTTTCCTCGGTCCTGTTGGATTTTCTCTCTTTTTCTTTTCATATCCGGCAATGATAGTTTCATTACCAAGTTTTCCATAAATAGGAGTTATTTCAATATCTTCTCCC
>NZ_JABGBW010000021.1 GCF_014229965.1 Peptostreptococcus canis
ATCTAACTCTTCCCCTTCCCATTTCTTTTCTACAGGAATCGATATTTTTTCTATATTTTTATTAGTGATAGTAAATCCAGTTTTGGCATTTCCTTCTTTCTTACTTTCATAGTTTTGGAGTTTAACTTCCGCTACATCATATTTTATTTCACTTCCATTAGGATTATATTTTTCAAGATTTTTAAATTTATCTGTCCATTTATTTTGTTTATCTAAAGTAAGTGTCTTGCCCACAACTTCTTTTCCATCTGCGAGAAGTTTTATAGTCACGGAATTTGTTTCCGGTCCAATCCATTTTTTACTTACTGCTACTTCCACCTTTTCAGGTTTGGCATTGTACATAGCAATTACCTGCCCCTTACCCTGATTGGTTATGGTTACTGCCTTTGAATTAGCAGATTTTGGATACTTCGTACTATTTGGATTGGCATTATCTATTTCTACATCATAATATCCGGCTGCATGAGTTTTTTCTACAAAACGGTACTGTTGTCCAAAAATAAGTTTTTTAATCTGAACAATCCCTTTATCATTTGGTGTAACAGTATTATCTGAGTTGTGAGTTCCTATTTCTACATCGGAAGCTTCAACATCAACTTTTGTCCAGCTACTTCCATTATCTTTAGATGTTTGAAGCTCAAAATTAAACCCTGCTGAAAGCATTCTTCCTGTATTTCTGTCTGATTTAATAAGTTTAATAGTAAGTGGATCTGATGGAGCATCTGCAATACCTGCAGGTGGAGTAAGTTTACTGTTGGCAGTTGATTCATATTCCCCAGTTTGATTTGTTGTGATTTTTGCAGTATTCTTTACTGTTGTAACTTCCTTAACAGGAATATAATCATAACCTATTGAAATATCTATATTTTGAAGTGCTTTTCTATCATATATCCTGTTCATTTTCTCAACAGTTTCTGTGGAAATATCTTTATATATCTCTTGATTCTTTTTTAACCAACTGCCCACACCTCCAACATCATTTATTTGAGGAACTTGATTGTAAGTTATTCCACTACCATCATTCATATCCCACCATTTTAACATTAAAGTATAAGTTTCATCACCATTCTTATAGATACAGTATTCTCCACTTTGAAGTGATTGTTTTACTTCTTCTCTTGTTTGATTCCCTTGTTCTTTTTTTGCTAGCAATGATATTGGCAGCCAAATTTTTCCTCCTGATGATACTACTTTTCCTTCATCATTTATACCACCCAAAATCAATACAATATAATTTAATTTAGGTGCACCAACTCCACCTGAGAACGTATCTTCAATATAAATGCCTGTGCGTGAATTAGGATTATATAACCCATCATGTTCTAACATATATGCATTCGTATATGATTTATTTTCTTTCCTGTCATAAAAAGAGTCATTTTTTAACGAAAATTCCCAATTAATATGAGAATCATTGCCTGGATTTGAAAGTTTACTAACTCCTTGGTGAGTTGTTCCAATCATTTTAGATTTAACAAAAACTTTTTCAATTGCAATACTCAAATCATTTTTTCCAAGTTTTCCAAATCCAGTATAACGTTCCCCTAAATTAAAACTCTTCTTCTGATCACCATTATAATTCATCATCTCTCCAGTCTCAAACGATGCACCAAAACTTTTGATTTGATTATTCCTTATATAATCCCCAGAAAATTTAATTATGATATTTCCATTTTTATATTCCCATGTTCCAATAACCTTATTAGTCCCATCTTTTAATATTTGAGAACTAAAATTTTTTAAAAAACCACCGTAAGTAACAGGGATTTCAAGTGTATCTCCTTCTATAATTGTCTTATCAGACTTATATTCCAACTCCATTTGTAATTTAATTATGCTGTTATTTTGCCCTTCGCATAGCGCACTGCTAAATTTAGTTGGATCACTACTGTATTCATTATATTGTGAATCATCACTCACCTTATAATCAATTTCCTTATTTCCATTAGCAACATCTATAATCTTAAAAGATTTAATTTTTACATTATCAAGACTAAGTGCTCCAGGTCCTGTTGGATTTTCTCTCTTTTTCTTTTCATATCCGGCAATGATAGTTTCATTACCAAGTTTTCCATAAATAGGAGTTATTTCAATATCTTCTCCC
>NZ_JABGBW010000022.1 GCF_014229965.1 Peptostreptococcus canis
AATCATATATGATATTGTCCTAAGTAATCGCAAATGAAATTGTCTTAAATATGATTATGATATAAACTATCTCATGGGAGGTAGTTTATGAGAAAGGTTGAACTGACAATGAACGAACAAAAGAAATACGAAATCATTAAAAATCTGGTTGATTCAAAAGGCAATAAACAAAGAGCAGCAGTTAAGCTGGGATGTACTGTCCGCAGCATAAATCGTTTGATAAAACGATACAAAGAACAAGGGAAAGCAGGATTTTCTCACGGGAATCATTATCGTAAACCCATTTCAACAATAGCACCTGAAACTAGAAGTGAAATTATTGCTTTATATAAAAACAAGTATTCTGATTCTAATCTAAGGCACTTTACTGAACTTCTTGAACGTATTGAAGGAATACATATTTCAGAAGGCTCTGTACGCTCTATTTTGCTCTCTGAAAATATTTTATCTCCAAAGGCTCATAAGTCTACTAAAAATGCCTTAAAAAAAAGACTGGAAGCAGAAAAAAACAAAACAAAATCTAAAAAGAAAGTAAAAGAACTTCAAGAAAAAATTCTATTTGTTGATCAGCCTCATCCAAGAAGGGAACGTTGTGCCTACTTTGGTGAAATAATTCAGATGGATGCTTCAAAGCACTTGTGGTTTGATGAAAATAAAGTAACTTTACATGCAGCAATAGACGATGCCACCGGAATCATTGTTGGTGCATATTTCGATGAACAGGAAACACTTAGAGGATACTACAATGTATTTAATCAAATTCTTCAGACATACGGGATACCATATATGTTTTACACAGATAGAAGAACCGTATTTGACTACAAGAAAATTAATTCAAAAGACATAACAAAAAACACGCTAACACAATTCGGATATGCGTGCAAACAGCTTGGTGTTGAACTTAAGGTTACAAGCGTAGCCCAAGCCAAAGGTAGGATTGAAAGACTTTTTGGTACACTTCAATCACGCCTGCCAATCGAATTGCGACTGGCAGGCGTCCAAACCGTGGAGCAAGCAAATGAGTTCTTAAAACACTACCTAAAAGAATTCAATTCTAAGTTTGCTCTACAGATTGATTCTAACAAATCTGTGTTTGAAAATCAACCGGAAGATGAAAAAATCAACCTATTACTTTCAATAATCTCAGAAAGAAAGATTGATTCAGGGCACTGCATTAAATACAAAAACAAATATTACAAGTTGCTGGATGAAAACGGTTATATGGAATTTTATCATAAAGGAACCACAGTAATTGTAGCTGACACTTTTAATGGAGAACTTTATTGCAATGTGAATGATAGAATTTATGTACTGGAAGAAGTTAAAAAGCATGAAGATGTTTCCAGATACTTTGATACTGATGAAAAGTACAGGCAATCAAAGAAACCAAGGAAGAGATACATTCCTCCAATGAATCATCCTTGGCGGAAAGATAATTTTATGAAGTACGTGCATACGTTCTATGGTCATGAGGATGATTTCGCCTCTTAATTTAAGAAGATTTCTGTACCCTATCTATGCTTCATATACTCACAGAAAGATTTGAAATATATCCATTACGAGTGCAGAAATCATCTTGTTGGGGTGCACGGCATATCCAAATAGCAAAAAAGCACTGGAAAACCAGTGCTAATGTTTAAAAATTTTTGGGACATTTTCATTTACGGTTGACA
>NZ_JABGBW010000023.1 GCF_014229965.1 Peptostreptococcus canis
TTTATACACACCGCTATTATCTGCCGAATTTTCTATATATGCTGTATGTGTTGGAATTTTATCTGTAATGACAACATCTTGTTCTTTTCTAGTTGTATTCTTATATGTTATCTTGTAAGTTAGTATTTCTCCAGGATTTACTTCTTTACCATCAATATTTGTAGTCGTATCTCCTTTAAATACTTCCTTCTTCGGTTTTGTCGGTGTTTCAGGTACAGGATTGCTTGTCGGATTTGTCTTTAGATTGTTATTACCAGCTTTTACTAGCGCTTCATTCTTTAATTTCTCTCCTGAAGCTGACTCTTTTACCTTTACCTTAAATGTAACTTCATATGTTTCTCCATTTCCAAGGCTTGCCTTTGTCCATGTTATTGTTCCACCGCTGTACACTCCGCCATTGTCTGCAGAATTATCTACATATTCCGTAAATTCAGGTATTTTATCTTCGATTACTACCTTTTGTACTTTCCCTGTTGTATTTTTATACGTTATCTTGTATGTTAATATATCTCCAGGATTTACCTGTTTTCCATCTATATTTGTAGTTTCACTTCCCTTAAATACTTCCTTCTTTGGTTTTGTCGGCGGTGTTTCAGGTACAGGATTGTTTGTCGGATTTGTCTTTAAATCGTTCTTTCCGGCTTTTACTAGTGCTTCGTTTGTTAACTTTTCTCCACCCGCTGACTCTTTTACCTTTACCTTAAATGTGACTTCAAATGTTTCTCCATTTGATACTTTTTCTTTTGTCCATGTTATTGTTCCACCGCTGTATATTCCGCCATTATCTGCAGAATTATCTACATATTCCGTAAATTCAGGAATCTTATCTTCGATTACTACCTTTTGTTCCTTGCCTGTTGTATTTTTATACGTTATCTTGTATGTTAATATATCTCCAGGGTTTACTTCCTTACCATCAATGCTTGTTGTTTCATTTCCTTTGAAAACATCTTTCTTAGGTGTAGTCGGTGGTGTTTCCGGTACAGGGTTGTTTGTCGGATTTGTCTTTAAATCGTTCTTTCCGGTTTTTACAAGGGCTTCATTCTTTATATTCTCTCCTGAAGCCGATTCTTTTACCTTTACCTTAAATGTAACTTCAAATGTCTCGCCATTTCCAAGGTTTTCTTTTGTCCATGTTATTGTTCCGTTACTGTATACTCCACCGTTGTCCGCTGAATTATTTACATACTCTGTAAACTCAGGAATCTTATCTTCGATTACTACCTTCTGTTCCTTGCCTGTTGTATTTTTATACGTTATCTTGTAAGTTAATACATCTCCAGGTTTTACTTCCTTACCGTCGATATTTGTTGTTTCTGTTCCCTTAAATACTTCTTTCTTAGGATCTGTCGGTGGGGTTTCAGGTACAGGGTTATTTGTCGGATTTGTCTTTAGGTTGTTATTACCTGCCTTTACCAAGGCTTCGTTTGTTAACTTTTCTCCACCTGCTGACTCTTTTACCTTTACTTTAAATGTGACTGTATATGTCTCATTATTTCCAAGACTCGCCTTTGTCCATGTTATTGTTCCACCGCTGTATACTCCACCATTGTCTGCAGAATTATCTACATATTCTGTAAACTCAGGGATTTTATCTTCAATAACTACCTTTTGTGCTTTTCCTGTTGTATTT
>NZ_JABGBW010000024.1 GCF_014229965.1 Peptostreptococcus canis
ACAAATAAGCGGATGTGGCGGAATTGGCAGACGCACTAGACTTAGGATCTAGCGCCTTTGGCGTGGGGGTTCGACTCCCTTCATCCGCACCAATTGTTTATAAAAATATCGAGCGGGAATAGTTCAGTGGTAGAGCGCGACCTTGCCAAGGTCGAAGTCGCGAGTTCGAATCTCGTTTCCCGCTCCAATTTAACTGAAAAAATGTGGGTGCATAGCTCAGCTGGATAGAGCAACGCCCTTCTAAGGCGTGTGTCCGGGGTTCGAATCCCTGTGCGCTCACCATTTTAAACATAGGGGATTCGCCAAGCGGTAAGGCATATGACTCTGACTCATACATTCGGGGGTTCAAATCCCTCATCCCCTGCCAAAAAAGTGGATCATTAGCTCAGCTGGGAGAGCACCTGACTCTTAATCAGGGTGTCCAGGGTTCGAGCCCCTGATGATCCATCGTTTTTAAACTGGAATATGGCGGTATAGCTTAGTTGGCTAGAGCGTTCGGTTCATACCCGAAAGGTCACAGGTTCAAGTCCTGTTACCGCTACCATAGTGGACCATTAGCTCAGTTGGTTAGAGCGCCCGGCTCATAACCGGTAGGTCCGGGGTTCGAGTCCCTGATGGTCCACCATTTATTTTAAATAGTATATCGAGGTGTAGCGCAGTTTGGTAGCGCACGTGGTTTGGGACCATGGGGCCGGGGGTTCGAGTCCCTCCACCTCGACCATATTGTGGTGGGTATAGCTTAGTTGGTTAAAGCGCCAGATTGTGGCTCTGGAGATCGAGAGTTCGAATCTCTTTATCCACCCCATAAAATTAGGCGACATAGCCAAGTGGTAAGGCAGTGGACTGCAACTCCTTGATCTCCAGTTCGAATCTGGATGTCGCCTCCAAATAAATATTCCAAGGTAGCTCAATGGTGGAGCAACCGGCTGTTAACCGGTAGGCTGTGGGTTCGAGCCCCACCCTTGGAGCCATGTTATTGCCGAAGTGGCGGAACTGGCAGACGCACAGGACTTAAAATCCTGCGAAACTTATACTTTCGTACCGGTTCGATTCCGGTCTTCGGCACCATGTAATATAATTCAAATAATATCCATATGTCGCGGGGTGGAGCAGTTGGCAGCTCGTCGGGCTCATAACCCGAAGGTCGAAGGTTCAAGTCCTTCCTCCGCAACCATTTTTTATTTGAATGAATTTTGGCTCCTTGGTCAAGCGGTTAAGACACCGCCCTTTCACGGCGGTAACAGGGGTTCGATTCCCCTAGGAGTCATATAATTAATATGCGGGTGTAGCTCAATGGTAGAGTTCTGGCCTTCCAAGCCAGCTGTGAGGGTTCGATCCCCTTCACCCGCTCCAAATGGGAGTATAGCTCAGCTGGGAGAGCATCTGCCTTACAAGCAGGGGGTCACAGGTTCGAGCCCTGTTACTCCCACCAAGAAAAATAATGCGGCCTGGTAGTTCAGTTGGTTAGAATGCCAGCCTGTCACGCTGGAGGTCGAGGGTTCGAGCCCCTTCCAGGTCGCCATATTATCTAAAGGATTTTAGTATAAATAATTCTAGAAAAGAAAGTAAAAAATATGCTGGTGTGGCTCAACGGTAGAGCAGCTGACTTGTAATCAGCAGGTTGTAGGTTC
>NZ_JABGBW010000025.1 GCF_014229965.1 Peptostreptococcus canis
GTGTATATACCCTCTTAAAAACTCGTTAGCTTCTTTTACATTATCAATGCCTTTCATCATAAATTCAACCGGCAATCTGCTTTGTAGAGTAACCCAAAGTCTTTCTATACGTCCCTTAGCCTGTGGTGAATTAGCAAAAATAATATCCGTTCCAAGTTCATTAACTGCTCTGGAAAATTGGGTCAGATTAACCTTTTTCCCATTAATTTCATCTTCGATAGTCAGTTTACCGGCGTTAGGTGATCTAAAAATAGTGTGCTTATCAGAATAAAGGGTCTGTGGAACACCAAAATCCATACAACATCTTTTCATCATCTCCAAATAGCCAAACAGGCATTCATGTTCAGTCATGTATAATCCGACTATTTTACCTGTTGCATCATCAATTGCGCCATGAAGTGTATATTTAACCTTTTTATCGAACCATTCGAAAGGAGTAGCATCAATTTGTACCAACTGACCAAAATGAGGCTTTCTTTTTCTACGAAATTTTCTGTGCCTGATTTTTTTCTTCATGGGGCTTTTAATTTCTGCGTTTTTTAGTATACTATATAGTGAAGAGTATGATATTTCAATTGAGTATTCTTCACTTAGTATTTCTTTGAAGTGGAGGAAGTTCACATTTTTTAGCGAATTTGTTTTCTTAATTTTAAGAATAGCTTCCTTCACTTCATTTGATATTGAATGAACAGGTTTCTTTCCTGTGTTTTTATGAATTAAAAATTCAGCTCCAGATTCAATGACTCCTTTCTTTAATCTGGTAATCTGGCGTTCGGAAAGAGAAAGTAGTTCAGCGGCTTCTCTTCTAGTAATTTGTTTATCTATGTAGCTACAAATCACTTGATATCTTTTTAGTTGTTTCATAGTCAATGTTATTTTACCTTCTTTCATAATATTATTTTATATCAAAAAGTGACAAAGTCCAAAATTAATCCTAAGGTGACATTATCATAAAATAACAACAAAAGTTTCTAAAAAGTGTGTCAACCGTAAATGAAAATGTCCCAAAAATTTTTAAACATTAGCACTGGTTTTCCAGTGCTTTTTTGCTATTTGGATATGCCGTGCACCCCAACAA
>NZ_JABGBW010000026.1 GCF_014229965.1 Peptostreptococcus canis
TCGAAAATCAATATAGGTTAAAGCTGAGTAATATAGATTTTAGTGAACTAGATAAAGAATTGACCTTAGAATTTGAGAAGGATACATTTTATTTGAAAAATTTGAAATTCAATCTATCATATGATGGATCAAGGGGAAAAATAAAAATGGATAATGTAACAGTATTTTCAAAGCATAATGGAAAGTAAAATTTATATTAAGGAATATTTTGACAGTTTAAAAATATATTATGTTTAACATAAAAAATAAGATTTTGGAAAAGTAAATTAAAATATTTTAAATAGAGGTAAAAGTGTAGTTTTTAATTAAAATATTATTATATAAGGAGGAAAAGAGGATGAATATGAAAAGAAAAAAACTAAATCAGGTCATACAAAAGTTTTTTGTCTTGATAATGGCATTTTTTATAAGTTTATCATCAGTGGTCACACCTGTTACATTTGCAGAAGGAAATCAACCTGTAGCGGGACTTTTAAGTCTTGATAATGTAACCATTGATAGCTTTGATATTATTGATAGTGCAAATAGTGATGCAAAAATTGAATATAAAAAACAGGGAGACGGCGATTATAATTCTTATTTGACAGATCCTTCAAAGTTTGGAACTGTTCTTTGTCAGAATCAGAAAAATTCTCAGCTGTCTCTTAAGATGGGGATACGATATAGAGGAGAAGAAGCAATTAAAGAAGGTGATAAGCTTGAGATTCCTGCTTACCTTGGTGTTGAATTAAAGAATGCATCTTTTGCACTTCAACCTCTTAGAGATGTATCAGGACATGAAATTGGTACATATACATATAACCAGGGTAATTTCAAACTAAGTTTTTCTGGTGACTATATTAAGAATAATAGTGTAAAAGAAGTTGCATCGACACTTACAATAGGAATAGTGTCTGTACCAAATACAACTCAAGGAGAGGGAGAAGATATTGAAATAACTCCTATTTATGGAAAACTTGGTAATGAAACTATCATTGCCGGATATGAAAAGAAAAAGAGAGAAAATCCAACAGGACC
>NZ_JABGBW010000027.1 GCF_014229965.1 Peptostreptococcus canis
AAAAAATTAAGTTCTCTAAATCTTGATATTTATTCAATCAAATAATTATTCAATTATTGACGCAACAACTCCAGAAGCTACTGTTCTACCACCTTCTCTAATGGCAAATCTCAATCCTTCTTCAACACATATTGAGTTGATTAGGTCTACTTCTATTGTTACGTTATCTCCCGGCATTACCATTTCTATTCCTTCAGGTAATTTACACTCTCCTGTTACATCTGTTGTTCTGAAATAAAACTGTGGTCTATACCCATCAAAGAATGGTGTATGTCTTCCACCTTCTTCTTTCTTTAACACATATATTTCAGCTGTAAACTTTGTATGAGCATTTACTGTACCCGGTTTTGCTAATACCTGTCCTCTTTCGATTTCATTTCTCTGAACACCTCTTAATAGTGCTCCGATATTATCTCCCGCTTCTGCCTGGTCCAGTAACTTTCTGAACATTTCTACTCCTGTTACTACTACCTTTCTTGGTTCTTCTGTTAAACCTACAAGTTCAACTTCATCTGATACCTTTAAGATTCCTCTTTCCACTCTTCCTGTTGCAACTGTTCCTCTTCCTGTAATTGAGAATACGTCTTCTACAGGCATTAGGAATGGCTTATCTACATCTCTTTCCGGTGCCGGTATATAATCATCTATTGTATTGAAGAAATCTACTATTACTTCTCCCCATTTTGAATTTGGATCTTCTAATGCCATTAATGCTGATCCTCTTACTATTGGAGTATCATCTCCCGGGAAGTCATATTCATTTAGTAATTCTCTTACTTCCATTTCTACTAATTCTAGTAGTTCTTCATCATCTACCATATCACATTTATTTAAGAATACTACTATATATGGTACACCAACCTGTCTTGATAACAGGATATGTTCTCTTGTCTGAGGCATTGGACCGTCTGTTGCTGCAACAACTAGTATAGCTCCGTCCATCTGAGCTGCTCCTGTTATCATGTTCTTTACATAGTCGGCATGTCC
>NZ_JABGBW010000028.1 GCF_014229965.1 Peptostreptococcus canis
TTTATACACACCGCTATTATCTGCCGAATTTTCTATATATGCTGTATGTGTTGGAATTTTATCTGTAATGACAACATCTTGTTCTTTTCTAGTTGTATTTTTATATGTTATCTTGTAAGTTAATATATCTCCAGGATTTACTTGTTTACCGTCAATATTTGTAATCGTATCTCCTTTAAATACTTCCTTCTTCGGTGTAGTCGGTGTTTCAGGTACAGGATTATTTGTCGTATTTGTCTTTAGGTTGTTATTACCTGTCTTTACAAGAGCTTCATTCTTTATATTTTCTCCTGAAGCCGATTCTTTTACCTTTACCTTAAATGTAACTTCAAATGTTTCTCCATTTCCAAGATTTTCTTTTGTCCATGTTATTGTTCCGTTACTGTATACTCCGCCGTTGTCCGCTGAATTATCTACATATTCCGTAAACTCAGGAATTTTATCTTCGATAACTACCTCTTGTTCCTTGCCTGTTGTATTTTTATAGCTTATCTTGTAAGTTAATATTTCTCCAGGATTTACCTGTTTTCCATCTATATTTGTAGTTTCACTTCCCTTAAATACATCCTTCTTCGGATCTGTCGATGGTGTTTCTGGTGGGTTTGTTGTTGTATTTGTCTTTATCTTCGGTCCTGTTTTACCAGTCTGTACTTCTGCTGTATTATCCACCTTTGTCTTGTTATCTGCTTTAACTTGTACTGTGAAAGTTACTTCATATGTTTC
>NZ_JABGBW010000029.1 GCF_014229965.1 Peptostreptococcus canis
CTATAAATATTTTAGATAACTATATAGATTTTGCTCATCGATAAATAAATTTTTTATCACAAAAGAACAGGTCGTTTAAAAATTTTAATGATTGATTGTAATCTTCATACCACCATATCTTCTTCCAATTATCACCACTGTGAACCAAATGAGGAATAACTGCATTTTCTAATTTCTTTTTCGCCGGAGGTGATTTCTTTTTACCGGCAGGTTTAACGTATCTAACAGTTTCGAAAATATTATCTCTATACTTCACTCTAATACCAAAATTAGGATTTACCAATACTTGAATTTCAGTCTTTGATGGAATAAGAGGAAATCCATCATCAATGACCTGAAATTGTTTGTTTTTAAAAGAAAAAACACCTGTAGAATCCATCTTTCTAGTATCTTTTATACATAAATAGTTATCAATATCTTCATTTTCTTTAAATGGTACAAAAAGAGAGCGAGAATTTTCCGGTTGACATGAAAAAGTTTTATTATATTTGTGTATATACCCTCTTAAAAACTCGTTAGCTTCTTTTACATTATCAATGCCTTTCATCATAAATTCAACCGGCAATCTGCTTTGTAGAGTAACCCAAAG
>NZ_JABGBW010000003.1 GCF_014229965.1 Peptostreptococcus canis
TAAAATATTTATAGGTCAAGGCCAGCTTTGCTGTGCATTTATCCTTGACCATAATATTTTGATAACTTAAATTTTGCTACCATCAAAAGTGACATTTTCCTAAGATAAAACTAAGCAAAAAAAGTGACATTTTCACAAGTTATTGACATACTTTTTAGAAACTTTTTTATCATTTTTATCAAAAGGGCCTATCCCATTCAATCTTGTTTATTTCCGCAAATGTACTCGTCGACAATATGGATAAGAATTTAAGCATTATCTATAAACTCCTATCTAAATTATTCTTATTTCAATTATACCTCATTTAAATTTTTTAAATTTTTTTTTAATAAAAATAGTACTCCTTTTAGGATTAACTTAATAAATGATATAATAGTTATTGTCCAACTCTGAAAGGGGGTGATATTCTTGAAAAATTGGACATTATTCATAGTGGGAAATATTATTTGCCCTGTTATTGTTGGTATTTTATTACATTATTCAATAAAATATCTTGATAATAAAAAAAATAATGTTAAAGGGAAGAGTTGCAGCTCTTCCCTTTTTTGTCCGTGATATTCTTGATTAACGAACACATTATTCATAGTTTTCTATGTTCTTATTATATCATTTTTCTATAAGTTGTGTCAAACCATTAAGAAAGATGAATAGTGTCAAGTTTTTGTGGAATTTTTTAACCATAAATAGGAATAAAAAGAGTTTTATTTACTTCATTCATAGTTTTCATCTCCTCAAATTCTAATTTATCCTACTCCTTTTATATGTGTCATACAATTTTTATATGTGTCATACAATCACCTAAAGATTTTAGATTATATAAATCTAACAAACACATATATTATAGTTTTTTATTTAGTTATTTGAATTAGATAAACTGAGAGTGTCATGATGAAGATTAAACTTATTTTTTACCTATCATTTTTTCGTCCCATATAAAATTTGGCAATAGCAAGTATCATAAATCCGACCGATAACACAACTTGTAAGTATGAAAATTTCAAGATAGTTTCTGTATAATTTCTATATGCCACGAACCCCCAAGCTAAAGAACACAAGAAAAAAACTATTCCCCAAATTAAAGATTTTCTGTCCATTGCAACCCCCTTAATATAAATAATATTATCCGTCAAGCTCTGATTTTTTATATTTTATATTCTTATATATTAAATTTCTTAATTATTATTTTAAATTATATCACTTTTTGGTGTAAAATAAAATTATAAAAGAAAGTAAAATTGCATTGACTTAAAAACAATTGAAAATATATAAAGTTATCTGTAGTTAGATAGAAAAAATTACATTTTCATAAATTACTATCATTTTCACAAGTTAATAGCATCAAGAAAAACATTAAGGTGACATCTTCCATAACAATATATGGTCAATATCACCTTTCCTAATTATTATATAAAATCTTATTACATATAATCTTGTTCTACAAAATCATACTTCATACTTTTTCAGAGTACTATTTTACAGCATTATATTTTTCTATATACTGATTAAAAGAATTATTCAGAAGCTTATCAAGATCTCTTAACTTATCATATATACTTGCGTTCAAGTCAAAATCTGTCAATTTCTTTGCTTTTTCAAGATTATCTTCATAATCTTTAACTATTTTTTGTATACCGGCATCCTGTGACTCTTTTAGTTTCTTTACTTTAGACTCATCAAGTTTTTTATCTTCAATCTTCTTCAATGTAACATCCAAGCGATCTCTAATTTCCTCGTAATTCCTAATCTTATTATTAAAATTAACCATCTTACTACTTAGAGCATTTTCAGCAGTTGTCAATAGATTTCTATCCTTGAAATTATTCAATAGTTCTTTGTTTTTTACAATTTCTGCTTCGATTGTATTTTTATCTCTAATCAAACTCTTATCATCACCATTAACAGAATTAAGGTCTTTGTAGGCCTCACTCTTAAACTTATATTCAATTATAGATTTTTTATCAGAAATTATCTTTTCTACTTTCTGAATTCTCTCGTCCAACATCTGATACGAATTGCATATATATTTAAAATCATCAATTGCATCTTTTAAAGTCTGCAAATTCTGTGATGTAGGTGACCTTCTGGCATCGTCAATAGCCCACTCCAAAGAGTTTTTCTTACTCAAAAATTCCGGACTCTGAGTTCTAATTTTCTTCGCATTATTAAGAAGTTCATTGGCTTCTTTTATCAATGCGTTGCTATCTGATGAATTTCCTGAATCACTCACTTTGAAGTTTTTAATCTCATAAGCAAGCTCAAGTTTTTCCTTGTTCTTATTCGCCTCTAATAGCAAAGAAGTAGCTTTCTGCATCTTTTTAAACAACTCTTTTTGACTAGGAGTCATTCTATCTTCTGGAATCATCACGCCATTTTCACTTATCTTTTCACGGCTTTTATCTATTTGTTCTCTCAAAATTTTATTGTACTGTTCATCATTGATATTTGTAATATCTTCAAACTTTTTCTGAAGCTCTTTTTGCTTTTCTTCAATAGTTTCCACTTTAACGTTGGCAAGATCGCTTAACTTTTTGCTAGTATAGTTGTTATAAATATCATTTCTCAAATTTCTATATGCTGAAATAGCATTATCATTATTTGAATTTCTAGTCAACATAGCAACCATTTCATCATACTTACTCATTAAGTTTGATAAATCATTTAACAATCTTTTTTTCTTTTCCTGCTCATAATTTCTATACTTTTTAAAATTCTCGATTAGTTTAAGCGATACAGAATTTTCCACAGCAGTACTTACAGAACCGTATCCGCCAGCTATATAACCTTTATCCCTCTTTTGAGAAGTTATATAATTCATAATATTTCTAGGTACAGTATTATTCACCAATAATATCGGTGCATTATACTTTTTAGATATAGAAATAGCCGTAAGTGCATCGGGATAATCTCTACCATCAACTAAAACACATGAACTATCTACATTCGGATTTGAATATGGAAAAGCTTCATTTGCAACCACAGCAGAAGTATTATATCTATCACTGCCGGATAATCTCTTACCACTTAATCCATTGATGTTAATACTCTTTGATCCGCCTATAATATAATTTCCTTTATTCGCCTTGTACTTATCGGCACCATTAGGTATGCTTTTTCCATTAGTAAGAATCAAGGGCATTCCCTTAGTTCCCAACAACGGTGCTGCACTCAACGCATCAGGAAATTTACTATCTATACCATTTACAAATCCTGCCCCTTTGGATGAATTTTTTCCAACCACCAATTCGGCTACTTTCATTGAAGTTTCATATCTGTTTGATCCTTTAACTCTCTCACATTTGGCATTTGAAGATAACTTACTCTTGATTACCCTCTCAATTCCAATGGAAACGGAACTGGTACCACCTAATATATATACACTTTCAGGTTTTAATCTTGCAATCTCATTAAGTGTAGCATCATCTATTGACTTTGACACTAATAAAATAGGAGCATCAAATTTATAGGCAAGAGGACCACCGGACAATGCATCTGCCGGATTCATACCGTTTGCAATGATTAAAGTCTTGGCTCCATTAGGATAATTCTGTTTTGATATTTCTACCGCTGTACCAAATCTATTGGCACCTCTAAATCTCTTGGTATATTGAATACCATCCTTTGTAACATCTGCATTTGAAGTAGCGACTGTCATTACACCTACCATACTAGAAATAGCCAATACAATACACGCCTGTCTTTTTAGATTCATTTACATCCCTCCTATCGATATATTTAAAATAAGTATTTTTATTAATAATCAGACTAATTTAAAGTATAAACTGCCTTAATACAAATAAATAGTCCAAATTATAGATATACTACTATATTATAGCATAAAAAATAGAGTGGTAAAACCACTCTATTTTGTGAATTCATATTTATTGTACTATTGATAAATTAATCTTATAGACCTAACTTATCAACAACAGATTTCATAACGTCAGCAGAAACTGCTCCACCTATCTGATATACATTTTTATTAACACCAGCTAAAGCTTCATTACCAGTCATTAATTTCAACTGTTCCTTAGTTAACTTAGAATCTCCTAATACAACTGGATATCCATTCTTTGCTGATAGTATAGCAGATGTCTGAGCATCAACTAATGCCTGATCTTTACCACTTGCTACTAATAAGCCTTTTGTTTCGATTTTTCCATTAACAGTATTATCTTTATTATAGAATTTCTTTATTAACTTTTCATTAGTTGCAAATCTATTAGCACCAGAAATTCTTTCTATATTTGGCGTAGCAATAGATAGATTTTTAAATGCAGAAGTAGATAATGTACTTGTTCCACCTACAACAAAGGCTTCTTTAAAATTATATCCTTTAAGTTCATCTCTAGTTCTTCTATCAACTCCATCTTTAGGTACAACAACTATTGGTGAAATAACATCACGAACTTTTCTTAGTTTTGAAGATGCCACACCAGCAGCTGACATCGCATCTGCCGCACCATCTCCACCTACGAAAAATACATCATGAGCATCCACAACAGTAGAGATTTTTCCATCATGCTTCATTCTTCTTAAAACTTCTAAAGAAGTATCAAATCTGTTCTTTCCTGAAAGTCTAACAACTACTGCACCAAACTTTTCCTTCAACTGAGTTTCTACATTCTTAGGAACTGAACTGTCACCACCAACTATGTATACAACTTTATTTTTCAAATTTGAATCTGTAGCTCTGCCTATTTCATCTAAAGTTTCTTTATCTAGTCCCTTCATAGGATCAGCAAGTAATATTGAAGCATTGTTAGCAGCAGCAATAGGACCTGCAGCAAGACCATCCATTAAAGCTTTTCCACCAACAATAACTACGCTATCAGCATATGTTCCAGGACCATCAGCTTTAAATGTTTCCTTTGATATTTCGATAGCTGTACCATATCTGTTTGAACCAGATAATTTCTTAAATCTTCCTTCAACAACTTCGTTATCACCATATATATCCTTAAGAATTGTAGCAACATCCTTCTGATTTCCACCTTCAACAACAAAAGTTATCTCTTTAATTACTTCTGTATCATTTCCATCTACAACTGTGGCAGAAAATTCAAATAAATATTTATCTCCAGACTTCTTAACTGTAACAATAGGATTAGGAGTCTCGTCTTTTAGACCCAAAGCTTTTTCAGCTTGTAATGCATCATTTGGTTTTAAGTTATTATATCTCAATTTATAGTGAACACCATCGTAATTGAAAGAATAAGGATCTTTTTTAGCATTTACAAACTTGTTTACAAAATCAACACCTTCTTTTGTGTATCCAGTTTCTGCGCTATACAACTTAGAAGCATCAACTACTTTTCTTATACTTTCTGATACTGTATATACTGTAGTATCTCCATTTTTAACATCTACATAAGCTTCTTCTTCTAAATCATCTTTTGCCTTAAAACCAACTACTTCTTTGTATAAATCAGCATCTGGATTGTTTACAAAATCTAATGTATTTCCCTTACTATCAACTGGCTTTGTTACATCAACCTTAGGATCATTGATAGATATTTCTATTTTCTTTTCATTTTTAAGTTTTAACTCAAAAGTTCCTTCAGCCTTCTTGACATCACCAACACCAGCCTGTTCTAAATACTTTTGAACTACTGGTCCAGCTGCTAATCCATGAATTTCATTTCTTCCTGCTTCAAGATCTGCTAAATCACTATATAAAGCTTTAGTAGTCTTGAAAGTTGAATTACCATCTTTATCTATACCTTTATCTACTATGTAAGCAACTATTTTATTATTCTTAGCAACTAAACTTTCAATCTTATTAGTAGCTTTAGAAATATCTGTAACAACATATAATTTCTTATCTTCTACATCATTTAAATCTACTCCATCAAATAGTATTCCATTATATAAGCTATCTCCACGCTTTATTGTTCCATCTATAGGATCATTCACCTGAGCATCCATACCTTCAATACTTATAAGCACAGCATATCTAGAATTTTTATATTCATTATCGCCTGTAAGTGGTGCTCCTGGAACCTTGTTAATACCATCTTGAGTATTAACCTTATACTTAGTATCTAAAGCTTCTTTTATTTTCTTATTAACTTGAGATACTGGCATTTTCTCATTTTTAACTTCAGCGTTTGCTAGTACTGGAGCAACAGTTGTTACAGCAGTAGCAGCAGCCATTAAAACAGCTATTTGTTTCTTCATTTTTATCATTCCTCCCAAACATATTATTAATTACATTTCTTCACATTTTTAATATACCGTCACATATTATCTCTAAGGACAAATATATTTCTCACACCTTAATATTATTACAAAATTGTAATAATTACAATAGTTTTTTTCAAAAAAAACTATTTTTCCAGAAAAAAGTTGAAATATAGCTCTTTTTTTCTGATTCACTAGCCATTATACACCAATTTTACCATTTTATCAATATATTTCAGTCATTATTTAATTCATTGATTTTTCTTGTATCTGACTGTCTTTTAATTTATTTCTTCTTTTTTAATTTATTTTTATTTTTGGTACTTAATTCATATTCAATTATCCTATTATTTATTACATTCATTATTTTTTCTTCCATTTCTTTTCTTACATTTGTTTCTATATTTTTCTTGATATTTAAATCATCCATATATTCAATAAATCTGTCTATCTCTCCTTGTATCTTTTTCTTTTTTACGACTGTATGCTGAACAGGAACTTTAATCGGCTCATTTAAATCAAATACCAGATAACGCCCTGATTTTTGTCTATCTCTTATATATAGTTTTCTATCTTGATTTTCTAATAGTTTTTCTGCGTCTTCTTCTATTATCTGTATCATTTTATAGTATTTAGTTTTATATACATCTTTTACCGTTTTTTCAAAGTTGTTTTTGTATCTACATGCTGTGTCCTTGGTTACATCCATTATTTCTCCCGCTTCTACACAAGTGAACGAGTATATGTCCGTATAAGCTTTTGTTATCAGCTTTTTTATATCGCCTTTTTGAGGATCTTTTTCTCCTACATATTCCCTATCGCCTCCTAAAATGGTATATGCATCTCGCATATTGTTTACTACTTCAAATATACTCTTTCCAGCCAATCTTGCAGCCAATAAAATCTCAATTTTTTCACATACCATCTCTTTTTTTATCATTTCAAGATATTTCTTATCAATAGAGATATTTTGTGCGAGTAAAGCCTCTGCATTTAATAGTTCAAATATTTGTTCTTCAGCAGGTTTTATCTTGTAATAGTAGTATGAATCCTTCTTTAAATATCTGCTTACAATGTCCATCATAAATCCTACTTCTTCGTCAAAGAAACTGCTAAAACATATTTGATTTTCAATTTCCGGCATTGCTCCTCCTTCATTAGTTTGTTGTTTGTTTTTGTTTATTTCCTTTCCAAAAACCATTTCCTTTTCCTCCTTTGTCTTTTATATGTTTTAATTTTTGTCTTATTGTATTTATTCTTTAGCTGATTATGGCTGTGTGCATTTGGTTTTATTCCAATGTTTTTTGTACTAATAAATAAAGGGAGCAAGAAAAAGCCCCCTATATTTTTTTACATTTTATTTTTTATATGCTTTATTACAAATGTTTCCAAATATTTCTCTAAATTCCCACTTAGATGTATTTAGTACTTTTTTATTTGTATATAAGCATATTTTTTCTATATTGATATAGATAAAATAATAATGTTTGACATCTTTTTGTAACTTTTAACCCCTCACATAAGTTACTAAAGTGTCTTATTTAATTTTTAACAAAAAGTAATATGCTTTTTTATAATTAATATATATTTTTTTATAATTCATATATACTTTTCTATAATTATATAAACTTTAATATACAAGCACTAAATTTATATAATTACTAGGTCAAACTCCTGGGTATCTGTAGATACTATTCTGGCATCTATCGTTTCCGCCAGTTCTAATCCGTCCGGTTTTATTGCCTTGTTATCCAAAATATATTCCATAACTTCCTTTATCTCCTCTTCGCTGACATTTTCTTTTGGATTTCTTACTCTGACTGAGTATACCTTACCATCACTTTTTTTGAATCTCATTAATAATATTTTGTTGCTCATAGTTTCCTCCTTTTTTCTGATTGCGATTATGTGTTATTAAATTTTTTTCGATTATTCTACTACCATTTCACTTTGTACCTTATATATATCTTCTACTTCCAGCTTCTGAAGTCCTGCAAGTTTCTTGCCTAAGTTTAGTAAATTTTCATCAGATATAGATGCGTCTATATCTTTATAAACTAAATTTTTGTATTTAGGTTTTCCATTTTTACCTTGCCCGTCATTTAACTTGATTTTTAATTGAACTTTTTTGTTTTTTAATTCTGCCATAATTTTTCCTCCTATCATTTTTTGTTTTCTGAATTCAGATTTTTTTGTCGACTGTAGTTTTTTTATCCTACAACTTGATTTTACCTTTTTATTTGATACTTTTTTTACCGAAAAATAAATATTTAGTAAATTTTTTTAGGTATTTAGTTTTTAGAAAAAAAGTACAAAAATAACGACTAGAAATAAATCTTCTAGTCGTTATGAATTCATTTGTCTATCATATTTAGTTATAATTGAAGTATATATCTCCAATATCCGATTTTACATTTATTTTATGCAGTTTCTTACCTTTTTCTTTTGTATATTTTATTACATCCCCGGTTTTTGCAATATTATTTCCATTGTCATTTATCAATCCGTTTGTCTGTAGATTAAATATACCATCATTGTGTTGGAAAGTCATTTCAGTTTTTCCATTTTTATTTTTTATGTCCATATCAAAGGTATTTGCAACATCTATCATTATTTCTGCATTATTTGTCACGGCATTTAGTTTTTTTAGATTTGTGTATATACCTAGATACCCTCCTTCCGAGTTATAATCTACTTCTATATCATCCTTTGGTATACAAATCTCTACATCCAAAATATCCGATTCTTCACTACTGTTTATATCAAATTCAATTGCATCCCCATTTTTCTTGACCGACATCTGTTTTAATGATTCATCTTCAGATACTCTTGTTGTCATTGTGTATGAAAAACTTTCTCCATAGGTAATAGAAAACTCCACATTTTTTGCGGATATTTTCATTTTTTTAAATTCGTCTACATATTTAATGTATGTGTTTACATCAGAATCTTCACCCAAATCACCACTGAATAATGATTCAAGAATAGCTCCTAAACTTTTATTCTCATTCAAATTGGCACTGTCTATTATTTTGGATGTTGTCGTAATAACCAATATAATTATTGGTAATAGTACTTTTATATTACTAAATATCCCTTTTTTCTTGCCTTCGGTGTTAGTGATATATCTATCTCTTTTTTCTTCTATTTTTTCCGGAAGTGTATCCCATTTTTCCTTTGATTCATTGTATATTCCTTTTATATTTTCAATGGACTGCTTTTTGTCGCTGTACTTTTCCTTATTATATTTACTATATTTTTCGTAATTTTCTGTATTATGTTTGCTTCCGGCTCTGGTAATACCTTCATATTTGGATTTTGAACTGTCATATATAGTTTTAGATTTACTACCATATATTTGACCTTTATTTAGAATACCAAATTTTTGAGCATATTGCTTTGCAATATAGTCTATTCCTCCTAACTCTTGTATTACTTCAGAATCTTTTTTCCCTCTTTCTTTTATTATATCAAACCTTACGCTTATTTCCTCTATTATCATATTTATTAAATCTTTTGGTACTTTCATTGAAAGCAACTTTCTTTTTACCGAATTTAAAAACTGCTTTTTTTTCAAAATATCACCCCCAATAAAATTGATTTTTCTTTTATACATTATATAATATTTTCTACAATTAAGTCTATTAAAAAAAATTGTCTTTCTGCAAAAAAATATTTTTCTACATAAATAAAACAAGAACCTAGGGGGTAGGTTCTTGTTTGGGGAGATTGAGTATTTTAATTTATTATGTTTGTATTATATATTTGCCCATAAATATTTCTTTAAAACATTTTTTTAAAATTTTTTTAAAAAAAATTTTTATTCGCCACTTTTTTGTATTTCATTTAGATAATTATATATCGTATATCTTGAAACTCCAAGCCTTTCAGCTATATATGGTACACTTTTTTGTATTTTGAATACTCCTGATTTTTTTAGATTTTTTATAAGGAGTAATCTGTCCTGCTTGTTCATACTCACGACTGATTTATTAATTTTTTCAAGCTCAATCTCAAATTTTTGTTCTACTAACTGTCCATTATCAAATACATCAAATTCATCGTAAGCCTGTTCCCCCATAGATAAGAATTTTTTTAATGCCACATGAACAGCTGTTAAATCATCACAATCGTAGTTTATGCAAAATGAAATATTCTTTCCGTATGCATTTATTACTATTGTAGATGATTTAATTTCTTTTTTTATTCTTTTATTTGCTTTTTTATAGTTGATGTTGTAACCGCCCTTGCTTCTTTCTATTAGTTCTTCGGATCTGGTAGTTAAAGGATCTCCTACCTTTCTACCTGTTACTTCGCCGTTATAAATGGATATTATAGAGTGGTCAGGATTATCTAAATCAGATATTACAACTTCACATTTTGAACCAAACATTTCAGAAATAATGACTGCTAAAGTATCCAAAAATACCAAAAATGAGTCATAATTGTTTACTATACCATCGTATTTTCCTATTTCCATAAAACACCCACAGCGAATATCGCTGCTATCTCCTTTCATGTTAACTGATTGCTATCTCAAATAGTCTGCTTTTTCTTCCCCCATCATCACTCTGTATCCACCTTGTGCCAGAGCTTTCATTTCAAATTCACCGGGATATATAGACACAGGTGCTATAAAGGATACCTTGTCCACTATCCATTGAGTAAGCATCTTTGAGTATGCAATTCCCCCTGTTAATATTATACCATCAACCTTGCCATTGTCTATAACCGATAATGAACCTATTGTCTTTGCTATTTGATAAGCCATTCCCTTGTATACTAATTCAGCTTCTTTGTCCCCATCTGTTATCATCTTTTCAACTTCTCTTGCATCATTTGTATTTAGATAAGATACTAGACCTCCTGTTGAATCTTCATATCTTTGTAATCCTTCATGACCTTCTTCCTTGGCTATTGTAATACAACTATATATAGGTAAAAAACCGGCTCTATTTGTGGAGAAAGGTCCTTCATCTGAAGAAGATATATCCACTAAATGTCCATTTTTTTGAAAGTTTAAAGATATTCCGCCACCTAAATGAGCCACTATTATATTTGAGTTGTAGTAGTCCATATCGTGATCTTTACAAAATCTCATAGCAACTGCCCTTGTGTTTAGAGCATGCGAAAAACTTCTTCTAGGATATTTTTTTACACCTGATAATCTGGCTACATCTGTCAGTTCATCCACCGATACTGCATCGTATATATATGCGGGTATATCAGCCAAATCAGATACTTTTTTAGCTACTAATGCCCCTAAATTTGATGCGTGCAACTGTGCAGGTCTATTTCTCATTATATCACATAAGTTGTCGTCTATTACATATGCCCCTGCATGTAACGGTGGCAACATACCGCCTCTAGATACTATTACATCAATATCTTTTGCTTCTAAATTATTTCTGTTGAGAAATTCTATTACCTGTTCATATCTCATATCTGTTTGTTCGTATAAGTCATTAAACCTGCTTAATTCTTCTGCACTTATCGTTATATTTTCAATTATCTTTTCCTCCAGATCTTCATATATTCCAACTTTTGTAGAAGTAGATCCCGGATTTATTATTAATATTTTCATATATTTCCTCCAAATTTTAGATTTATATTTTTCTACTGATTGGCAAGAGCAGCCATTGCTATTGATAAATATTTTTCTTCTGCTGATGCACTTCTGGATGTAAGGACTATCAGACACTTTGCTCCTACTATGAAGCCCGCCATTCTTCCACCTGCTGCAAAGTTAAATGTTTTATCTAATATATTTCCTGCCTGAATATCCGGAGCTAATAATATATCCGGATCTCCCGCCACTTCACTTTCATATTCTTTTACCTTTGCCGCATTTTTAGAATATGCAAGATCAAAAGATATAGGACCTTCCACTATACAACCTTTTATCTCACCCCTTTGGTTTCTGGCCTTTAATTCCGCAGCATCCACCGTACACGGCATTTTAGGATTCACCTTTTCTATCGCTGACAAACAGGCAACTTTAGGACAATCATATCCCAGTCTATGGTATATTTCCACTGCATTTTCAATTATCTTTTGCTTGTCATCTACATCTGGATATGTACTCATACCCCCATCTGTAATTGTAAGTATCTTGTGATAAGTAGGCAGTTCTTCAAATGACATATGTGACATATGCCTTCCTGTCCTTAATCCTTTTTCTTTATCTACTACCGCCCTCATTAATACGGCAGTTTCAATGTGTCCTTTTAGTATAAAGTCTACTTTACCTTCTCTTACCAATTCTACTACTTTTTCAGCACCTTCTTGTGCAGTATCTACATTGATTATTTCATATTCTTTTTTTTCGCCCATTTCATTTAAAATTTTTCTTATTTCATCTTCATGCCCAATAAATACCGGAGTAGCTAATCCTATTTTTTCAGCGGATAATGCTCCCCCTATTGCTGCATCATCAGCCATACATACTCCTACTACTTTCATTTTTGGAAATGCTTTTACTTTTTCTATTACTTCGTCAAAAGTTTTGATCATGTTGTTCCTCCTACCTATATAGTTTTTTAATTATTACCTTATTACTGTATTTATATTTTAAATACAAAGAGTATAGATATTTTTATTATACCTATACTCTCTTAAATTTAAACTAAACCTTTTCCTATTTTAAGAGCTTCTTTGTTTAATTCAACAAATTTAGGTTTTACATTCTGCTCTATAATTTTATCCCAATCAATGTCTTCCAAATTCATACTCTTTATAATTGTTCCCAATAAAATTATATTCATTACTTTAGGGTTTCCAAGTTTTTCTGCCTCGGCAGTTGCATCAAAAGAGTATACCTTTCCGGCTCTTTCTTCTATTAGTTCTTTTGTGTTTGACGGATATGTATCTTTCCCGCTCAATACACCTATCGGATTGAACCTGGCTGTGTTTAATACAACTATTCCATCTTCTTTCAAATAGTCTATATTTCTCAAAACCTCAAGCTCTTCAAATCCCATAATTATATCTGCTTCGCCCATAGGTACAACCGGAGAATATACTTTATCTCCATATCTAAGGTGAGTAAGTACCTGACCTTCTCTCTGGCTCATACCATGTACTTCACTCATTTTTACATCATAGCCGGCACTCATTAGACCAATAGTCAGTAGTTTACTAGCAGTTATAGTTCCCTGACCACCAATTCCAGTTAGTAATATATTCTTTGTCATATTATTTTTCCACCTTTCCTATTGCTCCTACAGGACATACCTGAGCACATACACTACATCCTACACACTTATTGATATCTATTGAAGATTTTTTAATTTCTTTTTTGAATGATATAGCAGGACATCCGGTTCTCGTACATTTTCTGCATCCTATACATTTTTCCTGATCAACTGTAAATTTACTCTGGAATGAACCAGGGAAGTTCTTTTTATCTTGTTCTGATTGAATCTTTAAAGCACATGGCCACCAAGTTATTATTACTGAAGGTTCATCAAGAGCTAATGCCCAGTCAAGTGCTGATTCGACCTCTTCAAGATTATTAGGGTTTATCCTTCTTACATTTTTTACTCCCATAGCTTTTACTAGGCTTTCTATATCTATTTCGCTTGCCGGATCTCCTTGGGCTGTTAGACCTGTTCCAGGATTTTGCTGTTGTCCTGTCATTCCGGTAATTCTATTGTCAAGTATACAAGTCACTGTATTACTATTATTGTAAATTACGTCGAATAGAGAGTTTACACCCGAATGGAAGAAAGTGGAATCTCCTATTACGGATACTACCTTTACATCCTGATTTTCATCCATAGAAAATACTTGAGCTGCACCGTGTCCCATACTTATACTGGCACCCATACATAAAGTCATGTCCATCGCATTGTATGGTGCTCCGTATCCTAGAGTATAGCATCCTATATCTCCTGAAATCATTATTCCTTTTCTCTTGCCTAGAGTATAGAAAAATCCTCTATGTGGACATCCTGCGCAGAATGTAGGAGCACGATTTATCATTACCTCTTTGGCTTTATCAAATACCTTTGGAGATTTTCCATGAATTGACTGTCTTATAACTTCCGGTATCATTTCTCCATGTCTTGGGAATACGTCTTTTCCATGGCATTCTATTCCCAAAGCTTTTAAGTGATTTTCCATTATAGGATCGTTTTCTTCAATTACATATATTTTATCAACTTTTGAGGCAAATTCTTTAAATAATTTGTCAGGTAACGGATTACTGAATCCTACTTTTAAATATGACGCATCTTCACCAAAAACTTCTTTCGCATATAAATAACAATCACCCGATACCACTACGCCTAACTTCGTATCATAATATTCAGCAAAGTTCCACTCACAATTATTTGAGTAGTCAAATAATTCTTCCATTCTCTTGAATATGTATTGTTTTCTAACTTTAGCATTTGCCGGTACCATTACATATTTTAGTGGTTGTTTTTCCCATTTTTTGATACCTACTTCTTCTCTTTCTTCTATTTCTACCAATCCTTTTGAGTGACAGACACGAGTCGTCATTCTTACAATTATCGGCGTATCGTACTTTTCACTTAAATTATATGCCTCCTTTACCATTACTTTACATTCCTGACTATCAGCCGGCTCAAACATTGGAACAAAAGCTGCTTTAGCCAAATTCCTATTATCCTGTTCATTTTGAGATGAAAACTGTCCCGGTTCATCAGCCGTTATTATTACCAATCCACCATTTACACCCGAATATGATGCAGTAAAAAATGGATCAGCCGCAACATTAAGTCCTACATGCTTCATAGCTGCAAAAGATCTTGCCCCCGCTACACTTGCCCCTATTGCAGATTCAAGAGCGACTTTTTCATTTGGAGCCCACTCTGCAATCATATACTTTCTGTCTATTTCAGATAGATTCTCCAGAATTTCAGTACTAGGAGTTCCCGGATATGCTGCTGCAAATTTTACACCAGCTTCAAAAACACCCCTAGCTATAGCTTCATCACCAGTCATCAATTTTTTCATAATAAATCCTCCTTCAACATTTATTGATGTTGACAAATAACAATTTAATAAAACATCCATTACATTAAACTTTACTCTTAACCTTACTTTAATTTAGTTATATCACCTTGAATCACCAGTGTCAACATTGTGTTTAAATTCACTCTTTTTTATACAATTTATAAATTTATTTAATTTTCAGAATTTTTATTATTTTATTTGACAGGCAAGTTTTATCATCGATTTTTTTTATGCATTTTTTCTAAAAAACCTAAATAAAAAAATTACTGATAACTTTATAACGTTATCAGTAATAAAAAAATAAGTATTCGCTAAATAAAATTAATTATCAATTAATTTATAAAATCATAAAAGTCTAAACTTCCGGATTCTACAAAATCATATAAGACATTTTGCTCAAATTCAAATACGTTTTCTTTGACCAGACTATCTTTTAGCCTGGTGGATATAAAGTTATCTATAAACTTCCTGGACTCATCGTCGTAAGTAGCTAAAAACAATTTATCTTCGCTGATAAATATTAAAAACATCAAGTCATTATTTATTACATAAATATCACTGTCTACATGAGAATTATCAAAATAATATTGAGAATATAGAGTCCCCGTTTCAAACCTGACTTTTTGTATCGCCGGATACATATCCATAATTTTTGAATCAAGTTCGTCCTTTTCAACTATATTGTATATATCCAGTATTTCTTGTTTGGATATTATATCAAATACTTCAAAATCATATATAGGATATGAATCTACTATTAATATTGATCTTAATTTATACTCTTCTTTTGTATCATCATATGCCAGACCATCATCATCTGATATTCTTTTTTCAATATTTACTATTATCTTTGCTTCATAATATCCGTCAATATCCTCGAAAACACAGTTACACACAAATCTGTCACTACCTTTTTTTTCTATCTCATTATACAATAATGCCCCATTTATTTTGGTTATATGAAGATTAGATACATCTTCATTATTGGAAAAATACATCAAACATTCCCTATCTCTCGCAATAAATCTCATGACCATATAGTTTATAAATTCCTCATCTGTTTCTATATCTTTACAAGTCTTATCCATCAAATCATATATGCTCATTTTCATATCGTCGATATTACTATAAAAAGAAATCAGATCACTATTAAACTCTTTTGGAATTGGTTTTTCATTTCTTTTGTTCTTGTCCAAATAGGCTTTGACCAGGAAACACGCTTCCCTTTCATTTAAATCTACATTAACTCCACCCAATCCTCCATATCTCTGTAGATAAAATAAATTTCTATCTTCTTCAGACATATCTTCCAGTAAATAAAAATCAGATATTCCCAAACCTTCAGAATCAAGCATAAATATATGAGATATATTACTTTCTTCATATATCCATTCAATTGCCAACATCATAGTTCCCATAAGTCTGGTATTGGTACAAAACGATTTATTAAATATCATTATTTCCTCCATTATAATCACATAGTCGTACTTTGATTATATATAAAGATGTAGAATATATCAATTATTTTACTTTCATTTATATTTCAATCTATAGAAATCCATATAAAGTTTATTTTATTTTACTTTTCAATATCTTTGTAACATGCAAATATTGTAGAATATTTGAAATATTTTACTTTTATTTAAGTTTTAATGATATAATGTATTAAAATAGGAAACTTTTAAATGTTTATATAAAAACAAGCAAATATTCTTAAAATAAAATAATAACTAAAATAAAGGTGGTGTAATATGCTAAAGAATATAGCAGCTTTTTTTGATATTGACGGGACTTTATATAGAGACTCGCTTTTGATAGAACATTTTAAGAAATTAATTAAGTATGAAATTATAGACTCAAGAGAATGGTCTGAACACCTTGAGACAACTTATAAAAATTGGGATAAAAGACAGGGTAATTACGATGACTACCTTTACGAAATATCCGATCAATATGTGGAAGCCATCACCGGACTTAATAGGTCTTTTATGGATTTTGCTACAAAACAAGTAATAAAACTTAAAGCCGACAGAGTCTATAAATATACTCGTTCAAAAATAAAATGGCATAAGGAACAAGGTCATATTATAATATTTATTTCCGGTTCACCCGATTTTCTAGTGGATAAAATGGCGGAAAAATACAAAGTAGATGATAATATAGGGAGTAAATATCTGGTGGAAAACGGGAAAATGACTGGAGAAGTAATTCCTATGTGGGATTCAAGTAGTAAAAATGAGTCTATAAATTTATTTATTGAAAAATATAATATTGACATGGATAAATCTTTCGCTTATGGTGATACAAATGGAGATATAACAATGCTCAAAAGAGTAGGAAATCCTATAGCTTTTAATCCATCCAGAGAGTTGCTTACTCATATTAGCCAGGATGAACAACTTTCAAAAAACATAAAAGTAGTAATAGAAAGAAAAGATGTAATATATCAAGTACCTGCCAATGTACTTCATATAGAAAACTGTTGCAATACTTATTAAACTTGCAATACTTACTAAATGAGTGAAAAACCTATTAAACATACAAAAGGGGGAATTTATTATGAGTACATATAACGATTATGCTTACCAAAGAGAATTATTTAATAGTGGTAATTTTAGAAGATTGTATGAATCACTCAATAAGTTTGTAGAAAAAGATGCCGAATGGTATTTTTTAAGGGGCTTATCCGCTATGAAATTAGGCTTTTACGAAGAGGGTGAGGACTATATAAAAAGAGCAAAGTATATGAATCCTGAAAATCAAGAATATAAAGAAGCATACGAACAATATATAAATTATAGAGATGGCTATAACAATCGTGCCAACTTCTATAATAACAGTAGACATAGAATGAATAATCCGGGTTGCTGCTGTTGCTGTAGTGATTGTTGTTGCTGTGGTGATGATTGCTGTGAAAACTTGTGTAAATTATGGCTGTGCGACTCTTGTTGCGAATGTATGGGTGGGGATTTAATTGAATGTTGCTAAATCAGGAATTTTTCTGGCAATAAATTCTATTCTCCTGCTAAGTACCAATTACATACCGATAAACACTATCTCCTTGCTTGCTTTGGCTTCTTTAATGTCAGCATTTGTAATTATTGAGTTAAATTTAAAAACGGGAGTGGTATTTACTATTGCAAGTTTAATTTTATCATCGATTTTGATACACAACAAATTCCATTCCGTTGTTTACATAATTACTTTTGGCAATTATGGAGTGATTAAATATATTATAGAATCTAAATTTAAATTAAAAATACAATACGTGATTAAAATCGCGTATTCTTTAATGGCTTTTAGTATTCTTTATATGGTGGCAAGAAGATTTATAAATGTAAATTTTAAATTGATTTACATCTTAGGACTTGAGATATTGTACTTCATTTATGATTATGTGTATTCTCATGCCATTGACTATTATATAAATACATTAAAACCTAAAATAATAAAATAGTAATACATCATTTTTAGAGTATACTTTTAAAAAATAGTCCAATTTAATAAATAAAAAAACTGCTCTATTTAGTATTTTACCTAATTTGAGCAGTTTATTTTATTTATTATTCTTAGTAATTTTTATTAAAATCAATAATTCGGCGAATTTCTAAAAAATAATCAACCTGATAATTTTTTTAATATTAGTATTTTGCCGGTTGCTATCTTTTTTCAAGTGAATCGGCTATTCTTTCAAGGGCATTTGCAATTCTTTTTAGACTATTATCTATAGATTGATTTAAAACTTTCGACTCTTTCAATGAATTATATTCTGTGTAAGTTTCGTCTTTTTCATCTTCATCATAAAAATCTATCTTCAAATCAGAAAAATTATCATCATCCATTCTGTCTAATGCCTCGAAATCATATAAACTTTCATACTCATCCGGCAAATCATCTTCACCAATTTCTTCGGGACTATATTCCGGTTCCTCTTCGTCAAATTCTTCAGGATTATCTTCTAATTCATCATCATTATCCTCAAATAAGTTTTCGTCGGAAAATTCTTTTTCTTCTAACTTAATCGTCAATTTCTCTATTTCTTCTTTAGAATTATTTCTTCCCTGAGCTTTCAATTCTTCAAGCTTCGGTATCATTCCAGAATCATCGAGTTCATAGCCCCAATCATCATCGTTTTTCGATAGAAGTTCGTCAATTTCTGTATATTGCCCGGTACCGTCATCTAAATTCTGACTCTTTTTTTCGTTTTCATCAAATTCCAATAGTTTTCTTTTTTTAAATTCCATTGTTACACCTCATCATCAGAATAAACCACATATTAATTGATATTATACATAAATTTTTTCAAAAAATCCAGTATTTGCTTTTATGTATGAAATATCATTTAATACTATGATGTAGTTGGCAAAATATTTATAACTTACTTAAAATTTTTATCTATTATATTACTTAAAGTATGCCAAGCCAGTACTGCACATTTTACTCTGGCCGGCATATTAGAAACATTTTCAAGAACAACTGCATCTCCCAAAGCTTCTATTAAGTCATCATCCACAGGCACTTCTTTTTTTATCATCCCAATGAATTTTTCGGTAAGTTCTTTTGCTTCATGGATATTTTTACCTTTTATCAAATCTATCATCATTGATGTTGATGCCCTTGATATAGCACATCCTTCTCCCGTGAAGCTGGCATCCTTTATTATTTCACCATCCATTTCTACATGAAGATTTATTTCATCTCCACAATTTGGATTATGCCCTAATTCTGAAAAAGTTGGTGATTCTAGCTCTCTCCTATTTGCTTTATTGTTACTCTCTTGAAGTAACATATCCGTATATAAACTTTTAAGATCCATATCCCATTACCTTTCTCACTTCTTTCAGTTTTTCTATAAAGAAGTCTATTTCTTCAAATGTATTGTATACTGCAAAACTTGCTCTACAAGTTGAGTTTTGATGTATATGACTATGAAGTGGCATTGCACAGTGATGTCCTGTTCTAATAGCTATATCGAATGTATCTAGTACCGTAGAAACATCATGTGAATGTACGCCTTTGATATTAAATGCTATTAAAGGAGATCTAACATAACTTGGTGTAGAATATATTTCAACAAAATCAAGTTCACTCATCTTTTTATATGCATAGTCAGTTAACTCCAATTCATGTTTATGAATATTATCTACGCCTATTCTTTCCATAAAATCGATAGCTGCAGCAAGAGCTATTGCACCACCTACATTTTGAGTTCCCGCTTCAAATTTTGCAGCCGGTTTTGCATATGTAGTAGTTTGTTCATATACATATTCTATCATGTCTCCACCATACATAAATGGCACCATTGAATCAAGTATTTCATATTTACAGTACATTACACCTATTCCCATAGGAGCATACATCTTATGACCGGAAAATGAAATAAAATCTACATCCCAGTCTTTAACATCAATTCTCAAATGTGGTGAAAGTTGAGCTGCATCTATCGAAACTACTGCACCTACTTCATGAGCAAGTCTTGTTACTTCTTTTACATCTATCACTCCACCAACTGTATTTGAAGCACCGGCTAAAGCTACTAATTTAGTTTTTTCACTTAAAATATTTTTGTAGCTTTCCATATCCAGTTCATGTTTTTCATTTAAATATACATATTTTAATATTGCTCCGGTTTTCTGTGCTACATATTGCCATGTAACCAGATTGCTATGGTGTTCGTATATAGAAAGGACTATTTCGTCACCTTTTTTTAGTTTATCTAAAGCATATGAGTATGCAATTAAATTTAGTGCCTCAGTGGTGTTTCTGACAAATACTATTTCATCAACAGAAGATGCATTTATAAAGTCCTTTACTTTCTTTCTTGCATCCTCATACATTTCTGTTGCCAACATTCCCAAATAATGTGCTCCCCGATGTGGATTGGCATTTTGATAGCTATAATAATTAGACAAGGCATCTATTACACACTTTGGTTTTTGTGATGTGGCACCGTTATCAAAATATACTATTTTTCTTCCCATTTTTTCTTCGTCTAAAAACGGAAACTCTTTTCTAATTTCCATTATCTGTTCATTATTCATACTCTCACCCCTATCAAAACTATTATATTCTAGCTTCTATATAACTCCATACTTCTTCACCCAACTTTTTATTAGGTAATTTGTGAATTGTTGGAGCTAACTGAGTTTCAACCAACATTTTTTTCGCTTCTTCCATGCTTAGACCTCTACTCATTATGTAAAATAATTTATCCTGATCTATCTTTCCTGCACTGGCTGCATGTAAACCTTCAACAGCATCTTCTTCACATAGAAGTACAGGAACTGCTATATTTCTTACATCTTCATCTAACAATGTTGCAAATTCTTCTTCTGCTCCCTTAGAGTATTTTGATCCTCTCTTAAAATCAATCGTACCCTTGAAAGTCTTTTTTGCCTTATCTTTAAGGGCTCCATTCACCAATATATCAGATGTTGTTTCTTCACCAATATGCTTGACATGATAATAAATGTCTAAATTATTACTTCCATCTACAAAATATATTGATTCTATATTTGTCGATGATTTTTTACCTATTAAATTGGCTGTATAATTAGTAACTGCTCTTTTGCCTCCAGCCTCAACCTGGATAAAGTTTACAGTGGCATTTTCTTCAACATCCGCATTTATATCCGTAAGTGCTGCTACTTCTTCATGACATCTGGCAACATAATATATATTTACTATAGAGTCCTTTTTTGCCTTAATATTTATTTTTGTATGTCTTGAAGCTTCGTTGTTTTCAATTTTATTAATATCAAAAAGTGCTGAAACTTCATCTCCTTCTTCTGCTATTATTTCATTTACTTGGTCTTTAACCTCTGGCAATTCGATTAGGGCATCATTTACCTTTAGCCATCTCCAAGTAAGAAGTGGTAATGTATTTCCAATCATGTTTTATCCTCCTAACCTATTGTTCCTTCAAGTTCAAGACTTATTAAATTATTCATTTCTACTGCATATTCAAGTGGTAATTCTTTTGCTATTGGTTCGGCAAAACCTCTGACAACCATTGATTTAGCTTCGGCTTCACTAATACCTCTTGACATCAAATAGAAAATAACCTCATCATCTATTCTTCCTATTTTTGCCTCGTGACCTAAATCTACATCTTGTGTCGCTATATCGATTACCGGAATTGTATCTGATCTTGATTCCTGATCTAGCATCAATGATTCACAACTCACAGTAGATTTAGAACCTGTAGCATTTTTCGTAACTTTTACAAGCCCTCTATATATGGCTACTCCTCCGTCTTTAGATATAGATTTTGAATTTACTGTCGATGATGTATTTGGTGCTGCATGAATCACTTTTGTACCCGTATCAAGATACTGACCTTTACCTGCAAATGTAATGCCCGTAAATTCAGATTTCGCATTTTCACCCTTTAATATACTCATCGGATATAGACAGGATACTTTTGAACCAAATGATCCGGATACCCATTCAATCTTTCCATCTTTTTCGACTATACATCTTTTTGTATTTAAATTATACATATTTCTAGACCAGTTTTCTATTGTAGAATATCTTAATGTAGCACCTTCTTTTACGAATAGTTCAACCCCACCGGCATGTACATTTACTACATTGTATTTTGGTGCTGAACATCCTTCTATAAAATGACAATAAGCACCTTCATCAATTATTATCAACGTATGTTCAAACTGTCCTGCACCGGGTGCATTCAATCTAAAGTATGACTGAAGTGGTACATCTACCCTTACTCCCTTTGGTACATATACAAATGAACCACCAGACCAAACTGCGTAATGAAGCGCTGCATATTTATGATCGGAATAAGGTATACATTTCATGAAGTATTCTTTCACTATTTCCGGATATTCTCTTACAGCAGTTTCAAAGTCTGTATATATAACCCCCTGATCTAAAAGTTCTTGTTGCATATTATGATATACTACTTCTGAATCATACTGTGCACCTACACCAGAAAGATTCTTTTCTTTTTCGGCTTCCGGTATTCCTAGCATATCAAAAGTATTTTTTATATCTTCCGGAACTTGAGCCCAATCTTCCACTAAATCAGCATCCGGTCTTATATATGTTGTAATGTCATCAATATTTACTTCATCTAAGTTAGGTGCCCAAGTGGGATTATCCAATTCATAGAACTTTTTAACCGCCATTAATCTAATTTCAAGCATCCAATCCGGTTCATTTTTTTCCTTACTAATCTGTCTAACGATTTCTTCTGTTAGACCCTTTTCACTTTTTGATTTATATTTAAACTCATTTTTTATATCGTATATTCCACGATCAAGTTCTTCAACCTGAGTTCTCTTTCTTATTTCTTTATTAGTTTCCATTAGATGAATTCACCTCATCTCTAATCCAGCCATAACCTTCTTCTTCAATTTTTTTAATTAAAGAAGCATCGCCCTCTTTTACTATTGTACCATCTATAATAACATGTACGTAATCAGGTACTACGTTTGCAATTATTTCCTTGTGGTGCGTTATTATAATCAAAGACTTATCATCTTTCTTAAAATTTTTAATTCCTTGAGATACTATTCTAACTGCATCAACATCAAGCCCTGAGTCAGTTTCATCAAGCATAGCCAACTTTGGATTTAAAATCTGCATTTGAAGAATCTCAGTCTTTTTCTTTTCTCCTCCTGAAAAACCATAATTCATATATCTAGCCGCATATTCCGGTTTCATTTCCAATTCATTCATTCTCTTTGAAAGATCCATATTAAATTTTAATACAGACACAGGCTTGTTATCAACTGATGATTTTGATGTTCTGATAAAGTTTTCAACGCTAATACCCGGCACTTCAATAGGATGCTGAAAAGACATAAATATACCTTTTTTTGCCCTTTCATCAGCAGCCATATCAGTTACATCTTCATCTTCAAATATTATCTGACCTGAAGTCACTTCATATTTTGGATTACTCATTATAGTATTTACAAGAGTAGATTTTCCAGAACCATTTGGTCCCATAATTACATGAGTTTCTCCTTTTCTGATAACTAAATTCACATTTTTTAATATATCCTTTTCTCCGACCTTCACATTTAGATCTTTTATTTCTAATAAATTATCACTCATAGAATTCACTACCTTTCATTTATGTTTAACTTGAATTTCATTTTTATACAAGACTATATTACTATGATTACCCAAAAAAATCAATTAATCTCGACTAATTTACTAGGATTTATTTTATTTTTTTTCATTTTTTACATATTTTACATAAAAAATAGCAATAAATGATATTTTTTATCATTTATTTTAACAATAAAAACATTGGTAATGAACAATATACTTATAAACCTATTTTAAATTTTTATAAATTATAATACTTAAATGAAGTTTATAATTTATAAAAAATAGCTTTTAAGTAAATCTTATATTCAACACCAATGTTTCTAAAATATGTAATGTTTTAAGAATAATTCTGATATATTTATTTAATAAATACATAATAATATAGTTTATACAATATAATATATTCTATCCGTTTTTTAATATTCTAATTATTTTCAATAATATCAACGCTATTAATATTACATTTACTGTACTAACTATATATGGAAATATTTTTCTCAATTTAACTGAAAAATCAATATTTTTATTTGATATGTATTTTATTATGCTGCTATTACTGATTTCACTATTATCATCTATTTTGGAAATTTTATTTACTCTTTTAGCATTTACAAGCAAACGCATATTATATCTTGGTGCCTGTGTACATGTCAATAAAGTCAAAATATCCTTACCTTCTTCTGATCTTAGTTTATCACTTTGATCCGGATATATTTTTTCCATTCCATAAACTTCATATTCAAGCTCTTTTCCCATAAAATTAATAAGTATCTTATCATTATTTTCTAATTTGTGTATATTCAAAAACATTAATTTATTATAGTAACCGCTATGCCCAGCGATTACACATCTTGTTCCATCACCTCCAATAGGCAAATCACTTTCGGGTAATACTGCGACACCTTTTGCTATTTTTTTGTAGTCGGCATCCAAATACAAATCAAATGATTGCCCCAACTTTGGTATGGAAATAAAACCAACCTTTTTATTCAAGTCAATTCCTATTTTTTCTAAATCACTCTTTTCTTTTATTTTGTTGTTTTGATTGCTAAACACATCTTTTATTTGTCTATTTTCATTTCCTTTTAAATCTTCTTTTGATTTTTTATTATTTCTCAATATCTCGATCTGTTTTGTTATATTGTTTTCTTTTTTTATTTCTTTTTTATACTCTTCATTTTTTCTATATTGTGCAAAATCATCTATCGACATACTGAAAAATGGATATGTTATAATCAAAATTCCAATCATGAAAATTAATAAACCAATTATTTTTCTTTTTTTCAATTACTCTCTCCTCGGCTAATAATTACATTCTTTTATCATTCTTTTTTTTAATATTTTTTCTCTTTTCCAATTTCTTTCTATATATAATAATTGATACAAAAGCAAGCAATAATACTAAGATAAATCTTATCATTTTTCTTAGTATACTTTCTTTCCTATTTTTATCAGCAATTTTTTTACTAGTTTGAAGAGGTATTCTTTCTCCTTTTACTAATAATCTATGAGAATTTATCATATACGGCGTGCATGTCATAAGTGTGGCATAATCTTTCCCTTTCTTAACTTGAACAGGTTCAAAATCAGTAGGATCTACAACCTTTATTTGGATAACTTTATAAGCTAATTTTTCCTTTATATTGGTAATATAAAATATATCTCCTACCCTTACTTTATCCAAATTTGTAAAAAGTTTAGCAGATGGTAGTCCTCTATGCGCTGTAATGACTGTATGAGTATTTTTTCCTCCTGTTGGTAAGCTAGTTCCCTCAAGATGCCCAGCACACTCTTGTAATACAGTTTCACTTGTTCCGGCTTTTATTATAATATTTTGTTCGATTTTAGGAATCTCTACATAACCAATCTTCTCATGTACTTCCAACATTCTTGCATATTCTGCTCTTCCTGCTCTTTCTTTTTCATTAAATGGATCACCAATATTCTCCGGTTTTAAAGTTTGATTATATGCATTTGCCAATTCTATTTTCTTATTTATTTCATAGCTCTCAATTTTATTTGCAGTTTGTTTAAAATCACTAATATTCCGTCTTGATAAATAATTATAGTATTGTTGGCTAACAAAAGGATATACTATTATTATTACACCTATTGCTACTATTATTATCCATAAATTACTAACAAACTTATTTTTAGTGCCATTATTTTTTGTATCTTCCTTCTTTATATTTCTTTTTTCTTTACCCATCTTTCTTATATAGTGTCCTCCAACAAATAGTTCTAATAGTATATCACTATTTTTTTCTTTTTCTTTTAAATAAAATTAAAAATACAATCAATATAAAAATAATACTGATAAGCCCAATTTTTAACAATCCATTCATACCGGATTTGTTTTCTTCATCAATTTTTTTATTAGGATTATACGGAATTCTATGTCCTCTTACAAGTAATCTATGTGAATTTATCATATATGGCGTACATGTTAGTAATGTTGCATAATCTCTATCTGATTCGATTTGTAAATCTTCAAACTTGGTTGGCTCCACTACCTTTATTTGATCAACTTCATATGCCAATGTTTGTTTTATATTTGTTATATAAAAATGATCTCCTACCTTTACTTTTTTCAAATCTGTAAATAATCTATTTTTAGGTATACCTGAATGTGCTGTCAATACAGTATGACTGCCTTTGCCACCTATTGGAAGAGATGTACCTTCCATATGCCCAACGCCTTTCTGTAAGACAGTCTCACTAGTACCGGCATAAATAGGCAATTCTTCATTTATTTTTGGTATTGATACGTGCCCTATTTTTTCATGTACTTCTAACATCTTAGCATAAGCAGCTTTTCCTTCCTCCAATTTTTTCTTTAAGTAAGGATCATCCACTACTATATTACTCAAAGAATCATTATAAGCTTTTGCCAATTCCATTCTTTGCTTAATTTCATAGGTTTCAATTTTTTTTACATGTTTATCAAAGTCTTTAATAGTATCACTTGATAGTCTACTATAATATAATTGACTAATAAAAGGATATATCATTACTAATACACCAACTAATATAATAAAGTTAACAAAATTATTAATTATTTTATTGACTTTCTTCTTTTCCTTAACTTTTTTTGGATATTGTTTCATATTAAATACCTTTCATAAAATTAGAATATAATTTTAAAAATAAAAAACACCCCAAAATAAAGATAATGAGATGTTTTTTATTTCTTTACTTTGTATGTGGTTTTTTATATACTTTATAACCTAGTGCCATCAAAATTATACCTAAACCTATAATTAAATATATTGTCCAATCACCAGTCCTAATTATTGAACCTCCTCTTCCACTTTCTTTTGGTGGATTTTTGGAAATGTTATTTTCAGTATTTGTTATAATAAATACATTTGAATCTTTTTTCTTAATATCTGATATATATCCATCTGGAACCTGTTCCTTAATAGTGTAAATTATTTCTTCCCCGTTTGAATCTTTTTTATTTAATGATTTAAATGTATACGACCAATCATTAGTATCACTTAATTCAACTTCATTTATTTTTTTATTATTTGCATATAAATAAACTTGTATCTTTTTTAACTTACTCCCTACCCACACTTTTTTTACAGATATTTCATCTCCATTTGATGGTGTAGTTGATTTAGTATATACTTTTATAGATTTATTTGTCTTTTCAATATTAACTATAAAAGGTGATGTACTATTGCTTTTTTTCAATATATCTCCTGTTTTTTCAATCTCTATAACATAGTATGAACCTATTTTTAGGTTAGATATTGTAGTTTGACCACTATTATCGGTAGCATCACTTATTATAAATTTACCATAAGTTTCATATTTTTTTTGAATATCTTCAATAGACATTAATTCTAGTTCTTTCACTAATTTTTCTTTTTCTTCATTACTTATTTCTTTGTCACTAATCTTTACTAGTCCAAATATGCTTCCTGATACAGGCGTAGTATTTTCTTTTCCATCCTTGTTTAGTAATTTAACTATGCTAATAGAACCAGTATCATTTGCATATATTTTATTTATAGAAACAGAAAATATCACCATAAAAATCAACAATATTAATGAATAATATTTTATTTTTTTCATACTTTTTCTCCCTTCCTCTCACTTGCCTCAATCAATCACTGAAAAAATTCTTCAGTGATTGATTGAGGGGGCGATTATTAATCACGTCATCAATTAATATTTAATTTGATTTTATGTAATCCCCCTCGAAATTTAAAAATAAATTTATGTTACATATAAATTATGCTCTTGAATTTCTTTTTTTCATATATATACCTAAAGTTGTAATTAATACTCCTCCGGCTATAACAATTATCGAACCTATACCACCAGTCTGTGGAATAGTAACCTTATTATTATTTATTACATCTGGATCTGCTTTTGTCAAGCTATTTATATTTGTTGGATCATTATAATAACTATTATAACCTACTGTAAACATCTGAGGCTCAGTTATTAACGCATAATCTTTAGGTGCTTTAATTTCCTTGATATAGTAATCTGTAGTACCTGCCTCTTGCGGTTTTTTATTTTTTTCACCAAATGGCAACCCAACTACTTCAAATTCACCATTCTCACCGGAACTAAATATTGTCACCTTATTATCGGCTTCTATTTGTTCATAAGTTTTACCTTCAACTTCTGATTTTTCTATCCATTCATTTTTTGTTACTTTATCTCCAGTTAATGTTTGCTTTAAATATTTTGTTTTTTCTTTGTTTAAAACAAGAAATTTTGCGTCTTTTAATTTTGTGTCACTCTTGGCATCTTTCTTTACAAATCTTTTACCACCTGTGTGTAATTCAGGTTCTTCTGATTTCTTATCCTTTTTATCATTTGGATTATGTCCATATATTATTTTTGCTTCATTAGGATTTTCTGCCCCTATTATGGCATCTTCATTTATAATAGCTTTATATGTAACAATTATTTCATCATCTTTTTCAAGGCTTTTTATAAAAGTTTCTTTAAAAGTAATCTTGAACTTAGCATTTTTCGTATTTTCAACTGCATCAGTTGTGTAGTCGGTATTAATGTTAACTGGAACTACATTATTTCCTTTTTTCTTAATATTTACAGCTAGCTCACCTGCATATGTTAGACCTTTTGAAAGTTGATCTTCTATTTCTAATATTTTATAATCCTTTATACCTTCTGGCATCTTAGAAGTTATTCTAAATTGTTTTTTTTCACCAATAAGTGCCGTATCACGTTGGTCAGTTTCATTTACGTACTTATGAATATCCGGTTCATCAACAGTATTTTTAGGATACACATATAAAGGATTATTCTTGTCTATCGTTGTAAATTTATTTCCGGCTGCATTATATGCAGGAAGAGAAATTTCCATTGGAACAGCCTTTGAATTAGCCAACTGTTTCTTACCTTCAATAGTTGATTTTTCTTTATTCTCAACTATTATATACTTTCCTTCATCTAGCCCCTTAAAGTTTATTTGCCCTTGTTCATTTGTTAACTGAGAATTGACAAAAGTGCCGGAATTTTGTACTAATTCACCAATTTTATCTGGTTTACTTTCATCATACTTATGTACTTCGAAACAAACTCCCTTTAAATACTTAATACCATTTCCAAAAAACTGTTCTTCATTTGATATTTTTGTTCCATCATATGTAATACCATTATGTGTAGGATTTTTTGCATCCCAATTTTTTAATGCATTCTCATCTGGCATCAAAATTTTTGTCAAAACAACATCATATGTTTCTGCTGCCGTTACTGCACTTACCTTTGTAGCAGGTAACATTGATGAAATAATAACGGCAAATGCCATTAAAATCCCTAAAAACTTACTAATTTTCTTCATTTTTTCCCTCCAATTTTTAATTTAATATTTTATTACATCAAAACTACTATTTTATATAGTAATAATAATAAACAACTTTTAATTTTCTATATATAATCAATATATCAATTTAAAAATAGTCAAAAAACAAACTTTTTTTATTAGATTAATTAACATTCACTTATTAAAAATAAAATAATATTAGTTAATTAAATCTTTTCTATTTCTATAAAGAATACCTATACAAGTAATCGACATACCTATCATCACAAAAATAATGCTACCAATACCGCCAGTTGCAGGATATACAGGATTCACTTTGTTTTTTAATTTTAATCCTACCTTAGTATAATCGGTTCCATCACCAATTACCAATATTCTCTCACTAGGTTCGGAAATTTCTGTGAATCCTTTTGGTACTACTTCTCTTATTTCATATGTATAATAATCCCCTGATTTATCCTTTATATCTAGATTCTTATAAACATATTTCCAATGACCGCTTCCGTCTCTTGTTAGTACTATACTGTCTTTCCCATTTACTTTTATTAACTCATCCGGTGAATTTGCGGTTTTTCTATATAATTTAACTTCTACTGAAGGTAAACTATCATTTTTTATTATCTGTCCTGATGTATTTTGCCACAATTTTTCTACCGGCAAATCAAATAATTTCTTTTTCTCTTTATTATAAACTTTTAATGAAGCGTTTATTAGACCATTATCTCCTTTTTTACCGGTATATTCCTGTTTATCATACTTATTAAACTCGAAATCTGAAGTCAAACTATTCTTATCTTCTTCAATAAAGTATGTATAATATTCACCATTGTCATTTTGCAATTCCAGTTTTTCAAATGTATATTTCCAAGATATATCCGGATTAGGATCATATTTAAGCATTCTTATTATAGAAAATTTATCATCTACCTTATTATTAATTTTTCTCTTCAAAGTAACAGTAATAGGTGGATGATTTTTCGTCTTTTCATTTGGTATAATTCTTTCATTGAAATCTATCCATACCTTTTCAACGGGTATATTTATTCTATATCGCTCATTCTTTATTACTATAAGATTTACTTTATCTCCCTTTACCTCATATGTGTATGTTTGATTATTTTTTATATACCCGGGCGGAGGAATAACTTCCTTTATGTCATAACTACCCGGTTCTAAAACTTCAGATATGGCTTCTCCATTATCATCGGTTATTAATTTAAATGTCTTGCCCGTTTTTTTATTTTCAACAATAAACTCTGCTTTTGGAAGAGATTTTGTCACATTATCCTTGTCAATTTTATGTATTTTTAATTTACCAATGGTACTTGCAGAACCCTCACCACCAGATTGTGCTGATTCAAAATGAGAACCTACCGGCTCTTCTTTTTTTCCAATTATAAGTTTGGCTTTATTCCTTAATCTATAACCATTAATATAATTTGATCTATATGTCAACATTAACTGTCTTTCATTAATTCCATCTATTAGTTTTCCTTCATCATCCGTTAAATTTAATGGCTTTACTTCTTTGTCCCATATGGAATTTAAATTCAAAGAAAAACTTCTATTATTATCTTTAAGTTCTATATAAGAGCTGATATTTATACTTTTGTATACTTTTTTTACATTTCCAAATTCATCATGCTTTACTATATGTAACTCAAAAGAATTCGGGACGTATGCTATTAAACTTGGATCATATCCTTTTTCAACTTCTATTTTGTCTTCTATCTTGGTATTTTCCAAATTTCCTTTTTTGTGATTAATTCTTAGTACCCACTTTATTTCCTTATTATCTGGTTGATCAGGTAATCTTTCACTCCATTTAACAAAAACTTCATTTTTTGGTCTCCTTGGTCCATCACTATCGAATGGTTTTGTCTTTCCATCAATAGTTATTTGAACTATATTCGTATCCTCATTGACAAGATAAGAACTTATTAAATTAGCTGCAAGATACATTGTACCTTTTAAATCTTTTTTTCCAATAGGACTTTCCACATATTTTTCAAAGGTTACTGTTACTTTTCCTCCTCCATCTTTATTAGGAGAAACAACAGCTTTTGCTACAAGTTGCTTCCCATCGGGTGTCATTAAATCAAAATGGGTCGCCGCTTTATAATCCGGAAATCTAAGTTTATCAGGTAAAATTACTTCAAAATAATCTCCTGCTTTAAGATTGCTTAAATCTCCCGGAACTTCCCAGTTCATTTTTAAATAATAACTTTTCCACCATATTAACTTTTTTGGTGTTTCATAACTCTCCTGTTTCTTCTCAACAATATCGAAATCCGTAATTTTAACATTCACTTTTGTTTTATTTCCCCGAACCGATTCCAATACTTTAAGTTCTTCATTTCCGCCATCATTGTTAAGTATATTTAATCTGTCATTTGATTCTCTATCAACTTCTATTTTTTTACTTTTCGATAGCTCATTATTTCCTTCTACATATCCCTCGTCAATATGTACTTCTTCAAGCCTATTCTCCCTAATACTCTGTGCATTGCCAACTATATCGTCTGAAACAGCATTTGAGTATATATTTGCAAACATACTAAATATTAATAATATGAGAAATAATAGCTTTACTCTTTTTTTTATATTTAGCATAAAAACCTCCCTTATTTTTTTATAATTTATATTCCCAATTTTTATTAATTCCCAAAAAACTTTCTTGATAATCATTTTTTATTTAACACCATAGCAATTACTATTTTCTAATGAGTTGTTTTATATTTCTATACATAAATAATTATATCATAAAATTTTTAATTTTCTTCTAAAAAAAAATAAATTTTTTTTTAAGATTTATAAAAAGTATTATTGCATATACTCAAAAAGATGTCCAAATATAATTATTCAATCATATCTGAACATCGTTTAATCATCTTTATATTAAATTAATTTATTACTTTTTAGTTTTCTTTCTTAGAGCAAATACTCCGCTAGAAATCATAGCCAATCCGGCTACACTATATCCAAGAGTATTAGCAAAACCAGTTTTTGCTAAGCCACCTCTTTTAGTATTTTTAGATATATTATTATTTGAAGTCTTGCCGCTACTTCCCAAGCTTATATAAAGAACCTGATTATTTATCTTTCCAGATTCAACTTTAAAAATATGTTTCTTTGCATTAGCATAATTATGCAATTTATAATAATAATTTCCCGGATTTAATATTAATGTTCCGTCATTTAACAAGAATTCTGCACCTTTAGATACTTTTGTTGTATCCAACTTTCCTTCTGCATTTGTTTTTCCAACAAATATTAAAGTTTCATTTTTACCATTTACATCAGTAGAGTATACTGCTATTTCTTGATTTGGAACTCCTTTTTTGGTATTTTTATCTAAAACTTTTATGCTGGCACCAGTTTTATTTCTTGAATCATTACCACCAGGAGTAGAACTATCTTTTACAAATCTCACATTCAAATCTTTTATTTGAGATGAGTTTATACTAAAGAAAACACCTTCCTTTGGAAGAGAATAACCTCCCACAGAGTTTTTTCCTGTAAGTTTATACTTACCACCTGATAGCAACATTGTTCCATCGTTTACATCTACCTTTGTACCTGGCAACTCACTCGTTCTTTCAAAGGCTTCTGTTAAAAGCCCATCTTTGTCAGTACTAAATGTAGATATTCTTATATAATTACTTCCTGATAAAGCATAAAGATCATATGTCATCCCTTCAAGGGGTTCTCCAGACTCATTTTTTGCTTCTACAATAGCCTGACCTAATTCTGATATTGGAGTATATTGTTCATCAATAGGATTTCCACTTCCACCTTCCAGTACTGTAAATACTTTCGGTCTAACTTTCTTATAAAATCCAGAAGCCGGAACTTCATCAACATAATAGTATGTCCCTGCCTTTAAATTTATATTTCCATCTGAATCTACTACATTCGATATATCATATCCATTAAAGGCTTTTAATGTTTCCTTATTCAGTTTCCCATCATTCTTAGTTGCAACAGTAAATATTTTCTTTGATGTACCTGCCATGACATCTTTTTCATAAAATGCAATAGTTAGATTATTTACCGGATCACCATTTTTGGAATTTGTAAATTTTGCACTAATTCCATCGGCAAACGCTAAATTAAGTGCTCCTGTTGACATAGCCATTGGAACAGAAATAGCAAGTGCTAATACTAAATTAACTATTTTCTTACCAATTTTCATAATACTTCCTCCTAAGTTATATAGAATAATACTTTAGTCATACATTATATAGTATTTTTAATGTATGATAAAAGTGAGTACTCTTAAAAAAACTTCATATTTCATAAATTGAAATTCTTTAGCTTTGGTATTAACAAATAAAAAGAGTACAATTTTTATATAATAATACCTATTATCATAATAACATATTTTTGTTAAAATTAAAATATCTATTGATTATTTATTACTAAAAAAAATCTAAAGAAATATATATTTTAAAATATTAAGCATATTTGTATTACTTTATACATATATTATGATATAATTTAATTGAGTTTTTTAGGAGGATTTATGTTTATGAAAAAGAAATTTGCAATATTTATTATATTATTAGGTGTCATATTTTTTTCTTTGCCTAAAATATCAGAATTAATACTTATGAAAAATAATGATGATATTAAAATTGAAGAAATATCCGGACATGAACTGGAGAAAAATGCTGAAACCGGAAATAAAAACTACGATGCTTCTAAAGTCGATCCTATAGATATAAATGGAGTTGTACTTAATAGAGATAAGGCAGATATGACCAAAATAGTAGGTCAACTTGTAATTCCGTCTATAAATAAAAATATAGCTATTTTTGATGGATTAGAAAACAATAACCTAATGTATGGAGCCTGCACTATGAAACCGAATCAGAGAATGGGTCTTGGAAATTATGCAGTGGCTGGACACTATATGAAAAATGACAAAGTTCTTTTTGGCGGTCTTATGAATGTAAAAATTGGTGATACCCTTAGAATTACAAACAAAAAAAATATCTATGAATACACTGTTTTCAAGACAATGAAAGTTTCGGATGACAGAACCGATTTAATACAAGACGCTGTGATTACTCATTCAGATGGTAAAGCAGTATTATCTTTAATGACTTGTTATTATGACGAAAGCGGATATAGATATTTTGTAGTTGGTAAATTTAAAGATCTTTATCCATACAAACAAGAAAAAATGCTACAAGGATTAAAATAAAAAGAGAGCTATTTTCATCTATACTTTGCTGAAAATAGCTCTTTTTTGTATTAAATTTTATTGAATGTTTAATTCATTTTGTCAATAGTTTTGATATTTTTTATTTATACTGACATTTTATTTTACAATCTGTTTTTTTATTTGTAGTTACTATGAGTTGATAAATATACGTTTTTGTTAGTTAAAATTAACATTTATTAACGTCTTTTTTAAATCTATACTGCAAACTATCATAGCTATAATTTCAGATATTGGTAAAGCCCACCAAACTACATCAATATTATTCATTAAAGATAGAAAATACAAAAGGGGTATCAGCACACAGATTTGTCTAATCGCAGTGTTTTTTAAACTTAACATCCCCTTCCCCAATGCTTGAAAGGTACCGGAAGATATTATAGATATGCCGGCAAATACAAATCCAATTCCCATTATTCTAAATGCTGACAATCCAATGCTCATCATATCATTAGATGCATTAAATAAATTTAATAATTGTCTTGGAAATAATTCAATTAGAATAGTTCCAATTAGCATTATAATAAATCCATACTTCATACCTAATTTTATTGTATCTTTCATTCTCTTATAATTTTTAGCACCATAATTATATCCTATTATAGGAATGATTCCATTATTGAGACCAAATATCGGCATAAATATAAAACCTTGAAGTCTATAATAAATTCCCATTAATGCAACGGCTGTAGTTGAAAATCTGGATAAAATTTTGTTAATACTGAAAATTGTTACAGATATTATGGATATCATTATTATTGATGGAAGTCCAACCTTATATATCTGTTTTGTGATGCTTGAATCTATTTTTAAATATTTAAAAGATAACTTAACTTCACTTTCTTGCTTTATACAGAAAAAAAATACGATAAGTGAACCTATTATTTGTGAGAATACAGTTGCAACAGCTGCCCCTTTCAGTCCCATTGCTGGAAATCCTAATAGTCCAAATATTAAAATAGGGTCTAAGATAATGTTTAATATTGCACCTATAGATTGTGCAATCATAGTTTGAAAAGTTTTTCCTATTGCCTGTAATATCCTTTCCAGTGTAAGATGCATCATCAATCCTAATGAACCCACTGTGCATATTTTTAAATAAATGGTTCCATGTTCTATTATATCTTTACTGCCAGTTTGAAGTGATATTATATTATCTGATAAAAACAATCCTATAAATAAAAACATCAAGTAGCTAATAATAGTCAAAGCAATTCCATTTCCGGCTGCTTTGTTTGCATTTTCTATATTTCCAGCCCCTAAACTTCTTGACACAAAAGAATTCATACCCACAGCTGTTCCTATTGCAACAGCTATGACAAATTGCTGCACAGGAAATGATAGAGAAACAGCGGTAAGAGCCTCTTCGCTTACCCTGGATACAAATATACTGTCAACTAGATTATACATCGATTGTATAAACATAGAAATCATTATAGGAGCAGACATACTTAAAACAAGTCTTCTAAGTGGCATAACTCCCATTTTATTTTCTACATAATTTCTATTTGCACTACTCATTCTATACCTCCATAAAGCTATATTTTTATCAGCTATAACTATTTTTCAAATTCATTTGATATTATTAGTTAAAATAAATAGCCTTTTTAAATTTACTCGCTTTATTATTTTTTAAATACATACTCACTCACTTTATTATTTTTTTAAATACACTATATTATACTTGATTTTCCTTGTTATATACGCCGCTTAAAACCCCCTTATATCTCAAATAAATTCCGGAGTATATAATATTATCTATGATACTCCTATTTAATTCCAAATCCAGAGATATAATTGCTTCTTCAAGTCTGGATAAAGTCATTGAAATAATCCTATCTACCTTTTTATTTAATTCCTCTTTTTTATTTTTATAATCTGTAAACGGATTATATCTGCCTTTTTCCAAGTCTTTTTCTAAATCTTCATAAGCATCCAAAATATAAATATATTTTCCCACATTAAAACCAACTTCCTTTAGCCTGTCTGAATAGTCATCTTCTTTATAATTAAATATTTCAGCCATAAGATTCCCAAAAGTATTAGATACTAAGTCTATATTTCTACAATTATCTCTCTCTAATGAATCAAGCTTTTTTAAATATTTTTTTATTATATTATTCTTATCCGGAAATTTTTTATATGCAGTTTTAAAACTATTGTGATATACAGATTTAACAAATTTATATTTGAATCCCCCCTCGTCCTCTATATTATCTTCTATCTTGAAATTGGCAAGTAAAATATTCATACTTGCAGCGTATTCAGTTATTTCATTTATAATATGTTTTTTCTTCTTTATTGGATTTACTATACAACTTTCTTCGAATATTTCACTTTTTGGTAAATACACTGATGATAAAATAAGTATTAGAAATGTTATATCGTAATTTATCGTTAGTCTTGATATTTCAGTATGATTTCTCTTTAAATACTTACATAATCCGCAGTAGTAGGCTTTATAGTTTTCATACTCTCTAAAAGTTAAATCCATTTTATTTATTCTTACATATCCAAACATAAAAGCATTCCTTTCATCTGCCTATAAATCAGATAAAGTCATAGGTATTTCATATATGCTAGCTTCACATATTATAATCCACCATTCTATCTATAAATCCTTTTATAGCCAATTATTGTATAATCTATTTATTTCCCTACTAATAGTATAAATGATTTAAAATATACTTACCAACATTTTTTCAATATTATATAAGAATATGTAATCATTGAATAATCGTTAAATATAGTAGAGTATTTGTTATGACATGAGAATATAATAGTATGCTTGACAAAAACCTACTATTAATACGATAATAAATATTGTATAATTGTCATGTATATCCTGATTATATATGATAAAAATTAATAATACAGTAGTATTTTATATACTATCAATATGACTATATAATATATTTATTGATATATTATATTTTATTATTTTTATAAATTTAGATGAGGTAATGAGTATGAAAAAAATATTGGTTACGGGAGCCACTGGTCAAATAGGAACGGACTTATTGGACGAACTTAGAAGCAAATACGGCATAGAAAACGTGATTGCTTCTGCTAGAAATAAAAAAACACATATAGTAGAAAAAGGACCTTTTTATTCATTAGATTGTACTGATTCAAAAAGTTTTTTTGAAATTGCCAAAAAAGAAAATGTCGATACTATTATACACCTTGCAGCAATTCTTTCTGCAGTCGGAGAACAAAATCCCAGTTTACTTTGGGATATAAATGTAAATGGATTATACAACGCTCTTGAAATTTCTAAAGAACTGAACTGTTCTCTCTTTGTACCTAGTTCTATAGGTGCTTTTGGTCCCGGTACACCAAAGGATAATACTCCTCAATTAACTATTCAAAGACCTACTACTGCTTATGGTATAAGCAAGGTTACAGGTGAATTATTATGTGACTATTATCATTTAAAGTATGGATTAGATACCAGAGGTGTTAGATTTCCCGGATTAATTTCATACAAAGCTCTTCCTGGTGGCGGAACTACTGATTATGCAGTTCATATTTATTATGATGCCTTAAAGAAGGGGCATTATACATCTTTTATTGATAAAGGAACATATATGGATATGATGTATATGCCTGATGCAATAAATTGTATAATCGATATTATGGAAGCCAATCCGGATAAACTTATAGATAGAAATGCTTTTAATGTATCGTCTATGAGTTTTGAACCTGAAGATATTAAAAATAGTATAATTAAACATATTCCAAACTTTACAATGGATTATGATGTAGATCCTGTAAGACAGTCTATCGCGGAAAGCTGGCCAAACAGCCTGGATGTTTCTGCTGCAAAAGAGCAATGGGGATTTAATCCAAAGTATGATTTAGATAAAATGACTGAAGATATGATTTTTCATCTAAGTAGAAAAATAATGTCAAAATAATGGAGGAAATAATGATAGAAAGTTTATGTAGATCAGATAGAAAATCACATCCCAATGACACCGTCATTAGCGTTGGTGATGTGAAAATAGGAGGAAAAGATCTTACAATAATCGCAGGTCCTTGTTCTGTAGAATCTGAAGAACAAATAATAGAAATAGCCAAAAAAATTAAAAAAAGTGGTGCAAATATTTTGAGAGGTGGAGCTTTTAAACCCAGAACTTCTCCCTATGATTTTCAGGGAATGGCAGCAGATGGTCTGGAACTTTTGAATTTAGCAAAAAAAGAAACCGGACTACCGATAATCTCTGAAATTGTCGGTATAAGACACCTCGATCTATTTTCAGATGTCGATATTTTACAAGTCGGTGCCAGAAATATGCAAAACTTTGAGCTTCTTAAAGAACTTGGTAAAATCGATAAGCCAATATTACTTAAAAGGGGTTTTTCAAATAATATTAGAGAATTTCTATCTTGTGCCGAGTATATAATGAACTCCGGTAATGAAAATGTAATTTTATGCGAAAGAGGAATCAGAACATTTGAAGAATTAACCCGAAATACTCTTGATTTGTCTGCAGTTGCACTTATAAGGGAAATTTCACATCTTCCTATTTTGGTGGATCCAAGTCATGCAACCGGTGTATCAAATTTAGTTCTTCCCATGTCATTAGCCGGAATAGCTTCCGGTGCCAATGGAATAATGGTAGAAGTTCACAATAATCCAAAACAGGCACTTTCAGATGGCGAGCAATCTATAACTCCTGAAGAATTTGATACTTTAGTTGAAAAAAGCAAAAAAATTTTTCAAGCTTTAAAATAAAGAATGGGGAATGAAACAAATCATTCCCCTATTTACTTATAAAGTTAATTTACCATCTTGATTAAACACTCTTATCGCATTTATAGCCACATCTTTATTCATCATTTGTACCATGATTTCATATGGTATTGTGCAGGTATGTGCACCATTTACCAACGAATCTACCACTTGATTTGAATTTTTAAAACTAGCTGCAAGAATTTGCGTGTCTAAACCTCTCGAATCTATAAATTCTCTCATTTTTGATATCTCAGCAATAGAATCAATGGAATTATTTTGCATTCTATTTACATACGGAGCAAGTAAATCGCAACCGGCTATTGCTCCCATTATTCCCTGATCTGCGGAATATATAGCCGTACCAAGAATTGATACATTTCTGTCATCTTGTTTTATTCTGGCAACAGCCTCCAACCCCTCAATAGATAAGGGAACCTTTATCCCTAATTTAGTATTATGCTTTTTACCAATCGATTTAAGAATTTTATAGTCGCAAAACATCTCATCTGCCGTTTCTCCCAAAGTCTGAACATATAGTTTTTCTATTCCCAGACTTAGAATATCAGATATCTGCTCTTCTCTTTTTTTGCCAACTTTTTTCAGTATAGTTGGATTAGTTGTCACTCCTTTTACTGTTCCTGTCTTTAGAGCTAATTTTATTTCTTCCAAATTTGCTGTATCTATAAACATTTTTCCTCCTTACTAATTATGCTAACCGCAATATTTTCAATTCGTTAACAATAATGCTTCCAATATATTGACTGTAATGTTTCTAATTCAGTGTCTGTTCTGTTCTTTCTATTATATCATCTTGTGTAGCTTTTGAAAGTACATTGAAGAAAGCCGAATATCCGGCAACTCTTACTATCAAATCCCTATGTTTTTCGGGATTGACCTGAGCTTCTCTCAAAGTTTCTCTAGAGACTACATTGTACTGAACATGAAAACCCTTTAATCTATTAAAGAATGTTCTTATAAGCATTATCAACTTCATTTTATCTTCTTCAGTTGACAAAGTTTGAGGATTTACTTTCTGATTTAACAATACGCCACCAGTAATGTCTTCAGTTGGAAGTTTTGCTACTGATTTAAATACGGAAGTAGGCCCTTTTTTATCCATATTATGACAAGGAGCACACCCCTCTGCCAGTGGCTCGCCTGCTAGCCTACCATCTGGAGTTGCGAGAGTACCAAGTCCTTGCCCCACATTTGCAGATATTGAGGATGTTCCCGCATAATAATTTCCACCTATTGGACCCCTGCCAAATCTGGTATTTTTATACTTTTTAATTTCCGTTATATGAGTATCGTAAGCCTCCCTGATTAAGCTATCCACATAATCATCATCGTTACCAAACTTGTGTGGATTATCAAGAAGTATATTTCTTATTCTTTTTCCTTCTTCACCTTCAAAGTTATTCATAAGAGCATCCCAAAGTTCTTTTGTTGTTATACTCTTATCTTCAAAGACACATTTTTTTATACATGATAATGAGTCGGCAAGGTTTGCAATTCCAACCTGCAGATCTGAAATCATATCATAAACTGCTCCACCCTCTTTTAGACTTTTACCTCTATCTATACAATCATCTACAAGAGCAGAACAAAGAACATCCATCGTAGTTTTTTCCAAAGTTCTATCAACAGAAGTATCCATTATCACTTGTTCTCTTGTAAATTGCTTTATAATATTATCCCATGATTTTTTCATATCATCATATGACTTATATTCAGTAAATTTACCGGTACCTTCCATTAATCTCTGTCCACTTTTTGGATCAATCCCATCATTCATAGCTATCAATAATGCTTTAGGATAGTTCAAAAAGCTCATTCCGGTACATCTATATCCCCATTTACCGGGAACAGCAACTTCCACACAGCCGATCGCACTATAATTATATGCATCTTCCTTTGAAACTCCTTTTTCAATTAGAGAAGGTATTATTATTTCATCAGAATTAAAAGCAGGCATTCCCGTTCCTAGTTTCATAAGCTCAATGGCCTCATTCATAAATCTATCATCCAATCCGGCATGATATCTTATTGTTAAGTTTGGTTGTGGAAGGTGAACCTGTGCATCAGATTTTATAATAGCATAACTTAATTCATTTACAGCATCTTTTCCATCTATTGTTTGACCTCCAATAGTAACATTTTGATAAAGCGGACTACCTGCCGAATATTGAGTATGGCTCCAAGATCTGATTTTATTTATAGTGTAAGTTTTTATCCAGAGATTTGATAACAGCTCTACTGCTTCATCTTCAGTCATCGAACCATTTTTAATATCATTATTATAAAACTCATACAAATATTGATCCATTCTGCCATAGGATAGAGAGTGTCCATTACTTTCAATCTGTAAAACTAATTGTACCAACCAAACGGATTGAACAGCTTCAAAAAAATTAGATGCCGGTTCATATGGAACTTTTTCAAGTGTTTCGGCAATTCTTAAAAGTTCGACTTTCCTTTTAAAATCTGAATTATCCGCCATTTCTCTTGCCAAATCTGCATATCTTTTAGCAAATTTAACTATTGCTTCAATCGTTATCAATATTCCTTTATAGAAATGAAGTTTTTCTTGATCTTCATAATTTGAAATATCTAGTCTATCTATTGCTTTTTTAGTTTGTTCTTCAAAACTCTTAAGTCCTTCTCTTATAATTCTGCTATAATTAACTGCCAGATGTGCGTCTCCAGCAGTAATATTACCTTCGGCTTTTATTATTCCCAAATCATAAAATACCCTACTTTCTTCAGGCATAGCAGCTAAAGCAACTTCCTTTACTGTCTTGCCCTTCCAAAAAGGGGCTATGTCTCTAAGAATCTGCTTGTTTTCCTCGGTAATATAAAATACATCTCCATCTCTTTTTGAAAATTTATCCAATTCATCTATTACCCAGTCCATTGCATACTCGGGAAAAATTGGAGCTGCACAATTTGAAGAAGCTTGATTTCCAGCCAGTAATGATTCATCTTCAATATAAATACTCATCTTTTCAAGAATATTATCCAGCATTTTTGCCCTTTTAATTGCCAATGGCTGTGCAGCAAATTCATTATATGCTTCAGTCGTGTAAATTGCTCTTTCTACACAAACCATTCTTTTGGTTTCCAATACATCATCCCTATATTTTTCCATTCTTTCGGTCAATTTACCAAAATAATTACTCATATGATTTCCTCCTAACATTAAGACCCCTTTTCAGTTTAAAATACTATAATATTTTTAAAATCCCTTTATTTTTAAATTTCCTACTTTGCTATATTGACTTGTATATCTTGGTTTTGCAGCAAATCGACTACTTTTCTTTCAATTGAATTATCCGTGTATATACTGTCTATCTCCTCTAAACTAAATTGTCTTACCAACCCTCTATCCGCAAATTTTTCTGAAGAAGTCAATATATAAATATGCTTTGCACTCTTAGCCATATCTTTTACAGTATCCGTTCTAATCAAATTAGATCCTGTAAAACCATAACTTTCTTCAAAACCGTCAACTCCCACAAATAGTTTATCAACCATATATTGTTGAACACAAAGTTTTGTAATAGGTCCCGTATTTACTTGTGATTCAGGCTGAAACTCTCCTCCCAAAATAGTAATATTTGCATTTTTGTAGCCTCTTAAAAAATTTGCTATAAATATAGAATTTGTTATTATTCTTATATTTTTTTTAGTCTTACACAACTCCTCTGCCAGCAAAGCACAAGTAGAACCGGATTCTATCATAATAGTTTCACCATCATCAATTGATTCAGCAGCCAGTTTAGCTATTTTCATTTTTGTTGAGTAATTGTGAGATAGCCTGTTTGATATATCATCATTATTTAATGTTACTGCAAAACCATGTTCTCTTGCAATTAAGCCTTTAGATGAAAGCTCATCTAAATCTTTTCTTATCGTCACCTGTGAAACACCTGTTTTTAAAGCCAAATCCGAAACTGATATTTTGCCCTCTGCCGTTATAAGTTCTAATAATTTATTTCTTCTTTCCAATTTAGTTACACCATCCTAACAAATACTTCATATTTTTTATCAATTCTATACATAGCGATATTTCAGAAAAATTGTCGCATTTCTACAACCATAATAATGTTTTTACTTTTACTTTTACTTTTACTTTTACTTTTACTTTTACTTTTACTTTTACTTTTACTTACATTATAATTTTTACTTTCATTTTTGTCAATATCTACTTTCATTCGTAAATACAATATGTATTATATAGTTATTCTACTATAACTCCCGCATTTTTAAAAATCTGCGTATATTCCATAAATTCTTTATCATCTTTATGTAATTGTTTTATTCCTGCCAGTTCATATTCTTTATTCATTATTTTATATTTATTCTCCCCAAAATTATGATATGGTAAAAGATTTATTTTATTTATCCCTAACATTTTTAACTTTTCTACAAATTGTTCAGCATCTTTTTTTGAATAATTAAAACCCGGTATTACAGGTATCCTTCCAATTACCTCAAGATATTTCAAACCTGTGGCGTATTTTATATTTTCATATATTTTTTCTAACCCTACGCCCGTTACTTGATTACTTTTCTCGCTATCCCAATGTTTTATATCACATAAAAGCAAATCTAAATATTTCACAAATTCTTTAAATTTATAACTTGATGCATAACATGTCGTTTCAGCTGCTGTATGTATATTATCTAGCTTTAGTTTTTTCAATAATTCAATAGCAGCATCAGATTGAAGAAGCACCTCGCCACCCGAAAGTGTCACTCCTCCATTCGATTCCTCATAGAATGGAAGATCTTTAATTACTTCATCATATATTTCATCTACAAACATGTCATATCCCTCATATGAAACAGCATGATTCGGACATAGTTTCCTTATTTCTTCCCCTTCTTCATATGTTATAGCTTTAAGTTTCATATATTCTCCCGCTAAATTTCTGTACGGTTTTTTCTTGTCATTTATAAATTCTACATTTTCATTAGTAGTGCACTTTTTACATCCAGTACATTTCTCGCTATCCCATACCATTTCTATATCATACTTTTGAGATTCAGGATTAGAGCACCAGGGACATCTCAATGGACATCCTTTAAAAAATACAACCGTTCTAATTCCGGGACCGTCATGTAAACTAAATTTTTGTATGTTAAATATCCTTGCTTTTTTCATATATAATTACCCTTTCTATATATCTATATTTATTATAGTACTCCAATATACTCATCTTCATAAAATCTGCCATTAAAACCCATAATACATTTTTTCAAAAACAGTCCATCTATAACAAAAATTTTACAAAAGCAGTTATTTTTCAATGTATATTTTTCATAATAACTTCAGATTTAATAATAACATATTTTTCAAAAAATAGTAATATTATTTTTGAATATATATATAATAACTTACGAATGAAACCTTGCCCAAAAAATATATTCATTTTTACCTATTATTGTAAACCTATTGTTTTTATAGGTTTACAAATATCCTTCTATATGGTAAACTATTTTTATCAATTTGAGAGGAGAAAAAAAATATATGGAAAAAATGGGTACTGTTAATAACAATTCAACTAATACCAATAGAAAAAAGTTCCTTGATACAAAAACTATGATTATGTGTTCATTATTTACTGCTCTAGTAGCAATTGGTGCTTTTATAAGAATACCGCTTCCGGTCACGGTTTTTACGATGCAATTTATCTTTGTACTATTATCCGGACTATTACTTGGATCAAAAAGGGGAGCTCTGTCATGTTTATTGTATGTAGTAATAGGATTAATTGGATTTCCAGTATTTTCAGAAGGTGGCGGATTGGGGTATATACTTAAGCCTACATTCGGATATTTATTTGCATTTATAATAACTTCATACGTTGTAGGTTTTCTTAGAGAAAAAGTTGGAACTGAATCTGTATTAAAATTATTTTTTATCGCATTATTAGGTATGATAATAACATATGCTATAGGTACAGTTTATACTTATATTATATTAAAATATGTAGTAGGTAATCCAATACCTTATCACGCATGCCTGATTAGTTTATTCCCATTTGCCTTTGCAAAAGATATATTCAGTTGTCTTATATCTGCAATAGCCACTACAAAATTAGCAAATCATATAAAATTTGACTAATTATCTTTTATTGAAAAAATAAAAAGACTCATAAAATTCGATATACAAAATCGACACTTATGAGTCTTTTTTATTTAATAACTACATACATCTATCCATGCTATTGCAGATGAATATTTCTCAAGTTCTTCCATATTTAATTCTATAGCCGAGTTTGAAGAGCCACAAGCAGGAAATACCGTTTCAAATCTCTTTAATGACTCATCTAAATATACTTTCACACCATCATTTATGGCAAATGGACAAACTCCACCAACAGAATGACCTATTTCAGCTTGTACCTCATCAAATCCGAGCATCTTTGCTTTACACCCGAAAAGTGATTTATATTTTTTGTTTTCCACTCTTGCATCACCGGCAGCAACTATCAATATGACACTTGAATCTTTTAGCCTATATGATAAAGTCTTGGCTATTCTCTCTGGCTTAGTTCCAACCGCTACCGCAGCTAATTCTACAGTTGCACTTGAAGTTTCAAATTCAAGAATTTTATCTTCTATACCATATTCTTTAAAAAATGCTTTAACTTTTTCAACAGACATTTCATCATCCTCCCAATTTTTCTATTTTTTATAAATGCAATATAAATCTAGCTACCAAAGTAACTACTACTAACGATATTACTGTTCTTTCCAAAAATATTATAAATATTTCATGTAATCTAATAGGAATTTTAGAGCCTATTATCAATGCCCCTACTTCACTCATATATATTAACTGTGTTACTGATACAGTCGCTATTACAAATCTTGTTATTTCACTTTTTATTTCATTACTTGCTATTATTGATGGTATAAACATATCAGTAAAACCAACCAACATAGTTTTAGATGCAGATACCGGCTCAGGTAGTTTTAAGAGTTCCAGAAGAGGTATAAATGGTTTACCAATTATTTCAAATACAGGTGTATAGTTTGAAATAACAAGTGCTATCGTACCAAAAGCCATAACAACCGGTAATACGGCTAACCACATATCCAAAGCATTTTTAATTCCATTTTTCATAAATTCGCCTATTCCTTTGTGACTTTCAGCCTTTGTAATTGCCTGAGATAGTGCCCAGCTAAAATATGTTTCTCCCTCTGGAATACTTTCATCCAAAGCTGTTCCATAATTTATGTAATTATCTTTCTTTAAAGATAAAGGCGGTATTCGCGGTACAATTATTGCACAAATTACGCCTACAAAGCAAATTGTCAAATAATATGGTACAAAAAGATTTGCCAGATTCACCTGTTTTAGTACTATAAGCGAAAATGTAATAGAAACAGCAGAAAATGTAGTAGAGATAACCGCAGCTTCTCTTTCAGAATAAAAACCTTCTTCATACTGCTTTGAAGTAAGCATTACACCAAGAGTCCCATCTCCTAGCCAGGATGTAAAACAATCTACTGCAGATCTCCCGGGTAACGTAAAAACAGGTCTCATAAATTTTGCCAGTAATGTCCCAACAAATTCCAACAAACCAAAATCAAGTAAAAGCGGAAGTAATAATCCAGCAAATACAAATATAACTATTAAAGTTGTAAGAAGATCATTTAAAATAAAATTACCTGTGTCACCGGAAATTATATATTCCGGACCTATCTTAAAAAAGCACATCACTACAAAAATCGATGCAAATATTCTCGTTACAAACCACACCGGAGATATATTAAATAGGCTTCCACCATAAGATGTTTTTGGCATATATATCTTAAACTTAACCAATAATGCTCCTATGGTTGATATCAATATAATTGCTAATATAAGTACGGGTAATATATCTCCTATATTATTTTGAATAAATGATGCTATATAAGCTATTGGGATTGTTATTTTATCCTGATTTATTTCAGGATCAAACTCTTTTATAGGCAACATAAATATTATTATACCAATCAAAGATGGTATAATAAATTTGAGTATATTGCCGATAGAATATGACTTTCTTTTCATTTTTCCACTAAACACTCCTTTATAAATAATCAAAATTTTATAATATAAGATGAACTTAAATAAGTTCATCTTTTATCTCTTTATTTTCATCTGTCGAATCTGTTTTCCTATTGTCTAATAGGTATTTCTTAATTAAGAATAGACCACCAATTGCAATAACACCAAGAAATATTTCAACCATGCCATTATGTTTCGGTATTAAAAGCATCTTTCTCGCAATTCCATATAATAATACTTCTAAAAATGCTGTTTGCTTATGTAAAGACAACATTACCGCTATTTCCACACCTATGACAAGTAGAAGTATCTGTGCAAATATAGCATTAATTTGTACATAGTCGATTGGTTGATTGAAATTAACTATATATGTAGAGAAGATTATTCTTAATGTATCTATAATACCTAAAAAAACTGCCAAAAGAATAACTAAAGATAGAATCATTTCTAAAAAATATGAGACTTTTAATACAATTTTTTGTTTTTCTTTCTTATCCATACTATCTCTCCTTAATATTTATCCTTTCCAATAGATTTCTTATTTCAAATATCAAAAAATATTTGATAATAAATTTTTATTCTTATTTTTATAATATATATAGGTAATATAATTTATATATATAATATAATCCGTATAAAAAATATAATCTATATCTGTAATATAAATTATATCATCTCAAACAAATAAAATACAAGTTCTGATTAAGAACTTGCATTTTTATTTAGATTTTCACTAAATAATATTAAATTTTTCCAATGCAAGTTTTATACCATCGTTGTCAACATCTTCTGTCACATGATCTGCACAGTTTTTAACTTTGTCACTTGCATTTCCCATAGCTATACCAAAACCTACATATTCAAGCATATCAATATCGTTTCCACCATCTCCAAATGCCATACACTCATTTTTACTAATACCTAATTTTCCAATAATCTTGCTTATTCCTTTGGCTTTTCCACCATCTTCCGGCATTATATCCATAAATAAAGGATTCCATCTGGCCCCTTTACATCCTGGTGCATTTTTAAAAAAATCTTCTTCTTCCTGATTATTTATATATGCGCACATTTGATAGATTTCTTTGTTCAATATTTCCTCACTTGTTATAGGCTTTGAGTCGGGAGCTGTTGAACCCAGAAATTCCCTTAATTCCAAAACTCTTTCATTAACTCTATTAATATATATGTCCTTATCATCCAAAAATTCGCACGCTAAATTTTTTTCGTCAAGATATGATATTAATTTTTTCAATCCTTTTTTCGCAATTTTTTCCTTGTGAACTACTTCATCATTAAGAACACAGTACTGTCCGTTTATTAATACATAACCATCGAAATCAAATTCGACCAACTTTTTAATCTTATCTAATAATATTGGAGATCTACCTGTTGCTAGAAATAATTTTATCCCCTTCTCCTTTAATTTTTGTAAGGATTCCCTAGTGCTTTTAGGTACCTTATGGGTATCAAAACTTACTAGTGTACCATCAATATCAAAAAATATTGCCTTAACCATAACTACCTCCATTTTTATTTTAAACGCTATATCTTCTAATTTTACATGCCATATATTTCAATTATATATTCTATTATTTGTTCTTTCCAAAACAAAATAATACTATTTTATATTAACTACCCTTTAAATTTATTACTTTTTTGACTTTCTATATCCGGCCTTTATAGCCTGATCTTCATTTTTAAAAATCACCTTATTTTTATCACTTACACTATTGTATGAGCTTTGATCAGATGTATGATATATCTTACTTTTTTTATTGCCTATGACCTTATTGGATTTATTATTTGCCGGGTTTCCTATCCGACTTGGTTCTTTCCACATCCCTGTTTTATTTTTATATGCATTTTTCTGAAGTTTTCTAAATAAATCAGTATATTTTACATCAGGTGGATAAGTCACAAGTTGTCCATATCCATCTTTAATTAATTTAGCATTATACATATACATAATAACTTCTTTTTCAGACGGATTTGTAGATGGTTTCTTTAACCAAATATATCGAAGCAATCTATTATATTTATCTGTATCTGATACATCTCTTTGTAAATAAACGACCTTATTTGAAAGCTGCTTTTTAGTATAACTGCTTGCTTCCTGTCCATAATACATAACCGGTTTTTTAGGATGTACAGTTTCCGGAGTATCCACACCTATCATTCTAACAGTCTTCTTATTTCCATTAATATTTACCTTTATAGTATCTCCATCAACTACTTTGATTACTTTTGCTTTTTCGCAACTCACTTGCCCGGTTTCAGAATCAACAACATAAGAATTTGATATTGAAATGATTAACACCGCTGACAATAAATATGCCATCATTTTTTTAAAATTCATGGATTTCCTCCTAATCGCTTTTTTTATAAAATAATTTATCTATACCGTATAATTTGCTTCATCAAATCCCTTTATAAATTTTAAAAAGAATATTAAAGTTATTAATGCGGATAAAAAATCAGCAAAAGGAGCTGCAAATAATATTCCATTTAATTTCCATATTCTGGAAAATGCTATAATCGCCGGTATAAGAAATATAATTTGTCTCGTCAATGTAAGAAACATGGCTTTTTTCGCTTTTCCAATAGCTTGAAAAAAATTAGCTGCTACAATTTGGAATCCTGCTAAAGGTATGCATAAAAACCATATTTTCATAGCATATGTACCAAATTCAAGTAACTTTTCATCTCTATTAAACATTGCAACGAGTAGATCAGGTATTGCATGAGACAAAATAAATCCAAGTATAGATATAATTGTTGCCGTAATAATGCCAAGTTTTACAGCTTCTTTCACTCTATCAATTTTCTTTGCGCCATAGTTAAAACTAACTATCGGTTGTAACCCTTGATTTACGCCTACAATTGGAAGTATCAGCAAAGTTTGAACGCTATTTACTATTCCCATTGCAGAAACTGCAATATCGCCACCATACTTTAATAATGAAGAATTTAAAGTAAGAAGCAATACAGAATTTGCCAATTGCAATAAAAATCCCGGCATTCCAAGTATAAATACATTTTTAGTTATATTTGATTCTAATTTCATATTTTTAAATGTTATTAAATGTTCAGAGTCTTTTCTTATAAAATTATATAATCCCCAAGACATAGAAAATAATTGAGAAATAATAGTAGCAAGAGCTGCACCGGTCATTCCCATTCTTAATAGAAATATAAAGATTGGATCTAAAATAATATTTATTCCTGCACCTAAAAACATAGTTACCATGGCTAGTTTTGGTCTACCGCTTGCCCTTAAAAAATGATTAGTCCCCATACCCAATATTAAAAAAGGAGACCCTATAAAAATAATCCTCATATAATCTCTTGATAAAGGAAGTATAGAAGTGCTTGCTCCAAATAGTACTAGTAACCTGTCCAGAAATAATTCTCCTATTATTAATATGGTAAAAGAAAGTATAAGCATTAAAGTCGTTGTATTTCCTAATATTTTATCGGCTTTTTTCTTATCACTTTTTCCTAAATTTATCGAAAACATTGTAGCTCCACCCTGTCCCAATAAAATTCCTATGGACATCATCACTATCATAGCAGGAAAACAAATTGTAATAGCCGCAAGTCCATTAGCACCCAAGTCCGGACTATTACCGATGAACATTCTATCCACAATATTGTATAGAGCATTTACCGTCATACCTATTATGGCCGGAACAGAAAATTTATATAAAAGTTTTGAAATTTTTTCTGTTTCCAAAGGATTATATGACCTTTCCATATTTTTTATCAATATATCACCTCATTCATTAAATTCAAATATTGTAACTAACTTTAAGCTGCCAATTTAAAAATCAATATTTTTTTGATCAATCTAAAAATATATATTTCTAAATTTTTTCAAACTTAAAAAAAATTTTTAATTTATAAGTCAGTTCCATCTTTTTATATTACTACATATTTTTATCTTGTCAATGTATTTGAAGGGAATTTCTATAAAACCTCTTATAAAATTCGTAAAATAGATTATTATATTTTATACAAAAAAAAGAATTAAACAAAACACCCTTCACTAAAATAGCGATTAAGTGTATTGCTTAATTCTATTATTCCCTTATCAACTATGTAATGGCCATATTTTTATCAACATAATTCCAGTTGTATAAAAAAACTACTATACTGATTCTCTTTTTTATATTCTATACTGTTTATCACAATTTTGCCACCATATGAATCCAGTAATTTCATTATTTCATTTAATCTGTTTTCTTTTGCGTTTATTTGAAGAGAGTAAAAACATCCTTCATCATTTTCTCTTTTTATAATTTTTGCGGTATTAAATTTACTATAGATATGTTCGTAAAGTGCTATTTGCTTTTTTAGAGATACCCTTTTTACAATTTTATTGGTTTCTGTATTATGAACTCTTGATTTTTCAATATTACTCTTTATATTTTCTTTTTTTTGATCTATATTACTATTTATCTTTAAATAAAATAATAAAGGAACAGCAAATAGAATTAATATAATCAATATTTTTTCTTTTTTTCTAGTGTTCATAAATATCCTTTCTATCTTTTTAAATTGACCCTTATTCTATTTACGATTTTTCTTTCTTTTTTATCATTTTGCTTATTTGATTTATCTTTTATATCAGATATATCAGAATTGTCATTTTTATTTTCCCTGTCATTTTCATCATTTTTACCGAAATTTTCTATTATTTCTTTTTCATTTTCAATAGATAGAATATTCATCCTTTCAAATGTGGAATTTGATGTTACATTATCCAGCTCTTTGGCATCATTACAATAAAATGATAAATTGATTCCCTCTTTATTTACTCTAAATTCTGATATATTATCGGACAATAAATTAGTAATTTCTATTATTTCATTCACATCTATTCCAAATAAATTTTTATACCCCTTTAAACTTACATCCTCTTTTACTTCTTTTCTTATGCCTTGATTATTTTCAGATAAGTTTTGTTCAAGTTTTGACATATCCAAATAATTTCTCATCGTTAATATAGATATAACTAAGATAAATACAAACCAAATTTTAAAAACACTATTGTAAAACTCATTATTATCGAATTCGTCAACAAGATTTAGTATTCCTATTTTATTTCTATTCTTTCTAAAAATAGAAGTATTTTTTCTTTTTTCCAGAAATTTTATATGCATGTATTCGCTGTCATTTATTATTGAGTAATTTTCTATACTATTTTTTAAAGTTCCGCATATATCGTTTTTTTCATCGCCTAAAAAAATAACTTTTTCTTTCTTATTCAAAAAATATATAATATTTTCATCTATATCTATTTCTTCTATAACCATCGTATTTACAGTAGTTCCATTTTCTATAACAGAAAGTACGGCATCCCTTTTTCTGAAATCAACTACGGTACATGTTTCTTCTGAAAGTTTTTCTTTTAGAATTTCCTGACTAACTTGATAATATAGATATAAATTTGTACACTCAATTTTTCTCACCTTATAAATCATATCAATTATATCCAACATATATTTAGGATACAAAATAGCAGTTATAGACATAAAATCTTTATCAAGTTCTTTTATATTTGAATATATCGTATTATATTTTGAAATATCGACGCTGAGAAACTGCGCCATTTCTATCTCTATATACTCACATATGGTTTTCTTTTTTGAATTTTTTACTATTTCTAATTCTTTTGTTATTATACTCTGCCCCTGATCCAAGAATTTGATTTTATTTATTTTAACTTTATTTTTTCTCTCTATCTTTTCTATATAGTTTATTATTTGAAATGATATATCTTTTATATTGTCTTTTGAATTCAGAGATTTTAAATTAAGGGGCAAAAAAGTGTCTAAAAGTACATCTACACCATTTCGTCTGCTATCTTTTTTTATAATAATTAGCCTAATACCCTGTGATTCAAACAACATATACGTATTTTTATTCACGCTTTTCCCCCTATTTTTATTTGCTTCTTATCATACTACCAAGTCTATTTATCCTTACCATCACCTTGCTTTTTAGGATAAAATACTTTTTCTCCCGCTTTTACTTTAATATTATCATTATCATCATTCACTTCGATTGTAAAAGATTCTGTATTTTCACTTTGTGGCTTTGGACTACTTGGCAGATATCCTAAATTCACCAATTTATCCACTGTGTTTAAATCTGTACTTGCCTTCCCGTCATTTCTGCCTAAAACTATTGCCGTTGCTATACTGGAAGCATTAGCATAATCTGAATTTATCCTTGCTTTATTTTGCACATTCGAATATTTTATCGTTATAATCGCTGCAAGAATTCCTATTATAGACACTACCAAAACCATCTCTATAATTGAAAAACCCTTTCTTTTTTTGCATTTTTTTCCCTCGCTGGAATTATCATAAATAAAGTATTTCCCATTAATATATTCATTCTCTAATTTTTTCATAACTATCTCCTTATAATTCTTAAGATATAGAGGAAATCATGTCAAACATAGGTGAAAGTATTGCTATCATAGTCAAACCGACTAATATACCAACTATTACTATCATAATCGGCTCAATTAATTTTATATACTGTTCAAGCTTTATATCTAATTCATTGCTATAATACACTCCCGCCAAATAAAGACTTTCATCAAATTTTCCCGATATTTCACCTGAAAATATCATAGATATAAATAACTCCGGAAATAAACTTGTTTTCTTTAAAGATACCGAAATATTGCTCCCACTTTCTATACTCTGTTTTGCAAATTTCATTTTTGAACTTACATACACATTATCAATAACTCTTGTAGATATATCAATTGCTTCACCTATATTTACTCCACTTTTCATCAGTATACTCATAGTGCGTGAAAATTTATCTGTCAAAATTAACGTGTATATTTTTCCAACCACCGGAAGTTTTAATATTCTTTCATCAATATTTTCTTTAAACTTTGCATTATCTTTGAGTAGACTATATAATGAAATTGCAATCAAAGTGATTAATATCGCCAATATTATAAGATTACGTCTCAAAAATTCTGATATTTTAAATACAATGAGTGTATATAGCGGAAGATTATCATTATCCATATTAAATGCCATTTTGAAGTTGGGCACTACAAATATCATAATAAAATTAAATGCAACTATAGAAACAATAACTACCAGTAATGGATATGTTAAAGCACCTATTAATTTGCTTTTTAATTTACATTCTCTATCATAGTAATTTGACATTTCATTAAAAACAAAATCTATATTACCACTTACCTCTCCCGCATATACCATACTTAAAAAGAAATTTGAAAACGAATTCGTCATCGCAAAAGATTGTGTAAGATTCCTTCCCTTCTCAATATTTTTTTTAACCAGACTAAGTACTTTTGACATATTAACTGTAGATGCATTAATCAACACGCTAAATATTGTAATGAAGTCACATCCGGATGCTGACATATTCGAAATCTGTCTACATATGGTCATTATTTCTTTCTCTTTTAGCTTTTTCCCGAATAGATTTTTCATAAGTTATCATCCCACTTTTGATTGCAATTCTTTTTAAATCATCGCTTCCACATTCTGACCGTACGGCCGATATAAACTCCGGCGAACTCGTTAAAACTTCATATATCAATATTCTTTCATCTTTTTTTGATATATTTTCTGCATCAAAATTTTTTCTACCTCTACTTTTTTCATTAATACTTTTTTCTATTTTTAAATCACTATTTCTTTGAGAAATTTTTTTTAAATAGCCCCTTTTAACTAGTTTCTGGGAAATTACCCCTATTAGTGTAGAGGAAATTAAATATGGTTCGATTCCCATATCTCTAAGTCTTACAACACTTGATATTGCATCATTTGTATGTAAAGACGCTATAACCAAATGGCCCGTCATTGCAGCTCTGATTGCTATTCTTGCGGATTCATTATCCCTTATTTCACCTAAAACTATACAATCAGGATCTTGCCTTAAAATAGCTCTCAATCCATTATCAAATCTTACTCCCGTTTTGCTATTCACCTGTATCTGATTAATCCCTTCCATCCTATACTCAACCGGATCTTCTATTGTTGTAATATTTATATTCATTTTATTTAGTTCATTAAGTAAGGAGTATACAGTAGTTGATTTTCCACTCCCGGTTGCTCCCGACACAATTAAAATTCCAGATTTATTTTCTAATATTTTATCTATTTTTTCTACCGCATCGGGTAGAAATCCAAGTTCACTCTTAGTCCTTATAAAATTATTTCTATTCAATAATCTAAGAACAGTTTTTTCTCCATGTACCGTTGGTACTGTGCTTACTCTGATGTCAATATTGCACTCATATGAAGAATATGTAAATCTTCCATCTTGGGGAACTCTTTTTTCCGTTATATCGCAACCGGCTCTCAATTTTATCATGGTCAATATTTTGGGATAATCATCCAATGATAATTTATCTATAATGTTTAAATCGCCATTTATTCTGTACCTTATTCTAAGTTCCAAATTAAATGGTTCTAGATGAATATCACTTGCATTAGAATTAACGGCATTTTCTATTAATTCTTTAATATACGAGTTAAGGTGTTCATCTTCTTCCCTTTTGATGTTGGAATAATTTTTTCTTATATTTTCCAATATCAAAGATTCGGAAGCATATTTTACCACTACCTCTCTGCCGGAATTTGCTCTTAAAGTATTCACCGTATTTATATCAAAACTTTTCATTTGCACTACTAATTTCGATTCAGATATTTCTAGTGGAAAAACACAGTTTTTATATGCATATTTTTCTGATATTATCGACGACAAGATTTTTTCCATTAACTCATCTCCTTACCTAAAATAATATAGTCATATTTTATTTTTTTTTGCACCAAAAAAGGAATGAAATTTAAAATCAAAAATTTCATTCCTTTTTCTCATTATTCTTAAATTACTTGCTTAAAATTTTTAAATATCACTATTATAATTTATTGTTTTAATCAATTGTTTTTTCATAGGTGATTTCATATCCATTCTTTTCATACTCTGAAACTATTTCGTCCCAAAGTTCAGATATACCTATCTTTTTTGATGATGAAGTAACCATTACCTTTTCATCCTTATCCATTTGCAATTTATTTCTTATTGCGTTAATGTGTTTTTGATATTGACCCCTGGAAATTTTATCAGCTTTTGTAGCAACTACTATACATCTATATCCGAAATGCTTAATCCAATCATACATCATTTTATCATCTGCCGTCGGATCATGTCTGATATCTACTAACAATAAGATTGCACATAACTCATCTCTATTTTCAAGATATCTTTCCATTATTCCGCCCCATTTTTCCTTTTCAGTTTTGGAAACTCTGGCATATCCATACCCCGGAAGATCGACAAAATAAAACTCATTATTTATTAGATAAAAATTTATAGTTCTCGTTTTTCCCGGAGTAGACGAAGTTCTGGCAAAATTTTTTCTGTTTAAAAGTCCATTGATTACAGATGACTTTCCCACATTAGATCTACCTGCTAGAGCGATTTCCGGTATTCCTTCTGATGGATATTGCTTTTTATTTACAGCACTCATCGTGATTTCAGCACTTCTTATCTTCATTTTTTCTTTCGACATAACTACCCCTATTCTTTATCCATTAAAGCAACATCTAATACTTCACTCATATTTTCTACAAGTACGAATTCTATATCATCCTTTACATTTTCCGGTATTTTGTCTAAATCAGATTTGCAATCTTTTGGAATTATAATTTTTCTTATTCCCATTCTATAAGCTGCTAATACTTTTTCACGTATTCCACCGACTGCAAGAACTCTACCTCTCAAAGTTATCTCTCCGGTCATGGCTATATTTCCGGGAACTGCCCTTCCTGTAAGGGATGATATAGTAGCCAAAGTCATTGTAATTCCGGCAGATGGACCATCTTTTGGTGTAGCACCCTCAGGTAAATGTATATGTATATCTTTATTCTTATAAAATTCTTTTTCTATTCCAAGTTCATCAGAAATAGATCTTATATATGAAATACCTGTTCTGGCAGATTCTTTCATTACATTTCCCATCTGACCTGTCAATACTATTTCACCCTTTCCAGGTAGTGTACTAACTTCTACTTCCAAAGTAACACCACCTACAGATGTCCAGGCCATTCCATTAACAACTCCAATCTGTGGTTTCAAGTCTAGTGGATCTTCTTTAAATTTTTCAGAACCAAGATATTTCACCACTAATTCTTTTGTCATATTTACAGGTTCCAATTTTGGATTTTCAAACATTTCCTTTACTACTTTTCTACAAAGTTTCGCAATTGTTCTCTCAAGTTGTCTCACACCTGATTCTCTGGTATATCTATTGATTATATACTTTATTACATCGTCATCTATAGTAATAAAATTCTTATCCAGTCCATTTTCTTTTAACTGTTTCTTAAGTATATATCTCTTCACTATCTCTAATTTTTCCTCTTCAAGATAGCCTTCTATCTCAATAACCTCCATTCTGTCATATAAAGGTCTTGGAATAGATCTAAGATCATTTGCTGTCGTTAAAAATAATACTTTTGACAAATCAAAAGGAAGTTCTAAATAGTGATCTGTAAAATATTTATTCTGTTCAGGATCCAGTACTTCAAGCATTGCTGAAGAAGGGTCTCCTTTAAAATCACTACTCATTTTGTCTATTTCATCTAGTAAAATAACAGGATTTTTAGCCTTTGCTTCTCTAATAGCATTTATAATTCTACCCGGAATTGCTCCCACATAAGTTCTTCTGTGTCCTCTAATTTCCGCTTCATCTCTCAATCCTCCCAGAGATATTCTAACAAAAGGCCTGCCTAAAGATCTTGCCACTGATTTTGCAATGGAAGTCTTTCCAACTCCCGGAGGTCCTGCAAGACATATAATAGGGGCTTTTAAATTTTTTGAAAGCTTTCTTACCGCAAGATATTCCAATATTCTTTCCTTTACATCATCAAGACCGAAATGATCTTCGTTTAATATCTTTTCAGATTTCTTTATATCAAATCTATTTCTAGATTCCTTATTCCAAGGTAGCGAGAATATAATATCCAAATAATTTCTCGAAACATTATAATCCGGAGAACCCATAGGTGTTCTATTAAATTTTTCAATTTCCCTGGAAATTTTTTCATAAGTATCTTTATGTATTTTTAATTCTTCCAGTTTCTTTCTATATTCATCTATTTCCTCTTCATAGTCCTCTTCGCCCAATTCTTTTTGTATTGCCTTCAACTGCTCTCTTAAGTAATAATCTTTCTGAACTTTATTAAGTTGTTTTTTTACATCCTGACTTATTTTTTTATCTATCTTTATTACTTCCAATTCCTGAGTAAGTAATATATGCAACTTCTTCATTCTTTCTAAAATATCCAATGTTATTAACAAATCTTGTCTATCTCTAAATTTCAGAAAAAGACTTGAAGATATGATATCGGCAATCATAGAATATCCACTTGCATCAGAAATGTCCAAGGCAGCATCAGTAGGTATATCAGTGGCTATCCTCATATAATCTTCAAACTGACTTACAATCGCCCTTGAATATGCTTCCAAATGCATTTTTTCATCAAAATCTATATTTTCCTCTTTAAACTTTATAGGTGTTATATTTCCTATCCATGCTCCATTTTCATTTGTAGTCATGGAATTTAACTTTGCACGACCAAGTCCTTCAACTAAAACTCTAATAGATGTATCCGATGTTCTGATTACCTGTTTTATGCTACAAATAGTCCCTATAGAATAAAGATCATCCATAGAAGGCTCTTCTATATCTGTTTCAAACTGACTTACTAGAAATATCTTTTCATCATCCAACATCGCCATTTCAAAACTTTCAATTGAATTAAATCTTCCTATGTCAAATGATTGTAACATGCATGGAGATATTGATATACCTCTTAAAGGAATCATAGGCATTTCCTTTTTTCTTCCGTATGATATTACCTTTTTTTTCTTTTTTCCTTCTCCACCATCACCATTATCGTTCCCAAAATTTCCATCATCATGGAATCCGCCTTCATTGCCATCTCCATTTTCAAAATCAGATTTCAGTTCCAATGTTTCATTATTTGGCTTATAATCTGAATTCTCTGTTGAATTTTCATATACTCCACCAAAAATTTCGTGTTCTTTTTCTATTTTTTTAAGCTTTTCAATAGCCTTTTTATCGCCATTATTTACAGCATTAATTGTTTTTAGCAATTCCAACGGATTTAATAAATCATTAAAATCTTTCATATTATTCTCCTCTCAATTTTTTTACATAGCTTATATCTATTGTCCAAAATAACTCTTACAATAACAAAACTAATTTTTTATCGGTTATTTATCTTATACCATATTGTACATATATTATAACAGATATTATATAGTTATTTATATTTTTATGCAATTTTTTAGTTCTTATTATCATTTTTTTGCAAAAATAACATATTAATTCTGTTTATATATCTAAAAAACTAAAACCGAAAAAATAAAAATCTCCCAATATTTTTATATTGAGAGATTTATTTACTTAGAAATAAAAGTTATTCATTTATTGGTGAATCATTGACTATTTGTCTATTATCTTTAAATATCATCAATGGTTTTACATCTTCATTCTCTACACTATCTTTAGTCACAACAACTTTTTCTAAATTTTCAATAGATGGAACTTCAAACATAGTATCCATTAAGACATGTTCTATAATACTTCTAAGTCCTCTGGCACCGGTATTTCTTTCAATGGCTTTTTTTGCAATTGAACGCAGTGCTTCTTCTTCAAATTCTATTTTCACATCATCATATTCAAATAATCTGGTATACTGTTTCACCAAAGAGTTTTTCGGTTCTGTTAGTATCTTTACTAAAGAATCTTCATCTAATAAATCCAGAGTTGCCAGAACAGGTATTCTACCTACAAATTCAGGTATTAATCCAAATTTCAGCAAATCATCCGGAATAACTTTGGCATATAATTTTCCTATATCCAAATCACTCTTACTTTCAATTTTTGCACCAAATCCCAGAACTTTTTCTTTTCCGCGTTTTTGTACTATTTTTTCGATACCATCAAAGGCACCACCTAGTATAAATAATATATTAGTAGTATCTACTTTTAAAAATTCCTGATGTGGATGCTTTCTTCCGCCGGAAGGAGGAACATTGGCAATAGTACCCTCAAGAATTTTAAGTAAAGCCTGTTGTACACCTTCACCACTTACATCTCTGGTAATTGAAGGATTATCGGATTTTCTGGAAATCTTGTCAATTTCATCAATATATATTATACCCTTTTGAGCTTTTTCTATGTCAAAATCAGCTGCTTGAACTAACTTAAGTACAATATTTTCAACGTCTTCACCTACATAACCAGCCTCAGTCAAAGAAGTTGCATCTGCAATCGCAAATGGCACATTCAATATTTTTGCAAGAGTCTGGGCAAGCAAAGTCTTTCCCGAACCTGTCGGACCAAGAAGTAATATATTACTTTTTTGAATCTCAACGCTATCGGATTTCTTTTTTTCGCTATAAATCCTCTTATAGTGATTATACACTGCCACTGATAGTGCTTTCTTTGCACTTTGCTGGCCTATCACATAATCATTTAGAATTTCCATCATTTCCGCCGGTTTAGGAAGGGTACCCTCAAAACATTCTGTTACACCATCTATTTCTTCTTGAATTATTTCGCTACATAACTCTACACACTCATCACAAATATATACGCCCGGACCTGCAATTATTCTTTTTACCTGATCTTGATGCTTACCGCAAAAAGAACACTTATATTGTTTATTATTATCTTGCTTTGGCAATCACTTCACCTCCTTGTAAGACTATATCCTTTCAGAAATAACCTCATCAACTAATCCAAATTCTTTTGCTTCTTCTGCACTCATAAAGTTATCACGTTCTGTGTTTGTCTTTACTATATCATATGGCTGACCGGTTCTTTCCGATAAAATTTTATTTAATTTTTCTTTAGTCTTTAATAAATATTTTGTATGTATCTCTACATCAGTCGCTTGACCTCTTGAGCCACCAAGTGGTTGATGAATCATTATTGTACTATTAGGCAATGCAAATCTTTTTCCCTTAGCTCCTGCAGCAAGCAAAAAAGCCCCCATAGATGCAGCCATTCCTATACAAATTGTACTTACATCCGCTTTTATATATTGCATAGTATCATATATAGCCATTCCGGCTGTAACACTTCCACCTGGAGAATTTATATATAAATGTATATCTTTATCCGGATCATCCGCCTCTAAAAATAACATCTGTGCAACCACTAGGCTTGCAGTGGTATCATTCACTTCATCTCCTAAAAATATTATTCTGTCCTTAAGAAGTCTTGAGTAAATATCATATGATCTTTCACCCCTACCATCCTGTTCTACAACATAAGGTACTAACGCCATAATATTCCTCCTTTTCTCTATTTTAGATAAGGGGCTGACTATAAGTCAAAAATTTCTTTTATCAAAATTAGTACCACTGAAAATGGAAACTTTTATATTGATAAATATAAAAACACCGACTTTTGAGTCATCCCCTTTTTAAATCACTTTTTATTTAAGGTTGGCTTTTTCTAATAGAAGATCAATTGCTTTCTCATTTTTCAATCTTCCTGAAATACTTTCTTTTTCTGCTTCACCAATAGATTCTTTTATTCTTTCTACATCTATCTGGTACATATTAGCCATCTTTTCAATATCTTTGTCTATATCTTCTTCTGTTACTTCTATATTTTCTAATTCTACTATTTTCTCAATTACTAAAGAGTTCTTAACTATAGATTTAGCCTCATCTCTTTTAGAATCTCTCAATTCTTCAATAGATTGACCGGATAATTCCATAAACTTATCTAAAGACCAGCCCTGGTAACTCAATTGCATATTGATTTCTTCCAATTGTCTGTCTAATTGATATTCAATCATTGACTCAGGTATATCTATTTCAACACCTTCAGCTACTTTTTCAATCACTTTATTTTTCATTTCATTTTCAGATTCTTCATCTGCTTTTTTCTGAAGATTCTTCTTAATATCTTCTTTTAATTCTGCAAGTGATTCAAATTCGGTAGTATCCTTTGCAAAGTCATCATCAAGTTCAGGCAGTTCTTTTACCTTTACTTCATTTATTTTAACCTTAAATACAACCGGCTTTCCTGCAAGTTCTTCCGTTGGATAATCCTCTGGGAAAGTAACATTTACATCGAATTCATCACCTACTGATTTACCAATTATTTGCTCTTCAAATCCCGGTATAAAAGTTCCGGAACCTATTTCTAATGAGTATCCTTCAGAAGTTCCACCATCAAATGCAACTCCATCTAAAGTACCTGCAAAATCAATAACTGCGATGTTTCCATTTTCAACCGGTCTTTCAACACTTACCATTCTTGACTGCTTTTCAAGAAGGGCTTTTAGTTCGGCATCTATATCTTCATCAGATATTATTTTTTCTACTTTATCTAACTCTACTCCAAAATAATTTTCTACAGTGAATTCCGGTTTAACATCAACCACTGCAACCATTACTATTGAACCATCTTCATTTATATCCTTTATATCCATTTCCGGCTGAGATACTGCAGCTAAATTTAATTCTTCAACTGCATCAGGATATACTTCCGGCAATACTATATCTAAAGCATCATTAAAAAATACACCCTTTCCGTAGTTTAATTCTATAATCTTTCTAGGTGCTTTACCTTTTCTAAATCCTGGAATATTATATCTTGATTTAGTTTTTTTATACGCCTTATCTATAGCCTTTTCAAATTCTGCAGCTTCAATTACTATTTCGAAAGTTACAGAATTGCCATCTTTCTTAATAAATTCTGGTTTCATAAAAATCCTCCTACTATTATTTTCGTACTTTATAAATTATCGATTAAATTTATAAGCATATTTTAACATACTAATTATACTATAAAATACGTATTATTGCACGTCTTTTAATAAAAAAATTACCAATACCAGCCTATAGGAATCTATATTCAAAGTCGTAAACTCCATTTTTTATATTCATAATAACATAACTTTGATCTATACCATCTCTTGGAAGTGATAGACTTCCGGGGTTAATTAACTGTATTCCATCAATTATTCTATTCTCTTTCTTATGCGTATGTCCAAATATGACTATATTTACAGATTTAGATTTTGCATAATCCACCAAAAATTCAATGCCGTATTTTACTCTATGTCTATGACCATGAGTAAGTAATATTTTTATACCCTCTAATTCAAAAATTAACTCTTCCTCCACATTGTCAAAATCACAATTTCCTGCAACTGCTATAGAATTTTTCACAGACGTTCGACAAATAAACAGAATCCCTAAAATTATCACCGGCATGTATTATCATATCTACATTTTCTTTAATGTACGGAACTAATTTATCCATATTATTTTTTGCCCTGTGTGTATCTGATAATATTATCACCTTCATTGGAATCATATCATCCTTTCTTCAAGTATATCCTTAAGTTTTAATTTCATCTCTTCTAAAGATCTTCCTCTATGACTTAAACCATTTTTTATTTCCGAAGAAAGTTCACCAAATGTATGTTCATATCCTTCCGGAATAAACATACAGTCATATCCAAATCCATTTTCTCCCCTTTCTTCAAGGGCTATTTTCCCCTCTACCTTTCCTCTGGAAAGCATTTCTTTTCCATCTGGAAAAACTACTGCAATTGCACAGACAAATCTTGCCGTTCTTTCTTCAAACGGAATTCCCTTTAGTTCTTCAAACATCTTGGCTCTATTTTCTTCATCAGTGGCATTTTCACCCGCATATCTCGCAGAATAAACTCCCGGCCTTTTATTTAAAGCATCCACTTCTATACCACTGTCATCTCCAATAGCTATTTTACCTGTTTTTCTTGCAATTGTTCTGGCTTTAATAAAAGCATTATGTTCAAATGTTTTTCCATTTTCTATAATTTCTATCCCATCCAAACCTACATCTTTAAGCGACTTAATATCAAAGTTCAAATCGGCTACCATATCTCTTATTTCTTTTAATTTATGAGTATTTCCCGTAGCTATAACCGCTTCTCTTTCATATTCACATCCAATTATGCTGTCAGCAACTTCTCCTAAAATATCCCTTTGAATTCTCATCAATTCTCTGTTTCCTTTTTCCGCATATTCAATAATTTTGGAAAACTCATCTTTAGTAAAAGGCCTTTCTTCTCCGGTTCCTTGTAATTCAATAAATTCACCTTTATTGTTCATAACGACATTTGTATCTACTTCTGCATTAGAATCTTCATCATAACATATATCTAATAGAACTTCACCATTTACAATTCCTACACTTACTGCTGACATCATAGAATTCATAGGCATACTTTTTATTTCGCCATTTTTTACAAGAGTGAATAAAGCATCGGCTATTGCCACAAAAGCTCCTGTAATTGATGCTGTTCTGGTACCTCCATCAGCCTGAATAACATCGCAATCTATCCAGATAGTCCTTTCCCCTAATAAAGACAGGTTTACAACAGATCTGACGGCTCTGCCTATTAATCTCTGTATTTCCTGGCTTCTTCCATCCACTTTGCCATTATTGACATCTCTTCTCTTTCTTGTGGCAGTTGCACTCGGAAGCATTGAATATTCAGCACTTATCCATCCTTCTCCGGTTCCCTTTATAAATGGTGGTACCGATTCATCTACAAAGGCTGTACATATAACCTTAGTATTGCCGACTTCAATCAAAACCGATCCTTGAGCATATTTTGTAAAATTTCTGGTTATTTTTATATTTCTTATCTCATCATTTCTTCTTCCATCAATTCTAAGCATATCTTTATCAATATTTATATTATTTTCTAACTTAATTTCTTTTTCTGTTTCAATTTTTGTTTTAACGTCGATTTTATCTTCTACATTTATGCTCATTATATTCTCCTTATAATTTTTCCAGAACCTCTTCTTTATTTTTCAATTCCAGTAATTTCATAAATTTCTCTTCATCTATTACCTTAACTCCAAGAGAAATTGCCTTATCTAATTTAGAACCTGCCTCTTCGCCTGCAAGAACAAAAGTCGTGGACTTACTTACGCTTGAAGTAGCCTTTCCCCCTCTTGCCTCAATCAATTTTTTTGCATCATTTCTTTTTAAAGTAGGCAAAGTCCCTGTCAGTACTATTTTCATAGAATCAAATATCTTGTTAATCCCACTATATTTTTCTTTGTCTGAATTAAAATTAAGCCCTGCTTTTCTAAGCCTTTCAATTGTCTCAATATTTTTTTCCTCATCAAAGAATTTAACTACACTGTCAGACATAATTTCACCAAATTCATCTATTTGCTTAAGTTCATCTATGTTGGCATTTATTACTTCATCTAAATTCGAATATCTCTGTTCAAGGAGTTTGGCTCCCTTAACACCGACAAATTTTATTCCCAACCCGTTTATCAATCTCCAAAGTTCATTATTCTTAGATTTTTCAATAGAATTCATAAGATTAGATACGGACTTTTCTCCCATTCTATCCAATTTTATTATATCCTCAGGATTCATATAATATAAATCTGATATATCTTTAATAATTTCATTTTCCAATAGCATTGTGATTATAGATTCACCCATACCATCAATATCCATAGCATCTCTGGAAACAAAATGTATTATTCCCCTCCTAATTTGGGCAGGACAAGAAATATTAATGCATTTTACAGCAGCTTCTCCTTCTAATCTTACGGTTTCTTCGCCACAAACCGGACAATGATTTGGCATTTCAAATATTTTTTCATTTCCCGTTCTTTCTTCAATACTCGCTTCTATTACTTGTGGTATAATTTCTCCTGCTTTTTGAACCCATACAGTATCACCAATTCTTATATCTCTGTCTTTTATATAATCTTCATTGTGAAGAGTAGCCCTACTTACAGTTGTTCCTGCCAATCTGACCGGCTCTAATATTGCGGTAGGTGTAATAGTGCCCGTTCTTCCCACTTCAACCTGTATATCCACTAGTTTTGTCTTTTTTCTTTCAGCGGGAAATTTATATGCCGTTGCCCATCTAGGACTTTTTGCAGTATACCCCAATTCCTCTCTTTGAGCTATTGAATTGACCTTAATTACTATTCCATCAATTTCAAAACCAAGACTTTCTCTATTTTTAGTCCAGTAGTCTATATATTCCAATATTTCTTCTACAGTATTACAAACCTTGTATTGTTCACCCACTCTAAATCCCAGTGAATTCAAATACTCAAATGAATCACTATGCTTTTTGATATCTAAATCGTCTATATTCTCAAGATTAAATACAAACATATCCAAAGGTCTTCTAGCAGCGAGTTTTGAATCTAATTGTCTTAGGGAACCGGCAGCTAAGTTTCTAGGATTTGCATAAATAGTCAGATCGTGTTCTTCCTGATACTTATTTATATTTTCAAAATCTTCTTTGGAAATATAAACTTCCCCTCTGACAATTAATTTTCTATTTTCGGCTATTTTTATAGGAACAGTTCTAATGGTTTTTATATTCTCGGTAACATTTTCTCCAATATATCCATCACCTCTTGTTGCCCCTATTTTCAAATTTCCATTTTCATATGTTAGACCCACAGAAAGACCGTCTATTTTAAACTCCAATACATACTGTACCTCACCACTACAACCCTGTTTTACTCTTCTATCAAAATCTCTTATTTCACCTTCTGAAAACACGTTACTTAAACTTAGCATAGGATTTTCATGTGTATATTGTTCAAACTTTTCCAGAGCCACTCCTCCAACTCTTACTGAAGGTGAATTTTCCCTTTTCAAATTGGGATAAATATTCTCTAATAGAATAAGTGCGTTCATCAATCTATCGTATTCAATATCACTTATTTCAGGATTATCTTTATTATAGTATAAATCTGCATGATAATTTATTTCTTCAATAAAATTATCGATTATTTCTGAAGCCGTTTCTTCTGAAAGATTTCCCTTAGCTTGTTCCAGTTTTAAATCAATCAGTTTTATTCTATCTGATTTAACATCATCATTACTTAAATTTTTTATATCCATTTTTTCTTTCATATTGTTTTAATACTCCAAATTTATTATTTATATCTAGTATAATACACTTAAAACCTTAATTATTATTTTATCATATATCATATTACTTTTCATTGCTACTTTTATTGACATAAAAAGAAAAAGGGAGATGCATTTCTCCCAGTTTTCATATATTATATTAAATTCTTATTTCAGAAAATCACTTTTCAATATATCTTCGGCATTTGTAGACGTCTTTAATCTCTTTCCATCCATTATATCCACTATTATTCCATCTTCATTAATTAAAAATGTAGTCCTTACTACACCCATATATGATTTTCCGTACATCTTTTTCTCTTTCCATATCCCATACTTTTGAATGACTTCAGTTTCAGGATCCGATAATAATATAAAAGGCAATTCGTGCTTACTTGCAAAGTTAATATGTGATTTTATACTATCCTTACTTACGCCAATTACCACTGCACCTTTTTCTATGAAATGAGGATAATTATCTCTGAAATTACAAGCCTGTTTTGTACAGCCGGATGTATTATCCTTAGGATAAAAATACAATACAACTTTCTTCCCTTTAAAATCGGACAAACTTATTTTATTGCCGTCTTTATCTTCCAAAGTAAAATCTAACGCTTTATCTCCTATATTCATAATCTACCTCCTAATCATCTTTTTCCGATTTAACTACTCTACTATAAGAATACCACTTTTCAGATATTTCAAACCTCATTAAAACATTTTTTATTCTATGCTCATAAATATCAAAAACAAAATATCAGATGTATATAAATCATCCTCCTCTATTACAAAAGAGCCCATACTAATAGTATAAGCTCTTAAATCTCTATTCTTCTTTTTGCATATAAAACTCTTCATAAAGAGCTTCACACATTTCAACCGGAGATGCTTCCGGAATATATGGAGCTTTATAAGTTTTAATATAAAGTATTACAGGCCCACTTGCCTTATATACATCTACTTCAATTATATTTTCTCCATTTTCTTCCAACTCTCTATAATTGAATGCAAAAGTTCCTATATTATATACTTCTAAATTCGATTTGGTTACATTGAATTCCACACCCAAGTTTTCCATAATACACCACTTTCTAAAATACTAAGCTTCCGGTAATTCCCAGTTGTGATGAACATTTTGCACATCATCATCAGCCTCTAACATATCCAATAATTTTTCCATTGATTTTATTTGTCCATCTTCATCAAGGGCTGTCATAGTCTGTGAGATAAGTTTTACATCTGCAAATATAAACTTATACCCCTTTTCTTCCAATCCTTCTCTTACAGAAGTATAATCCTCCGGTGCCGTTATTATTTCAAACCCTCCGTCATCCGGAATAAAATCTTCGGCTCCTAAATCTAGAGCATCTTCCATTAACTGTTCTTCTTCTGCATCATCACTGGAAATAAATATCTGACCTTTTCTATCAAACATAAAAGATACACATCCTTGAGTACCTAAATTACCATTGTTTTTATCAAAATAATATCTGACATTACCCGCCGTTCTATTCTTATTATCTGTAAGAGTTTCAACAATAACTGCTACTCCACCAGGTCCATATCCTTCATAAACTATTGATTCATAGTTTTCACCTTCGCCACTACCGATTCCTTTTTTAATAGCCCTATCGATATTATCATTAGGCATATTATCTGATTTAGCTTTGACTATTGCAGCTTTTAATGCTGCATTGTATTCTGGATCTCCTCCGCCTTCTTTTGCTGCAACTGAAATAGCTCTTGCATGCTTTGTAAATACATTTGCTCTGGCTGCATCCTGTTTTCCTTTTCTAGCTTCGATATTGTGTATACGACCCATCGTTTCATCTCCTTTATTTATTTATAAATACATAATAAATGCTGTTATACAATGCTTACACTATACAACATTTGATTATATCACAAATTATATTAATTTAAAACACATCTCCATTAAATAATTTGTTTCAAAACTTAGTGTTATATGTACAGTTAATACACATTTTAGAAATAAAAAATACTGCCTGTAGTCAAAAATAAAGTTAATTTTGAGATGCCTGCTTTGCTATAAATACACCTATAATTGTAATTATCATACCTATTATCTCTATTAATGTCAAAGTTTCTCCAACAAACAGGAATGCATAAAAGGATGAAATTCCAATTCCTATTAGAGATATTACTGTCACTAAAGTTGCATTTAGTTTTCCCAGACACATTGAAACCAATCCCTGCCCCAATATTTGTGAACATATTGCGTACATTAGTATCAATAATATATCTTTAGAACCACTCGGAATGACTATTCCTTCACTTGGAAGCATTGTAAGAAATAAAAATACCATAGCGCCAAATGTACATATTAATACAACAGCATTGTTATTAAGCGAATCCCTCACTTTATAGATAAATAACACATACCCGGAATATGATACTGATGCCAGTATAGCAAGCATGTTACCTATAATAGAAGATTGTCCATTACTTTTTGCAGATGTCAATATAACTATTACAACTCCGATAAAAGCTATCACTGCTCCCAGTAAGAACTTTTTCTTTATCTTTTCTTTAAATAAAAAATAAGATAATGGAGAAACTATAAAGACTGTAAGATTTATTAATAAAGCACTATTTGCAACAGATGTAGAACCTAGTGATAAATTCCAAAATAAAACATCTCCACCCAAACTTAAACCACCTAAAAATGCCAGTATAAACTGTTTTTTTGTTACGTTCTTCAAACTGGTCCATGTAAATGGCAAAAGTAATATCAAAGTTATCAACATTCTATAAAATCCTTGATTAATAGGCGGTACAGAGCATAATTTAACCCATATTGCTGCACTTGATAAAAAACTTATCCCCAATAATTGTATTGCAACATACTTATTTTCATTTTTTCTGTCCATTTCCGCTACCTCACTATTATTCATATTATAATCTTTCAAGTTTACATTATACACGAAAATGGATTAAATATCATTAAAAAATGCCCTATATAAACTGATTTTTCAAATATATTACACAGATACACTATATATTATACTAATAGACTATAAATAGTATAGTATTAAAAAATAATTTATTATAAGACATTTTACTTTTTTTATCGGTTATTTACAGGTGCAATTTCCACCGCAGGCACAGCCATTTGGAATTACAAGAGGAACAAATTTTTTAGATATACCATAATTTTTAACTTTCATAGATTCATAGTCATTTTCATCAAAGTATAAATCTATAATTCCTTCATTTCTATCTATCATTACACTTTTATTATCAGCACCTTTTGTTTTAAGTATTTCTATTGTACTTTTTAAAAAATCCTTACTTCCAACAACATAAAAAATGGCATTATTAAAATCCATTTCTTTTAAACCATTTTTTAATTCTTTTCTTCCTTTGAAATTAATAGTTTTATACTTATCATTTTCTAAAACTTCCAATTCATCCTTATATAGATAGTCACTCGATTTATTGACCACTATATTTGTAATATAAGGAATACCGCTTTCATCATCTAAAAAAGACTTTATTAATGGCCTCATAGTTGCCATACCTACTCCCATAGATATCAATACAACCGGTCGATTCTCCCTTCTAAGTTTCATTCTTGAACCATATTCAATTATATGACACAAATCACCTATACAAAATTTCGACATTTTCTTTTTATATTCTGATTCACTGCTATCAAGTCTGGTCGTTATGCCTATCCTTTTCTCGTAATCCATAGTGAATATCGAAAATTTTCTAATCATCCTATTATCCAATTTACCGTTAACTTTATATCCATCTAGAGCAACAGAGATATGACTTCCTTCATCCCATTTAAAATCATCCGGCTTTTCTAATAAATAAGTCATTCTATTGCTACCTTCATCAATTATATCTGTTATTTTAAGTGAAAAAACATTATTCATTTTTTACTACCTCCTAATCTAGTAATAAATATACCCAATGAATAATGTTTTTCAAACAATTAACTGAACTAACTTATTATATTGAATTTTTTCCTGACTTCAATCCTATAAATCAATTCTATAAAAATCAAACATTCCAAAATAAGAAAAATTTTAAATATTTTTTATAAACTTTATTATATTTTTTACCTATTTTTCACCAATAATATCAAACCTATTCCAAACAGCATGATTAAGCTTAGTACTCCGTTTTTTACATTTCCTGTCAATTGAGTAATGATACCTACCAAAGCAGGTCCCATTATTGCGGCAAATTTGCCAAAAATATTGTAAAAACCAAAATATTCATTTGAATTTTCTTTAGGTATTATTTTCGCAAAATACGATCTGCTTAAAGCCTGAATTCCTCCTTGAGAACTTGCTACCAACATGGATAATATCCAAAATTCCCTTGCAGAAGTCATAAAAAATGCAAATACACAAATTATCATATATATTATTATTCCGACAACCAGCATTATTTTTGCCCTGAAAATAGACGTAAGCTTTCCATAGATAATAGCAAATGGAAAAGCCACAAATTGAGTAACTAATAATATAACTAATAATGTAGTCGAATCTATTCCCAATGTCGTACCAAAACTAGCCGCCATTCTGATAATAGTATCTACTCCGTCTATATAGAAAAAATATGCACATAAAAATATTACCGCTTTTTTGTTTTTCTTTACTCTCTTAAAACTCTCCCTGTATTTGTTAAAAGTTTCAGAAGGCTTGAATTTTACATATGGCTTTCCGTGAACCTGTTCTACGTTTTTTAACATCGGTAATGTAAATACAAACCACCATATTGCAGTAATTACGAAAGATATCTTTGTTGTAAATACCATTCCTAATGGTATTACCCCTTTTTGTACCCCCATAATAAGTCCCATACAGAGAATAAACGGTATTGTACTACCTATATACCCAAAAGCAAATCCCAGGGAAGAAATTACATCCATCTTACTTTCAATAGTAATATCCGTAATAAAAGAATCATAAAACACATTACTTAAAGAAAAACCTATTAATGATATTACATATGTAATCATAAGAGGCATCCACATACCATATGGTATAAATGCGAGTAGCCCTGTAAATACAACCCCTAACATAGAAAATACTGTAAAAAATTTCTTCTTCATTCCCATATAATCTGCCAAACCACCCATAAGTGGCGACAGACATGCAACAATTAATGATGCAATGGAGTTTGTATATCCCCAATATGATGTTGCTAATTCTTTAGATAAGCCGACTTCTCCCACCATATTTGTAAAATAAATGGGTAAAATTGTAGACATTATCGTAAGCGCAAATGCAGAGTTCGCCCAATCATATAATATCCAGCTTTTTTCTTTTTTAGTTATTTTTAACACCTTAATCCTCCAATAATTCTTCCAACACTCTTCCGTCTACATTTTTCATATCCAATCCTAATATAGCCGCAAATGTCGGACCTTCATCAACTAAATTCATATCATCAATAAAAACACCTTTTTTTATTCCTTTACCTGACACTAAGAATACTGTTTCATAGTCTTTCTTTGTATATGGGCTAAAACCATGATTATTTCTATATAACTTTTCATTGTATTTTGTTGACTCTTCAGAAGTCATTATCACTTTTTCTCTTACAGGATTAGCAAAAAAATATCCCTCTGCCGCTTCCAACATAAATCTACAATTGCTATCTGCACCAAATTCTCCAGCCTCTTGAGAAATATATATTTTTTCTATTATATTATTTTCTACTAATGGGTTTATTATTTCGAGAATTTTATCATCTGAAACTTCATTATCTGCATAGATATATGCAGAACCATCTGAAGATTTGCAAACCACTTTATATGAAGATATTGTTCCATCTTCACATTTACTTAATAGTTTTTCCTTATTAAATAATGTATTTAAATATATTTTGCTATGTATGTCTCTACTGCTATGATCACCCAAGACAACTATCACCGAGTCTTCATAAATACCTTCTTTTTTTAGTTTTTTTATCAAATCTTCCAATCTTCCATCAAGCCTTTTTAAAGCATCATTTGCTTCTTTAGAATCAAAACCGTAATCGTGCCTTTGAGAATCTAAATCAATATAATGAACCATATTTATATCGGGCTTATATTTACTTATTGAATATAAAAATGAAGCATGAGAAAAATTATCTAATTCGGGTTCACTAATACCATTCCTCAATTTTCCAAATTTCGAGTTCATCTCTATTTGAAAAAGCGGACTTCCACTTATAAGCGAAACCATTATCTGATTTTGCCATTTTCTATTAGCCATTACTTCCGGCATATTATATTTAATATTTTTTGAGCCTGCAGTCACCGGCCAAAGTATCGATAGTATTGAATAACCGGCTTTGTTAGCAACTTCCTGAAAAGTTGGAACTTTTATATCTTTCTCATACCAATGCCAATCAGGACTTACCCTATTCATTTGCATCTTTGTATTATTTATAATACCATGATTATTTGGATATACCCCTGTACTTATACTTGCATGAGCACAATATGTTAGACTTGGATATACACTTTTAACATTTATACATCCGGAAGCATTTTCATAAAATTTTGAAAATGTAGGAAATTTCTTCATTTTTTCTATATCTACTTTTGAAAGACCGTCAAAAGATAAGATATGTAAATATTTTTTGCTCATAAATACCTCTTTTTACTTATTTTTTAATCTCAATAACTTTGTCATAAAAATTATCTATCATAATATCATTTATTATTTTTTAAAATTCTCAACTTATTATATCACAAGAATATAAATAAGACTATTTTCTATTAAAATATTGCTTTATTACTTTTTTAATAAAAAAGTAGGGTTTCAAAATCCCTACTCCATAATCCTATTAACCCTAAATATTTAAACTATTTTCTTACTTGAAAAACAAAATTAGTTCTTACGATTGCTCCGTTGTCTTTACAACTCCCAAGAAATAATAATATTTTAGCAAAAGCAACACTGCTATCATAATTCTCATAGGTAATATTTCATACTTAAAGAATACTATTGACAACATTATAGTGGCAAAAGCCAATATTTTTACCTTGGTTTTCATCGTCATTGATCTGTTTTTTTCAAAAGATTCCAAGTTATTTTTATACAATTTTGTAGATTTAAACCATCTATCAAATTTTTCCGATCCTTTTGCAAACCCAAAAGATGCTACTAATAAGAAAGGAGCTGTTGGTAATACAGGAAGAAATGCTCCTACTATACCCAGTCCAAAAGCAACAAAACCTATTGCCAAGTAAAAATACCTCATAATCAATCTCCTTATAAAAACATAATTCGCCTGTTTATATTTAAATTATATCAAAAAATAAGTTAATTGTAAATTATTATTATTTGATTATAATTTTGATTGTGTAATAAAATCAGTTTTAAATATCATAAGGATTAATAAATGGACTTTTATAATCTAATCAAAAACGAAATAGAATTTTTATATAAATTTTTCAAAAAAGTATTGACAATTTACCGTGTCAATTGTATTATTGTATTAATTAATTAATACAATAATACAAGGAGGTTGTTTATGCAGGATTTTGATAATAATATACCTATCTATATTCAGCTCATAGATAGATTGCAAAGCCAAATACTCTCAGGTGAACTTTCTCCAGGAGACAAACTTGATTCAGTCAGAGGCTTGGCCGATCTGTATCAGGTAAATCCTAACACAGTTCAAAGATCTCTTGCTGATTTAGAAAGTAGCGGTCTGATAGTATCTAAAAGAGCTGTTGGAAAATTTGTCACTGAAGATGTAAGATTAATATCGACAATAAGAGAAAAGCATATTGATGACGAAATAAGAAACATGCTCGAAAAACTTTATAAAGAAGGTTACACAAAAGAAGAGATATACTCTTCACTTAAAAAAATATTGGAGGGGAATAAATAATGGAAAAGCTATTAGAAATAAGAGATTTACATAAATCTTATGGAAGAAAAAAAGTACTTGATGGCTTGGATTTTGATCTTGAGTCGGGCAAAATAGTTGGACTTTTAGGCCCAAATGCAAGTGGAAAATCTACTTTAATCAAAACTATAAACGGATTATTAAAGCCGGACTCCGGAACTATAAAAATAAACGGATATGAACCCGGAATAGAAACCAAAGCAATAGTTTCTTATTTACCTGAAAGAACCTATATAAATGATTGGATGAAAATTAGAGATATTGTAGAATTTTTTGATGAAATGTACTATGATTTTGATATTGAAAAGGCATTTAAATTGCTGGCCGACTTGAACCTAAATCTGGATGACAAAGTAAAGAATCTTTCAAAAGGCTCAAAAGAGAAAGTTCAACTTATTCTTGTAATGTCAAGACACGCAAAACTTTATATACTTGATGAACCAATTGGAGGAGTTGACCCGGCAGCTAGGAGTTATATAATAAAAACAATAATAAATAACTTTCCTGAAGATTCTACACTTTTAATTGTAACGCATTTAATAAGCGATATAGAAGGAATTTGTGACGAAGTAGCATTCCTAAATGAAGGAAAAATTGTTTTACATGAAAATACGGATTATATAAGAAACGAAGAAGGAAAATCTGTAGATGCACTATTTAGGGAGGTATTCAAATGTTAGGAAAACTTATAAAATATGAATTAAAAAGCTCTATTAGGTATTTTATACCTATATATATCGCATTACTTGTAATATTTTCTATAAATGCAATCTCACTTTCATTTTCTTTTAAAAGTGAAGAAATATCCAGTTCCTTTGGAATCTTTTCAGGAATAATGGTATTTGCAACTATGGCTGTAATTATTACTTTGACAATTATGCTTTTATATATTACTGTTAAGAGGTTTGCAACTGGTTTTTATGGAGATGAAGGTTATTTAACAAATACTCTTCCAGTTAGCACTCATAAAATCATATTTTCCAAAGCAATTACAATGCTGATATTGAATATAATATCTTTTATAGTATTAATTTTAGCTATAGCACTCATAACCATACCATTATTTAATATAGTAGATGCTGAAAGCTCTGGACAGGCGTTTTTACAGATAAAACAATTCTGGAGAGAATTTTCTAATGAGTTAACAATAGTAATAATGCTATTTATATTATTAGAAATAATATCTTCTTTTGCTAATACTTTTATTATATATTTATGTGTTGCTGTTGCTCACCTGAAAAGTTTTGTAAATAAAAAAATATTGGTTGGAGTTATCCTTTATATATTGATATCTGTTTTACAAGGATTTCTATTCTCACCTTCCGATAAGTCTATCAAAACATTGGATGCTTTAAATAATCCTGAGGTAGCAAATAATTTTTCTTCATCAATGAGTATAATATTAAAACATTTTCAATCTTTGCTTACTACACAAACTTTAATTATTTTGGTAATGGGCATAATTGCATACTCAATTACTTATTACTTATTAAAAGGAAAACTCAATATTGAATAAAATTTTAGATATAAAGACAAAGAGAATATGGCATATGCCATATTCTCTTTGTGTAGTAAAATATATAATAAATTTATCTTGTGTGCAATTATTTAGAATTATATAAACCATGTATTATAGATTATATAACAATGGCGATTATATCAAAAATCAATACAATTATCACACCTATTCTAGTGAAAAATAATAATGAGTGATTTACTCTTTTACCCGATTTTATTTCTACTCTAGACTCCTTTAATTGTACAAAAAGCTTTTTTACTTTTAAAAATATCTCCTTACGATTTTTTACCAAAATAAATAAAAAAATTGTAAAAGATGAGATAAATATAAAGTAATCTAAAAAATTTGAAAGCCATTCATTACTTTTTGAAACATATGATGTCAATTCAACAGAAAGATTATTTAACATATGAATAATAATGCTAAATTTCAAGGAATATTTATATGCTGAATATCCAAGTACAAATCCCATAAAAAAAGTTACAAATGATTGTGACAAATTCATATGCATGAGTCCAAATAGTAAAGAAGATGTGGCTATAGCAAAATATGCACCGTATTTTTCCAGCTTTCTCATTATTACTCCTCTATATGCTATTTCTTCAATAACAGGCGCACCAATAATTGAATAAATGAAATCTCCTGCAGTATTAGACATCTCCATTGAAGGATCGTCTAATCCCGTTAGCCCGATGAAGTTCAACAATGGTTCTAGTTCATATATCAAGATTGATGCTAACTGATTTAAAACAATAATTACTGCAAAAATAATTACTATCTCTTTTATACTAAATTTAATTCTATCCGTTTTTATTTCATTCCCTATACTTCTAGTTCCATATATAAGAAAATAAGGTAGTAAAGATAATAACGCTATACTTAATGTCAAAAATCCCTCATCCATCTTTATATTAAAAAGACTAGAAAAACAACTTAATATACTAAATAAAAATGTATGAGCAAAAATAGCTACACTTAATATAAACAGGTATTTTTTATCTTCTTTAAATTTAATACAGTTTTCCATTTTATTCTCCTTTTTCATAATACCCTAACAGATTTTTTTTAATCGCAAAAGATATATTATTAATAACAAAATATAAATATTATGCCTTTACTAAAATATGCTAACACATTTATCTTGCAAAAAGGAAAAACAAAGCAAAACTTTATAAAAATTTTATTTTATTTTAATAACTTAAGAAAATTGTTTTTAATATAGTACTATAAATATTGTTATTTTTAGAATATAACACCCCTCCTAAATACAATAAATATATAGTTATAATATTAAAATTTAAGTCCTGTTATTTCTTCTTGAATTTTTAAACCAACTGAATCATAACCTCCAACAATTATCACATTCTCTATATTTCCTTCTTTTAAAAATTCTATTACTGACTTATGTAATCTATCATTTCTAGTTAATAGTACAGTTGCTCCCTCTTTACCGGCAATTGTAGAAGCAGCTAAAGCATCCGGATATTTTCTTCCATCAGCAAGTATAACAGTCTTCAATTTCTTTCCTGTTAATAATTCAAACTTCCTTGCTCCTTCAACAGATGTTTCATACCTATTGCCACCCTTAATTCTATATTTCTCATACTTTCCATATGGTATGGATTGTTCACCACCGAACACTATCCAATAATCCTTTGATAGCGAATTATTTTTAGCATTTGGAATCATGTAGGAAAGATAATTTCCACTGATTTGACCTACAATTGATGCCGCTATAAGAGCATCCGGATAATCTTTAGAATCTATACCTACATAATTTTCACCTATAGGCAGATTAATATTATTTAATTCCGTATGATAATGGTATCTCGAAAAAGCAATCTTTTCTGCAGTACGATATCTATTTGCTCCACTTATTCTATCAACTTTAGGACCAATAGAAGTTATTTCCTTAACTACTTTTGAAGAAATTGTCTTTTCACCACCTATTAAAATAACTTTCTTTGCATTTAATCTTTTTATTTCATCCTTCACATATGAATGTATCTTGTCATTTTTAACCAGTAATAATGGCACCTTTAACTGAGATACTAAAGAACCACCCACTAAGGCATCTATATATCCCTGTCCGCTTGCCACAACAACTATTTCTGACTGACTAAAATACATTTTGCTTATTTCAACAGATGTAAGATATCTATTTCTACCATAAATCCTCTTTACATTAATATTCTTTATTTTTTGATTTTCCTCTGTGTTTACATCAGCCTTTTTTTGCGTGCCATCACTATCTTTATCATTTCTATTTTCCTCAAATTTTACGGTGTTTGGTTTTACTTCAATAGAATCCAATTTCCCATTATTCAAAAAATCATCCACCTTTATATTTTCCTCTGAATACTGTAAAATACTCTCTTCTTTTTCTAATTTATCTAAATTTTGACTATCTAACGCAGAAATATTAACATTCAACGATAAAATCACACCAATACTCAATATAACAGATGATAACCTTCTCATGATTTACCTCCTTGAGTTACAAATATAAAGTTTATTTAAAATTAATCGCATAAAAAATATGATATAATTAAAAATCACTACTTTTAATTATATCATATTTTAAATACTTTTTTAATACCTGTACAGACAAATCTATTAGAATAGACACATCTGTTCTATATTTAACAAAATCTAATAGAAATCAAATTCATATTCACTTATTATTTCAAATTTATTCTTCTTATAATTTAGTAAACCTTCTTTTTTCATCTTGCTCAACTCATTTGAAAGGGCACTTCTATCCACGCATAAATAATCAGCTAGTTGTTGTCTATCAAAAGGTATCTCAAATTTATTATTACCATGTTTTATTGACATATAAGAAAGATACGAAACAATTCTTCCTCTAATCCCTTTTGATGATGTATGAGCAATTTTTCTACTAAGATTAAGATTTTTACCAGACATTACTTTAAGTAAATTTGCAAGTAATTTATCTTGAAAAGTATAGTTATATGTATAGTTATCAAATAATCTTGATAAATTCAAAAATACTATTTCAGTATCCTCGGCTGCAACTACATCAACCATTAATACTTCATTTATTGTACAAGCATACACTTCCCCAAATACATGACCTTTTGTCACATTATCAAATATACTTTTATTTCCCCATACATCATTATTTTCTATATTAACACTACCTTTTATTATTATACCCATTGAATTTATCTGTTCACCAGCATGTAGAATTGTTTCTCCTTTTAAGTATTTTTTATCAGTATATCCTAACCAATCAAACATCTCTTTTAGTTCAACTTCGTTTATTCCACTAAAAATTCTTGTATTTCTAAATATGTTAAAATCCATAATACCTCCACAAAATAATTATTCTACTATTCCATAATGACTTCTATGTAAATAATTTAAAAACCTAGAAATATCTTCATATAACGAATAGTATGAAACCGGAAATATTTCCGAATATCTACAATTATTCTCATTAGGTATTAATCCCCTATCACATAAAATCACATATGGCTTCCAATCTATATATGGTGGTATATCATCTATGTTATAATACAAAGTACTATTAATACTATTAATATTAGGATTAATTAATTTTTTCAGAGTTTCTCTATAAATTATATGATTTGCTTCGTTTTCCGCCACTATTAATATTTGTTTTTTTTCCTTTGAAAACAAAACATTGAAAAGAATCTGTATTCCTAACATATCTATTATATTTTCAGGAACATCAAATACTTCTTCCTCAAGTTCATTAGAACACCTTTCTAATATGTTTTTTAATTTTCCCACAATTTTAATCTGTTCGGTATTCAAATAAAAATGTCTTTCTAAAATAAATGCTGATATATTCATTTTCCATAGATAAAAAAATTTTAAAAAGGGTCTTTTAAAAAGTATATCATTAATAATATCTAAATCCACATTAAATTCATCTAGTATTAGTTTTTCGATTTTCGACACTTCCGGAAAAGACTCTAATATTTTCTTTCTCATATACGTATAATGAAAGTAGACCGCATCATAGCTATCCAGGTTCAATGGCAATGCTATACAAATCATGGATAAAAAAGCTATTTCATATTTATTAAAAAAGCTGTTATAGCCCAATTCTTTTACAGTTCTTTCTATATCTTTATAAATATATCCGTCTTTAAACAAATCATATTGGTTATAATATAAATCGACTCCCCTATTAACTGATTCAAACATAACGGAAATTGTAAGCTTTAGAAAATTTTCATCACCTTTATCAAGTCTTGGGCAAACTCTATCCTTTAATATTCTTGCCAGTTTTTCTACTTCCGGATAATACTCAGATTTATATATCTCCTCTGGAATCCCTAATCTCACAAAAACAGCAATTTTCACCATTCTATGGTTTATCTCATTATCTATGAAGTTTTTATTATCGTCCATAATCTTCGATAGTATAAAGAAATCTTCGACTTTTTTTCTTATTTTAAACGTTTTACTATATGAAAAATGATATTTATCAGAAATAATTGCACAACTTGTTATCCCCAATATATAGTTTTTACATACCTTTAAAAAATCTGATTCATTATATAGTGTTCTAATTAAATCATATCTGTCACATCCATGTTTAAATAAAACAGTCAACATTCCATCACTTAAACTTGAATAAAATATATATTCATCAAGAATTTTGCAAATCACATTGTAGTCTTCACTTAAAGTTGCTATAGTAATTTCCAATCTTTTGGCTAATTCATTGACTGATAAAAACTTTAACTCATAAATATATTCTACTAATTTTATCTGCCTCAACACGCTTTTTTCAATATATTTCTCAATAATTGCGGCCCCCTCCTAACACAAACATAATAAAAAATTAATCATTATCTTTGATCAAATCTATCATTTCTAAAATATTTAGTTTTTTTATAGGATGAACCAAATATGGCTCGATTTCTTCTAAAGACTTTAAAACATTTTCTCTTATATGCATTTCCGGGTGGGGTATTTTTAAATCTTCTTCAAAAATAATTTTGTCACCAAATATTAAAATATCTACATCAAGAGTTCTTTCTCCCAATTTCCTTGTAGTTTTTCTTCCAGACTTCTTCTCGACTTTTTTGCAAAATTTTAGAAGCTCATAAGGTGTATATATTGTTTCTATTTTTACAACAGCATTTAGAAAATCCGATTGTTCTAATATTCCATATGGTTTCGTTTCAATATATGTCGATTTTTTCATTTCTTTAATATATGAATCTTTTTTTATTTCTTTAGATAGTAGATCTAAATTTGCTTCTCTGTCTCCCAAATTAGAACATATAGCCAAATAGCAGATACTTCTTTCCCTTTTTATTCTCACACTCACATCGGAAAATCTCACAGGAATAGGAGCATTTGGTTTATGGACAATCAGCTCTATTGATTTTACCAAATCGTATTTTAGTAAAAGAAATTTTGCCAAATCATTTACCATTGTTTCCAACAAATCATATTTATTACTTATTGAAAAATTTCTAATATCAAGAGCAACATCACCATAATTTACGGTCTTGTATATATTATCGCCACAACTTGATGTATCAACTTCCATTTCACAATCCACACTAAATACTTGTCCTTGTTTTTTTTCACTCTCAAATACTCCATGATATGCGTAAAATTCAATACTTTCTAATTTTATCTTATCCATAATTTCTCCCTCCTCTAGACTTCTCCTATAAACTCCATTTACTCTCGTTGACTATAGATTTTACCATCTTTATCAAATCACAATTTGGTTCTACATAGTGAACTCTTACAAAAGAAGCTCACTTCATTACTCCATTGCCGTTGATGCTAATGTCCAGCCACCCTTTTATCAATGGGCTTATTATGATTAAACCTATCACGGATTTTTTAGAAGTGGCTATTCTAACCGGCAAATCATATTTACAAAGCTCATATGTCCTATTGAGCACCATTAAATTTTGTTCATAAGTTTTTTTGAAATCCAACACCTCCATCAAGAATTATCCTAATCTTTTGAAATTCCGGCTTTTTTTGCAATATTTAACATTCATTAATATCATCAATAAAATCCTTCCAAAAATCAGTATAATTTAATTTCTTCCTATTATGCATTAGACAATATATTACTTGCTAACTAAAAAGTTTAATCAAAACTTATACTAATAAAAAATAAGTATGTTAACTATATTATACTTCAAAATTGAACTGGTTTTAATAAGTTTTCAATAAATATATAAATTTTTGTAATTTTCTGTTTTTTACTTTCTACAAATAAAAAATCCACCGGTCTATGTATTATTTTCTCAAAACTTAGATTTTTACATCTAAACAAGAAATATACATAAGCCAGTGGTTATTTATTTTTGTTTACAAATATCTTATCTACTTAATTATAATTCAAGAAATTTTCTATTAATATTTTAAAACAATTTATTCATTTTATAATGCGCTAATACATACAAAAAATTATTTTTTAATCCCAGATAAGTATGTCAATACATATTCACTTAAAGTGCTTATTCCACCTATTGCTTTAAATTTAGTTATTTTTGCTAACTTAATATAGTTCTCTACACTTTTTGGTACTGAATTTTTATGCGTTAATAGTATTGGTGCTTTATGTTTTCCTGCATATGGTCCCGCTATTAATGCATCGGCAAATATTTCCCCACTTGTGACTATACCTAGTGTAGCATCTGGTATTGCAGCTTTTGCTATTATAGCAGATGTTTCATATCTATTTACTCCACCATATCTCGTTCCATTTTTAGCTCCGCTGAATTTACCATCATATTTTCCAAAAGTTCCATTTCCAATAACTTTTTTATTTATATCTAACTTGAAACCTGATCTTAATTCATTTTCAATCTTTCCAGAAATTGTACTCTTTCCGCCTGCTATATAAATTGTTTCTATATCCCAAGCATCTAAAGTTCTTCTAGTTATATTTGTTAAATCATTCTTCTTTGATAGTAATATTGGTGCATTGTGTTTTACTGCAAGCATTGACATTGATAATGCATCTGGAAATACTTCTCCTGAAGCTATTTCCACTACATTTTTATTCCCTGCACTTCTTATTCTATCAGCTATCAATCTCGCTGTATCATATCTATCAACACCATTAAATCTATGCAACACATATCCCTTTTTCTTTAAATTTTCTTCTATTTCTTTTGATACTGATGATGTTCCACCATTTATATAAACATGAGTTGGTCCTAATCTTTGTATTTCTTTTGATGTTATTTCCGGTAAGTCAACAATGTTTGTGTATAATATCGGTGCATTTATCTGTACTGAAAATGGCACTGCAGTTAATACATCTGAAAACTTATCTTTATTTGCAAGGATTACTGCTTTTGCTCCATTTGGATATAATTCTTTACTTACTTCTACAGCTGTTTCTACTCTATCTTTACCATCTATTCTATCAGGTATCTCTGGCTTTGGTTTAGGAGTATCTGATCCTCCACCTCCAGGACTAACTTTTTTTAGCTTATATCCAATTGATAAAGTATTTGATGAAACTTCGTCAATTTTATTTGTTTTTTTAAGCGTAAGAAAACTTACTTTACCAGCATCGGCAACTGCCATACCTCTAATAATACCTATAACTGGTATTTTGTTAACACCATCTGTATCTGCTAAAGTCTTGGCAACAGAATCATCAATTCTAATAACGCTCTTATTTATATCTACTTTTGATTTAGCCGGTGCAATTGCTTTTATTTCTTTTGTTGTAAGAGTTCTAAGAGTCATATTTTCAAGTATTTTTTCTGCTATAGTTCCATTTGGCTCAGGAGTTATGCTACTCTCTTCAATTCTTTCTTTGACTCCATTTTCGTCATCATGTCTAATAATGGTTCTAATAGTTAGCTTATGATTTCCTTTTGTTTCTACACCAAACTTCACCTTTGGATTTACATTGTTTATAAGAGTATTAAAACTATCCTTATTATTTCCTAAATTTGTATCATCCGCAGGATTTAATACATTTAAAAGAATTTTATTTTCTCCAAACACATATAAAGGTCTCCAAGAATAACCTTTAAATTCTAAATATAATTTTTCTGGAACAGTAAACTGGGGATCTAAATTTACCTCTAAATCTACATACGTATAACCGGCATCTCTATCACTAGTTTTGAAATTTCCTCCATCCTTTTTATTAGCATTATAACCGGATGTCAGCACATGACCAGCATAACCAACCCAAGGATTTTTATAAACTAGCATAGCAGTAGTATTATCCATCTCAAACTGTGCTTTTAATACCACTTCGTTTATATGATCGACATCATCCTTTTTAGAATATTCATCCAAAATAGTTATATCTTCATTTGCTTCCTTTTTTAATTCAACTGTCTTTGTGTCTGGAAGTATATCATTTCCTTCCATATCAGGATTTATAGCTATCTTGTTATTATTGATTTTTATCTTATTTATACCACTCAACAAAGCAAATCCTAAACCAAAATTGTCACCTGGAATAGGTTTTTCCGGATCATTTAAACTAAAATATACCCCATATAATTTAGCATTTTCTGGTATACCATTAGGAAACACTGTCGCTATCGTATCCTCTGTTGAAAATAATCTAGCACCATCAGCAAGTTCACCATTATTTACAGGCTCTTTATCTGACCAACCTAAAAATATTTTTGCGGCCCCTCTAAATAACCCCGGATTTGACTCAGGGTTTCCTAGTTTATCAGTTGCTACTGTAAAATTTCTAGTTGTATTAACTCTTTTTGATGATTCTCCTGTCCACTGATTCATAAATTCAACAGTACCATTATATTTGTTTTCCTCTGAAAACATTTCTAAATTCACCGTACTTTCAACAACTTCAGTGTCAAAAACATTGTTCTCTGCATATAAAATTGTTGATGAATATGAAATAGACAACATCAATGCAAGAGAAATCGATACTATTTTTTTAGATTTTTTTTTCATTTTTTCCTCCTATTATTTTAATTATATATAAAATTTCTATATATAAAATTTCTATATATAAAAATACTGTTTTAATTATATAGAAATTTTTTAGAATATTTTATAAATACCCAATTTTTAATATTTTTACTCCTTTTTTTTCGTAATTGAATTTTTCTAAATCTATATTATATTTTTATTTTCAATATTTTATAATAATCTAAAACTATGTAAGTAATATATTGTTTCAAAATAAATTTTATTTATATCACCACTTTAAATCTTCATATTGACAGAAAAATTACTTACAGATGTCTTAATCTTTTTAGTAAAATAAATTTAGATGTTCTCATCTACATAGTCAAATCTTGATTAATTCTATTTAATATTTATATGTCAACTGTCATCTCATATACTTTTAGCATCCTTGTATATTAAACTAAACCACTCTTTTTTTCAAATTTACTATAAGAAGTTTACAATTTTATCAGCTTTAAATATCGATTATGTGTGTCTGCAAGTCTTAAATTCTTTAATTTCTCCAGTTTTTCTTTTTTTATAACATACTGAACCTGCCATGATTACAATCCCTAAAGTTACAAAACTTATAGTACCCATACCACCTGTCTGAGGCATAATTTTTTTTCTATTTTTTATTAAAATGAAATCTCTTTCTTCATTGTCAATAATCACTTTGTATTCTTTTACTGTAAATTCAATGTCTTTCAATTTCATATATTCTCTAAGAACAGTACTTTCCTTTAAAACGTAGGTCTGATCTACCTCTAAATTCGGAAAATTAATTATCCCATTTTTATCAGTGAATAATTCCCCCAAAAATGGTTTGTCTTCTCCTTTTTTGTATAAAGTAAATCCAACATCTTGTAAAGGTTCTGATGTATTTTCATCTATCTTTTTAATTTTAACGTCACGAATTGGAGAAAAAACATTAACTCTTGCTTCATATCCTTCCACCAATCCTTGTTCTTCCAATCTGTCTGATATAATAAATGCCATGGAATTTGCAGCATATTCTTTAGGATTCAATTTTTCTGCTTGTAGTTTATGTCTGGTAACTACATACGCTTTCTTTCCTTTTTCAATAATAGCATTAGGTTTTAAAACCCCTTTAATCATAGTAACTTTTGAATAGTCATTAGGTTTTTTAACAAACGTTTTTATCATGTTTTCCTCAATGGTTTTACCCGGTAATTCTGTAGAATAATATAAATCAAACAAGTCATTAGATACAGGTTTTATAAGAGGTAACTCAAAAGAAGATCCTCTTGGACTATATTTACCATCTTTATTTGGTGAAGGTGCGAGATCACCTTTTCTAGGAAGAATATTTAAAAAAGTCATCTTACTAATATCTGATAATGAATCATTTTTAAATTCCTGACGAAAATCCACACTCGCTTCTCTAGTACTTTTTGTAATTTTCCTTCCCGTAGAATGACCGTATGAGTCATCATTTTCTTCTGATAACTTTACTTTTGTCAATCCAATAAGTTGTTGTGGTGGAGATATCGATATTTCCTTAGATTCAAACTGAGTTAATGCTGAAGAATCGATTGGATGATTTTCGCCATTTTTATGAATTCCAATAAAGGGCTTCTCAGCTTTTCCCTCCATTATATATCCTCTAGTTCTACCCTTATTATAAACGGGTGTATTATTATCTATTAAAACAGCATGATAGCATTTATGAATTCCTTGTTCACACCAGGGTTTTACCTCAAATCCAATAGTATAGGAATTACTCACAAAATTACTGTATTTAGTTAATTCAGGATACGTAATTTTTCTAGGTTTAGCTATTATCAATTGATATCCTTTTAAATTTGAAGGTTTAATTTTTATTTCCGAAAAATCTTTTTGTTCTCTTAGAGGCTCGATACCTATAGGTACCAAGTAATTAAGGGTCAGATTTCTAGTTTCAACATTTTCCACATCCCCTACTCTTTCTAAATAAAAATCACTTGAAAGTCCAATCTCATTACCTGCATAAAAATTATTTGCACCATTTGAACCCCAATCAGAATCTCCAGAATTTTTTCTTTTAACAGAAAGTATTCCTTTTTTTATTTTTAAATAATTAGCATCAAATGTTATATTAGGAAAAGCTTGATTTCCAGAAGGAACTGTTGTAACTATTTCATTCTTTCTTTGAGAATAAGTTACTTCTGTATTGGCTTCACAACGAAGACCTTTTCTAGGATAGTAACTCTCTCTTGGAGAGTCGCCTTTTTCAATCTTTTTTTGAAAATCCTCATAAACCTCCGAACCTATTTTACTCAATCTTTCAAACGCAAAACCATTTATAAATTTTTCAAAATTTTCCTTTCCTTCAAAAATAACTCCTTCTCCTGGAAATGTTATTCTAAGGGCAGTATATGGTTTTTCTGGTATATCTTGCCATTTCGCAGATTTTTTCCCCGTATGCATATCATCAGCATTAATAACCATACAATTGTTCGTCAACTCATCTATCTCATTTCCTACTTCACCAACAACACGTATATCAGATGGCATAGGAGTTGAAGTGGCATTAATCAAACGTATACTCTTTGGATATAAAGATTTAGGAACATTATACCAAATTTCTTTTATAACAAATTTTATAGGATCCTTTTCGTCTTTCCTTTTAAGTATTACATATCTTTCAGGCTTATAACTTTCTGCAACATATAAAGATCCAATATCTTCTTTTGTGAAAGGAAGGGAAAGTCTATTTCCTTCACGAATTACATTTAGATTTTTATCTAATAATCGCGGAATATATTCATAGTCAATATAAACCTCAGCTTTTGATTCTGTTGGATCTACTGGTTTTGGTGGTAATTTTACATTATTTTTAAACTTGGCAGTATTAATTTCTTCCCATCCACTACCATCTAATTTTTCTATATATTTTGTATAAACTACTTCGAATGTTAAATCTTTAGAATATTTAAGTCCACCAATATTTGCACTTACAAATGGTGGTGTATTTATATTATCGAAAATCTTTTCATATTTATTTTCTCCTATTTTAACCCAATTTGAATCCGTAGGCACTAGACCTAGAGGCATTGTGACAACCATTTTTCCCCTTCTAATATCTATTTTATTTGAATCAGTTATAATTTCCTGCCTCACTTCAAATTGTTCTATTTGTTCTTGAATAATTCCACCTATAGGTTCTTTTTTCAATACCACCGGTCTCAATGTCCAGTCAATAATTCCAGGCACTAAAGCACGTGATATAAGTTCAAAATTATTTTTATCTAACACTTTTCCTTCTGTATTATAGAGTCCTATTGAAATATTATGTTTATCCATGTTTTTCAAAGAATTTTCTTTAAACCTTACCTTAAATGGCAATGCTCCACTATTACCTGCTAGTATTGTATCTAGTTTAAGTTTTATATAATAAAAATCTTCATCTCCCGTTATTCCAACGCTTATAAGCTTATCAAATCCTTTTGAAATATCTTTCTCTTTGGGTCTTTTAAATATTTTACACGGCAAAGTAATAAGCATATATCCACCTTTTTCTAAAGTGGTTGAACCACCACTTAAAGATAAATTCGAATATAATAATATTTCTTCATTACAAAAATATTCTTTCTTTCCATTTGCCAGTGGATCAAGTGTTATTTCACAAGAATATTTTTCTCTATCTGCAAAAGTTTCCGTGGATAAATTTCTTTTTTCTTTATTTTTGAGGCTAATAGATGCAAATTTCGAATCTAAACTGTAATCTGATTTTATATCTTTTTTCAAAATATCTTTCTTTTCATTATTAATAGAGTTACTAAACTTGTTTTGCTTACTCAATAATGATTTAAAGATTTTTACATCTTTATTTGCATAAATCTGCTGAGTTAAAGCAGCAAAAGATCCCAAAAATATAAAAATTGCCAAAAAAAATGACAACTTTGAGTTTATTTTTTTCATAGTTTGTTCCTTTCATGAGTTTATATAAATTTTTATAAAATTTAATAAATTATAGATTAAAGAACCCCTTTACTCTTAATAATTATTCAATATAAAATTCATTTTATTAGAACTAAAAGCATTTTTATTATATTCTAGTAAAATTATAGCATTTTTATTAATAAAAATAAATAGTTTTTAATATTATTTGTAATATAATATATTTCATTTAATAAAACTAGCTCTATTTTCTAATTAATAATTTTTTTATACATAAAAAATAGAGAAAAATATTTTTAATAGTTCCCATAACTTATCAAAAATATTTTCCCTTCAAATTTTATATATACACCATTTAATAATTTAGCTAATATTTTTCCCATATCTAAGAGATTTTCTCAACTCCTGAATCTTTCTATCTATTTCCTCCAATTCTTTCAACTTTTTCTTTTCTTCAACAGATGTATTGATAATTTTTGCAATACCTCCATTATTTATAACTATTCTCCTGTCCGCAAGTAATGCGAGCATCGGATCATGTGTCGCCATTAAAACAATCTTGTCTGATGAAACTAATAACTCGAGAGCTTTTTTTCTATCAATTCCGGCATTTTCTATTTCATCTATTAATACTATCGGAGAAGATGATAATATTGCGGTATCAGCAATCATTAAAGCCCTTGACTGACCACCACTCAAAGCTGTAATTTGAGTGTCCATATTAAATTTTTCACCGGCCAGCTTATTGGCTTCAATTATAATCTTTTCGACTATTTCTTCAATATTTTCTACCATTCTACTTTTTGCATGAAGTTGTAAAAATTCTTTTACAGAAAGATCCATCACAAAATTCATATTTTGAGATAACTGTGCCACCAGTTTATTATTAGATGAATATCTCCATTTTTTATCGGGTACTTCATCGTTTATTAATATACTTCTTTTTGTTGGTGTATCATTTTGTGCTGCCCATTCAATATCAGCCAATAGCCTGGATTTTCCTGATCCTGTAGGACCCACTATTGCTATCATTTCCGATTTTTCTATGTCCAGTCTTTTATAGTTTTCTCTTTCTCCAAACTTATTAGTACCGGCTAAAATCGAAAGCTTTTTTACATTGTTACTTTCTTCTATACCTAAAAAAGATTTCATTTGCTCAATATATTCTATTAAATCAATCTCTAACTTGTTTAAATCTAATGCCAGATCTTCTATTTCACTTTCCTCAAAATGTTCTAAATATTGCATAAATGTAAAATTTTCAAATCCTTTTATATCCAGTTTATTCTCCTCAAAATAAGATTCAACAAATGGATATTTATTTATAATTTCTTTTATTTTCAATGTATCTATTTTACTCATATTATCCCCCAATATATTGAATTACTTCTTTTGATGCGATTCTTCCAGGTTTATCTTTCTGACATTTCCCATCTGGTATTGTTCCCCTATTCTGGTTTCACCTAAACAGTATGAACACAATGCTGATGGCATAGGAAATTTCAATTTCATTCCTTTTACTGTATTTATTTCCCTTTTTTCTTCTGTCAACAATGTACTTAATTCATAAGCTCCCTGTCCAGTCAATCCGTTAACATGCATAGTAATAGCGGTTGGATTCACGGAATTTACTTTAGAAGCGAACACTTCTCTTTCGGCTTGAGATACTATATCACCTTTAGTTATAATCACAATATCCGCCGCTTTAAGCATGGGTCCAATTTTCTTTGGTGTATTTATTCCGGAAAGGTTATCTATCACGCAAATCCCCTTTATTTCTTTTATGTATGGAGAACATCTGTTACATAAACCTGCTGATTCAGTTATTAATAAATCCAGTTTATTTGATTTTCCCCACTGAACTACTTCTTCTATATTTGAAACAAAAAAATGATCCGGACAAAGTGAACCCGAAAGTCCTTTTCTTACGGGTATACCTGCTTTTTCATAATATATATCATCGTCAGTGTGTAAACAATCAAACTTAACAACACCTACTTTTATTCCTTGATTTTTTAAAGACTCAATTGTCTTTATAATTACACTGGTCTTTCCAGATGATGGAGGACCGGAAAAAACTACCAAATTCATACTCTCACCTACTTTAAAATATATTCATTAAAATTATGTTCTAATTCTCTTAACAATGAACCTATATCCGTATTATATATAAAATCCCAACCTACCCATTTAAATTTTTTGTCTTCAGATAATTTATTGTCTACATTTTTATTAGTCGATGGAAATTTTCCATTAGCTGAAAAAACTTCTCCTATTTCCGAAGACATAAAAAAGTCTATTACAGGTCGAGTTTTTTCTTTTTTATCCTTTTTAGCTATCATGAATATCGGACTGATTACAGCACCATCCTCAGGCCATATAGCAATCTGCTCTTCTCCTTGGATCATCTGAGTGAAAAAATAAGGAATTATACTTACAACGGGATTTTGAGATTTGCTTTTCCCTTTTGCCTTTACCATTTCTGCCGGATGTAAGTTTTTCATATAGGATCTTGCTAATCGTTTTATTCCATCCATTCCATATTCTTTATATATACTTACTACAAGTGCATTAAATAAATCTAAATCTCCCATAGGAACTGCCACAGAATCTTCGAATTCCGGACTTAAAATATCATCCCAGGTTTTTGGTACTTTTCTTCCTCTTAATTCTTTAGTATTGACAAGAAAAACTGCAGGTACCACACCTGTTATTATGTATTTATTTTGAGGATCTCTAATATCTATATATTCATTACAAAAATCCGAATTTATTTCTCCAACTTGAGATTCAAACAATCCTTTATCTAAATATTGTCCCATTAACTCTCTATCGAAAAATAAGTCAAAACCTGCAGACATCAAAATATCGGGAACTTTATCAATATCACCTGATTTAACTTGCTCTTTTATCCAGTCTAACCCTAAATTTGCAGATTTCAATTCATAATCAATACTGTAATCCAGTTCAATCCTGTTTTCTTTTAACCATAACTCAAATTTTTCTAAAAGCGGAATTCTTATAGGGCAGGGTAATACCCCTTCTATATTTACATCTGCTTTTTTCTTATTTTTCACTTTAAATAAATCCAAATCTATATTGTTCATTTGATTATCTAAATAAGAAACCAGTCTTTCCTCAAATAATTCCACATTCATTTTTTTTAATTTTAAAGCCATAGATAAACTTACATTTTTTGACATCTTTTCAAAGATTTTTTTATCATTAAATTGTTCAAAACCATTTGCTATAAAAAAATTCATTGACTTAGGATTACTTTGAATAATATCAAATATCTTATCATCTATTGAAAAATACTTATTCATTACTATTCACCTCTCAATTTAGAATATATTATACGCAGTATAATTTAGTTTTTTTATACCTTTTATTTATCACTTTTACACTATATTTCTATTTATAGCATAAAATTATTCATCAAAATATTGTTAAAACAACAAAAAATAAAAAGTTACCATTTTATTAATAAAATGGTAACTTAAAAATCATTTATTTTTTTGCTCTTTCAATTTTTGAATTTACATTGGCTAAGAATTTTTCATTGTCAATTATAAACCTCTCATGTTTTCCTTCTCCAATTTCATCTAATTCATCAAAACACTTCACTGAAAAAACCAATCTAGATCTATCAATTTCAATTAGCTCACACTCACAAGTAACTTTCATTCCTATTGGTGTTGCAGCCTTATGGTTTGTAGAAATCGATATCCCAACCGTTCCCTGTGAATCATCCAGGTATTTTTGTGCACATTCTTTGCAAGTCATTTCCATCAATCCTACCATATATGGAGTTCCAAATACTTCTAATCCACCGCTACCTACTGATGCAGCAGTATTGTTTTTGTCAACAATCAATTCACATTTATGTTTTAAACCTACTTCTAACATAAAAATATCCTCCTTATAAATCTGTCATTACTTTTCTCTTATATAATAAAGTTTATCAAATAAAAGTTATTAAGTAAATATAAAGTTTTATCCTCTAAAATTGACTTTACTATCTAATATAATTCCATTGCATATTTATAAAAGTTAGTTTATATTTGAAGATAATTAAAAAATAGCGAAATTGAATTTATAACTTTCAATTTGTTTTAATGACTTTTTTCTATTTATTTGATAAAATAAATCTATACATTAATTATGAAAGGATGAAAAACTATGATATTATCCGGTAAGGAAATACTAAAAAATGTTGAGCTAAATAATATAATTATTGAACCATTTGATAAAAATAAAGTTAATCCGAATAGCTATAATCTGTCATTATATAATGAATTATTAGTATACGAAAATGAAATACTAGATATGAAGGTTCCTAATAAAGTTAAAAAAATAGAAATTCCGGAAGAAGGCCTTCTTTTGGAACCTAATAAACTTTATCTTGGAAGAACTAATGAATTCACTAAAACCGAAAAATTTGTTCCAATGCTTGAAGGAAGATCTTCTACAGGCAGATTAGGTCTTTTTATACATGTAACAGCCGGATTTGGAGATATTGGTTTTGCAGGTTACTGGACCTTGGAAATATTCTGCGTTCAGCCTATTAGAATATATCCTAATACACAAATTTGTCAAATTTACTATCATGATATTCTGGGCGAATTTGATCTGTATAAAAGTGGAAAATATCAGAATAATACAGGAATTCAACCTTCATTAATGTACAAAGATTTTGAAGAAGAAGCAAAATAGTATAATTATAAATTTACAAAAAACCGGAATTTTTGAATAAACTATATCCAAATCATTTTAAATCCAACTTTTTTTTGGATAAGTTCAATCAGTTTAAAAATTCCGGTCCTTTTATTTATCTAATAACAAAATTTTATACTTACCTTATCTAATTTCATTTATTAGGTTGATCATTTCTATTGCTCCTACAGCTACATCAAATCCCTTATTTCCGGCTTTAGTACCAGCTCTTTCAATAGCCTGTTCTATATTTTCAGTTGTAACTACTCCAAACATAACAGGTATTTCGCTATCTAGTGAAATATGTGCAATTCCTTTTGATACTTCACTACAAACATAATCATAATGGGAAGTGTTTCCTCTAATTACAGCTCCTAAACATATCACTGCATCATACTTTCCTGATTTTGCCATTTTAGATGCAATTAAAGGAATTTCAAATGCACCCGGAACCCAGGCAACATCTATATTATCCTCATCAACATTGTGTCTTGTCAATGCATCGACTGCTCCCGATAATAATTTAGACGTTATAAATTCATTGAAACGTCCGGCAACTATTCCTATTTTTACTCCATCTGCTACTAATCTACCTTCAAAAACATTCATTTTTTTACCCCCTTATTTTATATAATCTATTATTTAAGTTGTAATATAATTTTATATTTATTAATGCTATATACTAGATAGGTCAAGAATATGTCCCATTTTATTTTTCTTAGCTTCAAGATACTTGAAATCATGCTTATTAGCTTGAACTTGAATTGGCAATCTTTCAACTATTTCCATTCCAAAATCGCTTAACTGATATACTTTATCCGGATTATTAGTCAATAGTCTAAGAGTTTTTGCTCCTAAATCCTTTAATATTTGAGCTCCTACAAAATAATCTCTTAAATCTGCGTCAAATCCTAGGGCTAAATTTGCCTCCATCGTGTCCATTCCTTGCTCTTGAAGTACATATGCCTTTAATTTATTAATCAGACCTATACCTCTTCCTTCCTGTCTCATATATAGAAGTATACCTCTTCCTTCTGAATCGATTTGCTTCATGGCCGATGCCAATTGATCTCCGCAATCGCATCTCATAGAACCAAAAACATCTCCTGTAAGACACTCTGAATGCACTCTACAAAGAACATTTTTCCCATCGCCAATATCCCCCTTTACAAGAGCTATATGATGTTCCCCGTTAATTTTATTTACATATCCATATGCCTTAAATTCGCCGTATTTTGTAGGTAAGTTTGCTATTACTGCTCTTTCCACCAGTTTTTCATTCTTTTTTCTGTAATTTTGTAATTCCTTAATAGTAGTGAATTTTATATCGAACTTTTCCGCAAGTTCAATCAATTCACTTTTTCTCATCATTGTTCCGTCTTCTTTCATTATTTCACAACACAATCCAACTTCTTTCAGCCCTGCTATTCTAAGTAAATCTACTGTGGCTTCTGTATGACCATTTCTTTCTAAGACTCCATTTTTTTTGGCTGTAAGTGGAAACATATGACCAGGCCTTCTAAAATCACTTGGTTTTATGTCTTCTCTAATACATTCCCTTGCAGTGAATCCTCTCTCAACTGCCGAAATACCTGTGGTTGTATCTATATGGTCAATTGAAACAGTAAAAGCCGTTTCATGATTATCAGTGTTAGTAGTAACCATTTGAGGTAAGTCTAGCTTTCTGGCATATTCTATACTCATAGGCATACATATTAAACCCCTTCCATGAACTGCCATAAAGTTTACATTTTCAGTAGTTGCAAATTCGGCCGCACAAATAAAATCACCCTCATTTTCTCTATCTTCATCATCTGTCACAAGTATTATTTTACCTTTACGTAAATCCTCTACTGCTTCCTCAATTGTACTAAATTTAAACATAATAAATACCTCCTTAAACCAATTTAACTGTTTTTTTTATATAATCCCCTTACTTAAAAGGAAATCTAAGGTTATTTTTTCTTTTTCTTCACTTTCATCGTTATTATTAAATGCAAGCATTCTCTCAACATACTTTCCGATACAGTCATTTTCTAAGTTTACTACATCGCCTATTTTTTTATCCCCTAATATTGTATTAGATAAAGTATGTGGAATTATAGACACACTAAAATCTTTATCATTTACATTTGCCACTGTCAAGCTTATTCCATCTATAGCTATTGAACCTTTTTCTATTATGTATTTTAATATTTTTGATTTCGTTTCTATCGTATACCAAACTGCGTTATCATCTGTTTTTATGCCTGATATCCTGCCTATTCCATCAATATGACCGGATACGATATGACCACCAAATCTTCCATTTATACTCATCGCTCTTTCAAGATTTACTCTTGAACCGGAATATAATTTACCAAGTGATGATCTATCTAAAGTTTCATGCATAACATCTACACTAAATTGATTTTTATCATAATCTGTGACAGTAAGACAAACACCGTTTACTGCTATACTATCTCCCAAGTTGACATCTTCTAAAATTTCATTCGCTGATATCGTTAATATAGCAGACTTGGCACCTTTTTGTATCCTTTTTATCTTACCTATTTCTTCTACTATTCCTGTAAACATTTTTTCATCTCACCTTCAATTAAAAAATCTTCATCAAAATTACGTATTCTAACATTTACTAATTTAATAGATTCAGAAGGTTCCAATATTCCTGCTCCGGAAATGGGAGTTGGAGAATTTTCGCCTGCAAAAATTTTAGGAGAAATATATGCCTGTACTTTATTTACAATCCCGGAATTTAGTGCAGACCAATTTAACTGCGAACCTCCTTCTAACAAAATGCTGTCTATTTCCATACTACCTAATGCATTCATTAGCCAATTCAAATCTATCTTTTTTTCTATACTATTATCCAGTAATATTTCACAGCCCTTTTTTTTAAGAATTTCTATTTTTTTATTTTCCCTGCACTTCGTTACAATAATTGTCCTATTTCTTTTAGCCGTTTTAACTATTTTGGAATTTTCACTTATTCTTAAGTGGCTATCGCATATTATTCTTATCGGATTTCTACCACCGTCTATTCTACAGTCGAGCATGGGATCATCCTTCATTACCGTACCAATTCCAACCATTATAGCACTGTATTTATTTCGATCTAAATGAACGTTATATCTGGATTTCTCATTAGTTATCCATTTTGATTTACCGGAAGAAGTGGCTATTTTACCATCAATAGTCATAGCATATTTCATCACAACATAAGGTGTCTTATTTTTTATAAAGTGAAAAAAAACGTCATTTAATTCATCACATTCATCTTTTAAAAAATTATTAACTACATCTATACCTTTTTCCTTTAAAATCTCAAAACCTCTTCCCATCACCAGTGGATTTGGATCATTTGAACCTACCACTACTTTTTTTATACCACTTTCGATAATAGCATCAGTACAAGGAGGATTTTTACCATGATGACAACACGGTTCTAAGGTAACATACATAGTTGCTCCATTCGGATCTTCAATACATCTGTTCAAGGCATCCCTTTCTGCATGTAATTGTCCATAGCCTCTATGATATCCTTTAGATATTATTTCACCTTTCTTTACTATCACTGCACCTACAAGTGGATTTGGATTTACTTTTCCCTCACCTTTTTTTGCCAATTTAATAGCTATTCTCATATATTTGCTATCTATACTATTCAATATCATCCCTCCTGATTTTTCAGAAAAATAATAGACCTTGAATAATTCAAGGTCTATTTCAAAAGAGTAAGTATCATATAATGTTATTTATTTACTATATTATTAGCTTATCCGGTATGATTTCCCAATAATTTATTATAAGTCAATATATAACAAAAATGCTCTGAAATGATACACATTTCAGAGCAAAAATTCACAATACACATAATGATTTTTCTTCTCTCATCCAGACTATACTGTCGGCTTTGGAATCTCACCAAATCATGCCATAAAGGCTCGCGGGCTATACCGCCGGTAGGGAATCACACCCTGCCCTGAAGAATTCTAATTATTTATTTAACTAACTAAAATTTAACACATTATGAAAACATTGTCAATACGTTTACTATTGAAAATAATAAATTTTATTAAACTTCTTCTGTAGAAACCATTGTTATTCCAGTTAAATCTTTTTCTGCTATAATATCTTCAATTACCTCTTTAGTTTCCATTAATTTTTCTAGAGACATTGAATAATAATCAGTTCCCTTATCACTTTCTATATTAAACCCATGATTATTTAAAAATGCGTTCACCGCTTCCTCATTTTGTTTATAAATTAGGTATCCAGCTGCACAAACACCAACACCTATAGCAATTCCTTTTACTAATCCTGCCCTATTTCTCATCATCATTTTATTTACCTCCTAAATTTCATTATTATCATTTATTACAATCAATTAATTTTTTATTTTCAATTGATTTATCTCAAAAAACTTCTCCTTACACTTACATTTTGATACACATCCAAGCATGAACCTAAAAATTGGTTGAAAAAAAATGTTCTATTATTTTCCTCTACTACTTTGACTTCATCTCCTCTTATGACGGTACCTATCATTATGGATTGGTTATTCCTGGTTAATATATGTCTTCCAAATGTAATACCCCAAGCAATTGCTGGAGAATATAGGCCTGCTGGTGTTCCGTCATTTTTAACTACTGTCCCACTGTTAATTGAGTTAAATAAATACATTATTGACATTACTTCCGGATCGAATGCTCCATTTTCATTAAGCTCATTATATCCATGTTCAAATATAGCACCTATAGTGGAACCAACAGCACACCATCGTATAAAATTCTTGTATCTCATTGCATTTCCGCCAATTCCCAAATAATGCGAACTCAAATCCAAAACAATGAAACCAAGTGATAATATTGAACTATATCCAATACTATTCTTTTTTGACATTCTAAAATTAACCTTCATATTATTAATTCTTATATCCTTTGAATATATACCACAGAAATTCAATATAAGCTTCTTTAAGTCGATATTTTCCGCATCATATTCTAATAGAAAATTATGAGTTATTTCATTGAAACTCCCCTTAATAATCATTCCTTCTCTTTTCAAAGACTTTAGTAAATCAATCGGATTGTTTGGATTTTTTCTTACTCTTAATCTAAGCCTTCCCGATATTGAAAAAACAATATCTATATTCACATAATTTCTACAATAACACTTTTCCATATTAATTTACTCCTTTCAGAGATTTGTTGAATAACAACCTGCAAGAGTTTCCAATCACGAAAATTGTACTCATATTATGCATTACCGCACTCCAAAACACAGAAATATTACTTGTTGCTCCCAATATCAGCCCTACAGTGTTTATTCCTATAACGAGTGCAAAATTCTGCTTAACTATATCCATTGTCATTCCGGATAATTCCATAACTTTAGGAATCATTAGCGGATTATCTGAATTTATTACTATATCAGATGTCTCAATTGCAACATCAGTAGATTTACTTCCCAGTGAGATTCCTACATTCGCATAAGATAAAGCCGGTGCATCATTTATACCATCACCAACCATTATTACGCTAGTACCTTCAGATTTCATTTTTAATATTTGATCCGCCTTATCTTCAGGTAATAACTCTGCTCTAAAACTATCTGCATTAACCTTGTTGGAAACTTCTAGTGCTTGCTTTTTCATATCACCAGTAAGTATCGTAACTTCATTTATACCATTCGATCTCATCATGTTGATAGCTCTTTTTATATTTTTTCTTGGCTTATCATAAGCTCCTAATACACCGATGAAATCTTCACCATATGATACAAAGATAGGCGTTGCACCTTCTGCAAATTCAATTGCTCCCCTATCCGGTTCAATTCCATTTTCCTGCATAAATTTTAGATTACCAACTCTGACTGTTTTTCCATCTACTTCCGTATAAGTTCCCCTTCCAACTGCAGTCTCAATAGTTCCATGCTTAGGTATTTTTATCCCTAGCAATTTACCATATTCTAATACGCAATAAGATAGGGGATGAGAAGAAGATTCTTCTGCAGAACAAGCATACTCTACAAGCTGTTTTTCTGTATAATCTCCATTTGCAAGGTAGATATCTTTTATTCTTGGTTTTCCCTCAGTTATTGTACCTGTCTTATCGAGTACAATAGTATCTGTCAAAGTAAGTTGTTCTATAAATGCACCACCTTTAATTAACACACCATTTTTTACAGACGTATTAATCGATGCAGAAAACGCAGTTGCAGTCGATAGTTTTATACCACAAGAATAGTCTATTACCAACATATTTAATGCTTTTGTACTACTCTTGGTAACACCATATACAACGGCACTTAGCAATAAATTAAGCGGTACCAAATAGTTTGAAAATTTGTCTGCATATTTTTGAATTGGTGCCTGTTGAGTAGCACTATTTTCCACCAAATTTATTATTCTTGAAATAACAGTATCATCGCCAACTTTTTCAGCTTCTACAGTTATTGTTCCGTTTTTTATCAGTCCTCCTGCAAATACTTTATCTCCGGTTTTTTTAATAACCGGCATATATTCGCCTGAAACAGAACTCAAATCCACAATCGCTTCACCATCGACTACTTCGCCGTCCACGCATATTTTTTCACCTGTATGAATTACGACATTATCACCTTTTTTCAATTTATCAACACTGCATTTCTCTATACTGCCATCTTCATTTATTTTCCATGTAATATCTTGTTCCAAACTCAAAAGATTTTTTATGGAACTTCTTGTTTTTTCTACGGTATACGCAGTCATAAATTCGGCTATATCCGAAAGCGCAATTATAGTAAGCGCTGAAATGCTATTTCCTAATAGTAAACTTGCCACAATTGACGTAACCGTTAAAAAATCAGCATTTGGTCTTTTTGTTTCAACCAATCCCTCCCATGAAGTTTTTAAAAGTGGGGAAGTAAGTGCTAAGCTCGTCAAAGCGGGTATAGTGGTGAATCTATCATAGATAGGTCTATTCACTACAGGAAAATTCATTCCACCAATAATTTTTGTACCAAGTATCACTACTCCATTTAAAATCAACCTTCCCATCAATTTTTTTGAAGAACTGTTTTCAGCACTATACTTGGCATTTGACTCACTACTTTTTTTATCTAAATATCCTTTATAGATATCCAGCGAATACTTTTCTACTATAAAATCAAGAACTTCGAGCAAATCTGATACACTATCAAAAGATTCACTCTCATTATATTTAATTAAAATAGTTTCTGTTGCAGAATTAATCTGCACAAAGTTTATATAATGAATATCATATATTTCATTCATAAGATCTTCATATTTGTCAGAAATATATTTCAATCCATTGTATTTGATACGGCATCTTCCACTAATATTAGAAATCATCTTTCCTTTCAGCGAAAAAACCTTATTACCTAACTGTATCAAAACTTCACTCTCCTTTACTTAATACTATTAATCTTCATATAGTTTTCAAGTAAACTAAAAAGAATATTTTTTATTTCATCCTCCGTTTTCCCTTCCAAGCTGTTAATTAAGCTTTCATTATCTAAAGCTAATTTTTTTACAGCATTAAGCCAACTCACAATCATCTTGGAATTTAACTTTCGTTTATCATATTCTATTAATATAGTACCAATAATATTATTGATTTTTATATTATTTATTCCATCCAATTTTTTTATAGCTTCTATTCCATAATCTTGATATTGTATAGCTTCTGGCGGTATCTTTTTGTGATTATTTACTTTTAATCTTAGTCTCCCCGGTAAATCTGAAAGTATTTCAAACCTGAAAAGCATATTAATTAAAGCTGTTTTAAACTTAATCATATTCTATCATCCTTACATAAATAATGTAGTAGTCCACCATAAAAACGTGATATAGTCAGGAGTTCTCCTTGCGCCCATCTTTTTTACATCGTAAACAGCGGCTCCTAAAAATAATAATGCCATTAATGATTTAATATTTAAAATTCCTCCAGTAAAATCATATACTCCATTATTAATTGCATTTTTAAAAGTTCCTACTTTTTTTTCAATTTCAGAGGTTCTTCCTTCATCTAACTTTTCATCTAAAGAAAGTAATTTCATTATTACCCCCTCCAGTGTTTGAGCATCTAGGTTATCGGAATCATATTCCACTAATACACTACCTGTGACTAAATTCACTTCACATTTTTTTATTACAGAAATCTTTTTTACCTGAGATGTCAAAAGCTCAGCTAACTCCAAATTTGATTTCAAAACAGGAACAAAAAATCTTATTCTTCCGTTTACAGAACTTCTAACTTCCAATATGTTCTTAAAAGATGGAAGTTCAAGAGTATTTAATTTATTTTTAGAATATAACCCTAATGAACCTTTTTTGTTTTTACCTAAAATACTAGCTAATAAAAATAAAGTGCAAATATATCCTCTATTACATACTAACATCAGCATCACTCCATTCTTTTTTTAATTATATTATACCACTTTTATTTTCAATTACAAGTTAAATTTTGATTATTTTTATTGATTTTCAATATTTTTACGTTCTCAATTATATTTTTTATCATATTAATTGATAATACTTTTTTATTTTTCTAAATTCTTTAAAATTTCTATTTCTCTTTTGTAACCTTCAAAGTCATTTGGTGTCTCCAATATCATAGGCAAAGTTTTTAAGTAGGGATGATTTACTATTTTTTCAAATGTTGAAATTCCTAAAAAACCATCTCCAATCTTTTCATGTCTGTCTTTATGAGCTCCTATGGGATTTTTACTATCATTAATATGAAGTGCTTTTAACTTTTCCAGTCCTATTATTCTATCAAACTCCTCAATAACGCCATCCAAATCGTTAACTATATCATATCCGCCATCGTTTACATGACAAGTATCCAAGCAAACCCCTATCTTTTCTTTTAGTTTAACCTTATCAATAATTTCTTTAATTTCTTCAAAATTTCTTCCTATTTCAGTTCCTTTTCCTGCCATTGTTTCCAATAATACAGTTGTTGTCATTTCTTCATTTAAAACCTCGTTTAAAAGCTCTGAAATAAGCTTTATTCCTTTTTGACTCCCTTGTTTAACATGACTTCCCGGATGAAAATTATAATAATTTCCCGGTATCAACTCCATTCTTTCTAAATCCTCTTTCATTGCTTTAAAAGCAAAATCCCTCGTTTTTTCAGTAGAACTTGCAGCATTTAATGTATAAGGCGCATGTGCAACCAATTTAGCAAACTTATTTTCTGTAATATATTTATTAAATGCAGCAATATCATCCATATCTAACGCTCTTGCCTTGCCTCCTCTAGGATTTCTAGTAAAAAACGAAAATGTATTCGCTCCCATTGCCGTCGCTTCTTTTGCCATCGCTAAATATCCATTTGCAATAGATAAATGTGCTCCTATATTAATCATTTTTTTCTCCTTCTTTTGTAATTGTCTAATATCATTAGTTTACCCACTATCCATTGCAATAAAAACATTTTTATAATATGAAATACTTACATTAAAAGTTGGTATCTAATTATATTTTATAATCAAAATCAGCTTTTATCAATGAAAATAGTTACTATTTATCTTTTTTTATATTTTCCTACTACACTGGTAACTTCTCAAAATTAAAAAGCCATTCCATACAAATGAAATGACTTCTTAATTTAAACCGTAGTATTATAAACCTACTATAAAAATTTGTGATGCATTTATATAAGAATATATCAGAATATCTAAATTACAAGAAATATTTTACTCCTGATTCAAATAATTTTTGATCCTTCTCTCCTACTATATTCTTCATTACATATTCCCCTATTCTTTCAGAGTGACCCATTTTCCCTAAAATTCTACCGTCAGCTGAAGTGATTCCCTCTACGGCATAATAGGATCCATTTGGATTAAAATCTATATCATAAGTTGCTTTTCCTCTTAAATCGACATACTGTGTCGCTATCTGACCATTTTCTATTAAAGACTTCATAACTTCATCACTTGCCACAAATTTACCTTCTCCATGAGATATTACAATCGAATGAATATCATCTACTTCTGTATCAGCAAACCAAGGAGACTTATTTGATGCTATTCTTGTTTGAACCACTTTTGCCTGATGACGACCTATATTATTATAAGTAAGGGTAGGCATATCTGCTGATGGTATTTTTATTTCCCCATAAGGAACAAGACCCAATTTTATTAGAGCTTGGAATCCATTACATATACCTATCATCAATCCGTCTCTCTCATTTAAAAGTTTCATTACAGCTTCTTCAATCTTTGGATTTCTAAATACAGTAGCTATAAATTTAGCTGAACCATCCGGTTCATCGCCGGCAGAAAATCCACCGGGTAACATAACAATCTGACTCCTGTTAATTTGTTCAACCATCATATCAATAGATGATTCTATATCAGAATAATTCATATTTCTGAATACACCTATATGAGCCTCTCCGCCTGCTCTTTCAAATGCTCTGGCGGAATCGTATTCACAATTTGTACCTGGAAATGCCGGTATAAAAATCCTAGGTTTTGCAATCTTAATTGAAGATTTTGCCACTTCTCCACTTCTCTTAAAGCTGATATTCTCTATATTAGAAGTAATTGACTTCTTAGCCTTTGTCGGAAAAACAGATTCTAGTACACTATCATATTCATTATATAACTTGACCAGGTCTATTTCTTCACCAAAAATTTCAATAACAGAATTATCTGTAGTTTCACCTATAACTATATAATTTGAACCATCAAGTACATTTATATCTTCTTTAGCTATTTCAATTAATATACTTCCATATGACTGTTTAAATAATTCATCTTTATCAGAATATAAATCTGCAACATCTTCATCAAAACTGATTCCTATTCTATTACCAAACCCCATCTTAGCAATGGCTTCAGCTACACCACCATATCCTAATGCAAAAGATGAAAGAATTTTTTCAGACATTATAGCATTATGAATTACATCGAAATTCTTTTTCATTATATCAAAATCCGGAAATGCATAGTCTTTATAAGGAGTTTCAACTAATACAACTAAATTGCCTGATTTCTTAAATTCTTGAGAAACTATATATTTTGCATCTTGTGTATTTACTGCAAACGAAACTAAAGTAGGAGGTACATCTATATCTTTAAACGTTCCACTCATACTATCCTTACCACCTATTGCTGGAATTTCAAAATTTGTCTGAGCATAGTATGCACCAAGTAATGCTGCAAATGGTTTTCCCCAACGAGTAGCTTCTTTTCCTAATTTTTCAAAATATTCCTGAAAAGTAAGTCTGGCTGTACTATAATCTCCACCCAGGGCAACTAATCTGGATACGGACTCTACAACTGCATTTAATGCACCATGAAAAGTAGACCATTTACCAATTTTAGGATTATATCCAAAAGTCATTATAGAGGATGTATTAGTTTCCCCTTTCAGCACGGGAATTTTTGCCACCATACCGTTATTTGGAGTAGCCTGATATTTTCCACCATAAGGCATTATAACAGTATTTCCACCTACAGAATTATCAAATTTTTCAATCATTCCTCTCTGTGAACAGATATTTAAGTCTTTAAATGCATTTATAAACTTATCTTCAAGGCTTTGATATTTTGAAGTCACCTCTGTTAAATCTATATAAGTTGATTCTTCATCAATAGCCATAACCTCTATATCAGCATCCTGTTTAGAGCCATTAGTATCTAGAAATGATCTTTTTATATTTACTATATAATCACCATTCCATTTCATTCTCAAATATCCGGAATCTGTAACTGTAGCTACATGAGTTGCTTGAAGGTTTTCTTCTTTTGCCAATTCAATAAATCTTTCCTTATTTGAAACCTCGATTGCCACCGCCATTCTTTCTTGTGATTCGGAAATAGCTAACTCTGTACCATCCAAACCTTCATATTTTTTTGGTACCAAATCAAGATCTATCTCTAAACTATCAGCAATTTCTCCTATAGCAACAGATACACCACCTGCCCCGAAATCATTGCATCTCTTTATCATCTTTGCAGCTTCAGGATTTCTAAAAAACCTTTGTATTTTTCTTTCATTAGGTGCATCACCTTTCTGTACTTCAGCAGAACAAGTCGAAATACTTTCCTCACTATGTTCCTTCGAAGAACCTGTGGCTCCACCACAACCATCTCTACCGGTTTTTCCACCAAGTAAAATAATTACATCCCCGGCTTCCGGTCTTTTTCTGATTACATTTTCTTTCGGTGTGGCTGCTATTACTGCACCAACTTCCATTCTCTTTGCCACAAAATTTTCATCATATATTTCGACAACTTGACCTGCCGGTATACCTATTTGATTACCATAAGAGCTATAGCCGTTGGCAGCTTCTGTAGTTATCTTTTTTTGCATTAATTTTCCGGGAAGAGTTTCTTCTAATGATGCTCTAGGATCGGCTGAACCTGTCACTCTCATTGCCTGATACACATAACTTCTACCTGAAAGCGGATCCCTTATCGCCCCTCCAAGACAAGTTGCAGCTCCACCAAAAGGTTCAATCTCAGTAGGATGGTTATGTGTTTCATTTTTAAACATCAATAAATATTTTTCTTTTTTACCATCTACTTCAACATCTATATTTATACTACAAGCATTGATTTCTTCACTTTCATCAAGGTCATCCAGTTTTCCCTCTTTTTTAAGTTTCTTCATAGCTACTGTAGCTATATCCATCAGGCAAATATCTTTTTCTCTATCACCATATACAAATTTTCTATCTTCTAAATACTTATTATATGTATCTTTTACTATATCCGTAAATCTGCCTTCGGGAATTTTCACATCAGAAAATCTTGTCATAAATGTTGTGTGCCTACAATGGTCTGACCAATAAGTATCGAGAACTTTTATTTCAGTAATTGTAGGATTTCTTTTCTCATCATTTCTAAAATAATTCTGAATACACTTTAAATCTTTTATGGTCATAGCTAGACCATTGTTTTGAAGAAATTCTAAAAGGCCATCTGAATCAAGTTCTGTAAAGCCGTCTAATATCTCTACTTTTTTCGGCTTTTCATATTCCATTTCAAGAGTTTCAGGTTTTTCTAAAGATGCTTCCCTACTGTCTACTGCATTTATCAGGTATGATTTAATTTTTTCAAATTTATCATCAGTTATACCTTCTTCAATTACGATTACCTTTGAAGAATTTATATTTGGCCTTTTTCCATCATTTACTATTTCAGCGCACATACTAGCCCAATCTGCTCTTTGATCATACTGTCCCGGCAAATATTCAATAGCAAATACTCTCTCATTTGTAATATTTGGAATCTCTTCATAATATACATTGTCCAAATTAGCCTCGGAAAGTATAGTTTCAGCTACTTTTTTATAAGAACTCTCACTTATATTTTCTATATCATATCTATTTATTACTCTTACTTTCCCTATATCTATATGTAGACTTTCCCTTATATCGTTTTGCATTGCAACAGATTCTAAATCAAACCCGTCTTTTTTTTCAACAAAAACTCTATTTACCTTGCTCATAATTAACTCCTATATCCTTTCTGTAGTGCATTCCTTCAAATGATATTTTTTCTATATTCTTATAAACATTCTTTGCAGCCGCTTCTACATCCTTACCTCTCGAACACACACCTAAAACTCTACCTCCATTGGTTACTATTTCACCATTGGATAGTTTTGTACCACTATGAAATACAACTATGCTATCATCTACATCTTCAAGTCCTCTTATAGCTTTACCTTTTTCATATTCTTCCGGATAGCCTCCAGAAGCAAGCACAACGCAAGCCGCAGCATCATTAGAGTAATTTATTTCCACTTCACCTAATCTATCTTCGGTAATAGCCAACATTATTTCACTTAATTCGGAATCAAGTCTCATAAGAACTGACTGTGTTTCAGGATCTCCAAATCTACAGTTATATTCCAGTACTTTTTCACCTTCCGGAGTTATCATCAAACCAACAAATAATATCCCTCTAAATTCCAGCCCATCTTCCTGAAATCCTTTTAATGATTTCATAAGCACTTCATCGTATACTTTTTTTGCCAGTTCATCATTGTAAATAGTGCTTGGTGAAAAAGTTCCCATACCACCCGTATTTGGTCCTGTTTCAAGTTCATAAATTTTCTTATGGTCTTTAGCACTTTCCATCGGTATTATTGTGTTTTTATCTACAAATGCCAAAATGGAAGTTTCTATTCCAGTCAAAAATTCTTCTACAACTACTAAATTTCCGGAATCACCAAATTTTTTATCCCTCATTATCATATTCAGAGTATCTATGGCCTCTTTTCTATTCGTAGGTATTATGACACCTTTTCCAGCGGCCAATCCGTCCGCTTTAATCACCACCGGATATCCAAAACTATCTATTTCATCTATTGCCTTGTTTATATCAGTATATTCTTTGTATTTTGCAGTTGGTATATTATGTCTTACCATAAATTCCTTTGAAAAGAGCTTACTCCCCTCTAATCTAGAGCAGCTTTTATCTGGACCAAACACCCTTAGTCCTTTACTTGCAAATAAATCAGAAATTCCCATTACTAAAGGAACCTCCGGCCCCACAACGGTAAGATCTATCTTATTTTGTATAGCAAAATCAGCTAGTTTTTCAAGTTCTGTGTCTTTTATATCAACACACTCTGCAACATCCGCAATTCCGGCATTTCCCGGTGCACAATATATTTTTTCAACATTTTTTTCACCATTCAGTTTCCAACAAATCGCGTGTTCTCTTCCGCCACCACCTACTACTAATACTTTCATGATATCCTCCTATATAAAATAATCTTAGTGCTTAAAGTGTCTTATACCTGTAAATACCATACTGATTTCCAATTCATTACAAGCCTTTATTGAATCCTCATCTCTCATAGAACCACCCGGCTGTACGATTGCCTTTATTCCATATTCCGCAGCTAATCTGACACAATCATCAAATGGGAAAAATGCATCAGAAGCTAGAACTGCACCTTCAAAATTCTTTTCATCTTTATTATTTACTATTGCATTGCTTAATGCCCATATTCTTGAAGTCTGACCACATCCCATTGCAAGAGTCTGACCATCCTTTACAATTGCTATTGCATTCGATTTCAAATTCTTTACAACCTTCATTCCGAATTCCATATCTTTTAACTCTTGTACAGTAGGCTGTTTTTTTGTTACAACTTCTTGCTTTTCTGCAATAATTACATCCTTATCTTGAAGAAGAAGCTTACCATCAAGATACTTCATATCATACGTTTGCAAACTTTCTTCTATTTTCTTCAGTTTTAATAATCTTATATTTTTCTTCTTTTCAAGTATCTCTAGAGCTTCCGGTTCAAAATCATAAGCCACAACTATCTCCAAAAATATACTATTTAACATCTCTGCAGTAGCCTTATCTACAGTAGATGTAATGCCTACAATACCTCCAAAAATTGATATCTTATCTGATTCATAACACTTAGTATATGCTTCTAAAGTATTTTTTCCAAGCCCTACCCCACAGGCATTTGCATGTTTAATTGCAACTGCACAAACTTCCTTGGAATCTCTAAATTCTCTCATAAATTCCAAGCATCCTGCAAGATCATTTATATTATTAAAAGATAGTTCCTTTCCGTGTAATTGTTCATAATTCAATATAGGATTTTTTGCATTAGGCTGAATATATAAAAATCCTCTTTGATGACTATTTTCACCATATCTAAGTTCAGTTTCTTTTTCAAATGTTAGATTTAGGATTTCAGGATATTTATCGCCAACTACTTCTGCAAAATATGAAGATATAAGAGCATCATATCTGGCAGTAGTAGCAAAAGCCTTATAAGCAAACTCTCTTTTGTCTTCAATGGTTAAGCCACCATTCTCCAATTTTTCAATTACCTTTGGATAATCGGCTATATCTACAACTACAGTAACGTCTTTATAATTTTTTGCCGCGGATCTTATCATAGAAGGACCACCTATATCTATATTTTCAACTATTTCTTCATGTGATTTACCACTTCTTACAGCACCTTCAAAATCATAAAGACTTACTACAACAATGTCTATTGAACCTATATTATGTTCCTTTACAGTATTTACATGAGAGTGTAAATCTCTTCTATACAATATTCCACCATGAATATACGGATTTAGTGTTTTTACCCTACCATCAAGTATTTCAGGAAAATTTGTTACCTCTTCAACCTGAATTACATTAACACCATTTTCATGAAGTTTCTTAAAAGTATTGCCTGTAGATATTATTTCATACCCCAACTCATTTAATTTTTTACCAAACTCTACTACACCCGTCTTATCTGTAACACTTATTAAAGCTCTTTTCATCCTATAAATACCTCCAAAATCAATATCCAACTGTCTTACAATATCATCTTTTAAACAAAAAATGAATGTTAATGAATAAAACTATTATCAAAATTTTATTTTTTTATTTGCTCATACTATTTATCTATAAACACAACCCTGTCTTTTTTTCTTATTTTATCATCACAAAAATCTTTGACTACTTTTTTAAGAATTTTATGCTCTATTTCTAAGACCTTTTTTTGTAAATCCTCTGCTGAATCTTCGGGATAAACTTCTACCGTATCTTGTGCAATTATAGCGCCTGTATCTGCATTTTCATCTACAAAGTGAACAGTTGCACCGCTAACTTTCACTCCATAATCAATTGCTGCCTGATGAACTTTCAATCCATAAAATCCCTTCCCACAGAACGAAGGAATTAGAGATGGATGAATATTTATAATTTTATTTTCAAAAGAATTTGTAAACTCAGAGCTAAGTATTTTTAAAAATCCGGCAAGAACTATTAGATCTACTTCATTCTTTTTTAATTCATTTATTATTTCTCTTTCGTCATTTAAAAATACAGCCTTTATATTATGTTTTCTAGCCCTTTCCAGTCCATATGCATTCTCTTTATTAGATATTACTACACTTATTTTTCCTTTGATTTCCCTCGATTCAATTGCATCTATAATAGATTGAAGATTAGATCCACCACCTGAAATCAAAACGGCTATATTCTTCATCTTGGACCCCCTAAAAATCAAATTCTACTCCTTCATGTCTGTCTGTAACACTTCCTATTATATAAGCTTTATCATCCATGAGCTCTTTATATTTATCTTCAACAAAAGGAACATTATCACTTTTTCTATTATTTATAAAATCTACTAATTTTTCCGCCTCTTCTTTATCTGTTATCATTACAAGCCCTATTCCCATATTAAAGCTTTTGTGTAATTCTCTTTTTTCAACTGCGTTAAATCCTTCTATCATTTCAAAAATAGGAGGTTTCTTCCAGGATTTTGCATCTATATCAAGCCCTAGACCTTTTGGTACTACTCTCACTATATTTTCCACTAAGCCACCACCTGTAATATGGGCTATAGCCTTTATATTGTGATTTTTTATAGAATCCAAAGCTAAATTCACATATATTTTTGTAGGAGTCAGTAATGCTTCTCCCAAAGTCATACCTAATTCTTCTATATTTTTTTCCAAACTCATTTTATATTCTTCTAAAAATATCTTTCTCACAAAAGAGAATCCGTTACTATGAACTCCACTGGAAGAAATTCCCACAAGTACATCTCCTGATTTAACCTGCTTACCGCTTATTATTTTATTTTTATCTGCTATACCTATTGAAAATCCGGCTAAATCGTAATCATCTTCTCCATACATACCAGGCATTTCAGCTGTTTCTCCACCTATAAGAGCACATCCACTGATTTTGCATCCATCGGCAATTCCACCCACTATTTTTTCTATATGTTCAGGAACTAGCTTGCCCAGTGCAATGTAGTCAAGAAAAAACATCGGTTTAGCACCTTGACAGATCAAATCATTTACACACATAGCCACCAAATCTATACCTACAGTATCATGTTTGTCGACCATTTGGGCAATTTTAAGTTTAGTACCCACTCCATCCGTTGAGGCAAGTAATACTGGTTCTTCCATACCCATATAGTCTTTTAAAGAATATAATCCGCTGAAATTCCCCAAATCGCCAATTACATTTGAATCATATGTTCCTTTTATTTTTCCCTTTATCAAATCAACTGCTCTATTTCCCTCGTCAATATCTACACCAGAACTCTTATAAGTCAACATTATTAAAATCTCCTTCTTAAATTATATAAATACCAATCACCATTAACTATCTTAAACTAGCATCATCCTCTAAGACCTTATCTGCCATTTCCCTTCTATAATCAGCTATTTTCTCTTTAAATTCAGGGAATTTTATACTTCCCATCTGCATAGCCATCAATGCAGCGTTAATACTTGAATCTATTGTAACAGTTGCTACAGGTATGCCACTTGGCATCTGAACCATAGATAAAAGCGAGTCAAGTCCGTCCATTGTAGATGATTTAATAGGCAAACCAACTACAGGAATTAAAGATTGGGCTGCTACTACTCCCGGAAGATGAGCTGCTTTTCCAGCAGCTGCGATTATTACATCTGTATCATTCTTTATTTCTTCAAGAAATTCAGTCAATTCTATTGGAGTTCTATGTGCCGACAGTACTCTAACCACAACATCAACCCCAAATTTTTTTAATAAATCGATTCCACTTTCCAACTTCGGATAATCGGATTTTGATCCCATAATAACTGCTATTTTCATTATAATTCTCCTTTTACTAAAAATAATATTTATAATTTTTCTAAATTTCATTTTAAAAAACTTCTTTTATACTCATTTTTTTAACTATAGTTCTAAATAATACGAACTTTATACTAAAATAATATCCTAATATACAGACTTTTTCAATAGTTTATTTATTTTTTTTCAAAAAAAGCCCATTTTTCACGAACTTTATTTCTATTATCAATAATAAATATTCTGTTTTTACTAATATATGCAATATTTATAATTGGGTTGAAATTTAAATATATATTTTAATACAAAATATTTATTTTTATAAAAACATCTTATATCAATTTTTCAATATGGAATATAAATAATTTTTATTGCTCAGGTCTATTAAAAATAAAAAAAATTGATATAATAAATACTATATAATATGATTATTTTTGAAAGGGGTAAACCTATGATTACTTTTATATCGCCAGCTAAGGGTTTTAATGACATTGATATATCAGGCACGTCAAGCCCTGAATACATAATTGAATCAAAATCCATAGTTAACAAGCTGAAAACACTTGATGTAAATGAAATAAGTAAAATTATGAAAATAAAAAGTGAACTTGCAAAGCTAAACTACGATAGATTTATAAACTTTAAATTTGATAAGAACGGCACACCGGCCATTTTAAGCTACAGCGGTTTACAGTATCAAAATATAAATGTATTCAGTTTAACAGATGATGATTTACAATATGCTAATTCGCACATTAGAATACTTTCCGGACTTTATGGGATAGTGAAACCACTGGACTCAATCTATCCATATAGGTTGGAAATGATGACAAAAATAAATATAGATGGACACAAAAACCTATATGAATACTGGTCAGATAAGTTATATAAATCATTAAAAAGAGCTTCTAATGGTGTAATTGTAAACCTTGCATCAGATGAATACTCTAAATGTGTGAAAAAATATGTCGATGATAATGTAAAATACATCACCTGCATATTTAAGATTGAAAAAAATAATACCTTAAAAACACTTGCAACTGCATCAAAAACTGCTAGGGGTAATATGATTAATTATATAATTAAAAACAGGATTGACAATTACAAACTATTAAAAAACTTCGATATTGATGCTTACAAATTCAACGAAAAACTTTCAAATGAAGATACTAACTTAGTCGAATATGTTTTTGTCAAAAAAATATAGACAATCATATTTATTTTTTAATTTTATATATAAAAATAGACTTTGAATTGAAACATATCCAAAGTCTATTTTATAATTTCTTTTCAGCAAATAATTTAATTAATATACTAACTTCAAAAATATATTTTCATAACTTAACAATATTTATATACAAAAAGCAATATTCTTCGTAATTTCTAATTATTGAAATTTTTTTGAAACTTATCTCTTATATTTGTTAGTACCTTTTCATATTTCTCAAAACTTTCAAAATTTATTTCATTGTATCCCATTTCATCAGGAGGAGTAAGTGATACTATATAATCCCCTTCAGAAACTTTAGGTTGTCCAGTTGTAGTAAAAAATGTAATATCTCCGCTCTCAGTCATAGCAAGTATATTAATTTTTCTAAAATCCGATTTTTCATAATAATCTTTTGTTGAAAATTCACTTGTTATTTTAGTCGCTGTAAATTTATATCCCTGATTAACTAACTCAACCAGGTTTAAATAAGTAGCTCTATAATCGCCTAACCTAGTCGATTGTATATGTCTAAGTTCCTTAAATTCATTTTTTATTTTATCTCCTAATACATTTACTATACATACATTATTTCTACCAAATCTACCCGTAAATTCATTGGCAACCATAATATTATAAAGAGGTATTGGAGTATTTAATAACATATTTTTATATATAACCAAATCTAAATTATAGTTAGCAACTTCATATAATATTTCCCCTCTATGATGCTCTATATCCATTTCAATAGCATGCTTTAAATGATATTCACTATATTCTACAATTAAAACCGGAATATCTACAGTAGCCAAAAAATCAGCTAATGCCACAGAAAATTTATTAGAACCCACAATTATCAGCCCCGGTTTGCCATCATGTGCAACACCTAATTTTTTTGCTAATGGTTGTATGGAAAATCCATGGGCAAAAACCGTTACTATTACAAGGGCAAATGTCAATGCCAACAATATTTCGGCATCCTTATATCCTTGTGCTACAAGTAAATTCGAAAAATACCCTGTAACTGTAAGCGCTACTATACCTCTTGGAGCTATCCATCCTACTAATGCCTTTTCTTGCAAAGTTATATCTGTGCCTATAGTTGAAATCCAAATTGACAAAGGCCTTACTACAAATAACATGGATAATACAAACAATATTATCCTTGGTTCAAATACACTGATTAATATTTCTCTAGATAAAGAGGCCGTAAGCATTATAAATACAGATGAAGTGAGCAATATCGATATATTTTCATTAAAATGAAGTATATCATTAATTTCGCTTATTTTCATATTACCCATTGCCACACCCAGCACAGTAACAGCCAATAAACCTGTTTCATGAGATATTAATTCGCTTAAAGTGAATACTCCTATAACAATTGCCAACACTATAGCGGGCTTTAAGTATTCCGGAAAATAATGTTCTCTAAGAGCAATACTCATAAACTTAGCAGCGAAATAACCTATTATCACAGCTGCTACTACTCCTAGCATGAAATGAATAAGAATCTTTACATCACTACCCCCGGATGATGAAATTACCCTTGCTAACTCAAGAGAAAAAACTGCTAGTATGGCTCCTAAAGGATCAACCAATATCCCTTCCCACTTTAATATGGCAGATACTCTTTTATCCAACTTTGCTTGTCTCAACAAAGGAAGAATAACGGTAGGACCTGTAACTATTAGTATCGCTCCTATTACCAAAGATGTAGTAATAGAAAGATCTGCAATAAAATGTGCAGCCAAACTTCCTAAAATCCAAGCTATAAAAGCACCGAATATTACTATTCTTTTTATAGTGAATTTTGTGTCCTCTATTTCCTCAAAATTCAAAGATAAGCTACCCTCAAATAAAATCAATGCCACTGATAATGAAATAATTGTCTTATACATGCCTTCTCCAATTATTTCAGAAGGTATTATAATATTAAATAGTGGACCGATTATTAAACCACACAAACTCATTATTACTATTGCGGGTTTTGATATTTTCCATGCTACCCATTGTGATAATATACCTAAAAAAATTATCAAAGCAATTGCCGTAGTGGTTGTAAAAGTCATAAACTACCCCCTGTCCGTCTCTCCATTAAAAATAATTGGATGCTTTCGTTTTGGTGGTTTGGATTCTTTGGATATATATCCCATTATAAGGGATGAAACTACTTCATAGTTTTCAGGAACACCATATTTTTCCTTAATTTCTAATTTATTCAATATATGCTCCCCAAATCCTATCCAACAAGTTCCTATACCTTTGCTGAATGCCGCCAAAATAATATTCTCCGTGACACAAGAGCAATCTTCCTTATACCAATGTGCTGATTTATCTCCATAGACCACAACTAAATTTTCTGCATCATAGAAAATATTATATTCCGGATCTCTAAACCATTCTTCATATTTCTTAAAATGAGGCAAATCATCTATCATTTCAAGAATGTCTCTTTTGGCAATATTTGAAATTTCTTTCAACTCTTTTTTATCTTGAATTATAACGAACCCCCATGGTTCTCTCATTTGTGCTGTTGGAGCACACACACTTATTTCCAAAAGTTCCTTAATTATGTCATATTCTAATTTTTTATCAGAAAATTTTCTGTAACTCCTTCTATTTTTTATACATTCTAATATTTCCATAGATATCCTCCATAAATTATTTAATCAAAATGTTACATTTTTCTTATATTTTCAACATAAAAATCTTATCTTATTGTTCCATTTAAGGTATTATACGATATCCAACCGGCAGTATACTTATTTTTACTTGAAGAATATGTTATTTTACACCAGATTCTTGAATCACTTTCTATATGAGTCTCTTCTATATAAACGCTATCGCCCTTTTCCAAATTATCCATGATTTCAGATTCCCTAGACGGTTCTTTCCTTACATTTGCCTTGATAGAAGTAATAAACTGTTCTGTTCCTACTATTGATTTCGATTTATCATAGAGATTTTTACTCTTCCTGGATGCGATTTTTTTCAAATTTTCCTCCTCAGAAGGCGAAAGTTTTTCTTTTTCATCAGCACTCTTATTCAACGATATTCTTTCTTTTAATTTGATGGCGGGCTTATATTCCGGTAATACGTTTACCATTTTATTTATTTCGGACAAAGCAAATTCATGTTCTCCAATATCTTGCTTTGTTGATATTTCTTCAATCCATTCTTTAGATGCAATATCTAACATAGAATTCATTTCTTTAATGGTTTTATCATCTGTGGAACTTATAGTAAGTAAAACTTCAATTGCCCCCTCATAATCTTGAATTTCTATATTATTTTTTGCTTCTTTTAAGAGCTCAATATTTTCAAAATTTCTGGACATATATTTATAACTTTGACTATATTTTTGTTCTCCGGTCTGCTCAAATAATTTTCTATATGTATCTGCTGCCGCTTTATAATTTCTATCTTCAATGTATTGTTCGGCCTCTCTTTCTAAAGATGAAATCCTTGATAGATGCCTTACCAAAACAAAACTAAATATAGAAATACTTACTATAACGAATGTTGAAACTATAATAAATATATTCTTTCTTTTCTTTTTATGATTCTCATTTTGTTTTATATATGATTCAAATTCGTCATTATATTCACTATCGGAGTTATTTTCTTTAGATGTTTCAGACTGTTTTTCCAAAAAATCATTTGCTAACTCAGGATCATCCAATAGTCTTCTAGTCTCTTTATTGAATTTTATCTCTTGTGTGTCCTGACTTAAATCTTTACTATCAATCATCCTATGTTCATTAATATTTCTATCTTTCCATCTCATAAAATACCTCCTTTCAAAATTTTAAAATCAATATCCAATGATATTTTTTAATATATAAAGTATCATCCCACTTACTATAATACTCTTTTCTTACTTATTTCTCAACATCTTAAAAGGCTATTCTTCATCAATTCTAGATTCAATCATATAGATTAAAGAGTCTACCGGCATATCACCCATATCTGCCAATTGCTGCATATTCATTTGGGATAACTCGACCGTACCTGCTAATGTTCTAAGTTTATTGAATCTGGGATTAATGACAAGTAAATAATCTTTGACAAATGGGTATTTATCAAAAAGTTCTCTAACACCTGACTCCGCTTTAAATCCCATTTTACTTTCCTCAAAAACATGTTCCTCAACTACTTTCGGTGCTTTTTTAAACATAGTTCTGATTTCACTTTCAGGAATATATTCTAAATTCAGTTCAAACCCCTGCTTTCTTATAAAATTCATTATTTTAGTTCGATTTTCTCTTGTTAAAGGAAATTTTGTGTATACATGGTTTGTAAAAGAATCATACCTGAAATTTGTTTCTCTGTTTTTATAGTATTCCTCCAAAATTTTATCATAATCTTTTAATGCTTTAATGTAGCTTTCTTGAATTTTGTATTGATTTTCAAAAACTTTTAACTCAGAACTCATTCTAGGCTTTTTGTCCGGTTTTTCATCCGGATAACCAAATCCAATTCCAAGAACAGGGAAAGTATATTCCGGCAAATTTAATATTTTTATCATTTCTTCAGGATCATTTAATATACTTCCAAAAAAGACACCACCTAATCCCAAGCTTTCCACCGCTATCATTACATTTTGTGCTGCCAAAACTGAATCTGAAAATGCTTGAAAAAATTTATCCATATCATTTCTATTTTCCGGATAAGAATCTAGTTCTGCCAATATACTTGCATTTCTGAATACATCTGCAACAAATATCCATAATTCCGGTACATCGACAACATATGGTTGCATACAAATGTCTGCAATTGCTTTTTTCTTTTCTTTATCAGTTATTCTTATGATACTAAATGTCTGCATCGCAACACTCGATGATGTCTGATTTGCTACATTTATAATAGTTTCTATTATATCCTTACTAAGTGATTCTTGCTTGAACTTTCTTATAGATCTGTGTTCTAATTGAGTTTTTATAGTTTCATTCATTATCATTTTTTTCCTCCGTCTATTATAAATAACTTATTATAGTTTTATTATTATATAATATTATACCCATTCTGAAACCAATAAACAATATATACTAAACATAATATACTAAACATACAAAAAGCGTTAATAATAGACCTGTCCAAAAGCAAATCCTTATTAACGCACATTATAATATATTAAATTGCACTTATGAGCTTATTGCTCAATTTCTTGTTTTCCAAACTTCCTAAATATTATTTGCCCTAGTGTATCACAACTAATAGCCAATATCGCACCACAAATAAATGAAATCGCTACATGTATTACCTCTGCACTTAACACATTTACTCCTACTGATGCAGCTGCAAAAGTTGTAAAGCACCCCATAAAAGCACCCGGTATAAACCAAAGAACTTTTGCCTTAGACTGCCAACACATAGTTGCAGATATAATTCCTGTCATCAACACAGGTAAAAAAGCTGATGTAGGTAAAAATCCTGAAATAAACATGGCAAATATTGCTGATATCATTCCCGAAAAAGTAGAAAAAATAGCTGTTTTTACTCCTTCTAATCCATGTTTTCCAGAAGCAAAATATGCAGTACATCCAGAAAATCCTACCCATGTTATTAATCCTAAAGCCGGTATTGAAGAAATCCATCCCCAAATAGCACAACATATACCCGTACCTAATCCTAAAGCAAACAATAAACTCATATAAACCTCCGTATAATAATTATAATAATTTCATCGACTATTATACCACATATATCGCTTGTCTGCTAATTTTTACTTTTATATAGGTTGCTATTTAATAATGAGGTTTCCCTTATTTTTATCTTTAATAACGCCCTTTAAGTATGCTAATACTATACCGTAATTTGTAATAGGAACATTATTTAATTTAGCTTGATTAACCTTATTCATAATTGAAGTTCTAGTAACCATACATCCACCGCAATGTATTATCATTGCATATTTTGATAAATCTCCGGGAATATTTTTCCCATGAGAAAAAGAGAATTTAATATCCTTTCCTGTTTTCTTTTTAATTAAATTCGGAATTTTTACAGTACCTATATCCTCGTGTGATACTGTATGGGTGCAAGATTCTGCTATTAATACAGTATCTCCGTCCTTGAGATTATAAATATATTTCGCACCTTCTATAAATTCTTCTATATCCCCTTTTTGTCTGGCAAAGAGAATGGAAAAACTGGTAAGTTTCATATCTTCAGAAATTATTGAATCCACTTTTTCAAATATCTGGGAATCTGTTATAACTAAATCAATATTTTTATTTTCTTCTAATATTTCTTCAAGTTCCGTATCTCTAACGACAATTACTTTTATACCGAGATCCAAACATTCTCTAATAACCTGTACTTGCGGTAATATCAATCTTCCCTTTGGTGCCTCTGAATCCACCGGAACAACTAATAAAATAGTATTTCCTTTCTCAGCTATATTATGCAACAAGCCTTTTTCTTCTTCAGTACTCTCTAAAACTGAAATCAATTTTGAAACCAATTTTGTTTTATAATTCTCTAATACTTTTGATATTTCGCTGTTTATTATTTCAGAAGAGAATAGTGCTATATCATTAAATTTATCTTCTATAGGCTTTAATATATCTTTAACACTTTCGTCCAGTAAATCCAATTTGCTGATTATAAAAATATGCTTTTTATTCAAAGCGTCATACTGATCCCTATATATTTTTAATCTATTTATTATATATTCTTCTATATTTTCACATGACAATTTTCCCGAATTCTCATTTAAAATATCATTTATACTACTTCCAACTTTATTCACAAGTAAATCTTCAATAGAAATCACATGTATTATGACATCGGAATTCATGATTTCCTCTTGGCTTTTCTCTACTCTCATTTTTCCGAGATCGCCTTCATCATCCAGTCCCGCAGTATCGACTAAATTAATCGGACCATAACCTATCAACTCCATTGCCTTAAAAACAGGATCGGTCGTTGTCCCTGCAAAATCAGAAACAATCGACCTATCTTGACCTAAAATTAAATTGAATAAAGTGGACTTCCCTGCATTTCTATTCCCTACTAGCACAACGGTTTTTCTATTGGCAGTTGGTGTATTTTGCATAAAAACCTCCAATCATCTATTCATTATATATATAAATCTCTTTCACCCTTTTTAAGTTTATCTATATTCCCCAATGTAAAATTGACTATATCTTCTCTATCTATTGTAGATGCCTGCTCTCTTACAAATTTTTCAGCCTTTTTCAAGAACTCTTCATCTCCATAGTCTACTGCATATTCCATCAAAGTTGTCAATGCATTTGGCTTGCACATATAATGTATTTTTTCAGATTTAGCAATATTCATAAATTTTTCACCAGTTCTGCCGGTTCTATAACAAGCCGTACAATAACTAGGAATATAATTATCATCTATCAAATCATTAATCACTTGAAGTGGAGTTCTTTCATCCGCCATTTTAAATTGTGCTATATTTTCTCCTTTCAAAGATTCCTGATATCCGCCAACTCCCGTACATGATCCCGCACTTACTTGAGAAATACCATATTCTAATAGTTCCTTTCTCATATCAGCATCTTCTCTTGTGGAAAGAATCATTCCCGTATATGGTACGGCAATACGTATTATAGCTACTATTTTTTTAAACATATCATCATCTACCAGATTTGGAAAACTTTCCAATGTGACACCTTCTGCCGGTCTAAGTCTAGGAACAGAAATAGTATGGAATCCTACACCAAACTTTTTTTCAAGGTGCTGATTATGTAGCATTAAAGATAACACCTCAAATTTCGGATCAGCTAATCCAAATAACACTCCGGCTCCTACATCATCTATTCCACCCTCCATTGCCCTGTCAAAAGCAGTGGTATGATAATCATAATTTCCTTTAATACAGTTAGGATGCATTTTTTTATAAATTTCTTCATCATATGTTTCCTGGAATAATATGTAAGTTCCTATCTGTGCTTCTTGAAGTTTTTTATAATTTTCCACAGTAGTAGCGGCTATATTAACATTAATCCTTCTAATTACACCATTTTTATTATAAGTATCATATATTGTATCAATAGCCTCGAGAACATATTCAATAGGACAATTTAGAGGATCTTCCCCTGCTTCTAAGGCAAGCCTCTTATGTCCCATTTGTTCAAGAATTTCTACCTCTTTTCTTATTTCATCCATTGTAAGTTTTCGTCTCACAAACTTATTCTTACATTTATATCCACAATATACACAATTATTTACACAATAATCACTAATGTATAATGGGGCGAAAAGTACTACTCTATTTCCGTAAACATCCTTTTTTATCTGACCGGATACCTCAAAAAGTTTTTTCAACTGTTCTTTGTTTTCTATCTCCAATAATGCTGCTATTTCGGAATGCTCAAGTCCCTTTTTATTTTTCGCTTTTTCCAAAATCCTATCGATATCCTCTTCAGTAGTTCCTTTTGCCTCCTCCAATAGACGGAGAACATACTCCCTGTCTATTTTCATGTTTTCATCAAATCTTTTTCTACTCATTTTTCTCCACCTTTCAAATCAGAATAATTAGTCTTTCTTTTTTGTTAGATTTATATAAAAGCTATACAATAGCTTAATATATCATTTTACTGTCTCCACGTCCCATATCACAATAATATCCATAACTATTTATATCGTCTTTTATCATCTGTAATGCTTCTGCTGACTCACTTCCTGAGATTTTTTTATTATTGTAAATCGAATAGTTACCTCTATTTACCACGGGTGTAAGATTTGGCATTATTACATTAGCCCCCAACTCTATTCCTCTTCTTCTACCATCAGGTGAAATACTGCCTAATGCTGTCGTAGCTGGAAGTAGTACTTTCGGAAGCAATAGTCTTATCAAAGCAAGCATCAATAACGTGGTCTCTAAATCCCCACTTTTATAATTTTTCATAGATGTATCTTCGTGTGTTATATAAGGACCTATCCCTACCATTTCAGGTTGAAGATTCTTTAAAAATCTCAAATCCTTTACATAATCCTCACTCTTATACCAAGGCAATCCTACCATAAATCCTGCTCCTGTTTGATATCCCAGTGATTTCAAATTTTTCAAACATTCAACTCTCGAATGCAAATATGAATAAGGATGCAACCATCTATACAATTCTTCATTTGCCGTTTCATGTCTAAGTAAAAATCTATCAACACCTGCTATCTTCAAAGTTTTATAACTATCATAACTTCTTTCTCCCACGGAAAGAGTTACCGCACAATCAGGAATCATTTTTTTTATTGATGTAACTATATCACAAATTATTTTATCAGTAAAATATGGATCTTCACCGCCTTGTAACACAAAAGTTTTAAATCCCAGTTCATTTCCTTTAATACATGTGTCCAATATTTCTTTTTTAGAAAGTCTATACCTTTTGACACTCTTATTGAATACATTTATCCCACAATACTTACATTCTCTCCTACAATAATTTGTAAATTCTATCAGACCTCGTAAGTATACACTTTTCCCATAATATATTCTCCTTGTATCCTCAGATAATGCAAACAGGTATCTTTTACTTTCATCATCTATATTATCAATAAGCCACAAAAGTTCATCATCTCTTAAGTCATTTTCTATATATAGTTTATTTATTAATTTAACTATCCTTTTATTTTTTGCTTCTTCTTCACAAGTTTTAATCATAATACTTCTTTCTTTGATATAGCCGTTTTGACATTTACACTATCTATAGAACCTAACTTACCGGTAAGGCTGTTTATTTCATCCATAGTACCCATTACAGTCAGACACACTACCGAAATTCCTTCTTCAAGAAATGGAATTCCCATTCTTCCTCTTACTATATCTTTTGATTGAGAAACCACTTTATTGAACTCCACCTGGCATTTCACCGGATCATCTAATACCGCACTAATTACAGCTACTCTATTACTTTCCATATTCGAACCTCCAACTTAAAATATAACTATATATTATACTGCTTTCTAAAAGCAATATCATTATATTAAGTATCACTAATTGCTTAACTACAGTATAAAGTAAAACACAAAATATTCCAACTCATTTTTTATATAACTTTATAACTATTTTTATGATATAATTGAAGTTATTAATATAGTAATTAATATAGTACGAATCTTACTTTAACAATTTTTTACAGTAAAACCTAATTTATAGAAAAGTCTTCAGGAGGAAAAAATGTTTGATATAAAAGTATTTGATGGAATGAGTACCGAAGAAAAATATATAACTATGCTCTCAGCTTTAACGGGTTTACTTGATAATGATGATTCAAAAATAAGTAAATTATCAAATGCATCCGCACTTATTAATGCCGTAGTCGGAAGAATGAACTGGTGCGGATTTTATCTAGATAATGGTAAAGAACTTGAATTAGGTCCTTTTCAGGGGATGCCTGCCTGCACTAAAATAAATTACTCCAACGGCGTTTGTGGAAAGGCTTTTAGTACAAAATCAACAGTAAGAGTGGATGATGTACATAAATTTGAAGGACATATAGCATGTGATGCAGCATCTAATTCCGAACTTGTCATACCGATTATTAAAAATGAAAAATGTTTGGGTGTTTTAGACATGGATAGCTCTGAATTTTCGAGATTTACGGAGCTTGAAGAAAAATATTTGATTAAAGCCGTGGATATTATATCAACAAAAATATTTTAAAGAAAAAAATATATAAAAAAGCATTATAGGTCATCAATGAGAAGTCAAAGAACGTCTATAATGCTTTTTATTTCTTTATATATTTATCCCTTTATATGATTAAACATAATTGGATTTTTATAAAATTTTATCAGCTTGTTTTACTTTCCAATCTACTTGACTTTTCATCCATCTCTTTATACTTCATTTTTTGCCCTATTTTTATGAATAACCAATGTCAACATAATAAAAGTAATTCCTATTAATAGTTGAACTAAAATATACCTTATAGTGCTATAATTCCAAAAAACTCCCTCTACTATAGAGCTATATAGTCTGCCGTTCCAAAACATTGGTGAAAATAATGCTATTTTTTCCAGATATTCAGGTAGAAATTCTTTTGGTACAAATACCCCTGAAATAAAGGATAAAGTCAATGTAAGTAAATTGGTTATAGCCATATTCATATTTGCATTTTTTGATATGGATGCTATAAAAAATGATAATCCGGACGCAGGTATAAGATATATAAAACTAGATAATAGGAATTGATATCCAACTTTTGAATTTATATAGCCAGCTCCAAAGATGCAAACACTCAAAGCTGAAAAAACCAACCATACAAACAGTATATATGACAAAGAACTTTTTATCACGGCTAAATTGAATTTTCTACTATTCATTTTTGATATACTGATTCGATTTTTTACAACTCCTGCATAAAATCTACTTTCTATAAAATAGGTACCTATCATAATAATTGCCAATACAACAAATAACTGATAATTATAATATCGGTACATTGAATTAATTATTCTGGCTTTTTTTACATCTTTATTTATATGAAAACTTAATTTTATATCATTTGAGATTATATTATCACTTTTTTGTTCAATATTTTTAACATTGTACTTACTAAGCAATTTATTAATTTGTATGTACTCAATTATTTTACTATTTATTAAATACACACTCTCGTCATCTTTATGAACATAATATTCTAAGCTCGAATCATCATTTATTTTTAATACATATTGAACATATCCGGATATCAAAGACTCTTTTATTGTTTCATTATCATCTTTTACATATTTCATTGAATAATTTTTATCTAAATATTTTTTTATCTTGTCACTAAACTCATTATCCCTATCATTATTTATTACTGCAACAGAAATGTTTGAATCAACATTATCAGAAGGAAGTTTCTGAGAAGATACCATTGATAGTACAGATATAAGTACAAATATAAAAAAATATATCATTATACCAATAGAATTTTTTTTCATAATATTGAGATACGCTTTAAATACTGTCATTTAATCTCCTCCTAACCAACAATAGGGTCAATACCAGTGTTACGATAATAATCACCAATATATTTATAATACTTTTAAAATACAGTACATTGTTTTCACTTATATATATGGATGTAAACATTCTCGATAATACGGTTCCGGGATTAATATAATTTATAGCCGGCATCTTATTCGTAAAAAAACCCATCACCCTTGAATCCATCATTCCCGCTAAGGAACAGCTGAATACATAAAATACAGCATTAATGCTTTGTTTAATTTCCAGAGATTGATTAATTAATACTGATATCAACATGCCTATAATTATTGACATTACATTTCCTATAATTAACCCAAATATAATCTGAAATTGATTACCACCAAAATCCACTTTCAATATATATCTCATATAAGAATATAAAACCATAGATGAAATTGAAGTAATTAACGTATATGCAAAAAACTGCGGTATTAAATAATTTAATCTGCTTATTGGTGCACATATCAACCTTCTAGTACTTAATTCCGTAGAATGAACATTCATGCTTTCTATTATAATTATCCCGTAAGCTGTAGCTCCCAAGCAGATCATAGAAAGTAAGGCATAGAAAAATATAGTACTGCTTTTTTTATTTTTCATAGTAAAAGCTTTCTTTATTTCCACTGAATTTTGATTGGAAATATCTTTTATTATTTTTGGAATTGCCGAATAATTTTTGGTGTCTTTTGCTATCTCAGAAATAGTCAGCCCCAATTTATTGATATTATTCACAGTATTATATAAAATTGCAGTGTTCAGACTTGGCTTATCAATAACTACCTCTGATTCCATTTTGAAACCATTGGATTTCTGCTTTACATATCCTATTATCTCCTTATTTTCCAATGCTTTATCCGGATTTTTATATTCTTTTATTTCAAATAGTTTCTTATTATCAGTTTCTATCGTTTCCAAAATACTTCTATACATATCACTTTGTACCATTATTGGCATTTTTTCAAAATTATTTGTAGTATCAATTTTAGAAAAAACTATGCTGAATATAGTGGATAAAGCAAATGGAAATATTATCAACCAAAATATCGCAGTTCTATTTCCAAAAGCCATTTTTAAATTATATTTAAATATAAATTTGAACATATTTTACCCCCTATTCTAGTAATCCCTAAGTTCCTTTCCCGTTATTTCCAAAAATACATCATTCAAGGTAGGACTTTTTACTGTCATTCCCCCAAAGTAAATATTATTATGCTCGATATAAGAAAGCACCTTGGATACTAACATACTGTCTTTTATTGATATATGGAGCTCATTACCTATCCTCTTCACAACACTCTCATGCAATTCATTACTTATATTTTCTATATCTTCATCAGAACACTCAATATCTTTAAGAATTAGTGTATCTACCAAACCTACCGCTTTTTTTAATTCATATTTATTTCCCGTAATTAAGTTCTTACCCTTATCTATTATAGTTATCTTTGTGCAAATTTGCTCTACTTCCTCCATATAATGAGTTGTATAAATAATTGTAGCTCCCTCTTTATTAAGTCGCTTTATTCCTTCCAAAATTGAATTTCGGCTCTGTGGATCTACGGCAACTGTAGGCTCATCCAGTATTAAAAGCTTTGGCTTATGAGATATACCACAAGCAAGATTCAATCTTCTTTTAAGGCCTCCACTTAATTTTTTTGGATAAAACTTCTTAAAATCATTTAAACCTACAAATTCTATTGCCTCTTCAACATATTTTTTTCTCTTTTTCTTATCACTTATATACAAACCACAGAAAAAATCTATATTATCATAGACATTTAATTCTTCAAAAACCGCTATCTCCTGTGGAACATACCCTATATTACCTTTTAAATCATATCTCTTAGGAGACATCTCCTCTCCAAACAAAAGAACTTCACCCTGCTCATATTTAAGTAATGATAATATACAATTGATTAAAGTCGTTTTACCGGATCCATTTGGTCCCAGCAATCCATATATTTCACCCTCTTGAACTTTTATTGACAAATTATCAAGTGCTACTAAATCGTCAAATCTTTTTAAAATATTAGAAACTTCAACTATCATACTTTCCACCTCTCTTTCATTTTTTTGTCATATTCATAATTAGCTATCTCCCCGGCTAACTTCCATAAATCTAATTCCCACGACTTTTTTATATGTTTATTTATAATTGATTATATATCTTTTTCAATAAATTTGTGAGTGTCTTAAATCATCTAATAATATTACATTTGTCATTAAATTTATTGCTTATATATAGAATATGTAATTATATCTAATTATATGATATTATTAATTTATCTAAATAATAATGGAGGATAAGTATGTACGGATATAGTATTGATTATAAAAAATTTTTGAATCCGATTTTACTATGGATAATATCTACAACAATAGTTATATATCAATGTAAAAATATATATGTAATAATGCCCATATGCATAGGTACTATACTTTGCACTATAGATTCTATAATTAATTTTAAAAAAAATGAAATTATCATATATACTACATATATATTGCTAATTTTATTATACAAACTTAAAATAACAGACGAAAATCTTTTTTTACATTGCTCTATCTATTATTCGCCCGCCATTATTTATTGCAATATTAAAGATGGTGTTTTCAATCAAACTAATATCATAATATGTGCACTATCTTCTATTGCACTATTATTTATTATGGATAATTATTTACTTTTTGTTATGCTTATATCGATAAACATAATTTCAATGATTTACTCGGTAAATGCCCTGCAATTAGAAAATATCAGCAACAAATATTATAAGTATTACTCTTCTTCAAAAGATGAGAAATTAGAACTTCATAAAAAATATATTGAGCAAATACAAAATGAAAACCATAAAATTGAAATAGCTATTTTAAATGAAAGAAATAGAATTTCAAGAGATATACATGATAGTTTAGGGCATTTAACTTCCAGAGGAATACTCCAGATAGGTGCAATGCTTGTAAATGAAAAAGACGAAAATAAAATTAGACAACTCAATATGCTTAAAAATACATTATCTGAAGGAATGAATGAAGTCAGAAAAAGTCTACACAACTTCCAAAATGAATCGATAAATCTGGAGGAAGAAATAAATAAAATTATAAAGGAGTTTACTTTTTACAAAGTTAATTTTACTTATTCCTTAAGTAAAAATATAAATTTAAAATACAAGTATTCTATTATATATATTGTAAAAGAAGCATTGACAAATGTATCTAAACATTCCAATGCAACTATTGTAGATATAAGTATGGTTGAAATGAGCGACAATATTTATATAAACATTAAAGATAATGGAAGTAACTCTAAAATAAAAAATTTCGGAATGGGCTTAAATTCCATAAGAAAAAGAATTAATGAAATAAATGGTTCCGTCGAAATATTCACTGAAAATGGCTTCAGAATATTTATCACTATTTGCAAGGAGAATTGATATGAAAATACTGGTAATTGATGATGATAAAATGATATGCTTTGCACTAAAAACTATAATAGAATCACAATCTGATTTTGAAGTAGTAGGCATAGGACACAACTTTGACGATGCAATAAATATGTATGACTTATACAGTCCCGATATAGCACTATTTGATATAAGAATTGGAGAAAAAAATGGAATTGATGCATTTAAACATATAAAATCAAAATATCCGGATTCGAAAGTTATCTTTCTAACCACTTTTTTAGATGAAAATTATATAAGTGAGGCGATAAATTTAGGTAGCTCGGGATATTTATTAAAAGATGATTTTGAAAGTATTTGCCCCTCTATCAGGGCGGTATATGCAGGTCAAACAGTGTTTGGTACAAAAGTCATATCAAATATAGGAAACATAAACAGGAACAACAACAAAGATTATAACAGGGAAATTTTGTCAGAATTAAGCGAAAGAGAAATAGATATATTAAAATTGGTAGCTGACGGACTAAATAATAAAGAAATTGCAAACAAACTGTACTTAAGTGAGGGTACAGTAAGAAATTACATATCTTCAATGCTTGTCAAATTAAATCTAAGAGACAGAACGCAATTAGCTATTTTTTACCTTAGATGATTATATTTTTAGTATCCTATTTTTATTATCGGGGCTTAATCAAAAGCCCCTTGCAAATTAATATATTACTTTTTAAAATTCTCTATCAATCCTTTGATTTCATTTTTTTCTTTTTCGCTTAGCGAGGAATTCTCATCTTGGTAGTAATTAGTAAAATTCTCTATAATGTTTTCTTTAGGAATATCAACAAAAGAAGAAAGTTCATCGATATTTTTTGCTAAATATTTCATTTTTTCTTTAACTGTACTAGTTGATGAAATATCCCTTAAATCTTCACGTTTTTTAAATTTCAAAAAATCATCATACTGACTGTTTTCATCTAAAATCATAAAATACTGACCGGATGGATCCATACGATGACCTAAAAAATTAGCAAATTGTATAAGATTAATTTGTTTCATAAGTTTTTCTCTATCATCTAAATTTGGATATTTATATTCAACATATCCAACTAAAGTCCATGAATCATTTAATAGCAATTCTTTTTTGGTTCTTTTATTTTCCTCTTCCGAAACACTCTTATCTATTGATAAATTTTCATCAATCAATTTATCTCTTTTCCGGATTAAATCGTCTTTACTTAATTTTTCAAATTCAGATGTGTCAAAAGTCAGATTACTATTTTTGTCATTAACAGTTTTAGTAGATACATTTGACGAATTTTTCTTCGGCGTACTCTCTTTAGAATTATTCACTATTTTTAAACTACAAACAATTAAGACAACAATTGCAATAATTAAAAACAAATATTTTTTTTCATGTTAAAATCCTCCTTATATAACATATTTAGATTAAAGGGAACTTTAGAAGTATCATAAATTATTTCGATTTTTTGCCAAAACTAAAAAGAACACTATTATTTTTTAAACAGAAAAATTGATTTTCAAATTCCGAGTATATTTTTTATATCGTCGACTATCTTATCATCTCTTTCTTCCTTCAATGCTTCTAACAAATATCCTTCAACCTTTTCAGACCATTTATTTTTGAAAAATCCCAGTGACTTAATCGCTTCTATTCTGACATCGTTAAATCTCGCTTTAAGAGACATTAATAGCAGTTCTTCATCAAATATTTCATTTTCGCGATATGATTCTAATATATTTACCAACCATATATCCGGCAATATTTCAAACCCAAGACTTCCGGAAATATTTTCACCTTCAAATACATCATCCGGCATTCTGTCGATCACATGAGTGCTTATTTCCCTTATATATTGCTCATCCACATCCATTTTTAGAAATTCAACTAAATCGTAAATAAAAGGTCTGGAGTCAAATATAATCTCAAATATTTGTGAACTAATTAAAAATCCGTTATATTTAAACAGCTCAACAACCAAATTTACCAACAAAACAACATCTTCAAAATAATCCAGTCTGTTTTCTTCAATTATCTCAGAAAAAATTATTTTTTGAAAATCAAATTTTTCAAGTAATTCCTCACAAATTGAAAGCACTTCTTTTTTTGTTTCTTCATTCCATACTGTGGAACAAACTTTATTTTCTGACATATTAATTGAATAACTAATGTTATTCCTTATCAGTGCAATTGCAAGCAAATCAGTATACGTTTTTGCGTATCTATATGCTTTAAATAAATATTTTTTGATTATTTCCAGGAATCTATCTATATCACTAAAAAATCTGTACCTCGAACTATGTGCAAGTAGTAATGAAAATATATTAAAATTTTCTTCATCTATGCTAATGTTGAGAATGTAATCACACATAAGAGTATTTTCCATGATAATTATAGCTATATCATTTTTCACCCCTGATGAATGTACTCCAAAATTTTCAAAAATCCATCTTTTTTGTTCATCATGTATAGGATAAAAATTCATGATTGAAATAAGTTTCCCATATCCATCAGTATTTTTAACTAAATCATAAGTACGTTTATTTCTATTATCATATTTTCTAAATACTTCCACAGCGTATAATGTAAATTCACTATGATATCCTAAAGTTGCTATTATTCTGTTACTAAAATCATTTTCAAAATTTCCCAGTATAATAATACCTAATTTAGTATTTTCTATATTTATACTTTTAGTGGCCAATTTTAACCCGAAATTATATATTTTTTCCTTATCAAAATATCCCTCTTCTATATGTATCGACAATATTCTGTTTAAAGCATCGATATATTTGTATATTGGATTTTCTTTTAGAAATATTACTAATTCGGTTTCAATTATAATATCTTCTGTACACTCTTCAATTAAAAATTTTATTTTATTTATTAAATCCAAAGATATTCTTTCTTTTTGGTAATTTGATAATTCATCTTTTCCCCATATAAGTTCATTTACATCTTCTGCGCCCGCAACTTCCAAATCCTGAAATTCATAAGGCAATACACCGCTGCACTGAAATTCTTTTTTTATTATTTCATAAATACTCTCACTCATTGTACCACCTTCTTTTCTGTTAGAATAATATGTCATAAGAAATTGGATTGTAAAACATTTCCTCTACCTTATCAATATCTTTTGTTATGGAAGTAATCCACATCAATTTACACACCGTAGATTCCATAGTCATATTATAATTTTCCAGTAACTTCAAACTATTTTTTATCTCATTTCCGACCTGATATACCTCTATATTACTACCTTCATGTGGAACCGAAGTAGAAAATACTATTATTTTTCCATTTTCTTTAAGTTTTTCAACTGACTTTGCCAACTTATTTTCATCATTATAACATGGCAATCCTCCAACACCAAAACCTTCTATTATCAGAACATCAGAAATTTCACCCACAAACTCAAATATTTCATAATTAATTCCTGGAACTAATTTTATAATACTGACTTTCGAATTTAATTCGTCATAAAAAATAGGATCTCCTTCAACCTTTTCTTCTATATAATAAATCACCTTTTCATTCAATATAACAGCTACAACCGGATAATCGATACTATCAAAAGCATTATAGCTATGGGTTCTGGTTTTTCTGGCTCTGGTACCCACAATTACCTTCGAATCAAAAACTATATGTACTCCACTAGCATTATCATCGCAGGCAAAAATAAAACTATCATACAAATTTTTTCTGGCATCTGTATCCTGTAAGTATATAGATTTTTGAGAACCCGTCATTACTATTGGTTTCTTAGAATTTTGAATAAGATATGACAATGCTGATGACGAATATGCCAAAGTATCAGTTCCATGAGTTATCACAAAACCATCATACTTATTATAATTTTCCTTTATACAATTAGCAATTTTTATCCAACCATTATGATCCATATTACTACTATCTATATTCATTAATTGTATTGTAGAAACTTTGCATAATTGGGCTATTTTAGGAACAAATTCTATTATTTCTTCACTTGTAATACTGGGAACCAATCCCACACTTGTAGGTTTTGAAGCTATAGTCCCCCCTGTCGCAATTAAAAGTATTTCTTTCATCTATCCTCCATTTTCCTTTTTCGATGGTCATCAGCATTTTCAATTTTGCTATTTACTGCGTCCATCATAATGCTATTTATATATTATTTTCTTTATTATCTTATAGGCAATAATCACAATTAATCCTATAATAATATAATATAAAGTCGGCATTGTTGTTATAACAAGCTTAAAAGGTTCCTTATTATAAGCAATGGTTGCAACCAGTGCCACCAATACTAATACTACTCTATAAAATCTATATTTTGTAGCATCAATTTCTTCATCCCCCGTATCCGGAGAATTATATGCTTTCCTGGCTATAATTAATATTCCCACAATAACGGAAATCAAGGTTATTATATCTCCATTAGTTAAGTTGCTGATCCAATTCCCGAAATTTTTATTATAAATAAATATTCCTATATCGAATATTGCCTTTACTATAAAACAATATCCCGTTATCACAATAGATGCCAATATTGAACTCTTGACATCGAATTTATCTGAAACCCATCTCATATATACCCCCTGTATTTTTATAAAATTTATCTAAAACCATTATATAACTAAATGTAACTAATAAAAATTATACCATAGGTGTGGACATTTATTAATAACTTAATGTAAAATACATACTATAAAATGATTTTGGAGGTATCATTATGTACATATTAAAATCTAAGCTAAAAACTAAAAATCTATCTTTGAAAAATAGACTTGTTATGCCACCCATGGCTACTTCAAAATCCACACCGGATGGTCTGGTTACTGATGAAATAATTAAGTACTATGACGAAAAAACAAAAAGTAAAAAAATTTCTCTAGTAATAGTTGAACACTGTTTTGTAGAACCACGGGGAAAAGCTAACCCACTTCAAATGTCAATACAAAATGATACTTGTATAGACGGCTTAAAAAAATTAGTCGATACGATTCATAAAAACGAGTCGTTGGCTATTGCTCAGCTGGCACATTCGGGAAGTTCCGCACTATCTTCTGTTATTGGAGAACAACCTATAAGTTGTTCCTCTATTATTAATCCCTCTAAAACCGATGCCGAAACTCCAAGAGAATTAAACAATGATGAAATAAAAATAATAATAAAATACTTCATAAATGCTGCTGTTAGAGCTAAAAAAGCCGGTTTTGACGGGGTTGAAATCCATTCCGCACATGGATACCTGCTAAATCAGTTTCTTTCTCCTATTACAAATAAAAGAACTGACGAATATGGAGGAGATATATATTCTAGGATAAAAATCCACTCTGAAATTATCTATGGAATAAAAAAAGAACTTGGAGACAATTATCCCGTTCTCATAAGAATTGGTGCAGGAGATTATTCAAAGGATGGTCTGAGTATTGAAGATGCAATAAAAGCATCGAAGCATTTCGAAAAACTTGGCGTTGAAATATTGGATATTTCCGGTGGACTATGTAGTTACAGAATTATTGACACTAAACCCGGATATTTTTCAGACTTAACTAATAATATAAAGAAGAACGTAAATATACCGGTGATATTAACAGGTGGCATCAAGACAGCTGTTCAAGCAGAAAAATTTCTTAAAAATGGAGATGCCGATTTAATAGGTATCGGCCGTGCATTGCTAAAAGACTCAAATTGGGTAGAAAAAGAAATGAACTTTATAGAAAATAAATCTTAGCAAATTTAAGAGAGTATTATCAATGCAATCATATTCTTATAATACTCTCTATTTTAATTTTTACAGGAATTTAAACATCTTTAATGTTTTAAAATACTAATTTTTTATCTTAAATCAACCATTTATTTATTACTTCCTCATTATATTTTCAAAAGTCTCTTTTATATTTTCATGTCTCACTGCTTTAGGATCGAAATTAATTATCTTGAATGTATATTGTATTATTATTCCAACCATAACCACGGAAATTAGTGTACCTAATCCAAGCATACCTCCTAAGAAATATCCTCCAACTGCGGCTATAAATTCGATTATTCCCCTGCATATCCCTATTGAATATTTTGATTTTCTGGAAAGTGCAACCATAAGTCCATCTCTTGGTCCGGCTCCAAATCCGGGTGATATATAAAAATATGTTGCAAATGCTATGATTACTATTCCTAAAAGCAACATAACAACACCTATTAAAAAATTATCAGCCATAGGTATGAAATCTAATTTTATAATAAAATCAATAAAAATTCCAATCAATAACATATTTAAAACAGTACCTAAACCAAATTTTTCTCCTAAAATCGTCGTTATAATAATTATTATAAATCCTACAAGTATTGAAATAGTTCCCAATGACAGTCCGGTAGTCTTAGAAACACCCACGTGAAATACATCCCAAGGTGAATAACCTATATTAGCTCTTATGGTTACCATTATGCCTAAAGCATACAAAAACAAACCTATAATTAATTTTACCAATCTTATAAAAAAATTCATACATACACCTCAATTTTCTCTGAAATTAACTAATTAAACCTATAAAAAACGACTATGCTATAATATATTGTAACATAGTCGTTTTAGTAATTAAAGTTTTAAAATAAACCTGAAATTACACCTTTTTCATCCACATCTATTCTTTCAGCTGCAGGAATTTTCGGTAATCCGGGCATCTTCATTATTGCACCTGTCAATACAACAATAAAACCTGCGCCGGCCGATACTGTCATTTCTCTCACATTTATTCTAAATCCTGTAGGTCTTCCTAATTTTGTCTGATCATCTGAAAGGGAGTACTGAGTTTTAGCAATACATATAGGTAAATTCCCAAAACCAAGCTTTTCTATTTCTTCCATTTGTTTTATAGCTTCTGCAGTAAAATCTACTCCATCTGCACCATAAATTTTAGTAGCTATCGAATTTAATTTTTCTCTGATACTCTCACTTTCATCATAACAGTACTCGAAGTTATTTTCATTTTTTTCAATAAGTTTTAAAACTTCATTTGCAACAGCTATTCCGCCTTCTCCACCATTTGCCCATACCTCTGATAGAGCTACATTCACACCTAATTCGTTACATTTAGTTTCAACTAATTTTAATTCTGATTCTGTATCTAATGGAAATCTATTTATTGCAACTACAGCAGGTAATTTATATACCTGAGTAATATTTTCAATATGTTTTAGTAAATTTGGAAGCCCTTTTTCTAAAGCCTCTAAATTTTCTTCATTTAACTTATCCTTTGGTGCACCACCATTATATTTTAGCGCTCTTACAGTTGCTACAATTATCACTGCATCAGGTCTGATTTCCGCTTTTCTACACTTAATATCCAGAAACTTCTCAGCTCCCAAATCTGCACCGAATCCCGCTTCTGTGACAACATAATCACTCATATGTAAAGCCATTTTTGTAGCTATTATTGAATTACATCCATGTGCAATGTTTGCAAATGGTCCACCATGTATTATTGCCGGAGTTCCTTCAAGCGTCTGAACCAGATTTGGCTTAAGGGCATCTTTCAGTACAGCAGCCATGGCACCGTTAGCTTTTAATTGTCTTGCAGTAACGGGTTTACCATCATATGTATAACCAACTACTATATTCCCTAAATTTTCTTTTAATTCGGCTATATTATTTGACAGACAGAAAGTAGCCATTATTTCTGATGCAACAGTAATATCAAATCCATCCTCTCTTGTTACACCGTCTACCTTTTTGCCAAGTCCATCAACTATATTCCTAAGCTGTCTATCATTCATATCAACACATCTTCTCCATACGACACGTTTAGGATTAATATTTAATGAATTTCCCTGATAAATATGATTGTCTAACATAGCTGCCAACAAATTATTTGCCGCACTGATCGCATGCATATCTCCGGTAAAATGCAAATTTATATCTTCCATTGGTATTACTTGAGCATAACCACCGCCTGCAGCCCCGCCTTTTATACCAAAAACCGGTCCCATAGATGGTTCTCTCAATGCTGCTATTACATTTTTACCTAATTTAGATAGTGCATCAGCCACACCTATAGATGTTGTAGTTTTTCCTTCCCCGGCTGGAGTTGGATTTATAGCAGTTGTAAGAATTAGTTTTCCTCTTTTACTTTCAGTTCTACTTAATACATTGTAGTCAATTTTAGCTTTATATTTACCATAAAGCTCAATGTCATTTTCCGATAAATTGATTTTCTTGGCAATATCCCTTATATCTTGCGGTCTTGCTTCCTGTGCTATTTCAATATCTGATTTAAATCCCATTTTATCCTCCTTAATCCGGCAAAAAACTAAACTTTGTTCTATATAATTTACAATAATTTATATGTAGATTATAACCATATACCCAAGTAATAGTTCGTTATATCACGAATATTATTTTATCATTTTATAGTAATAGTATAATTTAGAAAAAAGAATAAGTCAATACGTTATTTTTTATAGAATTTTTTTATAAACACCGTTTATTGTTTTTCGATAATTTTATATTGACTTTCAATAAATACAGTATTATAATTTACTTAAAAATAATATTTTGGAGGTTATATCATATGAACAAAAAAATTAAATCTAGAGAAATCTTACTATCAGTAATTAGCCTTTTTATTTTTTTATTTTTTCTAACAATGTTAGCTAGTTCTATAATCTTTATTTATTCTTTATTACAAAAAATAATTTTCAGTAAAGATATATTAAATAAAACATTGCTTGAATATTTTTCAAATACATTCTTTGCTATTCTTATTGCCATTGTATTATTTTTCACTTTATTATTAAGATATGATAGCAAAAAAAATCCTATAAAAAAGAAAAGCATCAATATATTAAAATTTATATCATACGCTCTTTTATTTATTACAGCTTCTCTTATTGTAAATGATACAATTATCGGTGCTTCAATTATAAATAAAACAACAACAATTGAAATTTTTAATTTAAGATTTTCTGTAGAAACCATTTTATTGCTGTTATCAAATTTCATGCTAATTATTTTAAGTGATGTTTACAAACGTGCGTGTAAAATAAAAGAAGAGAATGATTTTACTATTTAGGGGGATATATGTCTATTAAAATAAATTTAGATATGGTTATGCTGAAAAAAAATATGTCATCTAAAGATTTAGCCAAAATAATTAATATAACTAATGCAAATTTGTCAATTTTAAAAACCGGAAAAGCAAAGGCAATAAGATTCTCAACTTTAAATGATATCTGTAAAGCTCTAAACTGTCAGCCTGGTGATATTTTGGAGTATGTAAATGATGAAATTGAAGATACAATTGAATAATTTTATAATGCAAAATACCTGCAATTACCGGAAATGCAATTGCAGGTATTTTGAAGATGTTTTTTAATTAATATTACTGTTTTTTAAGATGTTTTATTATTTTAAGATGTTTTATTGTTATTTTAATTTATTTATATGTTTTGTTCAACTAGTAATAAGTTTATTATACTTTAATACATTTGGAAGTAATTCAAATCCTAATACTGTGCAAATGAGCTACCGAATTCTTCACACTGTGTCATAGCATCATCATCTGGAGTTTCATTAACTATTAGTCCTTCATCATTGAATAGGTCAGCACCGGCATCATTTACTCTATCCTGCCAGTTTCTCATCCATTCTCCATCTCCCCATCCATATGAACCAAATAATGCAACTTTCTTTCCAGAAATTGATTTTTCTGCTTCTTCAAAGAATGGTTCGAATTCTGCTTCTTCAAGAACTTCCATACCCATTGATGGACAACCGAACATTAACATTTCATAATCTGAAACACTCTTAGAATCGCTAGTTATATTGATAACATCAAATTCTACTCCAGCTTTACTAAGACCTGCAGCTATTCCTTCTGCCATCTTCTCAGTGTTTCCAGTTCCACTCCAATAAAATACTCCTACCTTCTTCATTCTACTCAAATCCTCCTATTATGCAATATTGTAGTTGCTATGTGACTGGTTTAATATATTTTCAATGCTTTCTCCACTTTTAAGCTTATCTGTAACAACATTTCTTAGTCTATCATATTGCCTGAATATTTTTTTTGCTTGTTTTATGTTTTCATATACTTTCCAATATCCGCAATATTTATAGTTTTTACCCCTATTGTTTATAAAGCCTTTGACATCCTGAATAGGATATCCCAAAAATATACCTATCTCATGTGGAAAATCATTGTGCCCAATTCTACTTCTCAAGAGATTTATATATCCTTCTAAAGTATCTATATTTTTATATCCATACTTATTTAGAATTTCAGCTACATTCTTATCTCTTAAGTGTTCAGAAAGAAGAGACTTTTTATAGACAAATACTAAAACTCTCCTGCTACACTCACAAACCGAAGTCATAACCAAGTCATACTTCTTAAATAAGTAATTATAGTACTTTATTAAAGAATGAATATTTGGTATGTCTTTTTTATGTATCGAAACCAAATTCGATATCTTCTCATTCATCAAGACCGGTGAACAAAAATTGGCGAGTACACTTTCAAATTTTGCATCTGTCATAAAATATACCAACCTTTCTACAAATGATTTTTTATCGAAATAAAATTTTTCTTTCTGCTTTAGAAGTTTTTATATATTACTTAAATTAATTTTATAAAAACAAGAAAGGATACTGATTTTTAATTTCAATAAATATCTGATTTCATTATAGCAAGCGTTTAAATATATGTCAACAGTTTTGATATAGATTTTCATTATTTTTTAATGTTATATATCACTTATTGTAGATAGGGTATTTACATACTTTTTCAAAATATCTATATGATTACTGACCTGTTCTTTACTTGGACCACCTATACTGTTTCTCTTATTAACACACTCTTCCAGGCTAATATACTTATAAATATCATCATCTATTTTCTCTGAATAAATTTTATACTCTTCCAGACTGATATCATTTAGCGAAATCCCCTTATATATACAATCAAGCACGATTTCTCCGGTAATCTTATGTGCATTTCTAAACGCCACACCTTTTTTTACTAAATAATCCGCTAAATCAGTAGCATTTGTAAATCCGCCTTTTGTCGCTTCAAAAGTATTTTTAAATTTAATTTTCATCGTTTTTATCATAGGGATTATTATACTTAAAGATTTAATCCATGTCTCTACACCATCGAATAAACATTCTTTATCCTCCTGCATATCTTTATTATATGCAAGAGGAAGTCCTTTAAGCGTGGTAAGTATTGCCATTAAATCTCCATATACTCTACCTGTCTTACCTCTTATTAACTCTGCCGCATCGGGATTCTTCTTTTGCGGCATCATCGAACTTCCTGTACTATAGGCATCATCTATTTCAATAAATGAAAATTCTTGAGTGGACCAAATTACAAGTTCCTCGCAAATTCTGCTTAAATGCATCATCCCAACACTACAGGCACTCAACAAATCCACCACATAATCCCTATCACTTACTCCATCTAACGAATTAAGACAAGGACTTTCAAATCCTAATAATTCACAAGTTCTATATCTGTCAATTGGAAATGTTGTTCCTGCCAATGCCCCGCTTCCCAAAGGCATTGTATTATGAATATTTAGCCAAGATTCAAGGCGCTTATAATCTCTAACCGCCATCTCTGCATGTGCCATCAAATTATGAGCAAAAGTTATGGGCTGGGCTCTCTGCAAGTGAGTATATCCAGGCATAATAGTATCTATATTTTTTTCTGAAACATCAACAAGAGCTTCTATCCATTCCTTTAATAAAGTTTGTATCATTTTGACCGAATCTCTGGAATACATTTTAAGATCTAAAGCCACCTGATCATTTCTGCTTCTGGCCGTATGCAATTTTTTAGCCACTTCACCGATTTTATCAATCACCCCTGCTTCTATATTCATATGAATATCTTCATGTTTTTTATCAAAATCAAATCTGTCCAATTCGATATCTTTTCTAATTGATTTCAAACCTTCTATTATTTGATGAGATTCCTCTTCTTTTATTATCCCCGTTTCTCCTAACATAATTGCATGAGCAATACTTCCCTCTATATCATATTTATATAATTTTTTGTCAAAACTTATCGACGAATTGAAATCTTCCATCAATGCATCTGTATTTTTTTCAAAACGTCCTCCCCATAACTTTTTCATAAATTCCTCCAATTAATATAACGATTTAACTAAAATAACTTGATATTATTTTTTTGCTTCATCATAGCATTCATTTTTAATGGCAAACCGTAAAGGTTTATAAATCCTTCAGCATCTGACTGTTCGTACACATTGTCTTCACCAAAAGTAACCATTTCTTCACTATATAATGAATAGGGAGAAGTTACTCCCACTGAAAAACAATTTCCTTTATACAGTTTCATCTTTACCTCTCCGGTGCAATACTCCTGAGTACTTTCTACAAAAGCCTGAAGTGCTTTCATTAACGGAGTAAACCACATGCCATCATATAAAAGCTCCGAATATTTTATAGCGACCTGGGATTTAAAAGACATTGTATTTCTGTCAAGTACAAGACTCTCCAATACCTTATGAGCCTCGTACAGCAATGTTCCACCCGGTGTTTCATATACACCTCTTGATTTCATTCCAACCAGACGATTTTCAACTAAATCTAGTATTCCTACTCCATTAATTGCCGCAATTTCATTTGCTTTTTCCAGCAATTGAAGAGGTTCCAATTTTTCTCCATTTATAGAGACAGGTGCCCCCTTTTCAAATCCTATCGTAACATACTCCGGATTATCGGGTGCTTTCTCTATATTATTGCAAATCAAGCAAAGGTCATCTATTGGTTGGTTAGCAGGATTTTCAAGATCTCCACCTTCATGACTTAAATGAAGTACATTTCTATCCATACTATATGGGCGCTTTTTAGTTACCGGAACTTCAATACCATGTTTATTAGCGTAATCAATGGCATCTTCACGTGATTTAATATCCCATACTCTCCAAGGAGCAATTATTTTTGTATCCGGGCTTAATGCCTTTACGGAAAGTTCAAATCTTACCTGATCATTTCCTTTCCCCGTTGCTCCGTGGCAAATATAATCTGCATTTTCTTTTTTAGCCACTTTCACTAATTCTTTCGAAATCAGCGGGCGGGCTATCGAAGTTCCCAATAAATATTTCCCCTCATAAATAGCTCCCGACTTTAACATTGGCCATACGTAGTCTTTTACAAATTCCTCTTTTGCGTCTATAATATAGCATTTGCTGGCACCGCTTTTTAATGCCTTTTCATACACAACATCCAATTCATCTCCCTGTCCTACATCTACACAAGTTGCTATTACTTCGCATCCATCATAATTTTCCTTTAACCATGGTATTATTACCGATGTATCCAATCCTCCCGAATATGCTAAAACAATTTTTGCCATTTTCATATTTCCTTTCCTATAAATTTTAATATTTTATTATTTTTTAATGTACTTTGCTAGCTGTATCTATGTTTTTATTTAATATCTTGTCATATTCCCCACTGTCTTTTAACTCTTTAATTACAGAATTTATTTCTTTCAATAGTTCTTCATTATCCCCTTTTTTCAGCGCAACTGCTGCAGTTTCAGAACTTTGATCTCCTTTTAATTCTATATTTTCAATAATTTTTATCCCTGAAGTCTGTTTTTTATTTATTTTTGCAACAATATCGCTCATAATAACTGCATCTAAATTTCCATTTTTCATATCCATTACCAAATCAAGAACTGTATTTAGTGATTTTACTTTTTCTGCCTTCAAAATTTCTTTTGCATATATTTCTTGAGTACTACCTTTTTGAACACCTATTTTTAGATTTTTCAAATCGCTCTCATTTTTTATATCACCCTTGAAACTTTCATTAACTACTACGGAATTTACGCCTTCAAAATAAATATCTGAAAAATCCACGGATTTTTTTCTTTCTTCTGTCGGTGTCATACCTGTCACCGCAATATCTATTTTCCCTGAATTTAAGGAAGGAATTATAGTATCAAAATCCATTGTAGAAATTTCCAACTCAACTCCCAGTTTTTCTGCTATTTTTTTCGATAGATCTATATCTGCACCAACAACTTCACTTTTTCCACCTTTCCCTATTACAAATTCAAACGGAGGATATGCTGGAGAAGTTCCTACGACAAGCTTTCCTTTGTCCTTTATCATTTGTAATTTATTATTCTGTACTTTATCACTAACATCACTTTTGCTGCAAGCAGCTACCGAAATTGAAATTGCCATTATCAAAACTATACTTATAAATTTTGCCATTTTTTTCATTTTCAATACCCCCTAATAAAATTACTTTTTAACTTGTTTGACAAAAATACATATCATTTATACGGAATTCTAGAATACATCGTATAAAAAAAGCTCCTGGATATTAATCCAAGAGACGATTTATCGTGGTACCACTCTTGTTGATAGAATTAATTAGATTTGTATATACAAATAGTTTCCGGATTACTATAAGTAATTACGATACAAAAAAGTCCCTTGGTCAAAATTGACCAAGAGACGAAAATTCCGCGTTACCACTCTAATTGATAGAAATTCTATCCACTCAAACCCTTAAGGCGGGAAACCTACTAAAATACTTAATTTCTTCTAGTAACCTCCAAAGCTCTCTTCACATCAAACTTCAATATCGGACTCGCACCATTTTCCAACTCGCTGAAAATTCATTTGAGCTACTCTCTTTTTCATCGGCTAATTTTAAATTTTATATTGTAGACTATTATACTCACTAAAAAAACTCTTGTCAACAGTATTTTTTATTTTCTGTTGTTATTTTTTTTGTGATAATATCGCCTTATAATTATTTTTTATTTTCAAGTTTTTTATCACTCTATAGGTCTGTTATGCAATGCATCATCTACAGCCTTATCCATAATTTTTCTAGGAATTCCACCCGTTATGTACCCATAGATCTTACTTTGCTTATCAATCAAATATGTTGTTGGTAATGAATAAACACCATATTCTTGAAAAACCTTTCCGGTATTATCCATCAAAACCGGATAAGTTATTCCATTATTTTTTATGAACTCCTTCACACCGGCTTCGTTTTTTTCCCTACCTTGACCAGGTGAAGCAACAGCTATTACTACAACATCCCGCTTGTTGTAGCCATTATCTTCATATAATTTCTGAATATCCGGTATCTCTGCTCTACAAGGTGGACACCAGGTTGCAAAGAAGTTCAGAAAAACAACTTTTCCTTTATAATCTTTTTCAATATTAATTATATTTCCATTTTGGTCTTTCAATTCTATTGCCTTCATTTTTGGAGTATTTTTATTTTCTTCTGAATCTTTGGCAGTTTTCTTTTTCTTATCTTCGCCCTTTGTATCGGATATGGCTTTATTAGTTGTATCTGAGTCTTTTTTATTACTATTTTCTCTCTTTGATTTGTCAACACTATCATTAATAGCAGTATTTGTTTCTCCTGAGTTATCCGATGGATTAAATAGAGATTCAAATTTGCTAAAAGTTCCTAATATAAGCATCAATCCCATAATAACAAGAACCAGTCCGCCTACTTTAACTATTATATCCATTATTTGAGGTTTCTTCTTAATAAAATTTAACGTTTCTCCCGTAAATAATCCCAAAACAATAAATGGAATCAAAAATCCAACTGAATACAAAAGTACATATAGATTTCCAACTAGTACACTATTTGCATTTGATGCCAATATAAGAACAGAAGCAAGTGCAGGTCCCACACAAGGTGTCCATGCAAAACTAAATCCAAATCCCATTACAAATGCTATTATTGGATTCATATTCTTATTACTTACCTGTTTGTTAATTCTCAATTCTCTATTTAAAAATTTTAGTCTAAATAATCCCAGCTGATTAAGTCCCATTAAAATGATTATTGCACCACCTACTTTAGAGAATATATCACTGTTTTTATTTAATAATGTTCCTAGTGAAGAAAATCCCAAACCAAGTATAAAAAATGCAGACGAAATTCCCAAAATAAAGAATATCGTGTGAATCATTATTGACCTTCTACTATATTTACTTCTTCCTTCTAAATCTGTAGTTTTAGCTCCACCTGCTAAATATCCCATATATAATGGAATAAGAGGTATTACACAAGGTGAGAAGAAAGAAACTACACCCTCTAAAAAAACAAGTAAAAAATTTACATTCGTTCCTAAACTCAATGATTCTATAGTAACACATCCTTTCGTTAACTTATAATTGTCTCATACAGGCCACTGTTACCTCATCAGTAGGATCTATTTCGTATGCCATTTCGATATAGTATTTAGCCTCATCGTAATTTCCATTATGTAGATATGCCATTCCCAAATTACAAAGTATCTCAGGATTATCCTTTCTCAATTTAGATGCTTTTGTCAAAAATTCTATCGCACCTTCTAAATTTCCCTCTTCGGCAAGACATAAGGCCATTTCCACTAATGTGTCAACCTGTGTCGGTCTAATTATAAGTATTTTTTCTAAATATTTTTTCGCTTCTCCTAAATCGCCTAGTGATTTGTATGCTACACTAATTATAAATAATAAATTCCACCAGTCCGGATTATCCTGTTCAAGTGGAAGTAATTTTTGCAATCCCTCTTCAGCTCTCCCTTGAAAAACAAGGTTATATCCTTCTTCATATCTAACTTTAAAGTCAATTTTTTCGAGATTATCCTGTATCTCTCCTGCTAAATCCTCATCTATTCCATAATCTAAAGCTTTTTCCCATATTAATTTGGATTTAACAAATTGTTTTTGATTTGAATAATGAAAGCCTAACTGATAATATGCTAATGAGAATTTATCATCTAAATCGACAATCTTTTCTAAGCTATATAAAGCAGCCATCAAAAAATCATTCATGGATTCCAGTTCTTCATCTTTTTGATATCTGATTGCCAGCTCCTGACAAATAATCGAAAATTGATAAAGAGCATCAACATTTTCAGGTTCTCTTCGCAAAAACGATTTTATATATACAAGTGCATCAGTAATTTCACCCTCTGTATAACTCTTATTAGACATAAAACCCAGATATTGCATATAATCGAAATTTACTTTTTTTGAAAAAAATTCAATAAACTTATCATATTCACAATTATACATAAAATCTTCGTCAACACCTTGGATAAATAACATCGCATCTACCATAGACATCATATTTAGCTCTTCTTGGGCTTTGTTATCCTTGATTGATTTTACCAAAACATCACTCTTTAGCGGAACTTTTAATCCGCCTTCAGGAACTTCATACCCTTCCAGACTCAACTCATTTGTTTCATCTATTGTTATAAATACAAGCTCCTCGGATTTTTCTAATATATATTTATCTATTCTTGTTTTCATACAAATATCCTTTCACATTACGCAATAAAGGTAGTATACTAATACCCTTCAATATTAAAACTATAACATTTTAAATAGCTTTCTAATACTTTATTTAAATTTTTACTTTATAGGTTTTTGATTTTTCAAATATTTTATCTATATCATAATAAAATAATATAGTATTTTGTTTTTTAACCAGTTCCGTATTAATATCGTCTTTTAAATCTATTACATTATATTCAAATTCTTCAAATTGAACATACTTTATCAAATTTTTAGCCGCCTCTCCCACTCTGTTAGAGGTGTATTTTCTTTGATTTTCTTCATTTTTAAGAAATTGATGTCCTCTATTTTTATAATCATATGACTCAATCCTGCTAAAAAAAACCGGTAAAGATGACGTCTTGCCAAGAGAGATATAATCAAATTTTAATATTTCCCTAAATTTATTAATTTCCTCATCATCATTTAATTTCCAAGACACAAATTCTAAAAATATCTCATAAAGCCTATTTTTTCCATTTGACATATCAAAATATCCATTCTTATCGAAAAATCCGGAAAATTCTTCATAAAAAACGAATGGTCTATCATAATATCTATTTATAATATAATCAACTGAAACTTTAAAATTCCCGGAATTATAATATATTTCCAAAATTTCTTCTATATCCTTCAATTTTAGAATCTCATTGAAACTAATATAATTATTGGAAATTATTTCATAAGGAGGATACTCCTTATATATGTAACCATGTTTATCAGATCTATTTCTGATACCGGTACCTTTTATCATTTTCAAGAATCCCAACTGAAGACATTCGGCTTTCAGATTATACACATCATCAAATGATATTCCGAATCTGTTATAGTCTTCATAGGGAAGACCTGCTATCAAATCCAGGTGTTGATGTATATTTTTATAACTACTTACTGTATTTACAACTTTTGTAAGCCTTCCAAAATCATCTGTACGCCCTACTTCTATCAATGTTTTCTCATTAGTAGATTGAACACCAATTTCAAATTGAAATAATCCCGGTTTACAATCTTTTAAAAATTCCAGCATCTCATCATCAATTAAATGTGCAGTAACTTCAAAATGATAGGTAGTATAACCATTATCATTTTCCATAAGAAAACTCATTATATCCTTAGCTATTTCTCTATTTGCATTAAAAGTCCTGTCAATAAATTTTATCTGAGATACACGCACATCAATTAAGTTTTTTAAATCTCTTTTTATTCTCGGTATACTAAAATATCTGAGACCTTTTATGGCAGAAGATAGACAATATTGGCAATTGAAAGGACATCCTCTTGAGGACTCAAAATATACTATTTTGTTTTCATATTCAGTTCTGTCAATATTTTCATAAGGGCTAGGTATTTCATCCAAATTACAAATTAGAGGCATCTCATCATTTACTATTATATTTTTATGATTCCTATAGCAGATTCCTTTTACATCCACCACCGACTTTTTTCCCATGAAATATAAAATTAAATCTCTATAGACAACTTCTCCCTCGCCGTAAAGAATATAGTCTACAAATTTGTATTTTTCAATTGAGTATTCGAAATCATAACTTACTTCAGGCCCGCCTAAACAAATTATTATCTCTTTTTTTATCTTCTTTAAATTTTCACATATTCTTACTATATCTTCTATATTCCAAATATATACCGAAAAAACTATTATATCTACATCCATTTTTACTATATCTTTCATAATAAAATCTATGGAATTATTTATGGTGTATTCTTTTAAAAAAAGTTTATAATATTCTCCTTCTAAATATCTAGAATATTCTCTTATATACCTAATAGCTAAATTAGTATGAATAAATTTAGAATTTAAAGTTGTGAGCAATACTTTCATATCTAACCTCTATTCTATATCCTTATTTCTACCCTTAAAAGTTAATTTATACTTTCCCGTTTTTGTTTTTAAGTCTACTATACAACAATTATCTACTATAAGTTTTGATATCACTTCTGCATTACTAAAAATAGGATCTGATATTTTATCTCCTACATTGAGATTTAAGAATTTTCTAGGTGTAGTTTTTCCATTGTATGACTTTGTTTGAATTTCAAAATTTCTTATTTTTATAATATAATCCGACATGGCTTTTATAAAATTAATTCTCGTCTTTCGAACATCTTCATTTTCCGCTTGTCTGGTTTCTGAAATAGCATTTTCTCTAATCTGCATTAATTCTTTTAGCGTATTTTCAATACTGATTATACCTAAATCTTCTTTATGAATATAGCCTTTTTGAAAATTATTTTTCTTCGCATCATCAGTATAAATATCAGAATTTTGTTTTAAATTATTCAAACCATCACTTGATAATTCTTCAAAAATATATGAACCATCATCTATTGATTTTAAATATAACCTCAAAAAAATATCAAATATCACTATATTAGTTTTTAAATCCATGCCTTTTTCGTAATCGTTTATTAGTTTATGTATGGAATTGATGTACCTTATTTTTTCAACTTGAAATTTAACATTATCTTTTCTGTTATTTGTATATGGATTAAATATTATAATACTTTCCTTTATATTCATAAATAAACTTTCCACATCTAATTCTTCTTTACTTAATAATTTTCTAAATATGAAATCATAGCAGAATAAATCTACTAAATACCTATATTTCTCACTCTCATATCCGTAAAATTTTGTGATTTTATCCACTAAATCGACAGCAATATGTGAATAATTTTCAAAACTCCTATTCACTAATATAAGAGGTAGAAAAAAATTAAGCAAATATATTTTTCTTCTCTCCGAATAATATTTGAAATATATAAACTCATCATATAATCTGTCTATGTTTATTGATATTTCTCTTGTTTTAATATTATTGGAAATAACTTTCGTACAAATTAATATAAGGTATTCTATATCCCTATTTTCACTACCAAAAGACGAAACATATACTTTTTTTATTAAGTTATCAACATTATATTTATGACATTTATTTTTTTCCTTTGACATATCTACACCATTTCCTATTTTTACTTGCTTTTTTTATTTTATCACAAAAACAAAGACCCACCAAATACATTTTGTAATGGTGAGTCAATATTTTACTTATTTTAAACTTATTTATCTAATATATTTTAAGTAATAATCTACTGTACTAACACTTAAGCAGTTAATTTTTCAAGATTATTTAATGCCTTTTTACCAGTATTTACTATTAAAACTGCATAGATAAATGCAAGTACAAGTCCAATAATATTAGCTATATTCTGTGGTAAACCAAATCCAATCTTAGCTCCCAGTAAATATGAACTTATGATAAACATATAAAACATGCCAGGTATTAAACTTATTAAATATGGTTTTTTATTCTTGTATAAATAAAGCGAAATCATTGCAAAAGCAAATACTGCAATTGTCTGGTTCGCCCATGCAAAGTACTGCCATAGAATATTGAATCCCTGAGCATTCATCTTTGCAAAAATTAGTATCGCTATAACTGGTATAAATATGAAAATTGAAAGTATAACTCTATTATGAGCCTTAGACTGATCATATCCTATAGCATCAGCTATCATCAATCTTGCAGCACGTAGAGAAGTATCTCCAGATGTAATAGGAAGTACTATTACACCAAGAACTGCTATAAATCCACCAATTGTTCCTAACATATCATTAGCAACAAGACCTATAACTCCCGGTTTTCCTACCATTTCAGCCGGTACACCTTTGTAATAAATTCCCATTGCTGCAGCAGCCCAAATCATAGCTATAAATCCTTCAAGAATCATCATATCATAGAAAGTACGTCTTCCTTCCCTTTCATCTCCAACAGATCTACCAATTAAAGTAGCCTGAGTTGAATGGAAACCGGATACTATACCACAGGCAACTGTGACAAAGAATACTGGCAATATCGGAACACCAAGTGGATGAACTCCTCTTACATTTGCAAGAGTCAGATTATCTAACTGATATCCTTTTATAAATAACCCGAAGAATATACCCACAGCAGATAGTAATAATATTAATCCAAAGATAGGATATATCCTACCTATAATCTTATCTATCGGGAATAATGTAGCTGCCAAATAATATAAGAAAATACATCCATAAACTATCCATACAATTGGATTATTGACATCCAAAGATTGCTTAAGAATACTTCCGACAATTAAATCTCCCGGAGTATAAATAAAAACAGAACCGACTAATATCATTAAGAATATAACAAATACATTATAAATTTTGTATACTTTTCCTCCCAAATGATCCTTTATCAGAGCCGGCATTTGTTTACCATTACTTCTTATTGAAATCATACCACTAAAATAATCATGCATTGCTCCACCAAGTACACATCCTATTGGAATAAGTATAAATGCTATTGGACCGAATAATATTCCCTGTATAGGTCCTAATATTGGACCTGTACCTGCAATATTTAATAATTCTATTAATGCATTTTTTCTCTTTCTCATAGGCACATAGTCAACACCGTCATTTATACTAATCGCTGGAGTTGGTCTATCATCTGGACCGAAAACTTTTTCCACATACTTACCATATAATAGTCCGCCACCGAAAAGTATTACTAAACCGATTAAAAATGTAATCATAATAATACCTCCTAAATATTTAAATAATTACAATATAAAAGTTAATTGAAAAAATAAAAAACACTGTTGAAAATTACACATTTTATATTGTTCTACTACAGTATATAACTCGGAAATAAAAGTAAGGAGATTTTAATATGAAATTTATGTGAAAAAATATTAACCAAATCTATTAAAAAACCTTTTTTTTAAAAGTTGTATATTTAATGCAAAATATTATTTATTATTATACAATATTCCATATATTAAAAAAAATAAAAAAACTACCATTATTATTGTAAAATAACAACAATAATGGTAGCTATATGCTTATTTATAATGATTTAAAATATATTCTTATTTATTAAGCTAATGCGCTCTACAACCTCATATCTTTGTATTTCACTACATTTTTGTAGGAGAGTTAATACCTAATAATTTAAGGGCATTTTCTATTGTTTGTCTAGTAGCTTCAACAAGAGCCAACCTCGCTAATTTTAAATCTTTGTCATCTACCAAAATAGGTCTATTGTGGTAGAATTTATTGAACGCTTGTGCCAAATCCAAGACAAATCTCGTAACTATATGAGGTTCATTTTTTGTCATGGCCAAAACAATTGATTTATTAAATGTTTCAATAACTTTTAATACTTCCGAAGCATCTTCGTCCGCCAACAAATCATAATTTACATTAGCAGTAACTTCCTCATTTGCCTTTCTTTTCACTGCACAACATCTCGCATGAGTGTATTGTACATATGGTCCTGTTTCGCCCTCAAAACTAAGTGTTCTGTCCCACGAGAACGTATAGTCTTTGATTCTGCTATTGGATAGTTCTTGGAATACAACTGCGCCAACTCCTACCTCTTTAGCTATTTGATCAATATCTCCTGCCTCAGGGTTTTTTTCTATAATTATTTCTTTTGTTTTTTCGATAGCCTGATTAAGAACATCTTCAAGGAAAACTACTCTACCTTTTCTAGTTGACATAGTCCCTTCTTCAAGTGCAACCATACCGAACGGAACATGAATAAGATCTTTATACCAATCGTATCCCATTTTCTTTATCACAGCAAAATACTGTTGAAAATGGAGAATTTGCTGAGATCCTACTACATATATGCATTTCTCGAAATCATAAGTATTCTTTCTATATATCCCAGCAGCCAAATCTCTTGTCAAATATAGAGTTGAACCATCATTTTTCTGAATTAATGCAGGTGGTAAATTTTCATCTTCCAAATCCACAATCATAGTACCTTGAGATTCGACTAAAAGTCCTTTTTTTGTCAATTCTTCAACTACTGCATCCATCTTATCTGAATAAAAACTCTCACCGGCAAATGAATCAAAATCTATTTCAAGTAAATCATATACTCTCTGAAATTCCTTTAGACTCTCATCTCTAAACCACTGCCATAATTCCTTTGCCTCGTGATCACCATGCTCAAGTTTTGTAAACCATGCCCTTGCTTCGTCTTCCATTTCCGGTTTTAGTTCGGCTTCATCATGAAATTTAACATATAATTTTAATAATTCCTTAATTGGATTTTCTTCAACAGCCTCTTTATTTCCCCATAATTTATATGCTACTATAAGTTTACCAAACTGAGTTCCATAGTCCCCTAAATGATTTATTCTCACAGTATCATACCCTTGAGATTCATAAATTTTATGAAGTGCATTCCCTATGACAGTTGTTCTGATATGACCTATATGAAATGGTTTTGCAATGTTAGGAGAAGAGAAATCAACTATTACTTTTTTCCCCTTGCCCATATCACTCTTTCCATATTCACTTTTTTCGCTAAGAACTTGATTTATTACTTTTTTAGCAAGCTGTTCTTTATTCACAAAAAAATTCACATATCCACCCAGATTTATTACTTTTGTTATATCTTCTGTTAGTAACAGATTTTTGGCAATTTCTTCCGCTATCATATTAGGTGATTTCCTAAAAATTTTAGCCAGTTTAAAACATGGAAATGCATAGTCTCCCATCTCTTTGTTTGGCGGTACTTCTATCAATAATTTTATCTCTTCTATAGTCATTTCATCTATCATTTGTTTCAAACATTCTGAAATGACCTCTTTGAAATCTACCATTTATTTATTCCTCCCAAATTCACTTTAATAATTCACATATCGTCCAATATGTTATTATAACTTACTTTCATTGAAAAATCAAACATTTTATAGATGCTATATTATCTAACAGTACACTTCCAAATGATTTTTTAATACCTTTATTTCAACCGGCAAATATTCGCCTTTATCACCATCAACATCCGTTTCTATTCCATCATCCGATGAACTAATTACAATTTTCTTTGCTTTTATAAATTCAATATTATCGTTTTTTTCAATATTTCCTTTTATCATATCGGGTATTATATTTATTTTAGACATTAAATTTGAATCCTTGAGTATCATAACATTTGCATACCCATCTGTATCTTCATTATTATCTACTATCTTAAAATCTCCAAAATAATCTGCAAGCAAAACTACAACATGACTTGCATCACCTTCATACACTCCATTTTCAGTTTCTACCTTTATATGATGTGTCTTGTCTTTTGCTATATTTTTTATAAAAGACCTTGCATAGGCAAATGCTCCAAATTTAGTTTTCTCTTCTATATCAACATTATGTATACCTTCAGCAACCTTACCCAGACTCAGAATATAACTAAAGTATGAAGAATTTGACTTTCCTATGTCAATATGTTTAGTCTTATCAAAATCAAAATAATCTATTGTTTCCTCTATATTCATTGGAAGACCTATGACTCTACCTAATAAATTGACCGTTCCTCCTGGAATAATTCCAAACTTCGGTCTATATTTTTTCTCCGCTAACCCAGCGATCACTTCATTTACGGTTCCATCTCCACCTATCGCAAATACTGAATCGTATTTTTTTTCACAAGCTTCAATAGCGAATTTCGTAGCATCTTTTGCTTTTTCAGTAATTCTTGTATCCACTGTTTCAAAATATGCACCTAATTTTTTTTCAATTTTATCCCTAAAGTCCAGTGCATTTGCGCTGCCTGCCGTGGGATTGATTATAAGCATCGAGTTTTTCATATCTATCACTCCTATTCAATATTATCAAAATTTTCATTTACAACTTTTATATTATTACTTGTTAAAAGAGCTGTGGTAACACCCATTGCCCTTTTTTTGGTTGAATTAAAGCATCCATTATAGATAAAAGTTGAACCACAAGACGGACTCGATTCTTTGAGGATAGCCAGTTTTATTTTATTTTTTATCACTATTTCCAGTGTTTTGTATGCACCCTTTTTAAACTCTTTTGTAACATCATTTCCGTCTTTTGTCACTACTCTGGCATTTCCTTCAATTACATCTATACCTGATTTCCCATATTCTATCTCTGACGGAACTCTTGGAATAGATAGACCTCCCATTACTTCCGGGCAGACCTCTATAATTTCTTTTTCACTAATTGATTTCATTAAATTTTCATTTAAATTATTTTTTCCATTATATTTACAATTCTTTCCCAGTAAACATGCAGACACAAGTATTCTTTCCTTCATATTTAACCACCTATTTTATTTGAACAACTGTGACTCCTGCTCCGCCTTCACCATATTGTCCCTGCCTCATTGATTTCACATGAGGATTTTTCTTTAACCAGTCAGTTATTCCCTTTTTTAAAACCCCTGTTCCTATACCGTGAATTATAGTCACTTCATCATGCCCTGCCATACAGGCATCGTCCAAATACTTTTCCACTTCCATTATGGCCTCTTCAAGTGTCATTCCTCTTAAATCAACCTCTCTTTTTATATTTCCGGATTTAGCCTTAAAAATCTTTCTGGTTGTTTTCGTCACAGTATTTTTTTCTTTTTTTTCAATTCGCTTCAAAGATTTATATGGAAGAGTCATCTTCATTACACCAACCTGTACCACGGCTTCTTTCTTTTTATCATCACATGATACTACAGTTCCCTCCTGTCTAAGTGTAATTATATTTACATCTTCTCCGGCTTTTAAATTTTTGATTTCGGAATCCGAAAATTTTGGTACTACCATACTTTCAACACTTGGTTGTAAATTCCCCATAGATTTGGTAATCTCTTTTCTTATTTCATCTATTCTCTTATCTTTCTCTCTGGACGCCCTTTGATTTTCTATTTCTTTCAATTCTTTTATCAGTTTATCAGTCGATTCTTTCGCTTGTCTGATTATTGAAAAAGCTTCACTTCTGGCATTTTCCATCGCCTTTTCTCTGGATTTTTCAAATTTCTCCATTTTCTTTGAATAATATGACTTTATATTTTCAGCTTCTTTTCTTAGTTCTTCCGCCTTTTTAAGCTCTTCCTCTATCTTCAATCTATTCTTTTCAACACCTTGAAGAACCTCTTCTAATTCGATATCCTCCGTAGTAAGATACTCTCTGGCACGTTCGATTATATCCTCTCGCAATCCCAGTTTTTTTGATATTTCAAAAGCATTTGATTTTCCCGGAACACCTATCAAAAGTCTATATGTAGGCGAAAGACTATCCATATCAAACTCAACTGCAGCATTCTCTACATCGTTTCTTGCCAATGCATATTTCTTTAACTCACTATAATGGGTAGTTGCAATACAGGAAGCACCTGCCAGTCTAATATCTTCTAATATTGCTATTGCAAGAGATGCCCCCTCCTCAGGATCGGTACCGGCACCCAATTCATCAAATATTACCAATGAATCCTCAGTCACATTTTCAACTATATCTACTATTCTGGTCATATGGGATGAAAATGTAGATAGATTTTGTTCAATACTCTGATCATCCCCTATATCCGCAAAAATGTTGTCAAAAATGCACATACTGCTTCCAAAATCAGCCGGAATGTGAAGTCCGCACTGGTTCATAAGTGCAAATATTCCCACCATCTTTATAGTTACCGTTTTACCACCGGTATTCGGTCCCGTAATCAAAAGAGTAGAAAAATCGTATCCTAGTTCAACCGTATTTGGCACAACTGTTTTTTTATCCAAAAGAGGATGCCTACCCCTTACTATTTTAAATTTCTTATCTTTATTTAAATCCGGTTCTATCCCTCTCATTGAAATAGATAATTTACCTTTAGCAAAAATAAAATCCAATTTTGAAAGGATTTCCTGATTATTTATCAATTCTCTACTCACTTCTCCAACCATGGAAGATAACTCTGAAAGAATCCTTTCAATCTCTTCAACTTCAGCCAGCTTCAATTGTCTTAAATCATTATTCATCTCTACAATTGACATAGGCTCTATAAATAAAGTAGCCCCTGATGAGGATTGATCATGAATTATACCTGAAACCATAGACCTGTATTCGGCCTTCACCGGCACTACAAATCTATCACCTCTCATCGAAATAATAGCATCTTGTAGATATTTTTGATATGTTGTAGAAGATATAATCGTATTTAATCTGGATCTTATAGACTGATTCTTTTGGGTAATTCTTCTTCTAATATTTCTAAGTTCAGAAGAAGCATTATCGGATATCTCTATTTCGCTTACTATGGAATTATGTATTTCTTCCTCAATACTTCTGTGTATGTAAAGAGAGCCCGCAAGAGAATTAACTATTGGATATTTTTCAACCCGTTCTTCTTCAACTGAATTTGCAGAGTTTCCAAATGTTTCAACTTTTATATCTCCACTTAAAATATTAAATAATACCCTGGTTGCCCTCATAGTATCCGCTATCTCTATAAGACTTTTTGTATCTAAAGTAGCTCCTATTTCAGCCCTCTTAACTTTATCTACAATATCATAAATCCCCTGTAGTGGCACATGACCTCTTTTTATTAAAATAGACTGAGCTTCTGTAGTTTCTTGAAGTGCATTCCTTACTTCTTCATAATTTGATAAAGGCACTAAATTCTCTATTTTTTCAATGCCCAATTTTGATGATGCTTTTTCTTTTAATAGCTCTATAATTTTGTCTAACTCCAAAACCTTATAATATCTCTTATCCATATTCACAATCCTTTTACCTACAATATTCTAAAATTAATTATATCATATCTTGAAATTTAAATAAATTTATTTATACTTAAAGCAACTATCATGTTATAATTAATATACAGATTACATTTGAAAAATATTATCTCTTTAGGGGGTGTGTTATGAAATATATTACAGAGGGAATTTATCCGGAAAGAGTCTTTAAAAATTTTGAAAATATATCAAGTATTCCAAGAGGCTCCGGTAATGAAAAAGAAATTAGCGATTATATAATGAGTTTCGCTAAATCTCTTGGTCTTGAAACAATTCAGGACGAATACTACAACTTAATAGTAAAAAAAGCTGCTACTAACGGCAATATTGATGGTCCTACCGTTATGTTGCAGGCTCATGTCGATATGGTAACAGAAGCTGTTGATGGTTCACACCATGACTTCACTAGGGATCCTATCGAAATAATAATAGAAGAAAATAAGATGAGGGCTAATAATACCACTCTAGGTGCCGATGATGGAATTGGCGTCGCATATATAATGGCGATACTTGAAAGCAATGACATAATACATCCAAACTTAGAATGTGTATTTACTACAAATGAAGAAATTGGTCTGGTAGGTGTAGGAAAGATGGATTTATCAGGTCTAAAGGCAAATTATGTAATAAACCTCGACTCCGAGGAAGAAGATTTTATACTGGTTGGATCTGCCGGTTCAATAGATACAACCATATCTTTAAAAAAAGAATATAAACCTGCCGTACCTACAAATATTGCACTCGAAATAAATGTAAAAGGATTATTTGGTGGTCATTCAGGTATGGATATAGATAAGCAAAGAGGAAATTCAAATGTAATTATGGGAAGAATACTTAATTCTATCACGCATGAATTTGATCTATTTAATATAAGTGGCGGTTCAAAAAGAAATGTTATCCCTAGAAATTCAGAAGCCGTTTTATCTGTAAATCCTGAACATTTGGAAAACATTGTAAGAGAAATACAAAAAACCACAGCAAAAATACAAAAAGAAATTTATGCCGTTGATCCCGGTCTAAAAGTTGAACTTAGAAGATCTGCACCTGCTGATTTTAAAGTCTATACTGATGACTGTAAAAAAAGAATTATTGGACTTCTTACTTTTATACCAAATGGTGTAATATCTTTTTCAAATAAAATACCCGGCACAGTAGAAACTTCATCAAACTTCGCACTAGTGAGAGAAACGTATAATAAGATAGATTTTACAAGTCTGACTAGAAGTTCTCTACAATCTCAAAAAGAGTATGTAACATCCAAGCTAAAATTACTTGCCAATACTTTTAATGCGGAATTTAACAGTGACTCTGAATATCCTGCCTGGGAACATAATACCAATTCACAATTTGAAGAACTGTCTGTGAAGATTTATGAAAATATATTTGGAAAAAAACCTGGTGTTGTGGTAATGCATTGCGGACTTGAAAGTGGCATATTGTTAAGTAAATTAAATCATAAAGCAGAAGCAATCTCAATAGGTCCAAATACTTTTAATGTACATACTCCGGAAGAATATGTAGAAATAAGCTCCATTGCCAAAATGTGGGATTTCCTAATTGAAATTTTAAAAAATATATAATCGCAATACTAAAAAATCCGCTTTTATCTTTCGATAATCACGGATTTTTTTATATTGCCAATAACTGCTATCTAAAATTTTTATATGCTATAAATCCGGTAGTTCCAGGACCACCATGTGTTCCTATTCCACTTCCAATTTGGAAATATTTTACCTCTTTTGGATTTAATTCTTCCACTATCTTTTCTTCCAGTCTGGCACGCTCCTTCAAATCATCGGTGTACCCTATATATACTGTTTGTTCACTTAAGTCTACAACTCCATTATCTTTTGCTATTTCAACAATTTTTGTAGCTACATTTTTTTTACCTCTTGCATTTGCAACATTATCCACCAAACCATTATTTATAACACAAATAGGTTTTATACTAAGCATCGTACCTATCATCGCCTTGGTACTGGAAATCCTTCCACCTCTATTTAAATATTCCAAATCATCACACGAAAAAGTAACATATACATTATCCTTTATGGATTCTACTTCTTCAACAATTTCATCAATATTTTTTCCTTGTTCTTTTAATTCACAAGCTTTTATGACTAAAAGTGATATACCAAAACAAAGTGAATTTGAATCTATTATCCTTATATCCCTATCATCTAATTCATTTCTTGCAATCATGGCACTTTGAATTGTACCCGTAGCCGATGCAGCTGCAGCTATATAAATAACTTTTCCACCATTTTTTGTGTATTTATCAAATACCTCATAAAAGTCAGCATAGGTAATTTGAGATGTTTTAGGAGTAACTCTATCCTCTCTAATCATTTTATAAAAATCCTCATTAGAAATATCTACTCTATCTTTGTACTGTTTTTCACCTATTATCACGTTAAGTGGAACAAATTCTATATCATATTTATCTATATACTCTTCAGTGATATCTGAAAGACTATCACATACTATTTTTATATTATCCATTTTATTCCTCCAAATTAATACCACTCACATAAATTATGCCCACTATACCATATCTTTATATCCCAATTGCCTAAGAGCCTCATAGGCTACGATTGCCACTGCATTGGAAAGATTCAAACATCTCGCTCCTTCAATTCCCAGCATTGGGATTCTGATACAGTTATCTATATTTTTATCTACCAAGTCTTTTGGAAGACCTTTTGTTTCTTTTCCAAAAACCAGAAAACAACCATCTTCAAACTCAACATCTGAATGAATTTTACTACCTTTTGTTGTCGCAAAAAAGTATTTTGCATCAGGATATTTATTTTGTAATTCCTGAAAACTATCATAATATTGTATATCGGCTATATCCCAATAATCCAGTCCGCATCTTTTCAAATGCTTATCATCAAGCGAAAAACCAAGTGGTCTTACTAAATGCAAAATTGCACCTGTATTTGCACAAGTTCTAATGATATTCCCCGTATTATGTGGTATTTCCGGTTCCACTAAAACTATATTAATAGCCATAATTTCTAAATACTCCTCCTCTATTAAATGTCATTAACAAACATATATGAAAATATAATTCCTCTAATATTTATTCTAATGTCTTTTCAATATCTGTTTTATAATAATTACAATACTCAACGATATTGCAATTATCACATTCCGGATTCCTTGCTTTACACACTCTTCTACCATGAAAAATTATAAGATGATGACTATGTATCCACCTGTCTTTTGGTATGGCTTTCATAAGAGCAAACTCCGTCTTTTCCGGAGTGGACTCCTTTACAATACCTATTCTGTTACTCACCCTAAATACATGTGTATCAACAGCTATAGCCGGAATATTAAAAGCATTGCTCAGTACAACTCCTGCCGTTTTTCTGCCAACCCCCGGCAATGTAACAAGATCATCCAAATTATCAGGCACTTTTCCATTGAATTTATCTACAATTATAGTAGATGTATCCTTTATTTTCTTAGCCTTGCTCTTATAAAGTCCACAAGTTTTAATCTCATTCTCTATTTCTTTAATAGGTAAATTTTTAAAATCCTGAGGAGTATTGTGTTTCTTAAACATCTCTTCTGTGACCATATTTACCCTCACATCCGTACATTGAGCAGATAATATAGTAGCTACCAATAGTTCAAAAGGTGTTTCATGTACTAGTTCACAATGGGCATTTGGATGAATTTCCATTAATTTATCAAGAATTTCAATAGTTTCTTTTTTAGTTTTCTTTCTGGGCATAATTCACCTTCCTTATCAACTACTAAATTAATATATTAAGTATATAATACTACAAAATAAATAGTATAAAAAACCATGTTTAGCAATATGGATATTTATATTTTAATTATTTCCATGCTATAATTAATGACTAGACCATTCTAATTAATTACACTATCCTGCTTCCTCCAATAAATTCTCTGATTATAGATGTAGGTCCTATATCATCAAAATCCTCAATTTTTTCAAAATATTGTAGTATTTTTTTTATTCTCGTAGCCTCCAGATAGTTCTTACTTCCTTCTTCTATCTCCTTTAAAATTTTCATTGCTTCGTTTTTTAAAACGGATAACTCATACACGCTTACTGAATTAAACATAACATCGGCTTGCTCTTGAAAAGGAAAAATATTTTTCTTCTCGCCCCTTCTGACTGAAGGCCATAATTCCAATGTCTTATCAGCATCAAATCCTCTAAAATGGTAGTCTCTTACCATTCTTCTAATTAGCCTTAAGTCAGTTGTAGGTATTCTATTATGATTATCCAAATTTACTTGAGTTATTGCACTTAAATATATTCTGAATTTGGTGCTATCATCTATATCCTCAGTCAAAATAGGATTTAGGGCATGAATTCCTTCTAAAATTATTGGTTGATTATTATCCAGTTTAATTGTTTCACCGGTATAAATCCTGGTTCCGGTTATAAAATCAAACTTAATTTTCTCTATTTCATCTCCGGACAATAAAGAGTTAACATCCCTATTAAAATCGTCGATACAAATTGAATATATCGATTCAAAATCCATATTTCCAAACTCATCTAAAGGTGTATTTTCCCTTTCAACAAAATAATCATCAATAGAAATCGGAATAGGTTCCAAACCATTTACTCTCAATTGAGTTGATAATCTATGGGCAAAACTGGTCTTACCAGATGATGATGGCGCAGCTATAAGAATAACTCTACTTTTATTTTTCACAATTGTATCAGCAATTTCCGCTATTTTCTTTTCATGAAGTGCCTCCACCGTTCTAATCATCTCACCATACTGATTATTTTCTATAATTTTATTCAAATCGACCACATTAAATATACCAAGTGTTTCCGACCATCTTTCTGATTCTCTATATACATCAGATAACTTTGGAAGCTCTTTAAATTCAGTTATAGTTCCTTTCAATCCTTCTTTTGGTCCCATAACGATTAAACCATCTGCCATTTTTTGAACATCAAAATCCTTAATATATCCTGTAGAAGGAAACATATATCCGTAAAAATAATCCAAATACCCATTACACTCATATATTCTGGTTAAATCTTCTTTTCTATATTTAAGAAGTTCTGACTTCTCTTTTCTTCCTATTTTTTCAAAAATCTCTATTGCAAGATCGTTTGGTACATAATTACAAGATATAGGATAATTTGAGTCCACTATTTCTTTCATGGCTTTCTTTATAGCAACTATATCGTCTTGACTCAATTCTCTTTTTATATCAAGTTCACAATATAACCCATCTGATAGGGAATGTTTTATAAAAACTTCACAATTATTAAAAAGCATTTTACTAGCTAATACCAATAATAACGACAAGCCCCTAAAATAAAGTCTCTTTCCATCTTCAGTTGTAGTATCTAAAAAAGTTATTTCAGCATCCCTATACAATTTTCTATTCAAGTCATATAATTTTCCGTTAATTATACCCATACAAATATGACCGGGATATTTATTTTTCACCCTGTCTGCAATTTCTTTCAAACTCACTTTTTCTCTATTAAAACTGAGTTCAATTCCATCAACAATGAATTTTAATTTAGACATAAGTCACCTCCAACTCACTTTCACAAATTATTTCATCAAGCAAGAAATTCAAGGCAAAAACCTTGAACTTCCATCTCTTATAATGTTATTATTTTACAATACCTATATTGCTTACAGGTAACAACCTGACAAATACACTGCCGACTATTCTGCTTTCCGGAACAAATCCAACTTCCGAATATCTGCTGTCCAAGCTTCTCATTCTGTTATCGCCCATACAAAATAGGTATCCTTCCGGAACGACTTTATCTATATCACCGTCTGTATAATTATCTGATGAAATATAACTTTCTTTCAATACAGTATCATTTACAGAAACAACTCCATTTTTTATCTTAATATGATCGCCTCCTACTGCTATGACTCTTTTAACTAAATCTTTTGTATTACTATCATCTTGTAAAACAAAATCCAACATTTTTTTAGTTATACTTTTTTCATCACCAGTATTTGCATCTATTGGCAATGTACTATCAAACACTACAATATTACCACGCTTTACACCTGTATATCTACTAATTCTATTAATTATTAAATAATCATTATTATCTAATGTAGGATACATAGAAAGTCCATCGACTCTTGTAGGTCTGATAAACTGAACTATGATCACCGCCAGAATAATTGCCATAAAAAATAATTTTATAATTTCAACTACTTCGTGCAAAAGTCCCTTCTTTCCTTCCTGACTCAACTCATTCTCCTTTCCCAAAATTAAATTTGAATCCTTATTTTATCGCTCTTCTAAGACCTTTTGGGTACTTATTTTTCAAAACTCCATTAGACTCTTTTCCCCATCCAATGGATACTCCATCAACTGTAACGAGAATCCAACCTCTTGATTTTCCCGTTTCTATAGACTCACCTAAAATATACTTTTTTATCTCCTTACTCTCATTTTCAAAATCGATATAGAAGTTCACATCTTCTGTATGCAGTGCACTTGCCAATGAATGAGATGGTTCAAATCTATTTTTCTTTATTTCACCAAGACAAATACCACTTCTAAGCATTTTAAGACCTGATAAATCAATTCCAATATCCGGAACTGAATAAATCATATTTCCTTTCTTTATGATATTATGACCCTCTACTTTTTTCAAAAAACTACTATTTCTTTTTATAATACCCTCAATAAACTCATTATATAGAACTAAATCAGAATTATTCCTACTTTTTTTATTCTTTTTTGATAAAATCCTATTCTTAGGTTCCTTAATCTTATTATTTATTTCATTTATAGAGTAATCATCCGAATCACACTCTAAATCAAGTGGATTGTTTATTTTAATAATCCTGGCACAATAATGCCCCTCTCCCCTGTCTTTGTGAGGCCATATCCTATGAGAATTGACAAATTTTGCACTTGAATGATTAGCCAAAAACTCTTCTATAATGTCCTCATTCTCTCTTTTCGTAAATGTACATGTGGAGTATATCAACATCCCCCCATCTTTTAACATGGCGAAACCATCTTCTATTATTTTTTTCTGAATTGAAACACATTCCTCAACCTTACTTTCTGACCAATCATTAATGGCATATTCATCTTTTCTGAACATACCTTGCCCGGAGCAAGGTGCATCTATAAATACCTTATCAAAATAACCTTTAAAAAAAGTTAATAAGCGCTTTGAATCAGTATTAGTTATTATTGAATTAATGGCTCCAAATCTTTCCAAATTCTCACCTAAAGCCTTAATCCTCGTTGAATCAATTTCATTAGATACCAATAAACCTGTATTTTCTAATTTTGACAATATATAAGTGGATTTACCACCCGGAGCAGCACATAAATCCAAAATATGTTCATTCTTTTTTATATCCGTGCAACCTACAACACTCATTGCTGAAGGCTCTTGAATATAAAAAGCACCTGCATCATGCAACGCATTTTTTCCCGGACTTAAATCACTGTCTATATAATATCCGATATCTGACCAGTCTACAGCATCTTTATCAAAATCTATATCAAATAGTTTTAGAGAAATGAACTTTTCCCTACCAATCTTTAAATTATTAATTCTAATTGAGTTGGTTCTGGGATTATTATACGATTCCAAAAAATCACTATACTCATCACCGAGTAATTCTTTCATTTCTTCCTTAAATTTTTGCGGAAGTTTATCTTTAATGGTACTCATATTTATTTGTTGCCTCGCATAAAATTACTGTCAATGTTCCCTTTGTACTCAACTTATAATAAGCTATTATCTTATTTATTTCCTCATCACTTAAATCTATTTTTTTCTCACTTATAAGCGTAATTTTGCCATCATCAAAAATAAATCTGACTTCATTTTTGTCATTCTTTAAATTAAGTTCTAAAACTTTTCTATCCGTCAAAACGTCAGAATAATAATCGTAAAAACTTAATCTTCTGGCTGCAGTTTTTACATCTAGTCCTTCAAACCCTTCAAAATTAGAAAAAATTTCATCTGAATTACTTTGCTCAAGTTTGGACATTTCTTCTTCCAAACCCTCTACATCGTAACCATATCTCTTTAATATTTCCTTTTCAATTTCTTTAAATTTTTCAATATCTATGTCATTTTCCTCGATATACTTCGAAATCTCAGTAGTAAATTCGAACATGCTAATATCACCTTTGGCAACTTTTTCGAATTTATCCATCATATATCTCTCAAATTTATCAATATCCGACGGCCTAACTTTATCTTGTAAATCTTTAAATTTTATTATTTTTTCATCAGACATACATTACCTCCAATAAACTTCACTATATTATCTAAAATTATAACATCACAATCTATATTTATCCTAAAATTCCACATTATTAATTCCTTGTAAATCCAATTATTTAGCCTATATTTCTTTACGGAAAATCTTTATCACTAAAAACAAATACAAAGCAATTAAACTTATAAAAAACCTCTAAGGTAACTTCAAAACAAAGAAAACCTTAGAGGTACTATTAATTAATCAGTTTTTTCATTACTTTCTTTCTTATCGTCTTCTATTGAAGCATCATATTTCACTTCTATTGAATCTTCCTTCTTTAAATTATCCTTATGGGACTCAATATTATCAGGTTTAATTTCATCAGATTCAATTTCATCAGATTCAATTTCATTGGACATATTTTCATCGTTCTCTTTATTGTCATCCAACTCATCCAAAGATTTTTCTTCATTGACTTCATTTTCTAAATCAGAATCCATAAAAGTATCTTCATATAATTCATAATCAGATTCAATAATAATTTCTCTTTCATTATTAATAATTTCTGAAATCGTATCATCTTGTAATATGCCAAATTCTTCAAGAACTTCTTTTTTCTCTTTAAATAGCTCAAACAAAAATATACAATAAGATGTAACCATATAAGGAATAAGCCAAATATATAATATTCCTAAAGTAAACATGGATAAAATAAACCAGCCAATAAATGAAAATGACAATTTAAACAGCTTCCATTTATTTCCTTTTACTAATTTTCTAGATAATCTCATACTTCTTATAGTTCCCAAATCATCGCGATTCAGCAATATAATAAACTGAGTATTTAAATACATTAACTCTATATAAATACCCACCACCATAGTAACTAAGAGTGTCAATATCAGGAAAGTAACAGTAAGAGGACTCAAATTCGCTTCACTCATTAAATTTGTAACTCCTCCTAAATCTCCTAATCTGCTTGCAAGAAAAGCAGAAAAGAAAATCATAAAGACAATAATCATTATAATTAAACTTATAAAAGCATACAATATAAGAAACAATATTGTTCTACCATATACTCTAGGCTTTACAAAAAAGTCCCTAATTCCATAATTTTCATCCTTTGCTAATTTAAATGAGACATTATAAATGGCAATAGTCAGCATAATATAAAATATGTACATGATGGCGTTATATGCAGACATAGCACCGGTATTTACTGTATCATAAAATAAAACAATAGGTACTCCTATCAGCACAGAAATTAAAAGGTATAAAAGACCTATTTTAAACCACTGACCTTTTATTTTTTCCTTGCTTAATTTTTTTATATCCGAATTTGATAACATATTACCACCCCTTTAAGTAAAATATCTATTTTTCTTAATACTTTACCCGATTTTAAAAATTTCTTACTTATTTATTACTTATATTGTTTATTCAATTATACATAATTAATAATTCTAAATCAACATAATAAGTAAAAATAATGTAATGCTAAATTTCAACATTAACAAAGTAATTTTTACTACTCTCTCTAATAAATCTCAAGACTATACAAATCTCTTCTTCTATGTTTTATAAGTGGCAATTGCTCTCTAACGTCATTTATTTTCTTTTTTGAAATCTCAGCATATATTATACATTCATCAATATCTGCCTGCGCTATAATATTTCCCCATGGATCTACAATTCTTGAATTTGCATAGGAAATATACGAAGAATTTTCATCTCTTGCCGGAGACGCGGCAATCATATAGACCTGGTTATCAACAGCTCTCATTCTAACCGACATTTCCCAATGAGCCGGACCCGTTGTCATATTAAAGGCAGCGGGTAATACAATCACTTCTGCTCCCATATCAGACAGGCCCCTAAAATATTCGGGAAATCTTATATCATAACATATTCCAATACCTATACTTCCCAACTCCGTATCCGCTATTGTAAAATCATCTCCCGGAGTCAAAACATCACTTTCCTTAAAATATTGTCCACCTTCGATATCTATATCAAAAAGATGCACTTTTCTATGCCTGGCTATCATTTCGCCACGATTATTATAAAAATACGATGTGTTATATATACTATCATTTTCACGCTCCGGAATTGAACCCGCTATTAAGTGGACACCACACTTTTTTGCTACTTTCATCATTTCAACTGAAGTTTCTCCAGGAAATTCTTCCGCATAAATTTCAAAGCACTTCGTATCATACGGACTATTAAAAATTTCAGGAAGCACCACTAATTCAGCCCCATTTTTTGAGGCTTCCTCAATCATTTCAACCGCCCTATTAATATTAACCGTCTTATCCCCACAAATTTTCATTTGACATATTGCGACTTTAAAATCCCTCATAATACTCTCCTTTCAAATAATTTTCTCTTATAAAAAACAAAATAAATGACATGGTTTCATTATAATAAATTATAGTGATACCATGCCATTTATACAAGCACTTTGCTAATTTTTTATATCAATAATTTTTAAAATTATACTGTTATCTCTGAAATTTCAACTGAATCTTCATCTTTTATCATAGGTTTGACAATATTATCAATAAATTCTTCAACCTGCATTGGTGCACAACCAACATATAACTCCGGTTTTAAAACCTCAAGAATTTCCTCTTTTGTAATTCCAAACGATGAATCATTAGCAATCCTATCTACTAAGTCATTTTCTCCACCTTCAGCCTTAACTACTCTAGCTGCTTCAAGTGAATGAACCCTTATCTTTTCATGTAATTCCTGTCTATTTCCGCCTCTCTTTACGGCATCCATCATTATATTTTCAGTAGCCATAAACGGAAGTTCTTTCATCAATCTCTGCTCAATAACTTTAGGATAAACAACCAATCCATCGCTTACATTGGCACAAAGATTCAATACGGCATCTATCGCCAAAAATGCTTCCGGAACAGATATTCTCTTGTTGGCAGAATCATCCAGAGTTCTTTCAAACCACTGACCACAAACAGTCATTGCCGGATTTAGCATATCGGATATTACATATCTCGATAAAGAAGCTATTCTCTCACTTCTCATCGGATTTCTTTTATATGCCATTGCAGAAGATCCTATTTGATTTTTTTCAAATGGCTCTTCAATTTCTTTTAAATGTTGAAGTAATCTTATATCATTAGAAAATTTTGTTGCCGATTGAGCTATTCCTGCAAGTATATTAACAACCTGACTGTCAATTTTTCTCGAATATGTCTGTCCGGTCACTGCAAATACATCTTCATAACCCATTTTCTCTGCAACTGTCTTATCTAATAATTTCACCTTTTCATAATCTCCATCAAATAATTCTAAGAATGAGGCCTGAGTGCCCGTTGTTCCTTTGGCTCCCCTTAATCTCTTTCTTTGGAGAAAATCCTCTAAAGATTCAAGATCTAATAGAAAATCTTGAATCCACAATGTAGCCCTCTTACCTACAGTAGTCGGTTGAGCCGGCTGATAATGCGTAAAACCAAGAGTTGGAAGTGACTTATACTCATTGGCAAATTCTGTAAGAGTAGAAATTACTTTAACTAATCTCTTCTTAACTAATTCCATAGCCTCATAAATTATTATCAAATCGGTATTATCTCCCACAAAACACGAAGTTGCACCTAAATGGATAATACCCGCAGCCTTAGGACACTGAACACCATAAGCATAAACATGACTCATGACATCATGTCTGACTTCTTTCTCTCTAGCCTTTGCCACATCATAATTTATATCATTTTGAAATTTTTTTAATTCGTCTATTTGTTCCTGAGAAATATCCAATCCCAACTCCATTTCAGTTTCAGCTAATGCAATCCATAGTTTTCTCCATGTTTTGAATTTCTTATCCGGAGAAAAAAGCTCCTGCATCTTATCACTTGCATATCTCGAAGTAAGTGGTGATTCATAAGTATTTTTCATCAAAAACCTCCTATTATGGCATTACAATATACTGTTCTCTCTCTGGTCCGACAGATACATATTTAATCTTGCAATCTACAACATCCTCAATATACTTGATATAATCTATTGCTTCTTGAGGAAGATCTTCTATCTTTCTACAGTTTGAAATATCTTTCATCCAACCTTTTCTATATTCATATACAGGTTTAGCTTTAAATAATTTTTCCCCTATTGGAAATTCTTCAAGTCTTTCACCGTTAAAAGTATAACCTACACATACGGGAATTTTTTCCATATATGATAGTACGTCCAACTTAGTAAGGGCTATTTCATCAGCACCCTGAGCCCTTACCCCATATCTGGATGCAAGTATATCAAATCCTCCTACTCTTCTAGGTCTACCGGTAGCCGCACCGTATTCGTTGCCGGCTTTACGTAATTCTTCAGCTTCTTCACCAAACATTTCTGCAGTAAATGGTCCTTCACCAACACAAGTCGAATAAGCCTTCATTATACCGATTGAATTTGTCAATTTCAAATTGGGTACACCTGCTCCTATCGGTGCATAAGGTGCTATCGTTGAAGATGAAGATGTAAACGGATAAATACCAAAATCTATATCTCTAAGTGCTCCAAGCTGGGCTTCAAACATTATCTTCTTACCATCTTTATGTGCATTATTTAAGTATACACCGGTATCACAAACAAATTTCTTTGAAATATCGCCGTACTCTTTTAAATATGACCACATGGCATCAAAGCTAATCGGCTCTTTACCATATCCTTTTTCAATCATCAAATTCTTCCATTCAATGATTCCTTTTAATCTATTCTTAAGATCTTCTTCATTATCAAGAAGCTCTCCCATTCTAATTCCCTTTTTCAGATATTTATCACCATAAACCGGTGCAATACCTCTTTTAGTAGAACCAAATTTTGCATCTGCAAGTCTTTCCTCTTCCAGACAGTCCTGTTCAACATGATAAGGCATAACTATAACCGCTCTATCACTAATTTTCAAATTATCGGGAGTTATTTCAATTCCTGCCTCTATCAATTTATTCATTTCGTTTACAAGGTGTTTTATATCAATTACTACACCATTTCCTATTATATTTACTACATTAGAACGTAATATTCCTGAAGGTAAAAGATTAAGTATAAACTTACCTCTTTCATTTACAACAGTATGACCTGCATTATTTCCGCCTTGATACCTTACAACTATGTCGTAATCTTCAGAAAGCAAATCAACCATTCTCCCTTTTCCTTCATCTCCCCAGTTTATACCAGTAATCGCTGTTAACATAAAATCTGTCCTTTCTTAATGTAATATTAATTTATCTTCCTAATTCACAAAAAAATAGCGTTCTTTATGGATATGAAATTTTAGATTGCAACAAACAAAATTTCCCACAAGAACACTGCCTATTACCTATAGATTATAACATAGTTATATAATTATAGTAAAGAATAGAATCAAAAAATATGAAATTTATTTTATATTTTCAAAATTTAGTTCAACTATGTTAGAACTAAATTTTATAATTTTTATATATAATTCTTAAAATTCCTTCCTCGTAAATATATCATTAATTCTAAAATATTTACTTTCATACATTCCTACTTTTCTTTTTTTGTAAATAATATCCCTACCTATAATTTACCGATTTTTATTTTTTGCCAGTCTTCTAACAATTTTTCCAAATTATATCTGGCATTTGCCGGACTGGTTGATGGCAAACAAACAGCTGAAATATTAAACTCGGGCTCTATATATTTTCTATAAAGTTGATATGCCTTATTCCCGTTCACAAATATTTTTTGTATATCTGCTATTTTTAATATTTTTCCTATATCATTTACTTTTACATTTTTTATACTACTATCAGAAGAACCCACTATGTCACATGATGAAATAACATCCCATAATGCGATTTTATTTTTCAAAAGAAATTCCGTTTTTTCTTCTATAGAATTCGGCAATGACTGTTCAAACACTAAGGCAAGAACTTTCCAGAACCTATTTTGCGGATGTGCATAAAAGAAACTTTCTTCCCTTGATTTTATGGATGGAAATGTACCTAAAATAAGTATTTTTGAATCCCTATTGTATATCGGTTGAATTGTATGTATCTGCATTGTTGTTCTCCTAATTTGGGTAAATTTTTGGTATCTTTATAATACGGTATATCTTATAAGATATGCAATTATCTTCACAGATTTTTCATACCTTATATCATAATTTGAAAAACTTTTTATATTAAAAATAAAGAGATATTTTTTACTACATAATAAATTAAATTTTCATCTGTGTCAAAAATCTATAATTCTTGTCACGCTCTCTAGCAAATATCATAGCTTTTAGATGTATTAATTTATTTTTGCTTATTTTTCTTTACCAGTTTTTCATGATAAAAATAATTTATATAGTTAAGGTTCAATCTCATACAGTAATCTTCTATTTCATTCGACAAGTTCTCCCAAAAACTATTATTTTTCTTTATGTATATTTCTTCATATAAAGCATAGTATTGACTATATTCTTGCTTTATATAATTCATTATATCATGTTTATATGAACCTCTCAGATTAAGATTTTCAAACCAATATTCATTCACAAATGAATTGCTACACCGAACTATTTCTTTAAAATCCGTTATTTTTGGAAAAATCGGAGACATAAACAATACAGTATATATTCCATTATCATGTAATATTTTAAGCGCATCTAATCTTTCCTTGATATTGCTCGCCTGATCCATATCTGCTCTAAATTTTTCATCTAATGTATTAATTGACAAAGCCACCTTAACATTTTTCATTTGCTTTATTAAATCTATATCCCTCAAAATCAAAGAAGATTTTGTAGAAATAGTCAAATAACAGTCAATATTTATCAATTCATTTAAAATTTTGCGAGTAATGAGATGTTTTTCTTCCAACGGGTTATAGCAATCTGTAACAGACGACATAAATATTTTCTTATTCTTCAATTTCTTTGTTGGTATTGGACTAGATGACTTTTTAATATCTATAAAAGTTCCCCATTCTTCTTTATGATTTGTAAATCTTTTCATAAAACAAGCATAACAATACTTACAACCATGAATGCAACCAATATAAGGATTTATGACATAATCACTATCCGGCAAATTCGATTTTGTGACATAGTTGTTTACCTCTATTATTTTTTCATATATTGCCATAAAGTCCTCCATTTTTCATTTATTTTTTATTTAGTGTTCATTGAACTGATATATTATGCTTTTTATTTAGTGTATAAAGGTTTGCCGATTATACATAATTAAAACTTAATTGAATTTTAAGTGAATAACCAGTGTTCTATGCAGTTTATCTGCAAAATACATGTATATTCGAGTTTTTAATTTTAATCCGTCGCAATGTTTTAATGCCCCATCAAAAAATCCGTCAACATCCATAAGTTTCGTGTTAGTTATATTTGCCAATGTCTTTGGATCATCTACACTAAAATACATCTTAGCGTCAGTATTACCGGTTTTTCTAACATATTTATTAGCTAATTTTAATCCGGTAGAATTTGTCGCATCAAATATCAATTCTCCCTTGGAAATTAACGACTTCATTTTTTTGATCATCTCTATAACTTTACTTTCATCAAAATATTGATACACTCCTGAAACAACAATCATAGTCGGCAATGAAGTATCTATTTCTTTTATCCAGTCAAAAGCAAACATATCTCCTGATATTAGCTTTTCATTATCTGCATTTCCCAGAACTCTTTTTCTAATATCTATGACATCGGGCAAATCTACTTGATAGAAATTGGATTCAGTATTATTAATACGATTATAAGCCGTTTCTAAACCTGCACCCAAGAACACTACATTACTTTGATTATTTTCTTCAAGGAATTTTATTATCTTTTTATCTATTGTCTGCTGTCTGCAAACGCTAGCCATATGAAAATATTCAGTAGTATTATCTTTTATGTTGTCTGTTGGTATATGTTGTTTTAGCGATAATGCTTTTTCATCATAGAAAAATTCCGGAAATTTCTCAGATACATATATTCTTGCAACCAACGGGATATATAGGGTATTTTCTACACCATTAAGTAAAATTTCAGTGCTCATATCTGTACCTCCTTATATAACATAGTCTTGCGCCAAATTATAATTTTTTCTATGAATATTTGCTAATATTATACCATATTTTAGGGTGTTTTTTATAGTCGCTACGGAGTATTAATATTTTATAACTTCAACAAGTCCATATGGAAGCATCGTTTCTTTATCAATATAAAACCCATTCCTAATATTTTTACCTTCTATTTTTATTAGGCTACCAATTAATCCCTTGTATCCTCCGAGGAAAATATATTTTTTACCTGATTTTCTTAATTTACTTATTGCATTTTTTATATCTTCTAACTCTTTTATAGTGTTTTTTCGATCTTCTTCTACTATTTTCAGATCTTTAATTTTTTGAATCCTATCATCTATTTCACTAAGATATTTTATTAGCTTATTATCTGTAAGACAACATGTTTCATTGAGTCTTTTTTCAAATTTTTCCTTTAAATTTTTTTCTATATCTTTTATTAAAATATTTCCTACTAAATCGACACCTGTATTTAGCATTTCAACTCCTACAGCTGGAAAAAATTCTTCATACTTAGGTTTTTTGTTTTCTTTATTATTTTCTTTTAATTCTTGATAAAGATATTGAAATTTCCATAATTTGTTTAAGATTATATGTTCCTTTTTTATTAAAACATCTCTAAAAATAGTATTTTGTCTAAATAAGTTTTCTTCTTTGGATTTATTTTTATTATCGTTTTTATTTACTAATATACTCCCCTTTAACGAAGAAGCTGGAATATAATATGATTTTGCTTTTTCAAAAATTTTATCAGACTTATTATTCCTATTTTCATAACTAAAAAAAGGATACACTATGTTTATTTCTTGACTATCTACTTTTTCATAATCTATTCCTTTATACAGGGCAAAAGAACTTCTTCCTGATAAGATTACTGGCGATACTGTCCTAAATTTAATTTCCATTTTACACCTCCATCTCCTCAAGATAAGAATTACCAAAAATAATTGCATCTTTATACAATAAATTGTATTTATTATGTATACTCTTTGATAATTCGAATTCATCTATTGCATTATCCTCTTTAGAAATTATACTACCTGAACTTATAAAGCAAATTGCTTTTTCAACATTATTTTCTATATCATATGGTTTTCTATCCGACGTATGCAGGTCAAAAAATGAATTTTCACTATTTATTTTGCTGAATTCTGGCAATAACATTCCAAGGTTTAAGTATGCTCGTGAATTTTCCGACGATATTTTTTTTGCCATCTTTTTAATCTCATACACCTTAAATATATTAAGACCTGAACTTGATTTTGCTCCTAAATAACTAATAACTTCCCCATTTTTTATATCATTTATCATTTCTTCTATAGAATTTTGTAATAAACTATTTTCTTCTATCTTTACGAAAAAACTAAAATTTTTTTGCTCATTTTCGCCATTAAATAAAGATATTATAGGTAGCGAATACGCTACATTTGGAAGCCCTGGTAAATTTCTTACTTGGCTTTCTAATCTAAATTTTTGAATAAATTCTAGATTAGTTTTTAAAAAATTAATTTTATTTAAATCGTCTATACTTAGTTTTTTATTCTTTCTTATTAAATTTACTAAATCTTCTTTTTTTATAAAATCAAAATTTTTGATTTTCTTGTATATCTCTTTTGCTACACTAAATTTATGAATTATGTATTCTTTGGGAAATGGATAATATCCATCTGGCATTAGATTAGATACCATGCATTTTTGTTTTTTTAATAAAACAGCTCTAGTATATTCACTTATTTCTTCGTTTTCAAAATATTTTTTTGTATTATTCATCAAAAAACCAAATAATCGTTGTGAATCTGGAATAGTTGTCATCTTGCCTTTACTTTTTAGCTTAAATTCGTATATTAGCATAATAATCTCCTTAATCCAAAATACTTATTTCAATAAGACCATAGCCTCTTGATTTTGAGTTACCAATTCCATAGAATCCACCATTAAATTTTGACAGCATATTCTTTAGCTCTGATTCTACATTTTTTAAGTCAACTTTTTTAGGACTATAATAATCATTTTGGAAACGAACATTACCCTCAAAAATCACTTCTGGCTTAATAACTTTATAAGTTCTAGGCCTGCTTAAAATTTCACCGTCTTTGTTTTCTAAAGATGTCTTTGTCTCTATTAGAAAATAATCTTTATTTCTATTATCCTTACTTAAAGTAAAATCAGTACAAAATATTCTAGGCATTCCATTTAAGCCCTCAATTCCAAAAATATATTCAGCCTTTGGATTTTTTGTATAGTTTTCTATTTTTTTTATAAGTTTTTCAATTTTTTCTGTTTTATCAATTTGATTAATTTGGCTGTATTTATTTGATAAGTCTTGTAAAATCTCTTTAATGTATTCTTTAGTTTTTGGCATTTCCTTATCATTTTCTCTAACGATATTTCTAAAAGCTCCCTTAAATGAAGAACCATAAATCATCGGTTTCCCATCTCCGTTTATAACTGTAGATTGGTCTACTCCGCCAATCGAAAAACTCTCTGTTTGGTTACCTACTAAACAATTCGATTTTGTTTTAAGTTTTATTTTTATATCAAACATTATTTCCTCCTATTGCTACGGCTATTTTAGCAGTTTTGTTTCTAAAATCATTATCACTTTTGTTATTTATACTTTAATCGTTTCTTATATGTTTTGTATATAATTCTTTGCCTGTTATACTCAAATAAAATTATCAGTCTATCAAGCCAATTTGTATCCTCTAATTCTAAAAATTTTCTTTCAAAATTCTCCATATCCTTCTCATCAAAAACAATTCTATGAGGGTTAATTTCATCATTTTCATTACTAATGCCAATTACATTTTTCGTATAGTTTCTAAAAAGTGCTACTACTTGATCTTTTTTACCATCATCTATAAGTTTTTTTGCCCTAAAAAATATAGAAGGCTCAAAATTTGCTGTTTTATATAGTGTTTTATTTTGACTATTTTTTATTTTTTTTATAAATAGTTTTTCTATTCCATTTGATTTTATTTCTCTCAAAAGAAAATTTATAGGTTTATTTAAAAGTATAGAATGCGCTTTCTTATCCGAAGTAATATATTTTTTCTCTCTTTTCTTTTTGTTCCCGTCATCTTTTCCTTTAATTGTAATTTTATTATTATTTTCTTTTAAAAATAAAATAATAACCTTTAATTTTGGTATGAGAATATTTTCAACTTTATTTACATCAAAAAATTTTTCCTTCTTCCCCCTTGAATCTTCAACTACTTGTGAAAGTATATAATTCTTAAAATAAGCATTTTCATCAAATTCAGCTTCTTCGGATAAATTAGGTATACAAAAATATAAAATGTATAATAGCTGTTTTCTTGGATTTTTTTCATTTTCCAAATTTACTAATAAATTATGTAAAGACGTACTAGTAAAAACGTTTTCTCTTATCATACTATTTAATTCTTTAATTTCAGCACAAAATCGATTAAATCCATCTGATTTTTTCTTTGCACGTTCATCTTTATAACAGTTTAATTTACACCCGGATATGCTTAATCCAACAAGAGATAACTTTTCCTCATCTAGTCTCATCATGTCTTTTGCATTGCTTAGTTCTTTTTCTACTATTTGTCTGTAATAACGTATTGGCTGATGGTTATTTACAAAAGTTACACCTACAGCAATAGAAACTCCTTTTTTTTCGTTATCTGTGGTATTATTCTCTTTTTTGTTAAAAACTTTTTGAATTTCACTATTAATTTGTACAATAACCTTTTTTAAAATTCTAATAGAATCAAATAAATAATCTATATTTACCGCATAAAAAATATCATCTCCTGCTATATAGAAGGGTAACATTTTACGTTCTATATCTTTATTATATTCACTAACGCACTTGGCAAAGTATTCCACTGAAATATAGTTTTCTAATATTTTACTTATTTCTTTAAACTTGTCATAGCTATCAAGCTCCTGCATAGTATTACCAAGCTCATTTATATCCGCTTTTACTATTGCTATTTTTCCATCTGTACTATCTTTATCTTCTATGTCAATCAAGTCATCCATGCTCTTTAAAAAAACTTGAAAATTATCTGTATAATCTTCCTCTAAAACCTCTGTATTGGTTTTGAATTCTTGAAAGTTAAAAAGTAATTCCTTATTTTCCTCAATAATTTTAGTTTTGTTACTATTACTTTTAAATTCAATATTTGATTTTTTAATTATAGCCATATTTGTTAAGTCATTTTCAGGGAATACAGAATAGTTTAAAAAGATATTTCCATGATAGTTCATAAATGTTTCTCTATATAAAGTACTAAGTTTCTCTCTGATTCTTTCTTCTGGTAAATCACAACTAAATATTACTTTTCCTGATATCCAAAGAAACTTAGATTCTTCCCTTACATTAAATTCTTCTTGTATCTTTTTTAAAATATTTTTAGAAATATTATTTGAGGCAGAAATTATATTTTTGAGTGTTTTATCATCTTTTTGATTCTGATCAATATATTTATAAATATATTTTTGAATCTTTTCTACAGAAATTGCAACTACATTTTTCATACTTATTCATCCTTTTCTTCATACTTATTAAACATATTCACATAATCCATATGAGGAAAAAACAATGGATTATTAATTAGCATTAACAGTTGATTAAACTGAAAAATAAAAGAAAGTATATTATTATCACTAATTTTATATGTTTCCAAATTATTTTTCTTCAATTTATCGTACCCTGCTTTACTAGCCATTTTCTCTATTTCAATATATTCCTGTATTTTTTCTCTTTTATCTTTCAAATTTTCCATCTCTTTATTACATGATTTCTCATCATTCAAATCATTATAATGGTTTAAATGTAAATACCAATCCAATAAATTAGTGTAATCACTATTATATTCAATTTCTAAATTCTCCTTACTTGCCTTTATAACTATATCAAACTTTTCATCTTCATTTTTATATGAACCCATATGACATAAAATTTTAATTGGAGTTGTACTTGTTTGAGTTATCCTAGATTTTTCATTTAATTCTTCTAAGTTAATTCCATCATGTATACCTGTATTTATTCTAACCAAAGAATTCAAACCCGTATTTAGCATAGTTATACTTTTAACCCAATTAGATAAAGTATCTTTAGTATTACTATCATATTTTAAAATACTTTTACACTCAATCACAGCAGCCACAGCTTCCACTGGTATAAACTTTATAGTTCCATATCTGAAAATATATGGAGTATATTGTTCATCATATATGGCTAAATCTACTTCCTTTGAAATATTCCCGTAAGAATCCATTATAAAGACACTTCTATCAATATTAAATTTTTTAGGAATTATTCTTTCAAATAAACTTTTCCAAACATACTCTCTATTTGAACCTAATGTTACTCCATGACTAGTTACATAATTAAGCTGTGTAATTAGTTCTTCTTCCATTTTTCGATAATTTCTTTTAATGTTGCTAATATGTTTATACTTGTCTTCTTTATCTTTGTTATCGTTATTCATAATAACCCACCTTTCAAACCACAAAGTTTAATTAACATTTATGTAACTAGATTAACATCTAATTTAATATTATATCTTTACCTTAGATTGTGCAATAGAAATTTATAAATTTAATTTATTCATATTAATAAGGTTACAAGCTGTTTTAAACTCTACAAGAACAGAATCATTGTTCAAGTATTTGTCTAAAAATCCACAAATCTCTTAATATCGGGAGCTTGACACTTGTAATCGAAGATTCACTATTCAAAGGCTTGAAAAGCCTTAATTTTTTTGTCAAATTTTTAAAAATAATTGTAGCATTTTTGTAGCATTTATGATATAATATATAAAAGGAGTGTTTTTTATGAAGCTGACAATATCTAAATCAAAAAGTGCTGAACAATTGTATATAACTAAATCATTTAGAGATGAATCCGGGAAAAGTACATCTAAAATAATTACTAAATTGGGTACTATGGAAAAATTATTGCCCGAACATGATAATGATAGAGAAAAAGTAATATTATGGGGAAAAGAAATCGCAAAAAAGATGACCATAGATGAAAAAAATAATAATCTGAATGTTTCTGTAAATTTCTCGGAAAGTCTGAGAAATGAAAAAGGTGAACCAATTAGATTTAATATAGGATATCTGTTTTTGCAAAAGATTTTCTATCAGTTGAAATTGAATAAAGTATGTGATGAAATTAAAAAAACAAAAAAAATAACATTTGACTTGAATGACATATTATCAAAACTGGTATATGCAAGGATTATCGATCCCTCATCCAAACTTTCCACCTATGAATTTTCCAAGAGTTTTCTGGAGTTTCCTAAATTTGATTCACATCATATTTACAGGGCTCTGGATGTTTTAGCTGAAAATTCCGATGAAATACAATCTCATATATATGATTCCAGTCATAATTTAATAAAGAGAAATGATAGAGTATTGTATTATGATTGTACTAATTTTTTCTTTGAAATTGAAAAAGAAGATGGTATAAAAAAATATGGAAAAAGTAAAGAACACAGACCTAACCCGATAGTTCAGATGGTACTATTATTGGATGGTAGCGGATTTCCTCTTGCATTTACCATATTCCCGGGAAACTCAAATGAACAAAAAACTTTAAAACCTCTGGAGAAAAAAATAATATCAGATTTTAAACTTTCAAAGTTTATCATTTGTACCGATGCCGGATTATCGAGTTTTGAAAATAGAAAATTCAATATGTTGGGTGAACGTTCTTTTATCGTTACACAGTCATTGAAAAAAATAAATAAAAATATAAAAAATTGGGCACTTTCCAATGAAGGATGGAAACTTGGCAGTGATAAAAGAACATATAATATAGACGAAATTGACGATGATGATTATATGGATAGCATCTTTTTTAAAGAAAGATGGATAAATAAAAATGGTATGGAACAGAGAATAATAGTAAGCTACTCTCCTAAATACAAGCTTTATCAAAGGGAAATAAGGTATGGACAAATAAACAGAGCTTTAAAAATTATCGAAAATGGAAATAGAAAATCATCTAATACAAATTCACCAAACAGAATTATCAAAGACGAATATATTACAAGTAGCGGGGAAATAGCTAATATAAAGAAATCTGAAATAGATATAGACAGGATATCGGATGAAGAAAAGTATGACGGATTTTATGCAGTTTGTACAAATCTTGAAGACCCGATAGAAAACATTCTAAAGATAAATAAACAACGTTGGCAAATTGAAAGTTCTTTTAGGACGGTTAAATCGGAGTTTAAAGCTAGACCTGTGTACTTAAGAAGGGAAAACAGAATTAAAGCTCATTTTTTAACTTGCTTTTTGTCATTAATGATTATTAAGATTTTAGAATACAAATTGGAAAATAAATTTAGCATACATGAATTGATTGATCAGCTTAAGGAAATGGAACTTCATAAGATTAGAAATATCGGTTATCTCAGTTCGTATACAAGAAGTGATATTACTGATGAATTACATAAGTTTGCAGGATTTAATACGGATTATGAATTCATCTCCGATGAAAATATAAAAAAAATAATAAAGAATAGCAAAATATAGAAAAAATACTACATTTTCTAGAAATATATAATCCCTGTAGTCCTTGTATATCAAGGCATTACAGGGATTTACTATTTATTAAGTGTCAAACTCGTGAGTATATTATTTTAGCACAATTTTTGTACTTTTTCAAGTCTTTTATTTTACAATTGTTGTTATTTTATGATAATGTCACCTTAGGATTAATTTTGGACTNTCTTTTTTGAAAACTGTTGTTATTTTATGATAATGTCACCTTAGGATTAATTTTGGACTTTGTCACTTTTTGATATAAAATAATATTATGAAAGAAGGTAAAATAACATTGACTATGAAACAACTAAAAAGATATCAAGTGATTTGTAGCTACATAGATAAACAAATTACTAGAAGAGAAGCCGCTGAACTACTTTCTCTTTCCGAACGCCAGATTACCAGATTAAAGAAAGGAGTCGTTGAATCTGGAGCTGAATTTTTAACTCATAAAAACACAGGAAAGAAACCTGTTCATTCAATATCAAATGAAGTGAAGGAAGCTATTCTTAAAATTAAGAAAACAAATTCGCTAAAAAATGTGAACTTCCTCCACTTCAAAGAAATACTAAGTGAAGAATACTCAATTGAAATATCATACTCTTCACTATATAGTATACTAAAAAACGCAGAAATTAAAAGCCCCATGAAGAAAAAAAATCAGGCACAGAAAATTTCGTAGAAAAAGAAAGCCTCATTTTGGTCAGTTGGTACAAATTGATGCTACTCCTTTCGAATGGTTCAATAAAAAGGTTAAATATACACTTCATGGTGCAATTGACGATGCAACAGGTAAAATAGTCGGATTATACATGACTGAACATGAATGCCTGTTTGGCTATTTGGAGATGATGAAAAGATGTTGTATGGATTTTGGTGTTNATCAATATCAAATGAAGTGAAGGAAGCTATTCTTAAAATTAAGAAAACAAATTCGCTAAAAAATGTGAACTTCCTACACTTCAAAGAAATACTAAGTGAAGAATACTCAATTGAAATATCATACTCTTCACTATATAGTATACTAAAAAACGCAAAAATTAAAAGCCCCATGAAGAAAAAAATCAGACACAGAAAATTTCGTAGAAAAAGAAAGTCTCATTTTGGTCAGTTGGTACAAATTGATGCTACTCCTTTCGAATGGTTCAATAAAAAGGTTAAATATACACTTCATGGCGCAATTGATGATGCAACAGGTAAAATAGTCGGATTATACATGACTGAACATGAATGCCTGTTTGGCTATTTGGAGATGATGAAAAGATGTTGTATGGATTTTGGTGTTCCACAGACCCTTTATTCTGATAAGCACACTATTTTTAGATCACCTAACGCCGGTAAACTGACTATCGAAGATGAAATTAATGGGAAAAAGGTTAATCTGACCCAATTTGCCAGAGCAGTTAATGAACTTGGAACGGATATTATTTTTGCTAATTCACCACAGGCTAAGGGACGTATAGAAAGGCTTTGGGTTACTCTACAAAGCAGATTGCCGGTTGAATTTATGATGAAAGGCATTGATAATGTAAAAGAAGCTAACGAGTTTTTAAGAGGGTATATACAC
>NZ_JABGBW010000030.1 GCF_014229965.1 Peptostreptococcus canis
TTCATTATTTGCAACTGTCTTTGATTCCCAAGTTACTGTTCCATTGACATTCTTTCCGTCGTTGTCCGCTGAAATAAATGTTGTATTTGTTGGTACTTTATCTGTAATTACAACATCTTGGCTCTTGCCTGTTGTATTCTTGTAAGTTACCTTGTAAGTCAATTTTTCACCAGGACTAACTACCTTACCGTTAATACTTTGTTTTAAGTCTCCAGGAGTGAATACATCCTTCTTCGGATCTGTCGGTGGTGTTTCTGGTGGGTTTGTTGTTGTATTTGTCTTTACCTTCGGTCCTGTTTTACCAGTCTGTACTTCTGCTGTATTATCCACCTTAGTCTTGTTATCTGCTTTAACTTGTACTGTGAAAGTTACTTCATATGTTTCATTATTTGCAACTGTCTTCGATTCCCAAGTTACTGTTCCATTGACATTCTTTCCGTCGTTGTCTGCTGAAATAAATGTTGTATTTGTTGGAACTTTATCTGTAATTACAACATCCTGGCTCTTGCCTGTTGTATTCTTGTAAGTTACCTTGTAAGTCAACTTTTCACCAGGACTAACTACCTTACCGTTAATACTT
>NZ_JABGBW010000031.1 GCF_014229965.1 Peptostreptococcus canis
ATTCCGGGAAGTATATTGCTTTTCTTTGAATTAAGGCGAAGAAAAAATCTTAACAAGTAAAAGATAACACACATTCAAAACATTTTAGTATTAGAAGGCACGGATAATTTATTTAATCTCGTGTCTTCTATTTTTTTAGAGTAGGACAGAAATATAAAAAATGGAGTATAAAAGATAGTTAAAATTTAGTAAGGAGTGGAAAATAATATGATTGGGAAAAAATTTGGAAGACTCAAAATTTTATCTGTATATAAAAATGAAAAAAATAGACTTCGTTGTATTTGTTTGTGTGATTGTGGGAATAAATCAGATGTTGACTATTATAATTTAAAATCCGGCAGAACCACAAGTTGCGGTTGTAAATCGAAAGAAGTAAGTAATAGTTTTAAAGATATACATGGGAAAAGGTATAATGATCTTTTAGTAGAAGAGAAGACTGATAAAAGAAATAATGGAGCTATAGTGTGGAGATGTAGATGTCTAAAATGCGGAGAGTATATAGAGGCCACTAAAAAACAATTGGATAGAGGATATATCAAAGATTGCGGAAA
>NZ_JABGBW010000032.1 GCF_014229965.1 Peptostreptococcus canis
AAAGTTGACTTACAAGATAACTTACAAGAATACAACAGGCAAGAGCCAGGATGTTGTAATTACAGACAAAGTACCAACAAATACAACATTTATTTCAGCAGACAACGACGGAAAGAATGTCAATGGAACAGTAACTTGGGAATTGAAGACAGTTGCAAATAATGAAACATATGAAGTAACTTTCACAGTACAAGTTAAAGCAGATAACAAGACTAAGGTGGACAATACAGCAGAAGTGCAGACTGGTAAAACAGGACCGAAGGTAAAGACAAATACAACAACAAATCCACCTGAAACACCACCGACTACACCGAAGAAGGACGTATTTACTCCTGGA
>NZ_JABGBW010000033.1 GCF_014229965.1 Peptostreptococcus canis
CATTTGAAATATCTGGCTTGGTTTGTTTGTGGTTTAAATTTCTAACAAAACTTACATAGTCTTATTATTATTTAAACGATTAATCAATTTGCTTAAAAAAGCTTATTGAATTAACCTGCTGTTCAATTTTCAAAGTTCATTTTTTCTGTCGTGTTTTGACGACTTATTAATAGTAACATCAATAAAGTTTTTTGTCAACACTTTTTAGAAACTTTTGTTGTTATTTATGAATCATATATGATATTGTCCTAAGTAATCGCAAATGAAATTGTCTTAAATATGATTATGATATAAACTATCTCATGGGAGGTAGTTTATGAGA
>NZ_JABGBW010000034.1 GCF_014229965.1 Peptostreptococcus canis
AAACAATTGGTGCGGATGAAGGGAGTCGAACCCCCACGCCAAAGGCGCTAGATCCTAAGTCTAGTGCGTCTGCCAATTCCGCCACATCCGCTTATTTGTTTATATTTTTCTGGTGGAGGATGGTGGATTCGAACCACCGAAGTCGGTGACAACAGATTTACAGTCTGCCCCCTTTGGCCGCTCGGGAAATCCTCCACTTTGGAGCTGGTGATAGGAATCGAACCTACAACCTGCTGATTACAAGTCAGCTGCTCTACCGTTGAGCCACACCAGCATATTTTTTACTTTCTTTTCTAGAATTATTTATACTAAAATCCT
>NZ_JABGBW010000035.1 GCF_014229965.1 Peptostreptococcus canis
CTAAAATCTATATTACTCAGCTTTAACCTATATTGATTTTCGAGTAATAACTCTAACCCTTTGCTATCCCCTTTTAATTTCAATAAATATGACGAATCATTTTCTTCCAATGCCAAATCTTTTTCAATTGTACTTAAAAACTCAATAAGTTGGTGAAAATCAGGGTTCATAGTATACTTTGCACCATATCTTGTAACTTGATTATTAATTATGTTATTAGTTTCTTTATAAACTCCATTCGAAAATTCAACAGTAACATCACTTTTTACACTTCCATTTGATTTAATGCGTACTTTTCCTTCTTTTATTTGT
>NZ_JABGBW010000036.1 GCF_014229965.1 Peptostreptococcus canis
AATACAACTAGAAAAGAACAAGATGTTGTCATTACAGATAAAATTCCAACACATACAGCATATATAGAAAATTCGGCAGATAATAGCGGTGTGTATAAAGATGGAATAATTACATGGAAAAAGAAGTTATTAGCCGGAGAAAGCATTACAGTAAGTTTTAAAGTAAAAGTAAATAATAACATTGATGGAGTTACATTGAAAAATATGGCAAAGGTAAATGATGGTAAAAATGATTATGAAACAAATGAAACACATAATCCTACTCCGGAAAAGACAGTACCAAATAAACCAAC
>NZ_JABGBW010000037.1 GCF_014229965.1 Peptostreptococcus canis
TCACGTAGCTACGTCCTATTCTCCCGGGCAGCTTCCCGCCAAGTACCTTCAGCGCTAAAGAGCTTAACTTCTGTGTTCGGAATGGGAACAGGTGTATCCTCCTTGCTATAGTAACTACATATTTACTTGTTCTTTGTACCTTCAAAACCGAATATATTCAGTGTATACCATCTATCTTTTGGTCAAGTCCTCGATCTATTAGTATCAGTAAGCTACATACATTGCTGCACTTACACCTCTGACCTATCAACCAGGTAGTCTTCCTGGGATCTTAACC
>NZ_JABGBW010000038.1 GCF_014229965.1 Peptostreptococcus canis
CTTTTTTTAACAGTTCTATTAATTGTGATTTTATTTTTTCGGTATCCTTGCCTACTTTTTCCTCAAACCTATAAGATTTAGCTTTTCCAAAGTTTTGATTACCTCCTTCTTCAATATATATAATAGCTTCTAATACGCTTCCATCTCTTTTTAAAAGAGCTTCTCTGGCTTCCTTGTAAGTTGCATATGGGAGTCTTTCTAATACTTGATCCACCATTTCAACTGTTATCTGTGTCATTTTTTTCTCCTTATA
>NZ_JABGBW010000039.1 GCF_014229965.1 Peptostreptococcus canis
TGAAACACATAATCCTACTCCGGAAAAGACAGTACCAAATAAACCAACAACGCCAAATACTCCTGATGATATTATTAAAAGATTACCTAAAACAGGTGACGGATTAGATCCGGCAAGATATGCAGGACTATTCGCCATTCCGGGAAGTATATTGCTTTTCTTTGAATTAAGGCGAAGAAAAAATCTTAACAAGTAAAAGATAACACACATTCAAAACATTTTAGTATTAGAAGGC
>NZ_JABGBW010000004.1 GCF_014229965.1 Peptostreptococcus canis
ACAATCAATCATTAAAATTTTTAAACGACCTGTTCTTTTGTGATAAAAAATTTATTTATCGATGAGCAAAATCTATATAGTTATCTAAAATATTTATAGATCAAGGCCAGCTTTGCTGTGCATTTATCCTTGACCATAATATTTTGATAACTTAAATTTTGTTACCATCAAAAGTGACATTTTCACAAGTTATTGACACCCTTTTTATCATATTTTTAATCAAGTAGCATCGCTTTCTTTTCTAAATAGGACAAAAAGCAATCCGCTAAACTTCTTCCGTTTCTTGCATAACTGCATTTGACGATAACATTTCCAACTTTCATAAAATACATGGAAAGCGGATCCATTTTTTTCTTGTTCTTTATATCTTCAATGCCTGGAACGAGTCTTTGATCAATCTCATCCACCGACATATTTTTGTATCTTGTTAGTTCTTCTGTGTCCATCTAAAAACTCCTTTCTTTGTTTTAAGTTTTATGACATTGGTAGGTGTCTTGGCTGACAACATAGGAATCTCACCTCCGTCTCTTCTTCCAGACGAGCCGGCATAAACTATTGAAGTATCATTATCACTACTTATTTCAACGAACAGATTGCCACCTCTGTTTCTTATGTATTCTTATTCCTCGCTCACTTCTTTATATCCTCATATACAATGGTATTCATTCAAACCGAAACGAATTGCTAAAAAGACTTTAAAAAGCATCCCGCTTCAGCAAAAAGGTTATGGCGTAAGTCATAATCCTCCATAAGTAGATAAAGTCCTACCTTGGTCTATTCAGTTGTCAAAGTACAAGTATTCGAAAGGGTTCTTTCTTTTTATCTTCCAATTTGCCATAACCGGCATTCTCTTATTTAAAAAAGTAAAAGAGGTCAAACTCCCCTTCACTTTATATAAGGAAAATTTGACCCCTTTGGTTACCGAAATTCTAAATTTCTTCGATAAATTTCTTCAGCTTCGCTAAGATTTTGTTTCTTTTCTTAATCAAAGCCGGTGTGTGATACTTTTTAGCCTTGCTACCGATCGAACGGTTTCATCCTGAAAGTACAACCGCTCTATGATGTCCCTTTCTTCTGCATTTAACCTTGATATAGCGTTTCTGACCGCTTCAATCATCATCTGTGTTTCTACAATCTTTTCGACATCAACACTTTCATCCACGATATTCTCTGCAAAATGTCCATCCTAATCCAAGGACTAAAAAAAGAGCAAGTGTTTTTTTCTGTCCACCTGCTCTAAATACTTTTCGTGTTCTTTTTCCCGCCAGTAGACTTTGTAAATATCCTCACTAACTTTAACCTTTTGTCCGCCTACATATAGATAATATTCTTTTTTCATTTTGAAGTCCTCCGTTTCTTTTGACTGACTGTTTTTCAGACAAAAAAAGGAGGACTTCTGCATCTGGGCATAAGAAGTCCTCGAAAATGGATAATGAAATTCCATTTCATATAACTATTCAACCACCTACTTACATTTCGATTCTGCTGTAAAAGAATATATTTAGCAAAGTGAAAAAGGAGCGTTGCATGTATATGTTTCACTTGTCTTCATGGTAGTTTTCCCTTCCTTATATTTATTTATATTTCTTTGTCGACTTTTTCTCCTTAGTATACCGATTCCAGTAAATTTCTTAAAATTATATATTTTAAAGTACTTTTTGAATTACAGTGGAATTTACCGCGTCTATTATTAACTACCTTTTTCCAAATCATTGTCTATTCTATAATTAGGGTGAGTAAAAATCACACAAGCACCCCCATGGGATCCATTTTTTATTTTAATTGTCCCTTGAAGTTGCTCAACCAGTTGCTTGACAATATATAGTCCCAAACCGGAGTGCCCTCCTTTACTTTTACGTGATTTATCACCTCGATAAAATTTGTCAAAAGCTCTATCCAAGTCTATTAAATTAAACCCTTTTCCTGAATCACAAATTTCATAAGATACATTCTCATTATCTGCTTTTACAAAAATTTCTATCCTACCATTAATATGAGTATGTTCTAAACTATTGGATATAATATTGTCAAGAATACGTTCTAATTTATCTTCGTCAATTAAGAATAGCATTCCCAAATCTCCATGTGTCTTAAGTACAAGATTAATTGCTCTTTCCTCAGCTTGTAACTGGTAATGTCTTACTTTCCTTTCTAAAAAATCAAGTAAATTCACTTGTTTCAGCTGTAATTGTAAATCTCTATTCTCTAAGTCAGAGGTATATTGCATTTGTTGAACAAGATTGGAGCTCTTTTCTACATTTTTAATTATAATATTAAGATACATATAAAGTTTTTTCTCATCTAAATTATTAGAATCCATTAATGCCTCCGAATATCCTTTAATAATAGACAACGGTGTTTTTAAATCGTGAACCAATGCTTCAATCATTTCTATTCGTTCCTGCTCTAATTTCCATTGTGTAAACAAAGAGCATTTTAACTCTTCTTTCATTTCAGAAAAAGCATTGCATAGTCTACCGAGTTCATTTTCCGATTGATAATCAATTTCAAAATCGAGATCTTTTTCTTTTATTTTTTGAGAAGCCTCCATTAATAGTTGTAGTGGGACATTTATAGTTTTTACGAACATCCTTGAAAATAAAAGAGTAAATCCAATCACATAAAAAAATGGAGAAAATAGAGCTATAATAATGACTGCAATCATCAAAAAACCATTGTTTTTAGTATATGAAATTCTTAGTTGATAGGAAAGAGTTACAGCTCCTACAATATTCCCATCATGTATGATTGGAACAACATGGATAAAATTACCTTGGTTCATAAAAGTTGTATTTATTCGATTAATAAGTTCTTTCTTAGCAGTAAATATTCTCTTTTTATTTGTTCCATATAATATTTTTCCACTACTATCTAGAACTTGATAAATGATACCATCCCCACTAATAGCATTCCTCAACCCCTCTTCTTTAGAATTAGAGAGTAACTCTATATTTTTTCCACGAATATAAGTATCAATTCCTGGAATCTGCTTTTCATAATAATTTGCGGGATAGACACTATTATACTGACTTTTAATATATATAAAGGCAGCCAGACCATAAGTAATCACAGTTGCTGTAATACTGGCAATTACAATCCAAACAAAAGTCAATCTAAAACCAGTTACAAGTGAACTATTTTTCATTTTACATCTCCAAAATTTCTCAAATTCTATTCCATTTATATCCGATTCCCCACACTGTAGAAATATACTCAACAGACGGTTCAGACTCAGCAAACTTCGCACGGATTTTCTTTATATGTTCAACTACCGTAGCAGAATCTCCATCAGAATCATAACCCCAAACTTTTTCATATATTTGCTCTCGAGAGAAAACTTGCCTTGCATTAAATGCTAAAAGTTCAACAATATCATATTCTCTTTTTGTTAGAGGAATAATATTATTTTTAATCTTGACAGTACGTTCTCTGATATCTATGCTTAGCATTCCGAAATATAACTTGACCCTTTTATTCTCCTCATTGATATACTGAGATCTTTTTTCCCTTCTTAAATTAGCCTCAATTTTAGCTATTAATTCTCTCAAACCAAAAGGTTTTATAATATAATCATCTCTCCCAAGAGTTAAGCCTTTAATTTTATCTGTTTCCGATTGTCGAGCACTCAGAAAAATAATTGGACATAAAACATCGCCTCGAATAGCATTACAAACTTCAAAACCATCAACTTCAGGCATCATAATATCCAGTATAATAAGATCAGGCTGTTCTCTCGATAACTCTATCCCTTTTTGTCCGTCATAAGCTACCAATACTTTATGTCCCTTTGCCTTTAGTTCGTCTTCAAGCAGCATTACAAGTTCTTTTTCATCATCAATAATCAGTATTTTGCTCAACTTATATCCCTCCTATTCAAAGTTCTAAGTATAACAACATCAATATTAGCTATAATTTACAACTAATAAATCAATTTTTATTATAAACTTACTCATAGTATTTTCTTCCTTCCCATTTACTAAACCAAATCATTCCACAAAGTAACACGATAAAAAGACAGACCCCAACAGATGTAATTCCTATCAAAAATTGTTTAACTGCCCAACCTGAAGAAACAAGTGGCGGTGGTGTAGTCATATTAGCTGAAAATAACAAATAAGGACTGAGATTTTTTACAAGCCTTACAGGTACTGTCCATGGAATAAATTGCCAAATAGAGTTTCCAAGACTGGTTCTGCCAATTAAACCAGCCATTAAGAGTCCGCAAATTCCGATTCCAATCGAAACTCCTGTTCCCCAAGCAAAACTAACCCATAAATGAATAGCAATTATAGGAAGTGTTCCAATAATAACGAGAATAGCAGCTATTAGAAAAAACAACCATATATTCGAAAGCTCTGGAAAAATGAGCGTTATACCAATGTAAAACACGATAGTTGCTAAAAAAGTACTAATCATTATAATAATACTTAGTGGAAAAAATTTAACTAAATATAATTTATATCTTGGAAGCCTTAAACTTAGAAAACCATTAAAACTACTAGCAAGCTCTTCTTGATGCACAACATACCCAGCAAGAATACCTACACCTATAGGAATGACAAATATTGTCCATATTTCAAAGAAAGTTTGGAATGTGGTCATTTGAAAATCACTACTCATTCCACGCAAAGCAACATACCCTATTATACATCCCGAAATTAAAAGAGGTAAGAAAAAATTAATCCATCTAACCATAGTTCTTTTTGTTTTCATCCATTCTGATGAAATTAATCTGACCATTTTATTTCCCTCCTATTAAACCATAAAGCAGTTATCATAATAATAATAATAAGGGTAAGCAGTGATATTACAATTCCAACCGGAATTACAGAAGTATCCAAGAGCTTATCACCATCTTCTAATAAAGTCCCATTTGGATGCACACCAATAATTGGACTCATTAGTCGAATTCCCCATGCCCATGGTATAAGAAACCAATATGAAGTCAGAGCGGATACAATACCCGCAATGAATCCTATAAATCCCAATGCCATACTCGGGAATAATCCTTTCCATGTTGCTGCCCATAGCTGAATAGGAATCAATATAAGCGATACAGTCCATGAAACTAAACTTGCAGTAATAATTTGCTTCAAAGGTATTTGTCCTTTTGCCGTAATCATTCCTGATATAAGTATAGCAATAACTAATACACAAGAAGAAAGCAATGTATGAAATGCCATAACTATTATCTTGCTAATCCAAATATACACGGGTGAATTATTACGAGTCAGCAAAGAACGATAATTTCCAGACTTCCGTTCTTGATTATCGACCAGAAAAGCAAATAAAGCCATTCCAAACGGCAAAAATATCACCGCCCATACATTAAAAGCCATAGCGATAACTAAATCCCATGTTCTCACAATATATTTAGGCATCAATGAAACTCCTGCAGCTGCTTGTATTGAAAAAAATAAAGGTATCAATACAATCAGTTTCCTAGTAAATGTTCTTTTATATTTGAGTAATTCAGAGTTTATCTCATTCATCTTTCTATACCTCCCTTTATTACCTGCATATAAAAATTTTCCAAAGTTTCGTTTGAATTAGGCATTCCTTGAAATAGAAGTTTTCCATAACTAATAATCCCAATATCATCAACTACTTGTGATACTTCAGACAATATATGACTTGATAAAATTACCGTTATACCTCTTTTAGGAAAAGAAGTAACCAAATCACGCATTTTTTGAACTCCAGCCGGATCAAGACCATTGTTAGGTTCATCTAAAATTAGTAATTTCGGTTCTCCTAAAAGAGCAATTGCAATTCCTAATCGTTGCTTCATTCCCATTGAAAAATTCGATACTCGTTTTTTACCGGTATCCAATAAATCAACCATTTCCAAAACTTCATGAATTTTTTCTTTTGATATACCTAGTAATCTAGTATGAATCATAAGATTTTCAACTGCTGTAAGATTTCCGTATAATGCAGGTGTCTCAATCAAAGAACCAATTTCAGCTAGATGATCACGCCTCCAAGGCATATTATCAAAAATAATTTCTCCGCTTGTAGGTCGAAGCAGACCCGTAATCATTTTTAGAATTGTTGTTTTTCCTGCACCATTTGGCCCCAAAAGTCCATAAATAGTATTTCTCTTAATTTTTAGTGAAACATTATCCACCGCATATTGATTTCCGAATTTTTTTGACAATGTTTTCGTTTCCAGAATTAAATCACTCATAAAACTCTTCCTTTCAATTCAAAGTATATTTTACTATCATCAAAAGTATAATCAATAAAAATAAAGAATCCATAATATTTTTAAAAAAATATTTATATCTCTTAAATTAAAATATTTGAATAAAAGAATCACTATTCTATATCATTATCTTTATAAATATTTATTTTTACTTACTATATTTATAGTTTTTTAAATATCTTAGTACTTTAAAATTGCATCTTTTTTGTTTTTCACTAATTTATTTTATTAGACAATAAGAATATGGGGGCTTTTGAGTCAGCCCCGTCGCATAGACTTCAGATTTTATTCTTTATATCAACTCTTATATTCTTTTATTTCTAAGCTCGCTAATCCATATAGTAGCTTACTCTCATCATCAATAAAAAAAGAAGTTTCACTGAATCCATCTACTGAAATTCTATAAGATAAACTTTGAAGCAAGCCTTTAAAACCTCCCAGAAAAATATATACTTTGGGTATAGATTTAATATCTGCGTTCTCTATATCTTTTTCTATCTTCTTTAGCTCCTCCCTTAGTTCAAAAAGATCTTTTAATTTTTCTTTATAGTTCCTTTCCAGTTTTTGCTCTATTGATTCTATTGATTTTTCTTTATATTTTATTTCTAACTTATTAATTTCTTCAATATTATTTTTCAACTTTATCGTAGCAAGGCGATTCATATTTTGGCAAGTCTTTTTCCAATCAACTTCAATATCTTTTACAATTATTTCACCCTTCAATTCCGCTGCTTGATTAAGCATTTCCATCCCTACCTTTGGAAAAAAGGGCTCCAGCTTAGGCTCCTTTATTCCTGTTTCTTGATACAAATATTGATATTTCTGTAAGCTTTTTACTTGTATTAATTTTGAATCCACTTTTATATCAGAACAGATAAAATATTTTCCAATTTTTTCCAATTTATTTTCCAGATTCGAATTCTCTTCTTCTCTATCTGATTTCTCATCACTTGTTACCTCTACTGTATTCTCAAGTTGCAATGCGCCTTTAAAAGATGATGCCGGAATGTAGTAGGAGTCTGCTTTCCTATACTCTTTGCCCGGTTGATTATAGCGGTTATCAAAACTGTAAAACGGATAAATAATTTCATAGTCTGCTAAGTTACTTTTTTGATAATCTATTTTATTGTATAATGCACCTTGCATTCTAGGAGAAAGTATAACCGGTGAAACCGTTTTTAATGTAAACTTATATTTTTTCATATTAAACCTCCAATGGCTCTAAATAAGAATTTCCGAAAATAATGGCATTCGAGTATAGTTGGTTATACTCATTCTTTATTGATGTCCCAATACGATAAGCTTCTTTCTGATTAGACACCAAAATACTCCCTATATTAATAAAACTAATTACTTTTTTGCTATTTTCGGTCAATTCAAACGGTCTTCTATCAGACGAATATATATTAACGATAGATTCCTCCCAACAAATGCTATCTTCTTCCGGAAGAAGCATCCCTAAGTTCAAATAATTAACTTCTCCGTCTTTACCCTCTATATAATCGAATTCTTCAATCGTTTTTAATAAATAGCAATTATACCCACTGCTTGCTTTCGGTCCAAACATCCATATACTATCTTTATAATCTTTTGCACTTCGCAGTTCATCTGCCAGGATAGAATTTTCTTCTACCGCTACGTAAAAGCTAAACTCTTTTTGCAAACTTTCTGTTTTATTTCTATACTCAACAGTCGGTAAAGAATATGCAATATTAGGAAAACCTGGTATCTTCCTTACTTGGCTTTCCAATTTAAACTTCTGCACATATTTTTGATTCTTGGTAATGTAATCATACTGTCTAAGCAAATCTGTGCAAACTTCTTCGGTATTAAGATTTTGTATTAATTTTGTCAGATCTTCCCTTTTAATGTATTCCATTTTCTTAATTGTTTCGTAAATTGCCTTAGCCGAAAAAGACTCGAACTTGCTTGCATTTTCCTCCATTATTTTTTTTATTTTATCAATTTCCTTCCCTTTGTCTCTAATTTGATTTTTTAATTCCTTATTTTCTTTATTATTTTTATTATTTTTATTATTTAATTGATTTAATTCTTTAATTAAAACCTTTAACTCTTTAATCTCTTCTTTCACAGTATTCGTGTTTTCAACTTGCTGATTTTTTTTCTTTGTCTGAATCAAATTCATTAAATAATCTTTTGGAGTTGGCAAATATCCTGTTGGCATCAAGTTTGAGACCATACAATTACCTTTTATATTCTTAATGAATCTATCAATCTCATTTCTTGATAATTTTCCACTTAATTTATTCATCAAGTATCCAAATATTTTCTGGGAATCCGGTAATAAAGTGATATCTCCTTCTACCCGTAGTTTTACCTCAAATTTTTTCATTCTTTTCTCCTACTTTGATATAATATTCTTTTCTAATACCTCTATCCGTCCATATCCTCTTGACTTTGAATTCCCTAATCCATACATTCCTTCATTAAAAAGTAAAAGAACTTCTTTTAACTCTCTAAACAAATCCCCCAACAGTTCACTATATTGTTCAAAGTCTTGAAAAACAATATATCCCTTTAATTTTATCCCTGGTTTTAATACTTTATAAGTTCTAGGTCGTGATAATATTTCTCCTTCTTTTTCTTCTAGAGCATTTTTTGTATCAATTAAAAAATAATCTTGATTTTTGCTTTCTTTCATTATTCGTAAATCAGAGAAAAAGAGTCTTGGTGCATTATTAATTCCCTCTATTCCAAAAATATACTCTGCTTTTACAGGCAACTGACAAATCTCTTCTACTTTCTTTATCACTTTCTGTATTGCATCCCTTTCCTTTACATGTTCCTCTAATTCATCATATTTCTGCTTTATATCCTCCAGAATAATCTTCATTAACTCTTTTGTTTTTTTCATTTGATTATCCTGCTCTCTAACCATATTTCGTAAAGCTCCTTTTATCGCCGAGCCATGAATCATCGGATTGCCATTTTCATCCATCGTTGTCGCTTGATCTACACCTCCAATCGAAAAACTCTCTGTTTGATTACCAATTAAGCAATTAGATACTGTTTTTATACTATATTCTATTTTTTTCATTACCTTTCTCCTCTACAAAAACTTTATATTTTTTTGAATTCTAACAAATACTTTTCAGCTTCCTCTTTCTTCATTCTTTGCTCATCGTATTTATAAAATAAGATTAAATTATCCAACCAATCCGCTTTGTGTAATTTCTTTATTTTTTTAAAATATCTTCTGAATTTTTCCTCCTCAAATTCTTTACGGTATTCTACTTTCTTTCCTTCATCTTGTCTGTCTTTTTTTAATTTTTCAAAATCCGCTTCATTTTGCTTAAAGTAATTTATAATTAATCTCTCTATTTGGTCATACTTTTTCTGTTCCATAAATTTTTTCATACGAAATAGCATTGTGACATGCAAAGGCACTTTTTTATAGACGGTAATAATATTTCCATCTATCTTCGGATTTTCTCTACTTATAAAAATCGCTTCTATTCTGTTATTTTCTTTTTTAGGGCAATAAAATTCTATTAAGTAATTCAATGGTTTAGTAAACATTACTCTTATGATGTTTTCAACTTGCTTAGAGTAATTTTCCTTCCTAATAATACTTTTAAATTTACAATCCTTATTTTTATCAAGTGTAACAAATCTATCATCTGTCAACAATAAGACTAGTTTTAATTTTGGAATTAATATAGAGTTTATTTTTTTTGCATCAAATAGCCTTTCTTCCGGCTTATTTTCCTTACTTTCTTTTTTATCTTCCACAACTTGCGAAAGTAAATAATACTTAAAAAGTAAATCATACTTGCTCTTTTCCGTTTTTTGAACATCTGGAATCAAAAAATAAAGTAAATGCCTTAATTGTTGTTCTGTATCTTTTTCACTTGATTCCAAAACACGCAATAAATTAAAAATAAATGAATTGGAAAATGCGTTATGACTCTTTAACCATTTAATTTCTTCAATTTCTTGCGAAAATTTTGAAAAGCCATCTTTTTCTGATGTACCTAGATTCCCTCGATATGAATAGAATAAATTGGCTGCTAAAGATACACCTAAATCTACTCTATCCGTTTTTTCAATTTTCATTTTCTCTTTTATGATACTCAATTCCTTTTCTACCATTTCACGATAGTACCGAATCGGCTGATGATTATCAGTAAAAATCACTCCTACCGCAATCCCTAGCTTTATCTCACTTTGTATATCGGTCTCTATTTCTTCATTTATCTCCTTAATCATCTTACGGAGTAAATCAATTGATGCCAAAAGCGCTTCTATTTGTACTGCATAAAACACATCATCCCCTTCTATATATAACGGAAGTATCTTTTCTGTTAAATCATATTTCTTATAATTTTGTACCAATATTCTAAAGTAATCCACCGATATTTTATTAATTAATAGCTTACTTAATTTATCATATCGTGAGTAATCCTTTATTTCTGAAAAAATCTTCCCCATATTATTAATATCTGCTTTAACAATTGCAATTTTTCCATCTGTACTTTCATTTTCCTTTTTATTGTTATTACGAATCAAAGCATCCATATTTCTTGCAAAAACTCCATCTGTATAAGACACTCCTTGCTTCATTGGTATTTTCGTCAACTCTTGAAAACAGAATAATTCTTCTTTTATATCAAGAATGTTCGTGTTCTTCTTCTTTTCGATATTTAATGCCCTTTTTGCTGATTGAATTATTTTCATTTTATCTTCGGTTGCTTCCGCAGAAAATGAGGTATAACGTAACTGAATATTACCACCATATTCTAAATAAATATCCCTATGTAATTCCTTTAATCTTTGACTAATATCCTTTTGTTCTAAATTAGAAAAAAAGATAACTTTTCCTGAAATCCAAAGAAGCACTGTATTAGAATCCTTTTTATATATTTCAAATTTGTCTTCTATCTTCCCCAAAATATCTTTAGAAACTGCACCGGAAGAAAAAACAATTTCCTGCAATGTTTTACTATCATGCTGATATTCCGCTCGCCTCTCGTCTATCCTATGATAAACATATCTCTGTATTTTTTCTACCTCGATTATTATTCCTCTCATCTTCTCCTTCTTCTCCTTCTTCTCATTATTTCATTTCTTGGAACACTCCGCTTTTTCAAATAGACATTAAACATCTCAACATAGGCTAAATGTGGGAAAAAAATCGGATTATTAATCAGCATCAATAACTGATTAAATTGGAAAATAAAAGATAGTAAACTTGTTTTTCTATCCTCTTCTTCCACCCCAATGGCAAACTCATCTAAATTATGTCCTTTTAAATTTTCAATACTTACAATTGGTTTATTTTGGTAATGACCCTTGTCCTTTTCACTATTATTTAAAAATTCTTCTATTTTATTCTTGCTATCTTCTGTATGATTCAACACTATATACCAGTCAAACAAATTCTTAAGATTTTCACAAAAGAAGACATCTAGCTTCTCTCTGTGCTCATTTGCTTCTAATATAATATCAAACCCTTCTTTTGGTTGATGTCTTACATCCTGTGTAGAAGAAATATAACATAAAATCTTAATTGGTTTTGTTGCTGTTTGTGTATTTAAATACATCGCATTAACATCACCTATATCATCACTACCCACAGCAATCCGACCGGCTATTCGAGCAATAGAACCTTGCGATGTTTTTAAAGTATCCATTTTTTCTAACCAACTTGCAAATTTTTCTGGTTTATGATTACTACTTTTACATTCTATTACCGCTACTACTGCTTCTATAGGTATAAAATTTAAAATTCCATGCTTAAAGATATAAGGCGTATACTCCTCATCAAAAATTGCCAAATCTATTTCCGCAGAACAATTCTTATTAGCATCAATAATAAATACATTACTTGCTATCCGGAATTTCTTGGGAATAATCCTTTCAAATAATCCTTTCCAGATTTTCTCACGATTGCTTCCAATCGTTATTCCTTGCGGATCCCACTTAAAAGTAAGTTGCTTTATAATATCCGCTTCTAAATTTTCATAATTATGAATGATATTGCCCAAATGGTCTTTTGGTTTTTGATTTTTATCCATTTTCTTTTCCCCCATTATACAAAAGTATTATACTGTTATCTATTTCCTTTTCATTTTAATATTATTTTAATAGGAAATCTATAATTTGTTTTATTCTTATCATAAATTTTGTTATCTTTATCCCTACAAAAATGAAAGCCATTCATTCCATCTAAATCTCTACCTCATTCTCTCTTTTTTCGTTTTTTCCTTATCTATCTTCCCCAATCCTACCAAAAAATCATATTCACAATACACTACTTTTATCTCCTAATAAGAATTTACTGCTATCTTTTTCTTTAATTTATCCCTTTCAGCTGGTAAGACTCGACACTTAAAGTATATTTCTATTATAAGATAATCAGACTCTCTTTTCATCCAGTATTCGAAAAAATTTATATTTCAATCTAATTCTAAATCAACTCTTCCATATTTTTCAATTTTCATAGCAACTTTTGCATTGCCAAGTTCCTTTTCCACCTTCTCATGATAATATCAAATTGGCTGATGATTATTGGTAAATACCATCCCGACTGCAATTCCAAGTTTTATATTACATTTAATACTTTTCTCTATATCCTTATTAATCTCATTAATCATCCAGTTCAGCAAATCAATCGACGGCAAAAGTGCATCAATTTGAACTGCATAAAACACATCATCCCCTTCAATATACAGAGGTAATATCTTCCCTTTCAAGTCTGATTTTTTATAATGATCTATTGAGATTTTAAAACATTCTATTGAGATTTTATCAGCCAATAAACGACTTAATTTGCTATAGTTTCCATAATCCTTTATTTCGGAAAAATCTTTCCCATATTATTAATATCCGCCTTTACAACAACAATCTTTCCATCTGTACTTTCTTTTTGCTGTGTCGTATTGCATATTAAGGCATCCATATCTCTTGCAAAAATACCATCTGAATAAGTTACACTTTGCTGTGTCTTTACTTTTTTCAGTTCTTGAAATTGAAACAACTCCTCTTTTATATCCAACAAATTCAAATTATTTTACTTTATAATCTTTAACGCATCTTTTGCAGATTGAATCATTTTCATTTTATCATTGGTGATATCTTCCGAAAACACGGCATAATGTAATTGAATATTTTCACCATATTCCAAGTAAATCTCTCTGTGTAATTCTTTCAGTTTTTTACCAAAATCCTCTTTACTTAAATTCGAAAAAAAGATAACTTTTCCCGAAACCTATAATAAAACTAAGTCAGAATTTGTTTCATTTACTTGAAATACATTCTTTATCTTATGCAGAATATCTTTAGAAATCGAATTTGAAGCTAAAACAATTTCTTGCAAGGTCTTGCTGTCATGTTGATTTTCTGCATGCCTTTCATCTATTCTTTGATAAATATATTTTTGAATTTTTTCTACTACAATCGTTATTCCATTCATCATATCTTCCCCTTTTATTCTTAGACCATATTATCTAAATATTCGCTAAACATCTTAACATATGCCAAATGCGGAAAAAATATCGGATTGTTAATCAGCATCAGCAACTGATTGAACTGAAAAATAAAAGATAGTAAGTTATTTTGTTTATCCCCCTTTTTTCCTTTAACTTCAAAATCCGCTAAACTATTAGCCTTCAATTTTTCAATAGTTCAATCGGTTTGTCATTATAAGTTTCTTTACACTGCTGATGATTATTTAAAAATTTCTCTATTGTGTCTCTGGCATCTTCCGTGTGATTTAGAGTCAGATACCAAACATACAAACTCTTAAACTAATCACTAAAGATAATATCAATCTCTTCTTGATTTTTATTTGCCTCTAACACTATATCAAACCCTTTTTTGGGGTGACCCTGTGTATTTTTAGTGGAAGAAATATAGCATAGGATTTTTATCGGTCTTGATGCTGTTTGTGTGTTTAAATATCCTCCTCCAACTTTATCAATAGACTGGCTTCCAAAAGCTATTTTCCTGGCAATTCTAACAATGGAGTCTTGAGATGTTCTAAGACTATCAATATTTTTCACCCACTCTTGGAACACATCCTCACTCTTGTTTTCACTTTTACATTCTATTACTGCTGCAACCGCTTCTATAGGTATAAATTTTAAAACTCCATGTTTGAAAATATAAGGTGTATACTGCTCGTCAAAAATAGCCAAATCCACTTCGGAAGAACGATTTCCTTCCGAATCTATGATAAACACATTACTTTCTACCTGAAATTTTTTCGGTACAATTCTTTCAAACAATTCTTTCCAAACATTCTCTCTATTACTTCCAATCGTAGTTCCATGTGGATTCCACTCAAAAATAAGTTGCTTTACAATATCCGCTTCTAAATTTTTGTAATTATCAATAATATTTCTCAAATGAATTTTTAAATCTTTACTTTCACTCATTTCTCTCTCCTCCATTCTTAATGAAATAACATCTAAAACTAAAAACCTCAACCTCTAATTACCTGTCGAATTAATTTTCGAAAATAATTCTCACAAAACTCCAAAATTTTTCTTCTTTTTCAATCGACTTTTCTAAAATCTTTAGTTACGATAACCTCCATCGCTACTTGAGGCATCTCTCCAATCAACATATACAGTAGAAAATTTCTTGCTAGCTTCCTATTATTTCTTCCGATATCCTCATAATAACACCTCCATATATTGTTTTAAAACTTATTCCATATTCGTTTGAATAGCGTACTTTAATAAATTTTTACACTACTTGTAAAGTAAAATTTTATCGCTTCACTAAACACTTGTACATCCATTCTGTCTTTATCTTTGATAATATCAAATGTGGTTCTTTCTTTGTCATATACTAATATTTCTCTTCTAACTGGATACATCAGCTTAAAATATTTTTACATCCCATAAAAGCCTCCTTTTAGATCTGATTCTATTACAAATGTGGATTATCAGGAGTGGTTATTATTTAATATTAAATTTATATTTCAATCTGATTCTATTATAAGCTGATAATAAAGATTTATCAGAATGGGTTTTTGATAATTTACATTTCAATCTGATTCTATTATAAGAGGAAGCTTAGAGGGGCACTCAGACTGTATGTAAAGATTTACATTTCAAGCTGATTCTATTATAAGATCGGCCAAAAGCGCCTATTTCCTGTAGCGTCTTTCATTTACATTTCAAGCTGATTCTATTATAAGGACGTAAAAGTATCTAAACAGGATTTAATGTAGGAAATTTACATTTCAATCTGATTCTATTATAAGTGATGATGGTAATTTATATTCAATTAATAAAAATATATTTACATTTCAATCTGATTCTATTATAAGAGGTAATGATAGCAATAATAATTCAAGTATAAAAAGATTTACATTTCAATTTGATTCTATTATAAGTTGCCCTCTACCTACGCCCTTGATTGTCGACGTAGGAATTTACATTTCAATCTGATTCTATTATAAGTTTTCTGAGTATAGATATTTCCCTATTGGAATATCTGCATTTACATTTCAATCTGATTCTATTATAAGTTCAAGTATTCTGCATATATCAACTAATGCAAAATAATTTACATTTCAATCTGATTCTATTATAAGTTATTTCCCTTGCCATCAGTAACCACCTTGACGTTATATTTACATTTCAATCTGATTCTATTATAAGTAACAAAATCAAGCATCGTAATTACATCTTTTTTTGAATTTACATTTCAATCTGATTCTATTATAAGCTAATATATGCAAACTTAATTCATATTTAGCTAAAAGATTTACATTTCAATCTGATTCTATTATAAGAGAAACAAATTGGTATCCGTCACTTCATGATAGCGTTATTTACATTTCAATCTGATTCTATTATAAGAATTCAGAAATGTATAAAGATAGACTTTTCGTAATAATTTACATTTCAATCTGATTCTATTATAAGTATTAAGTGTGATGATAGAATTACTGTAAATGTAAAATTTACATTTCAATCTGATTCTATTATAAGTACTGTATTAAAAGCCATAGTATCATTGGATAATACAATTTACATTTCAATCTGATTCTATTATAAGGAGAATAAATATGGTACAGAAAAATGATAAATTATTATTTACATTTCAATCTGATTCTATTATAAGCTGTGACTGGATTTTCAGCATCTCTTTTACAATCTTAATTTACATTTCAATCTGATTCTATTATAAGGGGTGCAAGAAAAGAGAATCCTGAAATACAAGCTTTATTTACATTTCAATCTGATTCTATTATAAGATCTCCAAACTTAACATGATCTTTACCAATAAATTTTACATTTACATTTCAATCTGATTCTATTATAAGTGCATGATGTCAGTGGTGCTAGTGAAGTTGTAAATCATTTACATTTCAATCTGATTCTATTATAAGCAAAAGGGTATGCATTTGGTATTGTAATAGGTCATGAATTTACATTTCAATCTGATTCTATTATAAGCTATCAGTTCCTGTCATGTGTCACATCCCCCAGAATATTTACATTTCAATCTGATTCTATTATAAGAAATGTTTTAAAGCACTATCTAGCTCTTTAATAACCTGATTTACATTTCAATCTGATTCTATTATAAGAATTTTTAAGATTCATCCAAAACATGTTTAGAAAAAATTTACATTTCAATCTGATTCTATTATAAGGCTAAATTCTGGTTGAATAATCGTAAGCCTGATGAGATTTACATTTCAATCTGATTCTATTATAAGTAAAGCACCTCTTTGTAAGCCTATTCGCACAAATTGCATTTACATTTCAATCTGATTCTATTATAAGTTTTTCTGCTTTTAATTGTTTTGAACTTTTTCCATTATTTACATTTCAATCTGATTCTATTATAAGGCAAAATATGTTTGTCCCAGTGCTATTATATCTTTATTTACATTTCAATCTGATTCTATTATAAGGAGCTTATCAAATTATAAAGGATGCGGCGATAGAATTATTTACATTTCAATCTGATTCTATTATAAGCTGGATCTAATCCCATACTAACACAAGTGTCATAACAATTTACATTTCAATCTGATTCTATTATAAGTCGATAGAAATAATTTTGCTAAGATTATTCATATCGGATTTACATTTCAATCTGATTCTATTATAAGTGATAAATCATTTTTATTAACACCTATTCCATATTTAGATTTACATTTCAATCTGATTCTATTATAAGTGTATATCATTATATAATTATCATCATTGGGCTTATAATTTACATTTCAATCTGATTCTATTATAAGTAGTTATATCGCCTGCATATTCTATATCTTCTATGCAATTTACATTTCAATCTGATTCTATTATAAGAAGTCCAAAGGACTGAATTGAATGAAGGCTTACAAATATTTACATTTCAATCTGATTCTATTATAAGCTTCTAGCAAATCCACTAAATCAACTCTATGTGTTGTATTTACATTTCAATCTGATTCTATTATAAGGAGCAACTACATCTCTGCAAGTCGCGTCATAAAAATTATTTACATTTCAATCTGATTCTATTATAAGAAAACTTAACTTTATATGGTTCTAAGAAAAGGTATAATTTACATTTCAATCTGATTCTATTATAAGCTAATAAAGATACTTGTGAATTACTAAATAAAAAAATATTTACATTTCAATCTGATTCTATTATAAGAGCTTAAAGATGGTGTGTTAAATATACCAAGTGTAGATTTACATTTCAATCTGATTCTATTATAAGTGTTTCTCGCTTAGATGGTTTTCTTTTACAAATTTTATTTACATTTCAATCTGATTCTATTATAAGCAAGCTCTTCTTTTATTAATTCTTCAGTTGTTTTTGGATTTACATTTCAATCTGATTCTATTATAAGAAAAATGGATAAAGAACTTGATAAACTCGAAAAACAATTTACATTTCAATCTGATTCTATTATAAGTGTAGACCTTTATTTTAAATCGTGTTATCTATAACCTCATTTACATTTCAATCTGATTCTATTATAAGGTGGTGAGGTAATATGAGTGAATTTTTCCCTTTTATATTTACATTTCAATCTGATTCTATTATAAGTTGTCAGTTATAAATATTACGCAGTGTATAAAATTGGATTTACATTTCAATCTGATTCTATTATAAGGATATATCTTACAAGTAAGCAAGGCAATTTGCAGAAATTTACATTTCAATCTGATTCTATTATAAGAGTATACAGATGTTCCGTTAACGTCTACAGGGTTTTATTTACATTTCAATCTGATTCTATTATAAGTTTTTAAAACAATGTATCGAATACGAAACCAAAAGAAATTTACATTTCAATCTGATTCTATTATAAGTAGCAGTTACAATAGACCACCATAAGGCATCAGATAATTTACATTTCAATCTGATTCTATTATAAGTACTTTATTTGATTCAGAAAACTACAATTACTTAGATTATTTACATTTCAATCTGATTCTATTATAAGTTGTTGCTAAAAATGAAGACTTAGAACTTTCATATTTTATTTACATTTCAATCTGATTCTATTATAAGCGGTGCAAGGATTACCGCTTGTAGCGGGGATAAAGTATTTACATTTCAATCTGATTCTATTATAAGGCTTAAAGAAGAGCTTAAAGGTAGAGACGGTATTGAATTTACATTTCAATCTGATTCTATTATAAGAGTGGATAGCAAATCCCGAAACCCTGAAAGGACCAAATTTACATTTCAATCTGATTCTATTATAAGAGAGTAGATATAAAGCAAAATAATTATAAAAAAATAATTTACATTTCAATCTGATTCTATTATAAGATTAAGAGAAGTTTATAGAATAGTTTTCAAAAAGAAATTTACATTTCAATCTGATTCTATTATAAGCCAATATAAAACTATAAATGCAGTTCCGGTATATGAATTTACATTTCAATCTGATTCTATTATAAGACAGTATTTGTACCTATAGAAAGATCGACTGGTAAAGATTTACATTTCAATCTGATTCTATTATAAGGAATACTAACCAGATACTTATTCAACGAATACAAGCATTTACATTTCAATCTGATTCTATTATAAGGAGAAGAATAAAATGATTAAAATATCATCAATAATTGATTTACATTTCAATCTGATTCTATTATAAGTATTCTATAACAAAGGTTGATAATATACATACACTAATTTACATTTCAATCTGATTCTATTATAAGTAAATTGTTGCATCAATTAATACCAACAGATAAAGAATTTACATTTCAATCTGATTCTATTATAAGGAAGAATTATTCTCTTTTATGACAGGTATAATTGACATTTACATTTCAATCTGATTCTATTATAAGTAATAGAAGAAGCAAGAAAGCTTCTTAATGATAAAAGATTTACATTTCAATCTGATTCTATTATAAGGAGAAGGTTGGCGACCTTCTCTTTTTCATTGAAAGAGATTTACATTTCAATCTGATTCTATTATAAGTAGTAATTATTCTGATTAGTAGCATTGTAATTTCTAATGATTTACATTTCAATCTGATTCTATTATAAGATGAGTTCGTATTATGAAATAGCTGAAAATCCTGAAATTTACATTTCAATCTGATTCTATTATAAGACTTAAGAAATGCTAACTTAATAGGTGCTGACTTAATATTTACATTTCAATCTGATTCTATTATAAGTAGACCTTTATTTTAAATCGTGTTATCTATAACCTCATTTACATTTCAATCTGATTCTATTATAAGAGGTATTACACATGAATCAGATGATAGTTTCAGAGCAATTTACATTTCAATCTGATTCTATTATAAGTGTACTTCTTATAAAATTCAGGGTATGTCATGTCCTTATTTACATTTCAATCTGATTCTATTATAAGCTTACAAATCCACTTTATTTTAGCACAAAAATAAAGATTTACATTTCAATCTGATTCTATTATAAGTTAATCCTAATCTTTCTTCCCAAATTTTTATTCCCCATTTACATTTCAATCTGATTCTATTATAAGTCTGATGCTAAAAAAGCTGCAGAAGCAATGTTTTCTGAATTTACATTTCAATCTGATTCTATTATAAGTAGTTGTTAATGCTCTATTTGCATTAGCTTTAAGAGATTTACATTTCAATCTGATTCTATTATAAGACAAAACCAATCTTGTAACTGCTATAAATGAAGTGCTATTTACATTTCAATCTGATTCTATTATAAGAGATAAAACACATAAACATGAAAGCTATGCAAGACAAATTTACATTTCAATCTGATTCTATTATAAGAGGAATTCCTACCCATGGAAGCGAAAATAAAATCAGGCATTTACATTTCAATCTGATTCTATTATAAGCAAATAAAATTAAAACTAAAGATAAAGAACTTTTTAATTTACATTTCAATCTGATTCTATTATAAGAAAATTGTGATGTTTCATTCATATTAGCAAATTCTTCATTTACATTTCAATCTGATTCTATTATAAGGTGGTGCAAGTGCAATTGCTGTACTTATATATCTTCTATTTACATTTCAATCTGATTCTATTATAAGTAGTTAAGAAAATAATAGATAATAAATTTGAAACAATATTTACATTTCAATCTGATTCTATTATAAGGATGATGAATGGGTTGATATGGTATTAGTGCAAATTGGATTTACATTTCAATCTGATTCTATTATAAGTGAATAAAACATTGAAGAAATATATAAATAAATTATATTTACATTTCAATCTGATTCTATTATAAGTTCATCCGAGCTTACTATTAAAGCTAATAATTTATTATTTACATTTCAATCTGATTCTATTATAAGTCTTTAAACATATACTCATCTTCTGAAGCTTCAATATAATTTACATTTCAATCTGATTCTATTATAAGCAATTCTTTTTCTGAAACTTTCCTCATCTTCTATATCATTTACATTTCAATCTGATTCTATTATAAGCTATAGTTAATGATGAAAAAACCCCAGTTAATTCTCATTTACATTTCAATCTGATTCTATTATAAGCAACATACGTACAAGGTATGGTGAGTATGACAAGGCTATTTACATTTCAATCTGATTCTATTATAAGACGATTTATTTCCCCCATTATTATACCACCATCACAGCACACATTTCTGTCTATCTGAATAAAATGATACAACAAACATCAATTTTTTTCAATATAAATAAAATTTTTCTCTAAATTCCAATACAAACCAGCACTGTCAATCTACCACTATTTTTAGCATAATACACATCGACAGCTAAATAAATCTACTGGTAAAATCATCTTTTTTACCCCAAAATTCTTTTTGAAGCCACCTTTCCTCTCTGCTTTTAAATATTACCACTGAATCCAAATCTTGTCTAATATGTTTTTTCAGTTCTTTTTCCAGCTCCATAAGTTTCAATTTCGTTAAATTCCCCTCAAATACTGATTTTTGTATGTGAGTTAAATATTTTTTACAAATCGAAAAAACTTTTCGCTGTACTTTAGGACTATTTTCATCTGTATAAATATCATATACTAATATAACATACATTTTTTCACCTTCTCAATTTCTAAATTATACATTAAACTATCAAATATACATTTATTAATTAAAATAAATTTAAAATTTCAATACATTATATTCCGAGTTTATTTTCCAACTACCACCACATTTTAAACCCTTCATATTCCTTTTCCCCTGTAATATGTTTTATTAATTTGTAACATTCTAGTCTCATCAAATACCTATAAGAAACATTTCTATTCAAATTCTTATGTTTAATAGTCTTCTTTAATCTTTCATCAAATTCTTGGATTATTTTTTTTCGACCATTTTCTTTTAAATATGTATAATTCGAATCACTTTCAAAATCTTTTTTGGTGATTTGATTCTTATTTAACATAGAAAAAAGCATTCTGTCTATAATAAGGGGTTTGAATATTTCAGTAATATCCAGAGAAAGTGAAAATCTCCTGGTTCCCGGCTCGTGTAAATAACTTATATATGGAGATAAATTAGTTTTATATATTTCTGATAAAGCCACACTGTATAATAATGAATTTCCAAATGATATTAAAGAATTAATCATATTATCAGGAGGATTTTTAACTCTTTTTTCAAAATCTATCTCCTGTTTTATTATTTTATTCCAAGCTGAGTAATATACTTTTCTTATATTTCCCTCTATTCCCATCAACTCAGATACATCTTTACATTTCCATATTTTTCTTTGCAGCAATTCTATATCTTTTATTTCTTCATTTAAATCTATCTCTCTGGCATTATAATATCTTATATTTCTATGAATATTATGTGAGGCCGCTTCTATTATTTTTTGTGCAATAAACAGCCTCTTATTTTTATTTTGATAATGTTCGACTTGATTCACCAAAATATACCCCGAGCCAGTTTTGTCTCTAGGAAAAAAACTTCCACTGTAAAAACCATAATAATTAAAAATATGCATAGTTACATTATTTTGAGACATAAAATTTAATATTTTAGTATTCATACTTGATTCACCAAATAAAAAAATTTCATCTAACATTTCAACCTTTAAATTCTTTTTAATTCCTTCTTCTGTTATATATTCGATATTATTATCTCTTCTTTTTAAGTTTCCATTACTAAATAAATAATAAGTTTCTCCCATCAATTTCACCTTCTAACTTTTTAATATTAAGCACTAGCAATCACAAAACATAGCAAGCAAGTACATTTTTAAGGTTAATCATATATTTTAATATTAGATACTAGCAATAACAAAACTCATAAAAAGCACATTTTTTACAAATTTTGCTGTTTATATTGTCCGGTGCCTTCTCCTTTTTGCCTATTTCTTCTATTTCCACAAGTACTTGTTCAATTATTTTTCTATCGTCATCGGATAATTCTACTTCTTTTCTTTGTTTTAATAGAGGATAGTCTATCATCCCTTTTTTTATCAATATGCCTTTTTTCTCCAAATAATATATATAATATTTCATTTGCCATATACCGGCCTCTTCAATGGATTTGGATTTTTTAATATCGTGAAGTATTTCCCATCTTTTAATAAAATCGATATTTATTACATTATCTATAGAAATATGTTTATTTTCTTTTGAATATGTCGTTTCATCCAGTAATTTTCCAATACCGACATTTTCACTTTCATTCTCCAGGTTTAAATTTTTTAAATGATACCAAAGCTTTTTATGGCAAACAAAATAATAATATACCATCAATCCTGTTATTTTCATAATACTTGTAACACTTCCTTTATAAAAATTTGATGTAATTTTTAAACCATTCTATCCAATGTACTCAAATGTATGCAATGCATAATCAGTAGTAATTATCGTAAATTCTAAACCATTCTATCTAATATGCTCTGCGGTGAATTTTTTTTCTTATTTGTTGCTCTTTTAATCCCAAAATTTTCAGAATAATCAATCTCAGAAATTATAATGGATTGATTTCTAGTTATATCGATTCTTTCGCTTTTTATTTCATTATATTCAGTAAAAGGAATAGTTATCGTGAAACTATTTAATTTTTCTTTTGCCCTTATCTTTTCGATCGTATATTCTTTTATGTTTACAACATCGCTTATTTTCATCCCCAAAGTATAAATAGATTTTTCTATTTCCAGCCTGTTATTTTCATAAACACATCTAGGAATTACATCAATAGAATTAATATTTCTAAATTCATTTATTGCCTCTTTATGACTTTTTTCACCTGAGTACAACAAATTCAAGTATTTATATGCCCCTCTAAATTGCTCATAAAATTTCGTATTAATCAAATTTCCGGTACTGTAGACTTGATTTATAATATTTTGTTTATCGATTTCCGAAATTTTCCCATCAATATTTTCTATTGCTTTTTTACTAAGTTTAAATATATCTTCATCAACCACTCTGCCTATGCCACTTGGATATTTATTACCTTCTCCTGAAAAAATATAGCAATTATATCCTTCACCATAAAAACTTCTTTTTCTATAACATCTACCTAATCTTTGGAAAAGACCATTGATATCGGATAACTCCGTGATCAAAATATCAAAATCTATATCTAATGATGCCTCTACAACTTGCGTACAGATCCATATACCTTCATCCTGACTTTTTGCAAATTCCAATATTTCTTTTTCTCTTTCTACCCTGTCCTTTTTTATAAAAGCTCCATGAAAAATATGTACATCATCTGCTATGGATTCAATTTCAGATAGTTCTATATATAGTTGTTGTGCTATTCTAACAGTATTACAAATTACCAATATTTTATTGTCTTGATATTTGTCTATTACAAACTCACAATTTATATTTTCTTCCAAAACTTGAATACTATGTCTAATATCATCATTTAGAAACGGTTCCGGTAGAAGAAATGGAATTTTTCTTTCTTTCATTTCATCAATAAAAAATTTTGGCATCGTAGCAGTTAAAATAGCAAATTTTCCGCCTAATTGTACTATCCACTCCAAAGCCGATATAACAACAGCCAATAACTGCGGATTGTACATCTGTATCTCATCTATAATAACTTTTGAATACGAAAGCGTTGCCATTTTCAATTCGCAACCTAAATATTTGTAAACAAAGTCAAAAATCTGATCAATTGTACAAATAGTAAGAGGCATACTAAACTGCCTGGTTCTGGTAATATAATCTTCTAATTGCAAATTTTCATGTTTTTCATCTTCTATTAAGTTAAGATATCTGGAAGCGGTATCCGAATGAAGCAAACCTACTTTTTCAGATAAATTCCCTTGCATATCGGATATAATTCTTTCGTATATAGAATTTATTGCTGTCTTAAGTGGTAATGTAAAAAAGCCTTTGCTATTATCTATCCAAAGCAACCCGGCTTCAGTCTTACCCATACCCGTCTGGGCAATTGCGATAATATTATCGTCTTTATGTTTCTTCATATAATTTTGAAGTTCATTCCATCTTGCTAATGAATTATTCTCTTTCCATTTTTCAAGTACCCCGTCTAAATGATTTCTCAAAAAATCATTCGGATACTCTACTATACCATGAGCACTTGCAGCATAATCTATCCTATTTAATAAACCTTTTATTTTACAGTACTCCAAAAATATAAGCCTATTGTTTTTGCTTTCTTTTGAACCATTAGTATCTCCAACAGACAAGGTAGCAAAGTTGAAATGTTTTTTACTTGGTAGTTTTTCTACTGATATGCCTTTTAATTCATCACTATTAAAGCTTATTTTTTTTCTTTTTATTATCTCTAATTCTGATTCTATCATACTTCTTAATTCATTAGCATCATAAGTCGGTCGTTGTCTATTATGATGAAAAAAAATAGATGAAGCTAATATTTTTTTTCTTACATCTTCATATTTATCGATTTTTTCATTTATATAACAGTCTTTTTCAAATATATTTCTATAATTTATAAAACCTATACTTAAAAAACCATGATGTATTTCATCACCGCTTTTTTCTTTTTTCCCTCCATTTAATTTACTCTGAAATTTATCGTTAATTTTTCCCATATCATGATATATCACCGCTTTTTTCAGTAAAAACCAATCTATTTCTATATTGGGGTATATATTCTTTAAAATATCATAGTTCTTTATTAGTTCCAAAGTATGTTCTTCTAAAGTTTCAGGAGGATTTGATTTAGCCATATATTCATCCATATATATTATCCTTTCAAAAATACTTAAAAGGGGCATAATATAAGCATTATATAAAAACCATAATTATCCCCTTTTTCAAACTATTATTAAGTTATTAATTCAATACAAAAATATCTTCTTTATCACTATAAACTTTACAATCTTCCGTGAAACTGATTTGTGAACCATAAATAACCTTGACCTTATTCCAGTCTCTAAAAAATTTTGGAGCTTTTTTACTGCCATAGTTTTTTAATTGATAATCTCTCGTTAAATTATACATAGTTCCCCTGTATTCTTCCGGTATGCCAATATGTCTATCTATTTTTATATTATTAGTATTGTATATGTCTATTGGTATATAAGTAGAAAACTTATTTCTCAAATTTTTATCTTCTTCAAGTTCTATTTCATCAAAATCTACTATCTCTACTTTATCCAATATAACTAAATCTTCTCTTCTACCTAAACTTATATATTCTCTGGGATATAGAAAGGAATCATATATTTTTTCCACCAACTCCTGTTCTTCCGGAACTATATGTATCATTAATTCCACATCAACAAGCAGCTCAGTAGTTGAAATACCTCTAGCTATTCCATATTCACCGACCTTAATATTATGTCTGCCTTTCTCAAATTTCATAGCATTTTTGAATTCATATCTTGTAAATAAATCATTTACCTTAGAATTATACTTCCCTTGAATACTTATTTTCATAGGCATATATTCTTCAAATTCACATAGATTATGAACCATACCGATTACCGTAGAAAAAGGTGGCAGTGGGTAACTCTCTTTTAGCTGAAAACTGCTAGGCTTTTTATAATTTGCAGTTTCTTGTTTTAAAAAAAGTTTAATTGCCTTCATAATACGCTTTCACCTGCTCTTTTATTTTAGCAAAAAATTCCGGAACGCTTTTGGCGTCTAATTTAATTGCGATATCTTCGCTATTTTCAAATTTACCATTCGAAAAACCTACAATAGTATTATCTTTAATAGCATCAAATATTCCTTCTTTTATTTGATTTACATCAACTTTATTATCTTTTACACTCACTATATTGTGGAAGAAAGGATTTTTTATATCGTATACACCACCAATTACAAAAATCGGTTTTAAGTCTTCTCTTCTTCCTCTTATATCTCTATACAACATTGATATTGTATCTAATAATTTCTGTACTCTTCTAGATTTTTCAATATTATCTATTTCGATTATATTTTCTTTATCAGCATCATCAAACCCTATTTGATCAAGATCTATGACCACTGAGTATTTATACAATGAATGATGTATTTCCGCTTGAGCTATATTCATATTTGAACCAATTCTGTCCGCTAGTCCTTTATTTGTTAAAAAGTCTAAATCTCCTTTATAAGATTCGAGTGAAACTGCATTTGATACTCTGACCTTTGCAGATCTTTTTAGACCGCTACTTTCTTTTTGTGTTTTTAAATATCCAAAAAAGTCCAACTCCGGATAATCCCTAATTGTACAATCTTTAGAATACTGAATTACTCCTTTTTCTCCGCTACCTTCTAAAACTACATCTGCTAGTGGTTCTGATAATTGCTCTACCATATTATACGTTAGAGCTTGTCTGGAAATATAAGTATATTGTTCTCCTTTTCCTCTGGCCATCTTCTTTAAAGATGCAACATTCCCAACTGATTCTCCATAATTTGCACTTTCCGCTTCGAAAATAATAGTCGATGTAAGCCCCTTTATACTATTCATCTATTTTACCTCCTTATCATTATCATTTGATTCTTTATCATTTAATTCTCTATAATCTACTCCGTTAAATCCCATAACAAATGCATATCCATTTGTTTTAAATTCTTCCTCACTGTTTAGGCAATCAATAAATCCCTTTGGTATTTCTTTTCCAATATACATATAACAACGAATAAGTATATCCATAAAAGCATTTACGTTTGATGTTTTTAAAGAGTTTAACATACGATATGATATACCATCAATTTTTTTTACGGCATCTTTGGCCTTATATTCCTGTCTCATATGCCATCCGTATTTTCTCATAGACTCAATAACACTTTTATCCTTGTTTTCCATCAATCCTACCTCCTTTAAATATTGAAAGTTAATATATAGTATGTGTTCTATATTTTTCAAAGTATAGTAACAGCTACTTTTATTTGAAATATAATAATGAATCAATTTGTTTATCCACAAAAATAAATTCTGATTATTAAATAATTTTCTAAGTGTTTCTTCATATAGGTAAATATATTTTTTATTTTCCTTAAAACAACCATATTTCAATCTATCCAGATTTAAATTGCATTTCAAAATTATTTTCAAAATATTTTCATGTAATATATTAAATCTGTATTTTTCATCTTCATAGAAAACAACCTGAACATCTGAAAGCTCATAATGGACGCTCTCTTTTTTCATACTCATTATTGATTCCACTATACCTTTGTATGTAACACTCTTTTCACCGTTAAAGGCATTCTCCAAAACATTATTTTTTAATTTACTATTTACATTCAATAATGCTTCAATATTTGAATTTGCATTAATAAAAATTCCTTTATCATAACCGTAAACAAAACCGGCCGGCATACAAGAATAAACTAATTTACAAAAATCACATATTGCTATATCATTTTGAAAAAACCATATATGAGAAGGTTTTCTCGCCGTATCAAATCCCGTATTAGTTAAAAAACTCAAATTAACGTCTAGATTCTTTATGGGCGATTCACAACAAAAACATTTATATTTATATTTACTCTTATCCGATTCCAAATATTCAGTAGCAGATTTAACAAAATAATTATCAAATTCTTTATAAATGTCTTTTTCTTTTACCTGCCTATTTAAAACACTTACTCCATCCCAATTTTTTCTAATTAGACTATAGATAATATTTTTTCCACCCAAATATTTTTTATATTCGGGTTTTTCCAATATATTAATTGCCTCCAATATTTTATTGCAAACATCATAAATTTCTTCTTTTTTATCCAAAACTGATTCCTTTTTCTTTATGGAAATAGCTTTTATATTCGCAACAATATCTACAACGCAATCAGAGCCTTCAATTAATTCAAATGCGGATTTATAGCTGGCACTTTTTATATAATAACTTAATGTATCCCTTATATAACTATTAATCCTGTCCAACTTTTCATTATTCCAATCTTCATCCTCCAACTTCAAAAAATCTTCTGCTACTGACTTAAAACCTATAATTTTACCATAGCTTATTTGATTGATATAAGTATCAATTAAATAAGAATAATATTTTTCTGTAAAATTTTCCAAATAAGTTTTAGGCATACAAAGTTCGTATCTAATATCAATATTTTCTATATTCTCTCCCTCTACATATTCTTGAGTAAATTTAAAAATATCCATTCCAAACTTTTCAAGAATATTATAAAGACCTACTATCCCTGCATTGTATTGCCAATCACCAAGAGATATTCTAATAATATCACTCAAAGAAATCCCTCCTTTTAAAGCTTAATATTTAATCACTGTTAGCATTCCAAAACCACTTGAGCTCATACTACTTAAATTTCCTGATAAGTAAATATATTTCAATAAATATGGTTTTGCATTTATTCTTAAAGCACATAAGTTTGCCGGAATATTTATATCATAATGTCTAACAGTTACCATCTTTGACTTTATTATTTCTACAGATAATAAATCTATATCAATAGCTGCTTCTTCGCCAAATTTCTTAATTAACATAGCCTTTAAATTTTTCAGAAAAACTTCTTGCCCTCTTTCTGTAGATATATCATGAAAATATGTTAGATTGTTATTATTTTCCTTATGTTCTCTAACAATTATAGGACTTGCAGTCTTAAATTCCGAATAGTCATTAGTAAAAATCTCTTCTCTATCGACATTTAATTTAACGGCTTTTATAATAAGATCCTTATAGGTATGTTCAACATTAATAGATCTCATAAAAATATTGTAGAAACTTAATCCAAGTTGTAAATCATAACACGAAAAATGCATTATAATTTTTTTCTCCGGTACTAATATAGTTTCACGTTCAAATTTTACTCCTCTTTTAAGGTAAAGTGAAAATGTATAGTCTTTTTCCAAAGCCCCATTTTCATAAAGCTCTCTATACAATCTGTTATCATATTTATTCATAAAAAACTTTAACCAGGATAGAAAAATTCGATTTTTATCTTTATATATTTCTTCCTTGTTGATCTCAAACTCCAGCGTTATTCTCAAACTCATCACTCCTTTTCTTAAATTACTCCAAAAAAATATTCCTTGTCATTATTTCTAAAAACCTGTACACTCAGTTTTTATCTCTAAATTTCAATCTGATTCTATTATAAACTTAAAATTTAATAAATATTTTTACATTTCTTATAGATTATATTATTTTTTCTTTAAATTCATTATACATCCAAAAAAATATTTTGTAAAGCTTTTTTAAAAAAATCCTATATAAAATTTAATTAATATAGGATTTATAGTTTTCTACAGACTATATCCTTAAACCATTTTTTTCAAGTCATGCGGATACAATCCGGTATATTTCTTAAACAGTTTAGAAAATCTACTATGCGAATTATATCCAACCAACTTAGCAATTTCCTTTATACTCAATTCAGTAGTGAGTATCATATGCTCTGCCACTTTCACTCTTCTCCTCTGGATATATTCAGTAATTGTCATCCTATATTTTGCCTTAAAAGAATTTTTCAGCTTTGTCTTACTCATCAAAGCTATTTCGCACAACAAAGCTTGTGGAATTTCAGATGAATAATGATCATCAATATAACGAGCCACATTATTCAAAGAAACATCATCATCCATAGACAGTTTACCTTTTTCTCCGGATTGGAAATATTCATTAATAGTTATACTCAACCACTCTTTTGCTTTCACCTCATAAAATAACTCACTTCCGGGAGTGTTTTTTCTATACATCAGTATTTCGTTGGCAATTTTTTCAATATCGCAAGATATATTTAGTGAATTCGAACTCTGAAAAATATTAAATAATTCCTCCTTTTCTATCCCTATCTTTTCAGGTATATATTCTTCCAAAAATTTCTTTTTAAACTCTACTCCCAGAGAAAAATATGGAAAACCTCCATGCAGGAAAAATCTAAAGACATTTGCCTTTACAAAATTGACAAATACCATATTATTACTGACTTCCTGGTATGGGGATAAACACTCGCCATGAACGCACTTTAAAAAAGATGATTGAACCAGAATCTCATTTTTATCTGTAAATTTATGATTTACTATTAAATCTTTTTTAACCTTGAAATCGTGAATATTTATAGAAAATAAATCTGTATCGTAAAACCAATAGTATCCGTCCATTTCATCTGATGTTATTTTATATGTTACTCCCAGCGAAGAGTATTTTTCACAATTGGGATCCAATACAAATCCCATATCAATTAGAAACTTTTCCTGACTGTATGACATTGCTACCCTCCTTAAAATGCTATGATTAGCCCGTTAATATAGTTAGCCATAATACCTGTGATTATATTGAATTGGCATTTTTTTTGATATATTATTAATTTAAAGTTATTATCATTATATATTAAAGGAGGCGTATTAACAATGACACAAAATAAAATTAATGAAAAAATGAATTTAAAAGACGTAATTAAAGTAACTCTTTTTGGTGTTATAGGATTTGTAATCAGTGTAGTTACAGGAATGGCAGTAAGTGCATTAGGCACATTTGGTACATTTGTCCATACTTCATTGGGAGCGATTCTTACCGGACCGCTTGTAATTGTTATGTGTCAAAAAGTGCATAAAAAAGGAAGTATCTCACTATACTATTTAATTAGTGCAATTGTATATTTAGTAATGGGACTTTGGCCAATGTCAATAATTTTAATATTATCCGCTGTAATTTCAGGAATTTTACTGGGAAATAGCAATAACTACTTTGACTATAAAAAAATTGGAATAGCTTATGTAATAGCGGAACTTATATACTCTTTACATGGATTTATATTTATATTAGTAATGGGAGTAGAGGGATTAGTTAGACAATTCCCTAATATGTTTACAGTAGAAAAAGCACAATGGATGAAAGATTTCTTCCTAAATCCAAGAAATATGGCAATAATATTAAGCATTCAAATAATAGCCTCAATCATCGGTGTTTTCTTTGGAAAATACATTCACAAAAAATTCTTTGCCAAAAACAATAATGGTACAGTACTAAATTAGAAAATGAATACTTACACGGAAGAAAAAAGATATTTTCTGCATTTACTCACAATAGTAGTAGTGATGATTATTTTTTCTATGATTTTAATGATTGGGGATAGAAAAACATATGTTGTTACGCTAATATTATCTTTTTTAATAGAGTTAATTATGGCAAGAAAGTACTTAATTAAATCTCTGATAAGTTATTTTTTACTTTTTTGTATTGTATATTTAATGAATAAATATATGATGATGAGCCATATATCAGGTGCTCTATATACCATGCTTTTGATAATCTTAAAACTTTGCCCTATATGGATATTGGCAAAAGTATTATCTTCCCATACTTCTTCAGAGCTAATGAATGCTTTTAGAAAAGTCCATTTTTCTCAAAAGATAACCATATCTATAGCAGTGTTTTTTAGATTTGTTCCTGAGTTTATTACCAGACTTAAAGAAATAAAAGAAGGCGCTAAAATAAGAGGGTTGGGATTTAGTATATTACATCCTGTAAAGAGTTTTGAAATATTTGTTGTTCCCCTAATGTATAAGGCATTGTCGATAAGTGATACATTAACATGTTCTATTATTACTAAGGGAATCGAGTACCCTTGCAAAAAAACCTGCTATAGAACTATGAATTTTACCTATCGGGATGTACTTTTTATTTTTCTGTCACTAGGTATATTGGGAGGTGCAATATGGACGAGATTATAAAAATTAAAATAGATTCTTTTTCATATCACGATAAGCCTCAACTTACTGATATTAATTTAAATATTGTAAAAGGGGAATTTATAGTACTTACCGGATTATCCGGTTGTGGAAAGACAACTTTGACAAGAATTATAAATGGTTTAATACCTGATTTCTATGAGGGAACACTAAATGGAGACGTTCTGATTTTTAATAAAAATATACATAGTTATAAAAAAGGTGAAATCGCAAAATACATGGGAAATGTGTTTCAAAATCCAAGTGATCAATTTTTTTCGACTGTAGCCGAAGATGAAATAGCTTTGGTAGGTGAAAATTTGGGAATGAATACCAATTTGCTAAGAAAAAAAGTTGAAGATGCAATGATAAAGTTAAATATAAAGGATTTAAAAGGAAAATCAGTATTTGAACTTTCCGGCGGTCAACGTCAAAAAGTGGCAATTGCTTCTACTCTAGTATATGACACTGATATAATTATCTTTGATGAGCCGTCTGCAAGTCTGGATTATAAGTCTACCGATGAATTGAGAAATATAATGAAATTATTAAAATCCCTTGGCAAAACAATTATAGTTGCAGAACATAGACTCTATTATTTGAAAGAACTAATGGATAGATTGATAATTATGAAAGATGGAAAAATATCCAACATATATAAAAAAGGTGAGTTAACAGATTTGGTAAGAAAGGAAAATAACCTAAGGTGTTTTGATGAAGAAAATCTCATATCCGAAAAAGATACTGCTTACAAAAATTTTTTAAATAATAAAAATACAAGTAATGATGATTACAATATTAATAAAGAAAATAATATTGAAATAAAAAATCTAAATGTGTGCGTGAGAAAAAAACACCTTGCTGAAAATATTAGTTTTTCCTTGTCGAATGGAGAATGTATGGGAATTATAGGTAAAAATGGCATTGGTAAGACCACAATGACAAAACAACTAACGGGTCTCTTATCAATAAAGTCAGGATATACAAGTTATGGAAACAGCAAAAAAGAAAGAATAAAAAATGTATACTACGTGATGCAGGATTCATCAATCCAGTTATTTTCGCATACAGTTGAACATGAAATTATACCTAAAAATAAATTAAATGATCAAGATTATCTGGAAAAAGCAAAAAAATATTTGAAATCCCTTGATTTGTGGGAAAAAAGAAATATGCATCCACAGGAGCTATCTGTAGGCGAAAAACAGAGACTCGCTATAATTACCGCCTTTTTATCAGATAAAAAGATTATTATTTTGGACGAACCAACTGCCGGACTGGACTATAAAAGAATGAATATAGTTGCCGAACATATTAACGAAAAATCAAAAGAAACTCCTATAATCCTAATAACTCATGACTTGGAGCTACTTTTCAAATCTTGTAATACCGTGTTACTTATGAGTGAAAAAAATAGCGAAAAGATAAATGTCAAAGGTAACGAAAAAAAAATTCTGAACTTTATCAAGATGTAAATTATTTTGTTTTTTCCAAATATTATTTTATTAGTTAATTTAAAGACTGCTATTTCGTTTTTTTAAATTTTTACTAAGAATTTTGGAAAATAAAGAAAAGTATCTCAATTTTATTGATTTTTATTATTAATAATGTTGGTCACATCTTTAATATATGCATTTGATACAATTAAAGAAATAATAAATAAGAATAAATTAAAATAAAAGAGAGCTAGATTCTTTCTAGTCTCTCTTGTAGTAAATACTTAAACTTTAAAATTTTCTTATTTAAAATGATTATTTTAATATAACGACCCTCTTACTTATATCTTCTTTTTCCTTTTTATCCGGTTCACTCACTATACCACCAAAAGGCATCTGAGCAAGAAGAACATAATCTTCAGGTATATCAAATAACTTTTTCACTTTTTCATCAATTACCGGATTGTAGTGTTGCAGTGAAGCTCCGATACCAAGTTCTCTAAGAACAGACCATACACTTAACTGTAACATACCATTAGCCTGATTTGCCCAAACAGGAAAATTATCTGCATACAACTCAAATTTTTCCTGTAACCCCTTTACTGTAGAATTATCATAGAAAAATAAAACTGTTCCTGCTCCTGCCTTAAATGAGTCTATTTTTTCTCTTGGTACATCTCCATTAAATGCATTATAAATCTCATCCCAAAGCAAATCATGTTTATCGCCAAAAGCCACAAATACTCTTGCACTCTTCATATTAAAAGCATCCGGTACCAATTCTGTGACAGATTTTATTGCACTTTCCACTTCCTCAGTCAATACAGGTATATCCTTACTTATATTATAATATGTTCTACGGCTTTCTAAAGATTTAATTATATTCATACTTATTCCTCCTATATAATAAAATTTATATCATAAATATTACATTCGCTTAATTATTTAAATAGTATAATCTCCAAAACTGATTAAATAACTATTCAACACTTAAGACAAACTTCTAAATTATTATCGATATTTTATACATACCCCAATAATAATAAATATATCATAATATATTTATTATTTAGAAGAAATATTAAGTGAAAATCAAAATCCTACAATAATACTCATCCAATTTTTATATCAAATCAAATTTGAATATAATATGACTAACAGGCTTGTACATTAATATAATGAAATCGACCAACTCTATAGCCCTGTGCTCTTATTCATATTCGTTACTACTATTGGTTCTCCCATTTCGTGGGATGCATTTATGAGATTATTAATCTTATCCTGAGTAACTATATTCGTAAAATCATAAGTTAAACAGTTATTTTTATTTATATTTTCCAGTTCATTTTTTATGTCTTCTTTATTGTATTTACCATATTATAAATCTCATTTATTAATTCGCAATAGATTTCCTTTTTTACTAAAATTTTTCATAAAAAAAGAAGTTTAATAAAAACTTCTTTCGCTTAAACTTTATTTTCAAAAAGAATTAAATCCGTAAGCGATTACTTACGGATTTAATACTTTATTCTTCTGTACCCCAGCTAGCTTTTTCAGTAACAATAACAGTTTCAGTATTTCCATCTACTGTTACAAATCCATTACCTATATCTGCATACCTGAAAGTACCATCTTTTTTTATTTTCAATTTACCTTCTTTTATACCGGCAACTATAGGAATATGACCGTTCAATATAGCCCTATCACCTACAGTCGTTTTGAAAATAACCATTTCTGCATTTTCATTATAGAAGGTATTTTTAGGAGTTACTACCTTTAATTTGAACATTAGCTAGCACTTCCTTTCGCCTTTCTCACTGCATCTTCAATAGTTCCAACAAATAGAAATGCTGATTCAGGAAGATCATCATGTTTTCCTTCAAGAATTTCCTTAAATCCTCTAATAGATTCTTTTACCGGAACATATACACCCGGAATACCGGTAAATTGCTCACCAACTGTAAAAGGCTGAGAAAGGAATCTTTGAATCTTTCTAGCACGTGCAACTATTGTTTTATCTTCCTCAGATAACTCGTCCATACCCAGTATGGCTATAATATCCTGAAGCTCCTTGTATCTTTGAAGTATAGACTGAACTCCTCTTGCTACCTCATAATGTTCTTTTCCTACTATATTGGGATCAAGAACTCTGGAAGTTGATTCTAATGGATCAACTGCCGGATATATACCAAGTGATGATATTTGTCTTGAAAGAACCGTCTTTGCATCCAGGTGCGAGAATGTTGTTGCCGGAGCAGGATCGGTTAAGTCATCGGCAGGTACATATACCGCCTGAACAGATGTTATAGACCCTTTTTTTGTAGATGTGATTCTTTCCTGAAGAGCCCCCATCTCTGTTGCAAGTGTTGGCTGATAACCAACGGCAGATGGCATACGTCCCAATAATGCTGAAACCTCGGATCCGGCCTGAGTAAATCTGAATATATTATCAATGAATAATAAAACATCCTGTCCCGCTTCATCTCTAAAATGTTCGGCCATAGTAAGTCCCGTCAAAGCAACTCTCATCCTTGCTCCCGGCGGTTCATTCATCTGTCCGAATACCATCGCAGTTTTATTGATAACGCCTGACTCGGTCATTTCGCCATAAAGGTCGTTACCCTCTCTCGTTCTTTCTCCAACACCTGAAAATACTGAAATACCACCATGTTGTTTAGCTATATTATTTATTAATTCCTGAATCAATACCGTCTTACCAACACCGGCACCTCCAAATAGACCTATTTTACCACCTTTTAGATAAGGGGCTAGTAAATCTACTACTTTTATACCTGTTTCAAGTATTTCAGCCTTTGTTTCCAACTCATCATACTTAGGCGCTTCTTTGTGTATTGGTGATAAAGCTACCCCCTCCGGCATTGGTTTTAAATCTATTGGCTCACCTAATACATTAAAGACTCTTCCTAATGTCTCAGTTCCTACCGGTACAGATATCGGAGCACCGGTATCTACAGCATCCAGTCCTCTTACCAGACCTTCCGTTGCACTCATGGCAATACATCTAACAGTATCATTTCCTATATGCTGAGCAACTTCTGCGATAATCTTTTGATCACCCATCTTTATCTCTAATGCATTTAATAAGTTAGGTAAGCTATCTTCACTATCAAACCTAACATCAAGTACAGCTCCTACAATCTGTACAATTTTACCTACATTTGCCATTTTATCCTCCTTACTTTAGAGCTTCAACACCTGCACTGATTTCAGTTATTTCCTGTGTTACAGCACTTTGTCTTGCCCTATTGTAGCTAAGTTCCAAACTTTGAATCATTTCATTAGCATTGTCAGTAGCAGATTCCATAGCAGTTCTTCTGGCACCTTGTTCGGATGCATAAGATTCGACTACACCACCATTTATTATTCCGGTAATATACGTCGGAATTAAAAACTCGAGAACTGCTTGTGGAGAAGGAAGGTATTTAACCTTCGATCTTGATTTCTCTGACTTTTCTTTTATTTTATTGACAAATTGCATGGCCTCTTCAGCCTCTCTTTGTCTTCTTTCTTCTCTTTCTTTTATTATTTCTTCACTGATGTAGATGTCCGGATCACTTTCTTCCAAAATTTCCTTATATCTCTCGCCACCATATTCAAGAGGAGTGTCAAAAACAAGCGGCAACACCTTAATTACTTTGGCTTCTTGAGATAATGCAGTCTGAAATTCGGTATATGTGAATAATACTTCATCCACTTCACCATCTAAAAACATCTTCATAACCTTATCAGAAATTCTTTTTACATCTTCATAACTGTATTTTTCAGTATATTCAATGCTATCTATCAATTCGATGCCATCCATTTTTGAATAACGATCATATGCTTTTTTACCAACGGTTATTACATAATCTTTTAAAAGTCCCATATATTTTTCGGCTTCTTTAAATGCATTTCCGTTATATCCACCGGCAAGACCTCTATCTCCTGCCACTATTATATGACATCTATTTTTTAATTCACGCTCTTTCAAAAACTCGCTATTAATGCCCTTAGTGTTCATTGATATTTCAACAATTGTTTCATACATTGTATTGAAATACATACTCGACTCATCTGCAGCCTGTTTCGCTTTTCTAAGTTTTGAAGAAGCTACCAGGTGCATGGCATTGGTTATCTGTTTTGTACTATTTACACTGGCAATACGAGTTTTTATCGCCTTCATATTGGCTCCTGCCATTTACATACCTCCTTATTGGATTATGCCTGTATATTCTGACTATGCTTTAAATTTAACCTTGTACTCTTCTATTGCTTTTGTTAAATCTTCATTAAAGTCTTCAGCCTTCAATATTTTCTGAAGTATTTCCGGATATTCATTTTCCATAAATACATATAAACCATCTTCAAAATCTTTTATATCTTCTATTTCTATATCGGCTAATAAATTATTAATTACCGCATAGATAATTACAACCTGATTTTCAACAGTTATAGGTTTATGCTCATCTTGTTTCAATACCTCAACTATTCTCTGTCCTTGGGCAAGTCTTCTTTTAGTATCTTCGTCCAAGTCCGAACCGAACTGTGCAAATGCTGCCAGCTCTCTATACTGTGAATATGCCAGCTTCAGTGTACCCGCAATTTTTTTCATTGATTTAATCTGGGCAGAACCACCTACTCTCGATACGGATATTCCGGGGTCTACTGCAGGTCTGATACCCGAATAGAATAACTCCGGTTGTAAATAAATCTGACCGTCAGTTATAGAAATAACATTAGTCGGTATATATGCCGAAACATCACCGGCCTGAGTTTCTATAACCGGAAGAGCTGTCATTGAACCTCCACCTAATTCATCAGAAAGTTTTGCAGCCCTTTCAAGAAGTCTTGAATGCAAGTAAAATACATCACCCGGATAGGCTTCACGACCCGGCGGTCTTCTCAACAATAACGACATTTCTCTATACGCGACTGCCTGCTTACTTAAGTCATCATATACTATTAATACGTGCTTACCATTGTACATAAATTCTTCTCCTATTGCAGCACCTGCATATGGTGCAAGATACTGAAGCGGAGCGGACTCAGAAGCAGTAGCTGATACGACTATTGTATAGTCCATAGCTCCAAAATTTTCCAAAGTCGATACAAGCTGTGCAACCGTAGATCTTTTCTGTCCAATTGCAACATATATACAAATTACGTCTTTTCCTTTTTGATTAATAATAGTATCTATAAGTATAGAAGTTTTTCCCGTCTGTCTATCACCGATTACAAGCTCTCTCTGTCCTCTACCGATTGGAATCATTGAGTCAATAGACTTAATTCCCGTCTGCAAAGGTTCAAATACAGATTTTCTATCCATTATTCCGGGAGCAGGAGCCTCTACCGGTCTTGTCTTATTAGTAGCTATATCTCCTTTTCCATCTATCGGCTGACCTAGTGAATTTACAACTCTACCTATAAGAGCTTCTCCAACCGGAACCTCAACTATTCTTCCAGTTCTTTTAACTATGTCGCCTTCCTTTATTCCCGAATCATCACCTAGTATAACAGCACCAACTACCTCTTCTTCCAAATTTAGTGCTATACCGTAAATCTTTCCGGGAAATTCAAGTAGTTCACCAGACATTGCACTTTCCAATCCATACACGCTGGCAATACCATCCCCTACATTTAATACGCTACCAGTATCTGTAAGTTTTATTTTATTCTCATAATTTTTTATTTGATTCTTTATTATGGAACTTATTTCTTCTGGTTTTAAATTCATGGGTTCACCACCATTTCTATGATATTACTTGAGATAATACTTCCTTTAAACTATCCAATCTGGTCTTCAAAGTTCCGTCTATCTCTTCATTTCCAATTTTTACAAGGACACCTCCAATGATATCCTCGCTTATTTCATTCACTAGCTTTATACTTCTGTTATATTTAGCAGAAAGATTTGATTCCAACTCCGACAATTGTTCTTCAGTAAGTGCAATAGCAGTAATGACTTTTCCTTCTGATACATTATTCTTATCATTTAACATATTTTTAAATGACAATACGATAGAATCAAGTTCAGTAGTCCTGTTATTATCTATCAAAACCATCAAAAAATTTCTGGAATTTATACTTACACTGTCCGTAAATATCCTGTCCGCTACATTTTTCTTTTCATCCCTTGAAATAAAAGGTGATCTCAATACATCGTATAAATCTACATTGTTTTTGATAAGATCATTCATTTCAAAAATTTCAGAGTATACTTCGGAAGTTTTATTTTCCTCCTCTGCCAGTTGAAATAAGGCTTCTGCATATCTACTTGCCACTTGACTTATCATTATCTAGCATCTCCTACATCTTTAATAAAATCATCGATTAAATCCTCGTGTTTTTCCTTATCAATATCCTTTTCAATTACTTTCGACGCAGCCAAAAGAGCCATATCTGAAATCTCGCTCTTTATATTGTTAAATACTGTCTGTCTTTCTCTGGCTATATCTTCTGAGGCTTTTTCTTTGATATTAGTAGCTTCCACTTTTGCCTGAGCTATTATTTCCGAAGATTTCTCCTCAGCTCTTTTTCTTGCCTTATCAAAAATCTCCTGACTTTCATTTTTAGCAAGGTCAATTTTTTCTTCATATTCTGACTTTAGTCTTAAACCTTCCTCTTTAGCTCTTTCGCCAATTTCCATATCACTTTTGATACCTGCTTCCCTCTCGTCCATAACATGCATTACTTTTTCAAACAAAAGCTTTTTTAATACCAAAAATAATATCAGGGTATTAGCAAGAACAATAAAAAGTTCCGGTGTTAAGCCTACTAATGGCTTAAATTCCATATTTTTCCTCCTCTCCTAGTTAGCAAATCAAACTATGATTTTTAACTATATCCAAGGATTTACGAATATTAATATTATTGCTATAACCAAACCATAAATAGCCGAAGATTCCGCAACTGCCTGACCTAATAGCATTGTTGATATTATATCACCCTTAGCTTCCGGCTGATTTCCTACTGCTTCTGCACCTTTACCTGCAGCGAATCCCTGACCGATACCTGCACCTAAACCTGTTGCGACTGCTATACCTGCACCTATTGCTGAACCTGCAATTGCTATACCTAAACTTAATCCTTCTAACATTTCTTATTCCTCCTAAAATTTTAATTTTCTTTGATATACGGCTTTTTCAATCCGTCATTCTCTGAATACATCTAAGTACAATAAGTTTCTCTCAAAACTTAGACTTTATTTCCCTTTTTTCAATTCTTTCTAATTTAGTTTCATAGTAATAAACTATGCTTCGTTGAATTTATCAACCCTACTGTTCACCTGATGCACTTCCTACAAATACCATCGTCAACATTATAAATATAAATGCCTGTAAACTTCCTGCAAATAAATCAAAATACATATGCAATGGAACCGGTATTAATAACTGGCCAATCGGTATACTGACATTAGGTATCAGGGTTGAAATATAACCTAATAGTTTGTATAGTAATGCCATTATTATAGAACCACCCAAAATATTACCAAAGGGACGGAAACTCAGCGAAATCGGTCTTGCTATTTCACCAATTATATTCAACGGTGCCATTAAAGGCGTTGGCTCCAAAAGCCCTTTAAAGTATTTCATACCTTGGAACTTAATACCCATAGCATAAATCATGAAAAATGTGATTAATGCCCAGCCTACTGTCGTATCCAGGTCAGTAGTCGGGGACCTCAGCCCAAGAAGAGTAACTAAATTCGACGATAAGAAAAACAGGAATATCGTTCCTATATACGACACTATACCCGGTACCCTATTGACAAATTTCTTGCCCATTGTTTCAGTAACTAACTTTCTTAGAGAACCGACAGCCATTTCTAAAAATATTTGTCTCTTTGTAGTTGGAACTTTTTTCAAATCTCTAGTCAAATAAATAGACATGGCTATCAAAAACAGCATTATCAACCACTGAACAATTATCGTCTCGCTAAGCTTAAAGTTACCGATATACAGGACGTATTTAGCTTGGTACATAGACTAGTCCTCCTTTCTGTGTTTTTTCTTAAACACTAGCTGTTGAGTCTTTATTACTATATTTGTGCTAATCAATCCAATAGCTACTGTATATATATTAATATTTTTACTTAACGCAGCGTATATTAGCACTGCGGCATACATGGTTAATCTAATTATGTATCCAAAAGCAGCTACAAAACCAGCTTTTCTTTTTTCTTTCTCTACTAAAGCCTCTATGTTTCTGGCCAGCAAAAAAAGTGCAATCATCGACACTACACTTCCTGCAATAAGACCACCAACAGTATTTACGGAAGCTTTCTTAATTACAAATAGTATCAATATCCCCACTATATTATATATAAATATCCCGGAATATATCTTTTTTATATTTTCTAATAATTGCCTATCCAATTTTTCACTTCCTTTTCTGAATGAAGGATCGAAGAATTCTATATAAACTTGAAAATGCACTTCCTATACCTATTATTATAAAAATAATAGAAAATAATGGAGTCGTTCCGATTTTTTTGTCTATAAATATACCTAAAAATCCACATCCAAATATACATATTACCACTATCAATCCTAGTTGCGTAATCAAAGAAAATGACTTCATTATTTCCATCCATTTTGTTTTCTTCGACATAAACTACCTTCCTTGTCAAATTATACATCGATATTAATATATAATACCACATTTTTTATCATATTATTCAAAAATATATAGTAAATTGAACTAAATTCATAATATCAAACAAAATTCATAATATGTTTTAAAATATTTCAAATTATTTTTATAAAACAATTTAGAGGCTGAGTGTTCAAAAATTCAAACACGCAACCTCATCAATATTATTTAGTGCCAAAAAGTCTATCTCCAGCATCTCCTAAGCCTGGTACAATATACTTATGTTCATTTAATTTTTCATCTACAGCAGCAACATAAATATCTACTTCCGGATACTTACTGTGTACTTCTTCAATTCCTTCAGGAGCAGCTACAAGATTTATCATCCTTATATTTTTTGCTCCTTTTTCTTTCAATAATTCTATTGCTGCAGTCGCTGAACCACCAGTAGCCAACATAGGATCTACTATAAATACTTCTCTCTCACCTATATCCTGAGGCAGCTTGCAATAATACTCAACCGGTAAACATGTTTCCGGATCTCTATATAAACCTATATGACCAACCTTTGCAGCCGGAATTAAACTTATAAATCCATCGACCATACCTATACCTGCTCTTAAAATAGGCACTATTGCCAATTTCTTTCCGGTAAGAACTTTTGCAACAGTTTTTTCAACCGGTGTTTCTATTTCTATGTCTGTTAGAGGCAAATCTTTTGTTACTTCATAACCCATTAACATAGTTATTTCAGTCAACAACTCTCTAAAGTCTTTTGATCCTGTCTCCTTTTTTCTCATTAATGTCAACTTATGTTGAATTAAAGGATGATCTGTAATTATTACTTTCTTCATTTTGTCCTCCTGTATTCTTATCTTTTTATAAAATTATCATCTTTAGTATTATAAAACTTTTTTATCTATTATTCAATAGCTTTTCTATTTCCATTATTTTATCGACTCTCTTCTGATGTCTACCACCTTCAAAAGAAGAATTTAAATAAGCATCTACTATATCCAGCCCAAGACCGATACCGGTAACCCTTTCACCGAGTGCTATCATATTCGCATCATTATGTGCTTTTGTCATTCTGGCTGAAAAAGTATCACCTACTGTTGCGCATCGAATCCCTTTTACCTTATTAGCGGCTATTCCTATTCCTATTCCTGTGCCACACACTAAAATTCCACAATCTGCATCTTTTTGTGCAACCGCCGTTGCAGCCTTAAACGCATAATCAGGATAGTCCACAGAATCCGTTGTGTCAGTTCCAAAATCAACAACTTCATAATTATTTTTTTCAAGGTGTTTTTTTATAGCTTCTTTCAAATTAATACCACCATGATCACAAGCCAATGCTATTTTCATAATCATCCTCCAAATATATTAATATTTTCATCTTAATCAATAAAGTATTCACTAATCCGCCAAGATAATTTTATATCCCGCAGACTTTTTTAATCTGTTCATTATGGCTACTCCTACTCCTACTTCTTCAAAACTTTCAGAATAGGCAATATCTATATTATCTTTATCAAGCTCTATCAAAACATCAAATAAGTTTCTTGCCACATCCTCATAGGTTTCTCCCAACCCATAAACAATTGCATTATAAAGAGGCTTGTTTTTATTTAAGCATAGTACGGCAGACTTTAATCCTTTCTTGGAATTATCGTTTACAAGACTATTTATCTTATCAGCCACTTTTTTAGTTCCTGCACCTGTTTTATCATCGGAATTTACTATAAATATATCCGCATTTGGAGAATAGTGTTTATATTTCATACCAGGTGCTTTGGCATTTATATTATCATCTTTATTCAATATGGAAGGATCAATTTCCACATTGCCCAAAACATCCCTCAACATTTCCAATGTTATTGAACCCGGTCTCAATACAAGGGGAGTATCCCCCGACAAATCTATAATTGTAGACTCAACCCCAAAATTGCATGCACCACCTATTAATATACCATCCACTCTTCCATCCATATCAGATATAATATGTTCCGCCTTTGTCGGAGAGGGCCTTCCCGATATATTTGCAGAAGGAGCCGCTATAGGAACCCCTGCAGAACTTATAAGCTTTCTTGCCACTTTATCCGACGGCATTCTAATTGCCACGGTATCCAGACCTCCACTCGTTCTGTCCGGAATTATAGGCTTCTTCTTAAATATGATAGTAAGCGGTCCGGGCCAAAATTTTTCCATAAGAAGTTTTGCCCTATCTTCTACAAACTCCACTATATCATACACTTGCGATATCTCCGACACATGAACTAAAAGGGGATTATCACTCGGTCTTCCCTTCGCAGTATATATTTTTGATGCCGCATCTTCATTGAGTGCATTCGCTCCCAAACCATATACGGTTTCCGTCGGAAAAATAACCGTCTTGCCATCAGAAAGCATTTTTCCAAATTCATCTATTATTTTATAATCAATATTATCCGGATCTATAGTCTTTACTATAGTTTTCATACTCATCAACTCTTTACTCATTAATTGCAGACATTTTCTCTGTCTGATCAACAGTGATTAACGAATCTATCATCTCATCCAAATCACCATCTATAAAAGAATCCAGCTTATATAGTGTCAGGTTTATTCTATGATCACTTACCCTACCTTGAGGAAAATTATAAGTTCTGATTCTCTCGGATCTATCTCCGGTACCTACCTGACTCTTTCTTTCAGCGGCAATATCTTTTTGCTGTTCCGCCAATGCCTTGTCATAAAGTCTCGCTTTCAATACCTTCATAGCCTTTTCTTTATTCTTTAACTGGGATTTTTCATCCTGACATGAAACGACCTCTCCCGTAGGTATATGAGTAAGTCTCACGGCCGAATCCGTTGTATTTACACACTGTCCGCCATTCCCGGAAGCCCTGAACACATCCACCCTAATATCTTCGGGATTAATATCTATTTCCACATCTTCTACTTCCGGAAGCACTGCGACTGTCGAAGTGGAAGTATGAATTCTACCTCCCGATTCTGTAGTAGGTATTCTCTGAACTCTATGAACACCTGATTCATACTTAAGTCTTGAATAGGCTCCTTTTCCCTTTATCATAAAAGAAACTTCCTTAAATCCACCTACACCCGTTTCATTTGAAGTCAATAAGGATGTTTTCCACCCTCTTCTTTCGGCATATCTACTATACATTCTAAATAAATCGCCTGCAAATAGAGCAGCTTCATCTCCACCTGCTCCTCCTCTTATTTCAACTATTACATTTTTTTCATCATTAGGATCTTTTGGCACAAGAAGGATCTTTAATTCATTTTCTATCGCCTCAAGATTACCTTCAGCCTCCGATAGTTCCATCTTCGCAAGCTCTCTTAACTCTTCATCACTTTCCTCTTCAAGAATCTGTTTAGACTCCGATATAGTTTCACTTACAGCTCTATACTCCCTGTATTTCATAACGATTGGTTCCAATTCCGAAGTTTCCTTCATTAGCTTTTGCCAAGTAGGTTGATCATTTATTATTTCGGGATCTGCCACCTTTTCGCTAAGTTCTGTATATTTATCTTCCAAAACTTTTAGTTTATTTAGCATTTCAAACTTTCCTTTCTAAATTATTACATATTACATAAATTATTAAATATATATAAAACATTATTAAAAAATCAATTTTTTTATTGTAAATAAATATCAATTTTTTATCAGTAGTATGACTCTTTATATGTATTCACCCAATATCGTATTATATCACAAAAAAAACACCTTTAAAAGATTTTATATGGAAAAGCGATATATTTGAAGAGTATTTAGATAGTTTATTTTTTAAGAAAAAAAGTGTAATACAATATAAATTATAACCCCACCGGAAATGACTGAAAGACCGATATTTTTAAACTTAACAGAAATTATTATAACCAATAAAAGTGGAATTAATTTTATATTATCCGGTGATAAAAATATATTCCCCTCTTTAAAAAATACATCTTTTATTACCAAAGCGGTAAATACTCCAAGCGGTATGTATTTTATGAATCTTTCAAATTCTTTTGATGTTCCTTTTTCACCTAGTAGTGCGAATGGTGTATACCTCATTGCAAACATAGCTATAAAAGATACAAATATTATTCCTAATTTCAATACTGTACTACTCATCTTCAATAACCTCGTCTTTATTCATTTTTTTGTCCAAAAAATAGCCTATTGTAGTGACAGTCATAGCTATCACTATCAAATCCAATCCTCCCTGGTATACACTAAGCAGTAGGAAAGATACAATTATCGATACTAATAACATTATAAAATCCAGTTTATTTCTCATTTGTAGTGTTATTAGTACAACAAACATACTGGACATCATAAAAAAACCTAAATCAAGTGGTATATCTACTACTTGTCCAAAAAATCCCCCCAATCCGTTTCCTATCAATCCATAAATACATCCAAAAATGTTCACATATAAAGCCAGTTCTCCATCCCAATCTTTATCTTTTTCATACATGATTTTATTTATAGCAAATGTCTCATCTGTCACATACTGGGCAAATAAAACTTTTTTCCATCCCTTTATATCCCTGGTGTCATTTACTAAGGATGAACTATACATAATGTTTCTCAAATTTGTAATTATAATTGTTGCAGTCAAATAGAGTGAAATTTGAGGGTATATCCCCGCAGATAGCATATTTGCAGATATAAATACAGCACTTCCGGAAAAAACCAGAGTTGACATCAACAATATTTCAACCAGATTGAATCCACTCTTTTGTATTATTGCCCCTCCCATAAATCCCAGCGAAATATACCCAAAAGCTATTGGAAGAGACACAAAAAAAGCCTTCTTAATTTTATTCATTTTTACCTCGCAAAAACCATATCAATATTTACTTTTATTTAATCTAAAGATACTATAATTTTAACATATAAAATTATTTATTTAAATATAACTAAATATATTTATATATTAAATTTTTCATTTTTATATGTTAAAATATATATTATAGTTAGATATTAGAACTACTTATGTTTTGTTTTTCCAATATCAAATTTTAAGCAAGTTCGAACATAGGGTAGAAAGGTAAATCAAATGTTATTGCGAAATTTAATAATAGAATATACTGATAGACTGAAATATATCAGCTCTACGGCAAGGCTTGATGTAGAAATAATGATTTCAGAGGTATTAAAATATGATGATAAAGTACAACTTATTATGGATTATAATAGGGAGATTAAAAAAAGTGAAATAGAATCCTTTGAAGCTCTTTTTGAGAAAAGGCTAAATAATATGCCAATCGCATATATTACAAATAAAAAAGAATTTATGGGGCTTACTTTCTATGTTGATGAAAATGTTCTTATTCCAAGACCGGATACGGAGGTTATTGCAGAAGAATTTATAAGTAAAATTAAAAAACTTCTCTTAAATAGGGATTGTGAAATTATAGCTTTAGATATGTGTGTAGGTTCGGGAGCGATTTTGCTTAGTTGTGCACGTATACTGAAGGATGAACTGGATAAAAATACATTCGAACGGATAAAATTTATAGGTGTTGATATATCGCCAAAAGCACTTAATATAACTAAAATGAATATGCAAAACTTTCAACTGGATAATATTATGTTGGTTGAGTCTAATTTATTTGGCTCCAATGTTTTAGATTGTTTTAAATCAAATATAGATATAATAGTTTCTAATCCTCCGTATATTGAAAATAGTGTTATAAAAACACTCGAACCGGATGTACGTGACTATGAACCAATTATAGCATTGTCCGGAGGGGATTCCGGGATGGATTTTTATAATTCAATAATAGAAAGTTCCGTTAATTATTTAAAAAATGGGGGTCTTTTAATATTCGAAGCCGGACATAATCAAGCGGAAAAAATAGAGTCAAAAATGAAATCTTGTAATTTTCATGATATTTATACAAAAAAAGACATACAAAACTTTGACAGACTTGTATGTGGTAAATTTAAAGTTTAAGTAAAGAAGGGAGTTATATGAGTAGTTTTATTAGTTCAGATGGAAAAAAAATATTTTATAAAGAATGGAACCAGGTGAAAAATCCCAAGGCAATTGTTCATATAGTTCATGGAATGGCTGAACATATAGAAAGGTATGATCATTTTGCAAATTTTTTAAATTCTAACGATATCCTGGTATATGGTTTTAATACCAGAGGTCATGGCAAAACGGGTCAGAATGACGGAAAATTAGGTCACTTCGAAAAAGACGGTTGGAACAAGATTATGGTAGATATTTATAATCTTATGAAAATGCAAACGGAAAAATATCCCAATATTCCATTATTCATACTGGGCCATAGTATGGGTTCGTTTTTGACAAGAAATTTTGTGCATAAATTCCATCCCAAACTGTCGGGTGTAATTTTAATAGGTACAGGTTCTGCCGATGAACATATAGTTTATAATTTTACCAGAAAAGTTGCCAATATGAAAAAACAGGAAGATTTAGCATACTTTATTCATAAAACAGCATTTAAAAACTATAACAATCATATTGAAAATCCAAAAACAACTTATGACTGGTTATGCTCGGATAATAACGTTGTAAAAAACTACATTGAGGATCCTTTATGTGGATTTTGGGTTACAAATGGATTTTACTCTGAAATTATGAGTGGTTTTTTACAATTGTCAAAGTATGAAAGAAATATAAAATTGGATAAAAAACTGCCTATTATATTATTGGCTGGAAAAGATGATCCCGTTGGAAAACTTGGAAAGTATGTAAAAAATGTGTATGAAAAATATAGGAAACAAGGAATGTCAGAAATTGATATTATTCTTTATGAAAATATGAGGCATGAAATATTGAATGAAATAAATAAAGAACAGGTATATAATGATATTTTAAAGTTTATAAACAAAAACATATAGGCACTTAAATCTATTTTAAAAAGGAAGATTAGTTGAAACGTAAATCGAACTAATCTTCCTTATTTTTATATAACAGTTCTTCGCAGACTTTTAAAGTAAGAAGTCTAAATCCAAATTTTCAATATTATCGACTACAGTTTGGGCACCATCCGGCAAAAAATCATTTTTACTTATAAATACGCCTTTGCATCCGGAGTTTTTGGCAAACATCATATCGCCAACCGAATCTCCAATCATTATTATATCTTTAGCCGGAATTTTCCATCTTTTATATACCAAGTTCATTGTATCTGATGATGGTTTTGGATTTTCAACTAAATCCGCAGAAAAAATATCGTCCACTAAATGACTTATTCCTAACTTATCTATACAAAAAACCGCAGAATCGTATTCATCTGAAGTTGCTATTCCTATATTATATCCGATTTCTTTGAGTTTTTTAAATATTTCAATCAATTTGTCTGTGGTGGGAACAACTTCACCACACCCGCAAAATTTTATGAAGCTTTTTTCCATAAAGTCGATTACTTCTTTATCTAAATTGTATCCGTTTTTCTTCATTACATTATGCCATACTACAGAAATTTCATAATTCGTTCCGGCAATTATAAGCCCCTCGTCTATTATTTCCCCTTTATCATCCACTCCTATTTCCTTCATCATTTCCCTGTGAATGTTTTCATCGGTAATTCCTATTAATTCCTTTAATACATACTCTGCTACTTGAGATGATAAACTTACCCAGTAACTTGCCACGTCCATTATAGTTCCATCCTTATCAAATAAAATCCCCTTTTTCATACTTTTCACCTCAAAATCAAATTTTTTAGACTTACTTTTAAATCTTATATATCTATTTTAATAATTATAGTACCAAATTTAACTATAAAATCAAAAATTCATTATCAGTTCCGGGTTTAGAATATAAAATACATAGAAATAAAACTAAAGAAAAAACATAATGAATTAGCTTAATTTTAACACAGATATAATTTTTTTTGAACACTCATATTTTTTCGGAAAAAATACTATACATACTCAAACACAAATTATTAAATATACTTTCTTATTGAATCATAAATGGAAGATAAAGTGGAAATAAAGTAGGGGATATATATTGAAATCCAATAAAAATATGTTACAATTATTTCGTAGGAGCTTGATAAATAGCTCAATATCTTAAAAGGAGAAAAATTATGAAGGAAACAATATCAGTAAAAAAGGTCGTTTTCAGTGGCATCCTGATAGCAATAAGCGTAATCTTTTCATTTTTCTACATTCCGGTAGGTGTGGCAAAATGTTTCCCAATACAACATATGATAAATGTTATAGCAGCAGTAATGTTGGGTCCCGCATGGAGTGTTGGTTGTGCTTTTGTAACTTCGGTGATTAGAGTTTCAACCGGAACCGGAACTCTTCTGGCATTTCCAGGAAGTATGTGTGGAGCACTTTTAGCCGGATTGGCATATAAATATATGAAAAATATTTTTTCGGCTATGATTGGAGAAATATTGGGAACCGGATTATTAGGCTCTTTATTGGCATATCCGGTCGCCGTTATATTACTTGGAAAAGAAGTGGCTATATTTGCATTTCTAATACCTTTTCTTATCAGCACATTAGGCGGGTCAATTTTGGCTGGAATAATACTAAAAACTATGGATAAAACCATAAAAATCGATAATTTAAAAGACAAGTTTTAAGTAAAAAAAGCAACCAATTTGGTTGCTTTTATAATATGTAAATTCGAATTTAAATATTAATTTACAAGAAATATTATTCCATATTGAATCTCTTTTTAAACTTATCGATTCTTCCACCTTTTTCTATATTCTTCTGCTTGCCAGTATAGAACGGATGGCATTCCGAACATATTTCCACTCTGATTTCATCCTGAGTTGAACCTGCTTTGAAAGTGTTTCCACATGCACAACGTACTTCAACTTCATTGTAATTTGGCTGTATATCTTTTTTCATTATTTTCACCTCTTTCTCTAAAAAAATATGGAATCCGTCCCGATCCCTTTGAATTCAACTTAATCATTATAACATAATAATTTAAGTAGTTCAAGAGTTTATAAGTCACTAAAAGTTATTTTTTTTATCATTTCTAAAAAGGCTTTATTACTATTAGTTTTCTTCATTTCCTCAATAATTTTATCAGATACTATCTGAGTACCCTCGTTGCTAAACATTCTTCTTAACTTGTATAATACTTCCATTTCCTCTGATGAAAGTAACAGATCTTCTCTTCTGGTTCCGGATTTATATACATCAATCGCCGGATAAATTCTTTTCTCAGCAAGTGCTCTGTCAAGATGCAGCTCCATATTTCCCGTACCTTTGAATTCTTCAAATATTACATCATCCATTCTGGATCCCGTATCAATAAGTGCCGTTCCTAGTATGGTAAGTGAACCGCCATTTCTTATATTTCTGGCTGCTCCAAAGAATTTTTTAGGTCCATGCAATGCTCCGGGATCTATCCCTCCAGATAAGGTTCTTCCGGTAGGAGAAATTGTTAAGTTATATGCCCTCGCAAGCCTCGTGATACTATCTAGTAAAATTACCACATCTTTACCATGTTCTACCAATCTTTGAGCTCTATTTAAAACCATTTCTGCAACTTTTACATGATGAGAGGCAACCTGATCAAATGTAGAATAAATTACTTCTCCATCTATCGACTCTTTCATATCTGTAACTTCCTCAGGTCTTTCATCTATCAATAATACTATAAGTGTAATTTCCGGAAAATTTTCCGTAATACTGTTTGCAACTTTTTTCAATAACACTGTTTTCCCGACTTTAGGCGGTGCAACTATCAGTCCCCTTTGACCCTTTCCAATAGGCGAAAATAAATCGATTATTCTCGTTGAAAGAATTTCACCATTTGTTTCAAGTCTTAACTTCTCATCAGGATATACAGGTATTAACTGTTCAAATGAGATTCTTCTTTTACTTGTAAGCGGATTTTCGCCATTTATGCTATATACATACATCAAACCCTTGAATTTTTCTGTGGGATTCTCAGGTTTTGTGATACCAAACACATAATCTCCGGTTTTTAGTCCAAACCTTCTAATTTGAGTCGGTGATACATATATATCATTTTCAGTGGAAAGATAATTGCTACCTCTAAGAAATCCGAATCCTTCCGGCAATATTTCCAATACGCCTTCAGCTTTGTTTTCTTCGGTAATTTCAGGTATGACTCTCGGAGTTCCATCAAGATTTCTATCCAAAGGCAATTGACCGTCATATTTGTAATAGTCATTTCTATCTTTTTTTTGTTCAAAATTTTTGGTTTGTTTTTCTGAATCAGGATTATTTGAGTCATTTGGTTCTTCTGATTCTTTAAAAACCTTTCCATCACTTTGTTTATTGCGGTTTAAATTTTCTCTGGAATATTCTTCATCTTTAAAAATAATGGATTTATCAAAGCTAATAGCTTCTTCAAGAAAATCAATCGCCTTTAATCTTTCATCATTATTTTCAATTTCTTTTATTGCTGTTATTATTTTTTCAACAAGAGGTCCTTTTTTGTATGTTGTAACAGACTTCATGCCTATATTTTTCGATCCTACTCTTAATTCGACCAAACTTGCTTTTTTTAAAATATCTTCTAACTTATTATAATTTATCATATTCCCTCCAGCCTTACTGACCTAATAATATATTGATAGTAAAAGCCACACTAGACAATATAAACATTACCGCTATTAATACAGATACAAATTTATATAAGTTACTGCTTTTTTTCGACATATTATTCCTACTCTCTATTATCTTTACATATTTCTTTTATATAACTTAGGAAATTATCTCTAAGTTCAGGTCTTTTTAGTGCAAAATCTACTGTTGCTTGTAAAAATCCAAGTTTATCTCCTAAATCATATCTTTTTCCTTCAAATATATATGCGTACATACTACTTTTTTCATTTAATTTTTCCAAAGCATCTGTAAGTTGTATTTCTCCATTTTTTCCGGGTGGCAAATCCCCTAAAATATCAAATATCTCAGGATTAATAATATATCTACCTAAAATGGCCATATTAGAAGGAGCTTCGTCCGGATTCGGTTTTTCAACCAAAGTATTGACCTTGTATGTGTCATCAGATACTTTTATCCCATCTACTATTCCGTATTTATCAGTATCCTCATTTTTTACTTTTTGAACACCCAGAATTGTAGTATTATACTTATCATAGGCATCTATCAACTGCTTTAAACACGGTTTTCCATCTCTGTTGTCTACTATATCATCTCCAAGCATTACTGCAAAGGGTTCGTCACCTATAAAGTATCTTGCACAGTATATGGCATCACCTAATCCTTTTGGTTCTTTTTGCCTGATATAGTGGATATTCACCATATTGGAAATATTTCTCACTACTTCCAAAAGTTTATCTTTACCTTTATTTTCAAGCTCCAATTCCAATTCAACTGACTTATCAAAATGATCTTCTATTGATTTTTTATTCCTGCCGGTAATAATGAGAATTTCTTCAACACCTGATGCCACCGCTTCTTCAATAATATACTGTAAAGTAGGTTTATCTACTATTGGCAACATTTCCTTGGGTTGCGCCTTTGTAGCCGGCAAAAATCTTGTGCCTAATCCAGCTGCCGGTATCACAGCTTTTTTTACTTCTTTCTTCATAGTTTCCTCCTCTTTTCTATGATATTTAAACTCAGAATTAAAAAATACCATAGATTTTGTAGTCTTTAGATATTGTATAACTTTAACGATTTATTTATCGTCTTATCAAATACACATCCCTCCAGGTTATCATACTCACTTATTACTATTTCATTTATCTCAATATTTTTCATAATTTCTTTCAAAATCAACTCTCCAGAAAGTATAATCTCCGCTCTTTTTGGCTGAAGTCCTACTATTTTTCTTCTCTGCCCGATATTCATTGATTTTATAAAATTTATTTGATTTTCCAATTCTTCATAACTAACCTTACTTGAGTGAATTTTTTCCATAGAGTATGTTTCCAGCTTTTGATTTATAGCAGAAACCGATGTGATGGTTCCACCTATTCCTATTAGTATAAGTGGAATTTTTAATGATTTAATTTTTATAATGACAGATTTAATTCTGTCTTGAATATAATCGACGATATTTTTAATTTCCATTTCATTTTCCGGAAATGAGTTTACAAACGTATCAGTTAATCTAAGTGCTCCAATATCTATGCTTTCTCTAAATAGTATATTTTTAGCATTACCTACTATGAATTCAGTAGACCCACCTCCAATATCGATTATCAAGGCATGTTGATCAAATAATTCAATACCACCTGTAACACCTTTATAGCCCAATAAAGCTTCTGTATCGCCGGAAATTATCTCTACATCTATTCCGGTTTTTTCTTTTGCTATCTTGATAAATTCCTCTTTATTGGCTGAACATCTTAGTGCCGCAGTTCCTATGCAAACTATTTTATCACAACAGTATTCTATTGTAATTTTCTTAAATTTAGCTAAAGTTTCTACACTTTTTTTAATAGATTCTACACTAATTTTTCCTGTTTCATCTATACCTCTGCCTAGTCTTGTAGTTTCTATCATCTTTGTTCTGTCATTGAAATTTTTTCCATCAAAATCTGCCAACAATAATCTCATTGAGTTGGTTCCTATATCAATTATACCATACTTCATTCGATACACCATATTATATTATTTCATAAAGTTCTTTTGCTTCATCTTTAAGAACATGCTCTTTAATATTCGTTATCCTATACTGAACTACCTTTTCTCCAAATGTAAGTTTCAGTATATCTCCTGCTTTTACTTCTGTAGAAGATTTTGCTACCTTATTGTTTACTTCTACCATACCTTTTTCACATGCTTCTTTTGCAACGGTTCTTCTTTTTATAATTCTCGATACCTTCAAATATTTATCTAATCGCATAATTCACCTCTTTTTAATAAAAAAATGGTATTGACGAGTTAAAGCACTAGTCAATACCATTATAGTCTGTTTAGTATAATTCTTATTTGTTTACTAATTCTTTAAGACCTTTTCCTGCCTTGAAAACTGGTGCCTTAGAAGCTGGTATTTCAATTACTTCTTCTGGCTTTCTTGGATTTCTACCAGATCTAGCAGCTCTCTCTCTAGTTTCAAAAGTCCCGAAACCTACTAACTGAACTTTTTCTCCAGCTACTAAAGTTTCTTCAACAACTTTCATGAATGCATTTAATGCCAATTCACTTTCCTTCTTAGTTAAATTACTCTTTTCTGCTATTTTCGCAACTAATTCTGCCTTGTTCACAATCATTACCTCCTGTATTAACAATTATCTTTTTAATCTTAAAACTCGAAATTTTTTCTTTTACGAAACTTCTTTCTAGTTGACAACACTATTATACATAAGTTTTGGCTATTTTTCAATGATTTTTATTAATTTTATTTTTGGATTCATTCCAATAGCTATCCATTATTTCCAAATCAACCTCGTCAAAAGACTTTTTTGATGCAATTATCTTGTCTTCAACATATTCAAATCTATCCACAAATTTAGTATTTGTAAGGTTTAGAGCATATTCTGGATCAATCTTTAAAAACCTTGCTAGATTGACTAAAGCAAAAATCAAATCTCCAAATTCCTCTTGGGTTTTTTTATGATTTTTTTCTAAATATTCTTTATAAAACTCATCATATTCTTCTTTTACCTTAGAAAATACGTCTTCAATATCACTCCAATCGAATCCTACTTTGGCAGCTTTTGATTGTATTTTTTCTGCTTTAATAAGAGCTGGAAGTGATTTTGGTATCCTTCTTATTCCCTCGGATACTTTTTTTTCACCTTTTTCCTCCATCTTATTTTTTTCCCAACTAAAATCTCTCTCATAATTTACAGACCATTTTATGTCAAAAACATGTGGATGACGGCTTATCATTTTTTTTGTAATATTATCACATACTTCATCAAAGTCAAAAAAGCCCTCTTCTATGCCTATCTGGGAATGTAGAACTATGTGATATAACAAATCTCCTAATTCCTCTATCATTCCCTCTATATCGTCTTTTTCAATACTATCAATTAATTCATAGCTTTCCTCTATTAGATATTTCGTCAAACTTTGATGTGTTTGTTTTTTATCCCAGGGACATCCATTTTTCCCTCTCAAAGTTTTCGTTACTTCTATTAAATCGAATATATCCTGAAACCTTTTTTCGGATGTCTTTGGAATATATAAACTGGTCAAATGATCAAATTCATTTTCAATCCTGTCCAACTCACACAACTTTACTTTTTTCTTATATTCCTGATTTTTTATACCTGCCGAACGTACCAACCATATCTTTTGCTCGTCATTATAGTAATCCATCAGTTTTATTTTGATATTTGAAGCTATATACCTATCATATACTTGCGTAATAATTATATTTGAGTTAAAATCCATATCCTTTTTACTTATTGAAAAGGCATCCAATAACCTGAAACCTTCAGAAGGATCAAATCCAAGATAATTATATATAGCATCCACAAAACTCATAGAGGCTATCATATTAATCTTTATATTTTTTTCATATGCGTATTTTTCAATAAGTGTAACTGTACTTTCTGCAACCCTGGGATGCCCGGGAACGGCGTATATGATATCACCTTCACTGCCGAATTGTATTATTTTTTCTGCTATTGATTTATATACATCTTCAAAATTTTCGCCATTGTTATAGTATGAATCAAAGCTCTCATACTCTATATTTAGCTGACTTATAATCGGATGATTTTCAGTTCTCAGATATATTTTTTTTCCGGATTCAAGCTCTTTGACTGCACCAAAACTAATTTGTGATATATCACCGGCTCCAAGTCCTAATATAGTAATACTCATATTTTACCCTCTTACCAATTTTAATTTCTTCAATTTAGCGAGTATGCTTCTTCCCTTAGGCATAGCTAGAATTTCCTCTTGAGTTATTCCTCCGATACCTATTATGACCACTACATATATAATTCCCCCCACTATTATGGCAAACAATGTAGAAATCTTATTTCCTAAAAACATACTTAGACCAATATATGTATACCTGGCCCCTAAAAACATAAGCATGACAGTAATAAGAGGTTTTATAAAGTAATCCATCAAATTAAACTGAATGGATAAAGCTCTTTTGATATATATATATTCAAAAATGGCTGCTATTAGGTAAGATGCTACTGTACCAAAAGCCGAGCCAAGAATATTTATACTTGGAATCGCAGTCAATGTGTAACTAATTACTATTTTTCCTGCAATACCACAAAGAAGAGCATATACAGGTATCATCGGTTTACCCATTCCCTGAAGTATTCCGTTGAACGTATATAGTAGACCTAAAAATATACATGCCGGAGAAAGAGTAAATAGTATCAATCCCACTACTTCGGCCGATTGTTTAGGAAAAAGTAATCCCATTATAGGTTGTGCAAGGGATGCAAGTCCGAATGCACAAGGTAAGACTAAAAGCAAAGTTATTTTAAATGCCATTTTTGCATTATGTCTTGCTTCATTAAATTTCTTTAAAGTATATGATTCTGAAATAGCCGGAACCAGACTCATACCTATTGCAGTGGTAAATATCATAGGCATAACTATTATAGGCATTGCCATCCCTGTTAACTGTCCTAATAAAGAATTTGCAGCCAATGTTGTAAAGCCTGCCGCTTTTAATCTGGCGATAACTATTACTGAATCAACCACATTTACAAGTGGCATTACACAGGCCCCTATACTTATAGGTATTACCACCCTCACTATATTGAGGATAATTGTAGATGTATCTTGTTTTACATATCCTGTACTATTTTCTATAAGATATTTTCTTTGTTTTGAGTCTTTAAAATATACTAACATCAAAAATATAAAAGATGCAAATGCACCTATAGTAGCACCGGATATACCACCTGCAGCACCAATTTTAGGACCAAATTGTTTCATTAATATAAAAGCAAGTGCCAATCCTAAAAATACTCTAAATATCTGTTCAATAATCTGAGAAATAGCTATTCTTGACATCTGCTGGTATCCTTGATAATAGCCTCTATATGCCGACATAGATGGCACTATTAATAATGCTGGAGCAATTGCTTTCATTGCAGTTAATGCATTTGGATTATGCTGAACATTTGTAACAATATTATCTGCACCTATAAAAAGGATTAAAAATGTCACAAGACCTGTCACAAATAGCATTAAATGTGTTATTTTAAAAATTTCATTTGCTCCTTTATGATTCCCCAATGCGACCTGCTCTGATACCAATTTTGCTATTGCAGTTGGAAATCCTGCAGTTGCCAATGTTAAAAATAGTGCATATACCGGATATGCAGTCTGATAATATCCCATTCCTTCAGCACCTATAAAATTGGCAAGTGGAATTCTAAATATGGCTCCTAATATTTTTATTATAACTCCTGCGGCACCTAATATCAGAGTGCCCATCAAAAATGAGTTTTTCTTATTACTAACTTTCATTTTTTCCTCCAATTTACAAAACTTAAAGTTAATCTAAAATTCATTATATCATAGAATAGACTTTTTTTATTATTTTTCAAATAAATAGCATTAAAAACACAAAAATATTTTCCATATAGAACGTCAAAATAGCCTAGATAATCAATATATCTAGGCTATACTTTTTATTGAAATTTACATATTATAAATACTGAATTCCAACGTCTACTTTTTAATATCTTTAAATTCTCTGCTGCCCGGCTTTACTAAATCAATTTTACCTTCTTTACATAAAACACACTCATCAGCATCATATACTTGAATATCCAAATCAATAGCACTGTAAATAGGAATACCTATATCTTCTTTAGTTCTGTTTGCTATACATGCAACTCCAATTACTTCTCCGCCCAAAGCTTCCAGGACTTTTTTGGTCTCCATAGTAGATTTACCTGTAGTTACTACATCTTCGGCTATTATTATTTTATCTCCCGGCTTTACTTCAAAACCTCTTCTCAATTCCATTACATTGTCTTTTCTCTCTGTAAATATCGCTTCTTTTCCCAGTTGTCTTCCCAACTCGTAAGAAACTACAACTCCTCCCATGGCCGGACCAACGACTAGGTCAATATCTAAATCTTTAACTTTATCAACTACTATACTAAGAACCTTTGCTGCCTGTTTTGGAAATCTTAATACTTTTGCACATTGTACATATCTATTTGAGTGCTTACCCGAAGATAGTAAAAAATGACCTTCTAATAAAGCATCACATTCTTTTAATATTTCTATTACATCTATATTTGACATTTTTATTTCTCCTATAAATTATATTATTCCTCTGATTTCATCAAGGGATTTTATATTTCTATCATCCATAAATTTCTCAAGTTCTTCTATTATTTCTTCACCTATTCTTGGATTCACAAAATTCGCAGTTCCAATCTGAATACATGATGCTCCAGCCATTATAAACTCTACCACATCTTTTGCATTCATAATTCCACCCATTCCAATCACCGGAATTTTAACTGCTTTTGATACTTCATATACCATTCTAAGGGCAATTGGCTTTATTGCCGGACCTGATAATCCTGCTGTAATATTATTAAAAACAGGTCTTCTATTTTCAATATCTATTGCCATAGCCTTAAAAGTATTAACCAGGGAAATTCCATCTGCTCCCTCTTCTTCACATACCTTTGCCATTTCCACAATATCTTCGGCATTGGGTGAAAGTTTCACAACTAATGGTTTTGTAGTAGCTTTTCTAACAGCCTTCACTACTTCTCTTGCAACTTCGGATTTTATACCAAATGCCATTCCACCATGTTTTACATTTGGACAGGATATATTTAACTCCAAAATATCAAAATCTTTGTCATCCAATAATTTGGCACCTTCTACATAATCCTCTTCACAACCCCCGCCTAAATTGACGATCCTACAGGTATTTAATTTGGAATAGTCCGGCAGCTCATTTTCTATAAAGCCTTTTACTCCGGGATTTTCAAGGCCTACACTGTTCATCATTCCGGATGGAGTTTCATATACTCTCATTCCATCATTACCATTTCTTTTTTCGAATGTAAGTCCCTTGGAACTTATTCCACCTAACTTATTTATATTATATATCTCACCATATTCCTTGCCAAATCCAAATGTACCCGATGCCATTATAATAGGATTTTTCAATTCTATTCCACATAACTTTACTCTCAAATCTGCCATTATAAAATCACATCCTCTCCCCAGAATACAGGACCATCTTTACAGGTCTTCTTATTTCCGGAATGTGTCTTACAGGTACAAACCAAACATGCTCCTACTCCACATGCCATATGATTTTCCAAAGAAACCTGGATTCTGGTTTTCTTTCCCTCTACCATTTTCATTAATTTTTTCATCATTGGAGTTGGTCCGCATGTCAATATATAATCGTACTTATCGACATCTATTATATCAGTAATAAAAGTATTTCCGGTAGTTGTATATAAATTGCTACATACTTTTTCATAATCTTTAAGCATTATGGGTTCTTCCCTAAATCCAAGATAAATATCACAATCATCCAGTTCTTTAGCCACCATATATAATGGAGCAATTCCAATTCCACCGCCAACTAAAGCAATCTTTCCGTCTACTTTTTGATATCCATTTCCATATGGACCCTCTAGCTTTATATTATCTCCACTTTTCAGTTTAGAAATAATAGTAGTTCCCTCACCTACTACTTTGTATAAAAAACTTATTCCTTCATCATCTATATCGTATATGCTTATAGGTCTGGAAAGCAGCGGGTATTTATCCCATGCTCTAAGCATGTAAAACTGCCCCATCTTTGCCGAAAAATTCCCGGCTACTTTTATATAATACATTCCCTCTCCTACATATGTATTTTCTATTACTTTATATTCCATTTTTCCACCTAACTTTATCTATTTTTTTAATCTATTCCTAAAAGCTTCATAATTAAAGCCATTCTGACATACATCCCATACTGGGCCTGTTCAAAATAAACAGCCCTTGGATCCGAATCTACTTCTACGGATATTTCATTTACTCTTGGAAGCGGATGAAGAACAAGCATATCTTTATTTGCTTTATCCATTTTTTCCATATCCAAAACATAACTGTCTTTTAATCTTTCATATTCATTCTTGTCTTCAAATCTTTCCCTCTGAATTCTCGTCATATATAATATATCTAAATTTCCTATAGAATCTTCTAAACTGGAAGTTTCTATAAATTCAACTCCGTCTATATCTTCTTTCACGGATTTGGGCATACTAAGTTCATCCGGAGATATAAATACGAATTTTATACCTGAATACCTTGACATTGCCTTCGCAAGAGAATGAACGGTTCTTCCGTATTTTAAATCTCCACACATGCCTATAGTTAAATTATTTAAATCACCTTTTAATGATTTGATTGTAAGTAAATCTGTAAGAGTTTGAGTTGGATGTTGATTGCCACCATCACCGGCATTGATAAAAGGCAGTGGGCAAACCGCTGACGCCTGATTTGCGGCACCTGAGACAGGGTGTCTCATGGTTATAATATCGACATATTTAGAAACTATCGTAATCGTATCCTCAAGAGTTTCTCCCTTTGAAACAGAAGATGCATTTGGATCTGAAAATCCGATGATTCTTCCTCCCAGCCTGTTCATAGCTGCCTCAAAACTCAATCTGGTACGAGTAGATGGTTCATAGAAAAGTGTGGCCATTAATTTGCCCTCACATTTATTGAAATAATTTTGTGGATTTTTCTTTATATCCATCCCTAATTCAAGCACGGAATTGATCTCTTCAACAGAAAAATCATCCGGCTTTACTAAATGTCTGTTCATTAACATATTTTCCTCCTTTTCGGCCTCACAGGACCCAATTAAAGTATTGAAATTAATCTCTTTTCTAAACAGATTATCACCTTCGAGCCAATTTGTCAATTTATTAGAACACATTAATATATATTTTTATTCTTTTAAATACATTTTTTATATATTAAGATATTTTATATCCTAAAATAACACGTGGTTTTATATATGGATTATTGCAATATAAAACGTAGAGTCAATCACTAAATGTGATGTTCTCTACGCCCTATAAGATTATAATATTTTGTGGCTACTCGCTAACATATTTTTTGTCTGTTTTATACATCCTTCCTATTCTATATATCCCAACAGGTAGCCATATCCTTTCTCATCCATTTGTGATTTGGGAATAAACTTTATAGAAAGACTGTTTATACAAAATCTAAGGCCTCCTTTTTCTTTTGGACCGTCATCAAATACATGCCCCAGATGTGAGTCGCCTACTCTACTTCTTACTTCAATCCTTTTCATATTGAAACTATTGTCATCATGATATGTCAATACATCATTAGATATAGGTTTTGAAAAACTTGGCCATCCACATCCCGATTCATACTTATCTCTGGATGAAAATAGGGGTTCACCTGTAACGATATCAACATATATGCCCGAATCAAATTTATCCCAATATCTGTTTGAAAAAGCACTTTCAGTTTTATTTTCTTGAGTTACGGAATACTCTTCCGGTGTCAATTTGATTCTCAATTCTTTATCTGCGGGCTTTTTATATTTACCCGGATCTATAAGCGGAACATCGGCTTCTTCAACATCTATATGGCAATATCCACCCGGATTTTTCTTTAAATAGTCTTGATGGTATTCCTCTGCAAGAACGTACTGTCTTAACGGCTCAACTTCAACGACCACTTTTTGATTTAGTTCCTTTTCTTTTTGCTCAATCACTTCCTTTATTACATTTTTATCTTTATCATTTGAATAGTATATTCCCGTTCTATACTGGGCACCCACATCATTTCCCTGCTTGTTTACGCTCGTCGGGTCTATAACCCTAAAATATCGTAGAAGAACTTCTCTTAGAGAAATAATATTTGCATCATATTTTAAGTGAACAGTTTCAGCATGCATGGTATTTTTTAGTAATCTGTAACTTGTGTTTTCAGTATTGCCATTTGCATACCCGACAGTTGCATCTTCTATACCTTCAATTCTGGAAAAATATTCTTCCAATCCCCAGAAACACCCTCCTGCCAAATAAATTTCTTTTATATTTTTGTTTTTATTTATTTTTGAAACCTCCTTTTTCTTTGACTCCCCTACCAATTTTGCTACTCTTTCCTTATAAGCAGTTATATCGGATTTGACTATATTTTGTTTTGAAAATCCGATTATGGCTACTAATATTATTATAAGAAAAATTAATATATAAATATTCTTCTTTTCCACATTAATCAACCCTCTTTTATATTAATTTCATATACACCTGCAATAAGTCACATAAAATTATATTATTTAACCTCTTTCATCATTGTCTTTATCTGTTCTTCGTTCTGATAGCCAGGCATAAATTTAACCAATACGCCATCAGTACCAATATAAGCTGATGATGGATATCCCTTTATATTAAGTGATTTTACAATAGCCTCTCCGTTAGTATCCATTAATACTTTAAGATTTTTATATCCAAGTGATTTGTACCATTTTTTAAATTCTTCTTCTTTCTTTTCATTTCCGAATCCCGGTGAAACTATAGATATAACTTCGAAATCATTCTCTTTACCGGCTAATTTATCCGTTTCCGGAAGTGTATCAAGGCAAACTGAACACCACGAAGCCCAAAATTTCACATATACTTTTTTACCTTTATAATCCGACAATTTTACCTTATTTCCATCGACATCCATAAGTGTGAAATCTTTTAATTTTTCTCCTTTATTCATAGTTTCATTCATCTTGTCTTTATCCATCATATCATCTTTTTTCATATTATCTTTATGCATATCGTCTTTTTTCATTTTGTCCTTTTCCATGTGCATCTTATCTTTTTCCATATTTTTACCTTTCTTCATTTCCATAGATGATTTTTCTTTATCCATCTTCATATCCTTTTTACTCGTGTCAGCATTAGAACAACCAACTAAAACTAAAGTACTAACCATAAAAGCTGCAGCTACTTTCATTCCATTCTTCTTCAATAAATTCATAATAACCTCTCCTTTTCATTTTTCATTTATATTTTATAAATTCATCCAGACAACCGGATAGTTTAATCTTCTTTTTATATCTTCTTTTTTATCAATTTCTTTTTTTATGTCTTTTTTAATCAATATTTTCGTGCCTATCCTATAATAGAAAGCAAGAAATTCAATTTGCCAAACATCAATAATAGTCCCATTACTACTATCAATGCACCGCCAATTCTTTTAATCAAAACGATATGTTTTTTCACCCTCGTAAAATACTTCATGACAAATGATGACGCAAAAGCTAATATTACAAAAGGAATAGAAAGACCTATGGCATATATAATCATCAGCAAAGCCCCGAAAATTGCACCTTGTTCACCTGATGCAGCCACTGCTAGTACCGAACTTAATACAGGTCCTATACATGGGGTCCATCCAAAACTAAATGTCAGTCCCAGCAAATAGGCACCCAGGTATCCTCCCTTTTTTCCCTTGTTAAAATCGACTGTTTTTTGATATTGAAGTTTTTTAATATTTATTATTTCCATTTGATGCAAACCTAATATAATGACTATGACTCCCATAATATAGTTTGTATAAGGACTATATAATATTTTTCCCAAAGCACCTGCTCCATAGCCTAGTATAAAAAAAACCATCGACAGTCCCAGTATAAAAAACAATGTTTTAAATATGGGTCTGGTAAATACTTTGTACTTGCCAATTCCTATAGTTTTTTCTCCGGTATCTTCTATTAATGTACCTATATATACCGGTAATAATGGAAATATACATGGAGAAAAAAATGATAATATCCCTGCTCCAAATACCGATACTGCGAAAATGGTCGAATATGCATTCATAGATTCAACCCCCTTTCCTAAAAAATTCTTAATAGACTCCCCAAATCCCAAATCAAAATACTTTTTTATTTTTTCATTATTCTGGTATGAGTGTATTTAAGACTTCTATTTATTTTATGATTTTATTATATAGATTATTTACATATATAAAAATAGAATATGATACGTAAAAACTTGAATTTTTTACTATCATATTCTATTTAAGATCATAAAACTATTTTTTTATATTTTTAAACCATATATTAAATTTCATAATTTAAAAATATAATTTCCTATTAGATGTGTTATCTTTTATCATTTTACATAACATCTATATCATCATGTTTTTTGCAATATCTAAATCACATTTTTTAGGCATATAAAATACTACCTTTGTATATTTGTCCGGTTCCGAATCTACATCCATCTTATAGTTTTTGCCAAAATAAAGTGATAATCTCCTGTTTACATTTTTTAAACCTACTCCGCCCAATCGATTTGTCATCTCATCTTTCTTCATTTTGACCGGCATCCCTTTTCCGTTATCTTCAATACTCACTTTAATATAGTCGACTACATTTTCTACTTTTATTTTTATAAATCCATCTCGTTCTATCTCTTTTATCCCATGATAAATAGAATTTTCTACTACAGGCTGAAGAATTAGTTTAGGTATAATAAAGTCCTTACATTCATCAATTTCCTCTATATGATAATTTAACTTTTTGCCATACCTTTTCTTTTGAATAAAGAGATATTGTCTGACATGATCTATTTCATCCGAAAGGCTTATCATTTCATTTCCTTGATTTAAAGATAGTCTAAAGTATTTTGCAAGAGATTTTGTGATTTCAACCACACTTTCACTATCATTGAATTCTGCCATCCATATAATCGTGTCCAAAGTATTATACAAAAAATGAGGATTTATCTGACTTGCCAATGCTTTAAGCTCATATTCACGTATATCCTGCTCTTTTTCTCTTACATCTTTCATCAATTGACTTATTTTATCTAACATAAGATTAAACTTTTTTGAAAGCTCTTCAATTTCAATAGAACCAGTCTCTTTAGCCCTTATATTCTGATTTCCCTTTTCTATTTCTATCATCACTTCCCTAAGATCTTTTATAGGTCTGACACATCTTTTTATTATAAAGAAAACTCCCATTGAAGCTACTATAATAGCAAGTATTGCGATTAATGAAAACGAATTTATAAGCGTTCTCTTCACGGTATTTAATTCATCCAATGAAGCTACGGCCGTTATATTCCACCCTAAATCCTCAATAAAATAATGTCTTACAAATAAAGATTCTTTATCCATATAACCGTCTTTATTATTGGAAAGTTTCAACATTTTGTTTCTCAATTCTGTATCGGTAAATACATTTTTATCCGGATGATAGACTACCTGCCCCTGTTCATCAATTATAAATGCATATCCATATTTTCCAAGATCAAGTTTATTCAAATAGCTTTCAATTGCCCTATAATCTACATCTAACCTGACTACTCCTAAATTATTTCCCTGATTATCTACAATTTCCTGGGTTACAGATATTACCCAACTTTCTTTGTCCGATGTTAAATCCTCTTTTCTGGCCGATGTTAGAACGGGTATACTATTTTTTTGTATGGCTAATTTATACCACTTTTCCTCCATCATATTATCAGACATCTTCATCTCAAGATGGGATTCATTTGATATAACCCTGCCGTCTTTCGTTATAATAACAGCTGAAACAAGATTTTCATCAGTATTTATAATTGTTTTTATTAATTCGTTTGATTTTTCTCTCCTTGTGCTTGAATTACTGGTTATAAATTCATATATCGTATTGTTCTTTGATATTGAATTTGCAGTCATCTTGAGTTTATTTGTATAGCTATTTATATAATCGACTGTTCTTTTTACAGATTCAGATGTTTTTTTTTCGGTATCATGCATTATAATTTTTGAACTAACATCATAATTCAGCCATCCGACAACTAAAAGTAATATAGAAATAGATACTAAAAAATAAGTGGTTAATTCAAAAACCAGTGATCTTTTCTTCACTAACTGCTCACCTCTCTTTGATATTGTCTCGGAGTTTGCCCTACATAATATTTAAATCTGGAAGAAAAGTAATTTACATCCTCATATCCGATTTTTTCAGCAATTTCATATATTTTCATATCCGTTGTCAGTAAAAGTATTTTAGCGTATTCTATTCTGTTTTTAGTGACATAATCCTGAAAATTAATCCCCATTCTTTTCTTTATTAATGTACTTAAATAATTTACGCTAAATCCAAGTTTTTCAGATAAGTATCCTAATGACAAGTCTGGATTAAATATTTCCTCATTTATTACCTTTTCAATGTCAATTGCATTATATTCATTACCTATTTGTTCATCCAAACTGCGAGAGTGATACTCGGATATATTAATTTTTTTTCGTTCTTCAATCGCTTTTTCTTCTCTTCTCTTTTTTTCTAATTTGCTAACTAATTTTGTCAATATTTCTTCCACGTCTTTTTTTGAAACCGGCTTTAATATATAATCATCTGCTCCTATTTTAATAGCTGACAATGCATAATCAAAATAATCGTATCCAGTAAGAAAAACTATTCTTGTATCCGGATACTTTTCTTTCACTATTTTGGCCAAGCTTATACCATCTAACTGTGGAATATTAATATCAGAAAGAATTATGTCCGGCATTTTAGAGTCGATAATATCCAATGCCTTTTTTCCATTTTCAGCCTCAAATACTTCTTGTATATTTAATTTTTCATAATTGATTAATGATACTATTCCCTTTCTAATCAATTCTTCATCTTCTATTACCAAAAGTTTATACATATTCTCTCCTTTTTAGTATAAATATTCATCATTCAATACATCATAAAGACCATTTGTAGTTATTCTTATTTCCGGTATAACCGGCAGAGCTATAAACGATAATGTAATAAAAGGTTCAATACCTATACACACACCCATTTTATGTGCTTTATCAATCATTTTATATAGTCTGTTATTAATTTCAGAACTATTTAAATCACTTATTAAACCCATTATAGGAAGTGGCAAATACTCAAAAACTTTTCCATCCTCAACTAAAACATACCCACCTTTTATTTCTTTTATATTTTCAATAGCTATCATCATATCTTTATCATTGTCTCCTATAACTACTATATTATGAGAATCATGTGATACACTAGATGCTATTGCTCCTTTTTTAATACCATAACCATAAACGTTTGAAGTATGATATTTACCCGTATTATGATGCCTTTCTATTACTGCGACCTTATTATAAAAACTGCCTTTCATATCTGATACTCTTACTTTTTTTGTGAGAATTTCTTCATTTACGAGTTTTATAGCATATTCTTTACTTTTTAACTTTAACATACTCTTTTCAAACCAATCAATATGGATTGTATCAGTAAGTTTATTAAATTTAGATAGTTTTTTTGAAAATGCTCCTCCAAGCTCACTATTAGAATTATTTTCAGAAAAACTGTCCACTACTATTTTTCTATCATCATGTCTTTTTTCTATAAATTTACCCTTGTATATTACGGAATCTATTTCCACATTTTTCAAATCATTTAGTATTACCAAATTTCCTATTTTTCCTGGAGCTATCATTCCTATTTCATCTAATTTATAACATTGAGCAGCATTGTAACTCGCCATACTATATGCCTGAATAGGATCCAATCCTAGTTTAATAGCTTTTCTAATATTATGAGATATGTGCCCTTCATTCTTAATATCTTCAATATGCTTATCATCAGTACAAAAAGTGAATCTCGAAGTATCGGCATTATTTCTAATTATTCCACCTACTATATTAGCAAGATTTCTGGCTGCAGAACCTTCCCTTATATGAACGTACATTCCATTCCTAACTTCTGAAATAGCTTGTTCATATGTACTACTTTCATGATCTGTAAGAACACCCGCCATTATATATGCACTTAATTTTTTATCTTTTAATCCCAATGCATGTCCATCCTTAGGGTTTCTTTCAAATAGTTTTAACTTAGCCATCATGGATTTTTTCCTATTTATCACTGCCTCGCAATCCATTATCTCACCTAATCCAAGTACCCTTTTATTATTTAATAAAGTCATCATTTCATCAATTTCCATAATAACACCGTTGTCTTCACCATCTTTCGCCGGGACACAAGATGGAACCATTATATAAACATCTCCACTGCTATTTTCCGTACTCTCTATTATATAATTGACTCCATCTATACCGAATACATTTGCAGCCTCATGAGGATCTGCAATAAATGTAGTAGTTCCATTTAAAGAAGCATAGTAAACTAACTCATCCGGATTTGCCATTGTAGATTCAAAATGTAAATGAGAATCTATAAATCCCGGTGAAATATATTTACCATCGCAATCAACCTCTTTTATTCCCATATAATCACCTATACCCACTATGTATCCGTCATGGATGGCAATATCAGCCTTTATTATTTCTTTTGACTGAACCATTATTATATTAGCTCTCTTTAAAACTAATTCCGGTTTTTTAACCCCCAAAGTATACTCTGCTAACTGTTTATATTTTTCTATTTTCATAAGTACCCCTTATCAAATCACATAAATTTTATAATATTAAATATACCACTTTTTTTCGTTTTTTATAAGTTTATACTTTTTTTTCATATTTTGCAATCGATTATTAATATAGATATAGTGAATTTATAATAAAAAATAGAGCGACCACATAATTAATCTTTAACATTCTTATAGGTCGCTCCAACTTATATACTATTTAATTTTAATAGTCTAAACTATTTTTGTTCTTTCTTTTCCTCTTTAGGTTGTTCTTTTTCTTTACCCTTATTAGTATCTTTTTTATCCTTTGAATCTGCCTTCTTTTCTATAAATTTAATAGACTTAACTTTGTCATCGAATTTTTTAACTTGAGCTGATTCCTGAATCTTTTTAACCAATTCCTGACTCTTCTTTTGAGTCAATTCTGCTTTCAGAGAATCTTTTACCTTATTATAATCTGACTTTATTATCTTATTTACTTTAATTATATGATATCCAAACTCAGATTTAACAGGCGCAGATATTTCACCTTCCTTTAAGGCAAACGCTGCATCTTCAAATTCTTTTACCATCTGACCTTTACCGAACTCACCAAGAGAACCGCCTTTTTGTCCTGAACCCGGATCTTGAGAGAACTCCTTAGCCAACTTGGCGAAATCTTCTCCATCTTTTGCTCTCTTATAAACATCTTCTGCTTTTTTCTTAGCTTCTTTCTGTTTTTCTTCAGAAAGAGGTTTTCCAGTTTCGTCCTTTAAAGATATCAGTATGTGAGACGCATCCAATTTTTTACTATTTTTAGCATAATAGTCTTTTAGTTCCTGTTCTGTAGGAGTAGATTTCTTTTCTACGAATTTAGAAAATCCACTCATTAGTGCTGCTTGTTCACCATATTTTTTTAGAAAATCTTCTGTTAATCCGGCCTTTTCAAAGCTTTCTTTGCTTTTCTTATCTTCCATCATTTTCTTTATTTGTTCATTAATTTCTTTAGATTGTTTTGTATCCGGTTTAATGTTATTCTTTTCAGTATAATTTAATACTATTTTGCTTTGAATTAAAGACTCCAACAATCTATTTTTTATATTTTCCTCAAAATTTGGATCTTGTTGGGACATTCCATCCCAAACTTGTTCTCCATACTGTAATTCCATCACCCACTTATTAAATTTCAAATGTTGTTCATATTCTTTCGCTGTAATAGCCTTTCCGTCAACTACAGCAACCGCATCCTCTGAGCAAGCTACTGATGCAAATCCTATTACAACAGCAACTAATAATGATAATAATTTTTTCAATATTCTTTCCTCCATTTATTTATTTTTATTTTGCAAATCCCATCTAAACAGATTATTTATTGTTTAGTGTCTAGGTTTTTGCAAAATCCTTCCAGCATGGTTTCTAATTCCATTACTACTTCATGACCTACCACTTCTGATGTTTCATATTTGGTTAACGGTTCGAGTATAACGGTATTTTTAACCTGCTTTACTTTTTCTATCTTCAATCTCTTACATAGAGATTTAATATAGGCTATATTTAAAAGTGTCTGAGTTTCTTTTGGTATATCAGAAAATCTATCTTCCAACTCTTCCTGAATTTCATACATATCCTCTTTACTATCAATAGTAGCAATTTTTTTATACATTTCTAACTTTATTATTTCATCTTCGATATACGTAGATGGTATATATGCATTTGTGCTTAAATCTATTTCCACATCCAGATTTTCTAAAACTTCTTGCCCTTTTACCTTTGCTATGGCTTCATTCAACATCTTTACATAGAGTTCATATCCTATTACTGCCATATGACCATGTTGTTGAGCTCCAAGAACATCACCGGCTCCTCTTATCTCCAAATCTCTCATAGCTATTTTAAATCCCGAGCCAAATTCCGTAAATTCCTTTATGGCTTTTAGTCTTTTTTCTGCTACTTCACTTAGAATTTTATTTCTTTCATACATAAGGTAAGCATATCCCTGCCTTGTACTCCTACCAACTCTTCCTCTTAATTGATATAATTGGGATAGCCCCATCTTATCGGCATCATAAATTATAACCGTATTTGCATTCGCAATATCCATACCTGTTTCAATTATAGTTGTACACACCAACACATCAAATTCCTTTGTTAAAAAAGATAGTACTGTATTCTCAAGTTGATTTGATGACATTCTACCATGTGCGACACCGACCCTCGCATCAGGAACCAGCCTTCTTATTCTGGCGGCCAATTCTTCAATGCCTTCAATCCTGTTATAGACAAAGAATACCTGACCTCCTCTAGCTAATTCTCTGTGTATTTCATCTTGAATGATACTATCCTTTGCTTCAGTTACATAAGTCATTACAGGATATCTTTCCTGAGGTGGCTCTTCAATGATACTCATATCTCTTATTCCACTAAGTGACATATGAAGTGTTCTCGGAATTGGAGTTGCTGATAACGTAAGTACATCTACATTTTCTTTAATCTGTTTTAGTTTTTCTTTATGACGAACTCCAAATCTCTGTTCCTCATCAATAACCACCAAACCTAATTTAGGCATATTAATGTCTTTTGATACTATTCTATGGGTACCTATTATTATATCTACAAGTCCCTTATTCGCGTCTTCAATTATGTCTTTCTGTTGCTTAGGAGTTTTGAATCTACTCAAAGCTTCAACCCTTATAGGATAATCCTCATATCTTTCACTAAATGTATTAAAATGCTGTTGGGCAAGTATAGTAGTTGGAACAAGTATTGCAACTTGTTTGCCATCCATTACAGCTTTAAATGCAGCTCTTATAGCAACTTCTGTTTTACCATATCCCACATCTCCGCATATAAGTCTATCCATAGCCTTAGATGTTTCCATGTCTTTTTTTGTCTCTTTTATCGCCTTCAGCTGATCATCAGTTTCTTGAAAAGGAAACTTCTCTTCAAATTCTTGTTGCCAAATTGTATCTTTGGAGAATTTGTAGCCTTTTCTTCCTTCTCTCTTAGCATACAGCTCGATAAGCTCTTTCGTCATATCTTCAATCTGCTTTCTGACCTTATTTTTAGCCTTTGACCATTCTTGACTACCTAATTTATTTAGTTTTACCTTTTCGACGTCACCACCAATATATTTCTGGACTTTGTCCATCTGATCAATGGGAACATAAAGATTATCTCCACCTTGATAGACTACTTTCAAATAATCTTTTTTTATATTGTTCACACTTATTTGCTCAATCCCGGTATACTTTCCTACACCACTGTTCTCATGAACAACATAATCTCCTACCTTTAATTCCAAAAAAGAATCAATTTTTTTAGAATTTTCCTTTTGTTTCTTTTTCTTCTTTTTTACACCGGATTTATTAGCACCTACTATCTCTCTATCGGTTATAAGCTGAAATTTTATCGAGGGGTACTGAAATCCCTGACTTATATTAGCACCTGTTACTACAATCTGAGATGTTTTTATGTCTAAATTTCTATTTGATGAATATATATTTTCGACATTATTTTCATTTAATATAGAACTTAACTTCTTAGCTCTGTCAGAACTTCCAGTCGCAATAACTATCTTATATCCGGAATGTCTAAGCCTTTTCAACTCTTCCACAAAGAGGTCTATTCTGCCACCATATCCGGGAATTTCCCTTGTATCTATATTGAAAGAATGAATGATATTCATATCATTTACAGCTTTTGGCAAAAGAGAGTTAATAACGATCTTTTTATTCATCATATAATATATAACTTCATTTAGAGAATAAATTAATTTTCCCTGATTCTTAATAGCTAAACCTCTTTCCAAATTCAACATGTAGTTATCCCTAAATTCGGAATTTATATTTTTGAACCTTTCTTTTAATCTATTAATATCATCTATAAATATCATAGAATCATCAGTAAGATATTCAAATATACTTTCATCTTCATCACCATACAGGTAATCTATATAGTTTTCAAGACCATCAAAGTATTCTTTTCTCTCTATTCTCTCAAGGTTTCTAAAAACATCAGCATCTGTTATATCATTAAACTCACTTCTTATTTTTTTTGCAGCAACTTCCACATCTTTTGGGTATATTATTTCTCTTGAAGGAGTTATCGTGGCTGTTTTCATTTTCTCTATCGATTTTTGTGAATACACATTAAACTGTCTTATAGAATCAATTTCATCATCAAAAAATTCAAATCTCAGAGGAAAATCATAAAACAGAGTGAATATATCTAAAATTCCTCCCCTGACACTAAACTGTCCGAAACCTTCAACTTTAGTAACTCTCTGATATCCCAACAGGACAAGTTTTTGGATAAATTCCTGAATGTCTATATTTTGACCAACTCTAACCTTAAATATATTATCTAAGATAATTTTCTTAGGTATATATTTCCTGGTAATAGCTTCAACATATGTAACTACCAATATTTTGTCCTTATTTAGTAATTTTATATAGGTTTTTAGCCTTCTAGCATCTGCCTTTCTATCTCTCGCATCCAAGTTATAGAAAAGAATTTCTTCTGAGCCTAAAAACTCGACTTTATTTTTCATATATACGCATAACTCTTCATATATTTTCTTAGCTTCATACTCTGTATTTGCAATATATAGGATTTGTTTTGATGTATTTTTAAATATAGAATACGCTATGTGAGCTTTAGTAGATGGCAATAATCCATTTACCTGTATATTTCCCTCCATATCAAGAGCTTCTATTATACCTTCATATTCTTTACTATTTTTGAGGGAACTAATTAGTACATCTTCCATCTTCACCACACCTTAACCATTATATTTGTTCATTGCCAGATCCAAACCGGAACTGACAATTTCTTTAATTGTTTTAACAGCTTTATCTATTCCTTCCAACATATCTTTTTCCTGTTCTTTTGAAACTTTGGATAATACATAGTCAGCCAAATCCCAACCTTCCGGAGGTCTGGATATTCCTATTCTCACTCTTGGGAAATCTTCAGTTCCTAAACATTTTATTATCGATTTCATTCCGTTATGAGAACCGGCACTTCCTTTTTTTCTTATTCTAAGCTTACCTATATCCAAATCTATATCATCATAAAGAACTACTATGTTTTCTGACTCAACCTTATAAAACTGCGAAACACTAAGCACTGATTCTCCACTTAAATTCATATATGTTTGTGGTTTTACTAAAATAACTTTTTCAGAACCTATTCTTCCTTCTCCTATCAAAGCTTTATGCTTTAATTTATCGATTTTAATACCGTTTTCATCAGCAAATTTATCAATTGCATCAAAACCTGCATTATGCCTAGTATTTTCATATTTCTTGCCAGGATTACCTAGCCCCACTATTATATACATTTTTTCTTAATCCTTCCTAAAATTCAATTTCAATTATATTTTATAAAAAAATACTTATATATATTATTAAACTCATACTTATAAATGGTGTAAAAGCTATCGTTTTATTCATAATTACATTATTGATTCTGCTATTAATATAAGATGCCAGACAAAATATTCCCGCCAATATAAATGAACCGAAAAACAGAATAAATATTCCACCAAATCCACAGAAACTTCCGGCAAGAGCAAAATATAAAACATCTCCCATTCCCAAAGAACCGGTCGAGACATTAATAATAATTGTAACGACAAACAAGGTTGCCATACCGACAAAAGCATTTAATAAATACTTATAGCAACCAATAAAACCTATGTAATTGACCTTATCACCATAAATTCCAAAAACAAATGCTAAAACAATTGTTCCCATGTTTATTATTATACCACTAATTATATCTTCGTCAAACACCCATCTTTCATTGATATCTACGGTTGATATGACTATAATCAAAGGCATTATAAATACGGCTCTATACAATATTATCGGATCAAATATAAATAACTTTGACAAATTACAATATAATATCATAAACATGAAAAGGATTATCTTCTCATTAATAGAAAATATTATATTTCGTTTCTGCAATATTTTTACGCAAAAAATGTAAAGTGGTATTATACTTACAAATAAATAATACTTCAATTTCAAACTCCTTTTGTAATATTGGTTCTAATCGAAAAAGCATACCTTTTTATTCTTACTGACTTTTTTATCTATGTATTCTCTATCTATACAGTGAAAAATCAGCTGTTCATACTCTATAATATTCCTATTGTATAATTTTACTAATTCATCGTCCATGGATATCATTCCCTTTTCTTTATTTGTAATTAAATAATTTGCAATTTGATTATTCTTGCCTTCTCTAATCATATTTCTAGATGATTTATCTGCAATTAAAACTTCACTCACAACCACTCTTTTTATGGATGATAAATCTTGCTTTACAGATATTAGTTGTTGAGAATATATACATTCTAATACCATCGAAAGTTGAAACCTGTATTTTTCTTTTTCGTCTGATTCAAAAATATCAATTATCCTGTCTATAGTTGCCGCTACACCCAAAGTATGCATAGTACAAATACAAAGATGTCCCGTTTCGGCAGCATTCATGGCCGCCTTTAGGGTTTCATTATCCCTGATTTCTCCTATGACTATAACATCAGGATCTTGTCTAAGTGAATATTTTAGAGCACATCCGAAGCTTTCTGAATCTTTACCTATCTCTCTTTGTGTTATTATAGATTTCTCATTTCTAAATACATATTCTATAGGATCCTCTATCGTAATAATATGTTTTTGATAATTTTCATTTATGTATTTTATTATAGCTGCTTGAGTGCTCGTCTTACCGGAACCGGTTGGTCCTGTAATTATAAATAACCCGCTATTTAAATTACATATTTTCTTCAAAATATCGGGAATTCCTAATTCTTCAATACTTTTTATATATTTATCTATTTTTCTAAAGACTATCCCTAATTTACCACATGAATAAAGAAAAATGTTACCTCGAAATCTATTTTTTTGATTATCAATAGCTATATCATTTTCAGAAAAAAACTGCTCAAAGCCATAGTATTTATATTCTTCTTTACTATTATTTAAAATCCTGTGTAATTTCAAAAAATCAATTATTTCTTTTCTCGTAGTGTATGTATCACTATATTCTATTCTTCCATTAATTCTGACAATAATATTCTCTTCCTCTCTAATATGTATATCTGATATATTATTATTAATATTATTTAAAAAGACTTCTATTTTATTCAAAACAACTCCCTCCATTTCATTCATCCTTTGATAGTATATAGGTAAAATTAGCTAAAATGTATAATCATTTCATATTTTTTTATTATAATAAAGTTTTTTTCTATTTTTATAGTTATTAATAAATTTTATTAAATTTTCTAAAAATTGACATCGATAACCCATTAATATATAATAAAGTTAAAAATTTATATAGATTTTATTCTCATATTTTGATAATAATCTCAAAATTTATCTAAAAAATATGATTGTCTACTAGTAAAATATAATATAATAAAGGAGAGTGAAATAATGGAAAATTTGGACTCTTATTTGAAAAAAAAGCTTAAAAGTAAAAATATGAAGATTGATACATTCATAAAAAAAACGAAGATGAGTAAATCCACTATTTATAGGGTTATGAAAGGTCTTCAAAAACCCTCTGATGATTTAATAGAAAAAATAGCAGAAGTATTAAATTTAAGTCAAATAGAAAAGAGAGAATTGATATATTATAGTAATGTTTCCACATCTGATGAAGGTCTTACTTCAGCAAGAAATGCAGTATTAAAACTTTTATATGATACATCTATAGATGTCCATACAGAAGATTTGGAATTAATATATTATGACAAAGAGAAATATGTGAGATATTTTAATGACATCTTACATACGATTTTAAAAATCTGCACAAAAAATAATTTCAAAATAGATTTTAGAATAATTAATTGCAATACTGATTTCATTACATCTTCATTAATAAACTTTATACCAAAACTTGGTAAAAAAACTGATAATTATTGCATTCAACATCTTGTAAGTTTGGCTTCGGATTCACCGAAAGATAGCATAAATATTTTAAGCGAAGTGTTGCCTTTATTACAATTGGATAATTATTCTCTGTATTATAATGACTCCTCAAGTACCGGGAATATAGGCATATTCAATAACTTATTAATAATTAGTTATAAGTACGAGGATGACAATGGAGAAATCATAAGTACACATAACTATATATCCTTTCCTGAAGACGGACTTCCTGCCTGCTATGTATCAAGAAATGAAAATTATCTATACGAATTTTTTGATAGAAACTACAATTCTCTTATTCAAGAATACAAGCTTGCAGTAAATAACAGAAAAGAATATGAATTCTTGGGATATGAACTGGCCAAATTGGAAAATGAATATGAAGTTTTTCTTTTTAAACCTGATCCTTGCTACAATAGAATACCAATTGAAGTATATAAAGATATAATTGAAAAAACCTCAAAAGATGAGTTAAAAGTTTTTTTAAATAATTTATCGACTAATAATTTTAATGACAACGGTACATTGGACTTCATGCCTGAATTAATATCATATTTGGAAAATAGAATCAAATCCTCATTTAAAAATATTCAAGTTGATATTTTTACTAAAAAAGGATTGGAAGAATTTGCAAAATCCGGCAGACTGTCGGATCATTTAATAGGACTTCCTTCATTTACTAAAGAGGAAGTAAAAATTATATTAGAATTTATAAAATCCAGACATGTAGACAAAAAAGATCCATATAGATTTTACATTGTAGAAAATGAATATAATAACAATGAATTTATATTGACTGTATTTAAAAACTATGGATTATTTATAGAGTATTGTAATCCAAATTCTCATGCAAATAACTATCCTCATTGTTTTATTGAACATAAAGAATTGAGTGATATTTTCGCTGAGTTTGCAGATAATTATGTTCCTACTATGATAACTATGGACACTAAAAAGTCAATAGAATTTATTGATTCGTTAATAACTGAATATTGTTAAATTTTATAGAAGGGGCTGCCTCGTAGGGTAGTCCCTTTTAAGGTTGTATAATATTTAGCGTTGATGGAGCTGACTCATAATTTTATTGATTTAAATTATCATCAACGTTATTTGACATAGAACCGAAAAAAGACAACATCGAGGATATTATATGTACCCAAGATGCTGTCGTACAGATTTCAGATTTTATTCATCAATACTAGTTGACAAAGAACCCTCGACTATCAAGATTTTTTATTGTGGGAAACTAACCTTTTAGTTAGCCCATTTTAAAATATATTTTTTATTACTTAGACTTCAATGATAATATTATACCTAGACAAATAGACAATAACGCTGCGAAAAATACTCTAAAACCTTCCGGCAATAAGAAAGTAATAGTATGAGCCGGCAACCAGAAAGTTGGTATTGTACCTATTAAAACATTCTTGGCATACGCATAGTAATCTATCTTGCTACATATTTTTTGAAGAGTTATCTTTTCACCAGTATTTTCGTATCTCAAATCCAGATAAGTATCTGTATGCTTATGTAACACCATAAACACCGGTCCAAAAGAAGTATTCATTACCAAAGATGTTATAAATGCAAACGCAAACTTAGTATGCAATATAGCTGAATTTGAATCAGCTAGTTTGACTCCTACTCCTTTTGCAAATAATCCCATCATAAACGCAATCCATACCCCCAATAGTCCCCATATTAACATCCTATATCCTATAGAATGTGGTATAGTCAGCTTTTTAGCTCTAATACTGGATGCTATTATTTCACCAAGTGTGGCAAGTATAGCAAACTTGATGAAGGATAACACATAATGATTTGTTAAAAACGACATTTTTTCCTCCTGAAAATATAAATTTGAAAATTGCTCATTATCTATATTATAGGGTTATTTCTTCATAAATACAATTCAATTTTATAAAAAAATAACAAAATATCTATACTTCGATCTATACTTCATTTAGTAATTAGAATATTTTATATCAAATTTTTTTATGCTATTTTAATTATTGAAAAAAATAGCGATATATTATATAATATGATTAGAACTAAATTTGTTTATTATTTTTTTACCGGTTTATTTGTTCCGAATCTTTTCACTTTTTTATTAGAATAGATTTTGTGTATAAATAAATATATATAAAAATTGGAAGCTTCGTATTTATACAACGTACTATAACTTAACATGGAAAAACCGATATTTCAAAAATATCGGTTTTTTCTGTTGATATGAATTTTTTATTTCAAAAATAAACTGTATTCTAGAACAGTTTACTTACTGAATCACAAGTGTAAATTCTGTTTATTGCATCTGCAAATACATCTGCAACAGACATAATTTTTATTTTCTCAATTCTCTTTTCTGCAGGAAGCTCAATAGTATCAAGTACAATAAGTTCCTTTATATCAGATTCTTCAATTCTTTCAATGGCCGGGCCTGATAACACACCATGTGTACAACAAGCATAAACATCCTTTGCTCCAAACTTTTTAAGAGCAGATGCTGCATTTACAATTGTGCCGGCAGTATCTATCATATCATCAAGAAGTATTACATTTTTACCTTCTACTTCACCGATAATATTCATTACCTCACTTACATTTGGTTTTGGTCTTCTCTTGTCTATAATAGCAATAGGAACTTCTTTGCTTATGTTGTTCGCAAATTTTCTAGATCTGGTAACACTTCCAAGGTCTGGAGAAACAACTACCAAATCCTTTATATTTAAATCTTTGAAATAATCTGCTAAAATTTTCCCTCCTAACAGATGATCTACAGGTATATCAAAATATCCTTGAATCTGTCCGGCATGCAAATCCATAGTAAGAACTCTATCAGCACCAGCAGCTGTAATTAAATTAGCAACTAACTTAGCTGTAATAGGATCTCTGGCTTTTGCTTTTCTATCCTGTCTTGCATATCCATAATAAGGTATTACAGCTGCAACAGAACCTACTGAAGCTCTCTTTAAAGCATCAATTAAAATTAGTAATTCCATCAAATTATTGTTTACAGGACTGCTAGTAGATTGAATAACAAACACATCACATCCTCTGATTGTTTCGTTGATAGTAACGGCAATTTCTCCATCACTAAAAGTATCTACCTTGCAATCCACTAATTCTGTTCCTAAACATTTTGCTATTTTACTAGCCAATTCTTTAGAAGCATTTCCTGCAATTAACTTCATTTTATGGCTATTGTAACAAGTCATAAACGTAAACCTCCTATAAAAGTATAATAATAATTTATTTATAAAAAAACTTAATATCGCAAGCTATATTATACCATATATTTTATTTTTCTTCATCTCTTTTTCTCTTCTTTTCCACCCAGCCCGCTTTTAACACTTGTCTTTCTCTGGCAATAGCAAGACATCCATTCGGTACATCTTCAGTAATAGTAGAACCTGTAGCTATAAATGTGTCCTCTTCTATGATCAAAGGAGCGACTAAATTGGAATTTGAACCTAGGAATGCATTATCTTTAACGATAGATTTAAATTTATTCTTTCCGTCATAGTTTACAAATACAACTCCACAACCTATGTTTACATTTTTACCAACTTCTGCATCTCCAATATAAGATAGATGAGAAGCTTTAGAACCATCTCCAAATATTGCATTCTTAACCTCTACAAAATCACCTATTTTACAGTTATTGCCTATATTAGCATTAGGTCTTAAATAAGCAAATGGTCCGACCGTAGTTTCGTCTCCCACAACTGCATCTATTATTTCAGATTTTTTAACACTAGTATCATTCCCAATTACAGAGTTTTCAATACTCGCATATGGACCTATCTTACATCCGCTGCCTATCTTACTTCCTTTAGAGATCATACACCCTGGAAATATAATCGTGTCACTACCAATTTCTATATCGGAATCGATATATGTAGAATCCGTATCTATTATCGTTACACCATTTACCATATGCAGCTCATTGATTCTTCTTCTCATAATTTTCTCTGCATCAGAAAGTTGAATTCTAGAATTAACTCCCATTAATTCTTCTATACTTGCACCTAAAAAAGCTCCTGCTTTTCCACCGGACATTCTAATTATTTCTATAGAATCCGGTAAATAATATTCCCCTTGGGCATTTTTATTGTCTATTTTCTTTAATGATTCTTTTAGATATTTTCCATTAAAGCAATATATTCCGGAATTTATTTCATTCACGGCCTTTTCTTCTTCATTGGCATCTTTTTGCTCGACAATTTTTAATAAATTTCCCGTTTGGTCCCTTATTACTCTTCCATATCCAGTTGGATTATCAACCTTGGTAGTAAGAACCGTAACAGCATATCCACCGCAATCATGATAATCAAAGAATTTTACAAGAGTTTCCGAAACTATTAAAGGAGTATCTCCACATAAAACAACTACCGTATCTTCATCCCCGATATATTCGTCCGCCATCATAACGGCATGTCCAGTCCCCAATTGTTCTTTTTGAACAACTGTTTTTACATCTTTTCCAAGTATTGATTTAACCTCTTCAATACCATGCCCTAACACTACTATTGTTTCATCCACACCTGCTTTATCAGATGCATCTATCACATGATTTACCATTTCTTTACCACATACCTTATGAACCACTTTAGGATGAGATGATTTCATTCTGGTTCCTTTTCCGGCTGCTAATATAACCGCTTTTTTCATATCTTACCTCCAACATAAATAATTTATTTAATAAAACCAAGATCATGTTGTTAATATATTACAACTGCTTTACTTCTTGTCTGTACATATAATTTTGTAAATTCCAAAAAATTTATTCTTCTTTTTCCCTGAATAGGGTCAACTGCGCTTATTTTTCCAAACCCCACTCCATCTACTACAATACAGTGAGAATTTGATAAAAGTTCTTTTTTATTTCCATACTCATCTATATATCTACCTATACCTATCTCCGGTTCTCTATCGTCCACAGTGTACCACACTATAACAGGTTTTTTGTCAAATATAATCCTATTCAAAATCCCTAGAACACTCATTCCGGTTTCATCTTTAGCTTCTCTGTTTATTCCATATCTGTTAAAATATTTATTTGCTGCATTGGCAATTGGAGCTGCATTACAATAATATCCACTTTTGTATGGATTTCCAATATATGCTTTATTTGGATTGGCATTATAATATCCACTCTTTTCCAAAAAATTGTCACATAAAAATTCCTTTGAAACTTTGTATCCTTCGTGATTCATAACCATGGCTAATGAAGTAATTTCACATCCATTTGGCATATTCGGGTATTGAGATATCGGTTCGACATTCAACTGTCTATTTGGAACTAAGTAAAAAACCATAATAGATATAAATAGTACAATTGTTACTTTAATCAACCTAAATAATTTTTCCATCCCTCTTAGGCAAATTGCCTACCTCCATTCATTTGCATATGTTATACTACATATCAATTTTATTTATATAATATAATAATATAACAACTACTTAAACTGTACCTTAATAATTTTTCTTTTTTTAATCATTATAATATTATGTCCGTTTGTTGCTCGCTAAAAAGCATACACGTAAGCAGACATCGCCTACATATATGCTAAAGCTTCTTCAAAGCTCATCCAAAAATGTATCCCATTTGAAGACTCTAACCACCTATCAGGATTAAATGAATCTGCATATGACATTTCTCCTAATTTATATACAAACTCTCCATCAACAAATGAATTTGCTTCTGTATATGACCCCGTACCATCCAAATTTGTTATGGCTACGGTCTTTGCTTTGTCACATCTGCAGGCATTAGTAGTGCCCGAACTTCTCCTGGCATCTTTTGGTATCAGCAATTTTACCATACGATCATTAAAGCATTTTTTATACCCAAAGAAATAACCCTCTTCAGGACAAGACATTTTAAAATGTATTGTTCTATCCGTATGATGTAAATTTTCCAAATTTGCATCTCTCAAAAGAGATGCTGTAAAATCTGCCCCATCACATTCTGTATCAGATAGATCGCACCCTCTAAAATCTACACTAAATAGACTTGCATCTACTAATACAGCCCCTCTAAATGTACACATTGAACATTTTGAATGATCTAATTTTGAATTTTTGAAGTTACATTTACTAAAATCTACATTTATAAATTCACTCCAAGAAAAATCAATAAAACTTAAGTCTAAACCACTTAAATCAACATTACTAATAGATATTTTTTCTAAGACAATATTCCTACTTGTTGAATTTTTAAACCTGATGCCCGTGTCTTTCGCACTCCAACTATCTATTTTATCCTGCCTGAGCAAATTTATTTTATTAATTAATTCATCTCGGTTCATATCTTTTTTACTCCCTGTATTCGTGATTAAAGGTCTTTAAATTTGGATGAACTACAATTTTATCCCCTTGAGTATCTAATTCGAGAAGAGAAATATAATTTGATACAAGTTTATTTTCAGGTGTCATTGTTGAGATAAATACACCTGTCCCTACTACCTCTACATTAAATTCTTTCATCAACTCTGTCATACCTTTTATAGTACCGCCACCACGCATAAAATCATCAATTATTATAACCTTACTTCCCGGATTTAGCGCCTTGCTAGGTAAACTCATCGTTTCTATCTTAGAAGATGATCCTGTAACATAAGTCATACTTATCGTAGGCCCCTCAGACACCTTAGTATTTTTTCTTATTATAACCAAAGGAAGATTCATAGCCTTTGCTGTCATCAGTGCCATTGGTATACCTTTTGTTTCCATGGTAACAACACAGTCTACATTACTGTAATCTATATTAGATGCAAAAATTTCACCAATTTTATATACCACATTAGGATCATAAATCAGATCTATTAAATAAAGAAATCCTCCCGAGAGAATTCTGCCTTCCTCTTTTATTCTTTCACATAATTGATTTAAAAACTCTTCATTTTCTTCTTTTGATGTTTTGGGGATATATTTTACTCCACCGGCTGCACCGGATATAGTCACTACTTTACCAAGTTGTAATTTTTCAAATACATTTTTAACCACGATTAAGTCTTCACTAATTGTAGATTTAGCCGCATTAAACTGATTTGTAAAATAACTCAATGTAAAAACTTTATTTGGATTATCTGAAAGTATTTTTACTATCGCTCCTATTCTTTCATTCCTTTTAAATTTATTGATCATAATTCCTCCTAGCCTGTTTTTCAACTCATAGTAGTAACATTTATCACTACTAAAATTGCATGAAAAAATTTCTTGCCATACCATATTTATAATATCATTAGTATCGAAATATGATATAATAAGATTTATAAAATTAAATTATACATAATTTATTTTCTGAACGTTTCTTAATTATACCATATAAAACGTTCATATTGTATAGTTTTTTACAAAAAAGAGAGGTGTAAAATAATGAATATACATTTTATAGGAATTGGTGGCATTAATATGAGTGCACTTGCTGAAATCTGTATCAATAAGGGATATAAAGTTTCAGGATCAGATATGCAGGAATCGTACTTAATAGATCACCTTAGAGAGCTTGGAGCTGTAATTAATATAGGGCAAAAAAAAGAAAACATAACAGATGACATAAATATGGTAGTTTATACTGCAGCTATTTCTAGTGATAATGAAGAGTTTCAAGAAGCCAAAAGAAAAAACATACTTACTATAAATAGGGCTGCTTTCTTAGGTCAAATTATGAGAGAATATAAAAATTCAATAGCTGTCTCAGGAACGCATGGAAAAACGACAACAACCAGTATGCTTTCCACAATTTTCAACTATGCCGAAAAAGACCCTACTATTCTTGTAGGGGGAAATTTGGCAACTATAGGAGGTAATGTAAGAATAGGAAATTCAGATAATTTTATTACTGAAGCCTGTGAATATGTTGACAGTTTTCTCAATTTTAATCCCTTTATATCGATTGTTTTAAATATTGAAGAAGATCATTTAGATTATTTCTCGGGAATTGAAGAAATAAAAGCCTCTTTTAATAAATTTGGTAAACTACTGCCAGAAGATGGATTTTTTATAATAAACGGAGATAATGAAAACACTAAAGATATTATATACGATGTATCGGCAAATATTATAAAATTTGGTCAAGAAGAACATAATGATGTTATTATTTCAAATATAAATTTTGATAGAGACGGATATGCTTCCTTTAATTTAAAGTACAAAGGTGTAAATTTAGGTACTTTTGACTTATCTGTATATGGTATTTATAATGTATATAATGCCACATCTGCAATAATAGCATCCATAGTGTCCGGAATAGAAACAGATGTAATAAAAAAAGCAATAAAAGAATATACAGGAGTTGGCAGAAGATTTGAAAAAAAAGGATATTATAACGGTGCATTAATCATAGATGATTATGCCCACCATCCTACTGAGGTAAAAGCCACTCTTTCTGCAGCAAAAAATCTTAAGAAAAAAACTCTTTGGGTGGTATTTCAACCTCATACATATTCCAGAACTAAGGCTTTGTTAAATGAATTTGCAGAGGCATTTTATTCTGCTGATAAAGTAATAATCACGGATATTTATGCAGCAAGAGAAAAAGATCCTGGAGATATCAGTTCCAAAGATTTGGTAAATAAATTATACCAGAATAATGTGGATGTAAGTTATATTTCTACTTTTGATGAAATTGAAGAGTTTTTATCACAAAAACTTGAAAAAGATGACTTGATAATTACTTGCGGAGCTGGACCCGTAAATAAAATTGGAGAATCACTTCTTAAAAAATAAATAGTTAAAAATCACCATTTAAAATTTTACTTCATCTTTAAATGGTGATTTCCTATATTTTACGAGTTATTTAACTAAAAGGACAACATCTTTTCCTTTTTCCACAGATTCGCCTTTCTTTTTTGATTCCAAAGAATTATATTCGCTTTCCACTATCACAACAGGAATTTCGGTTCTACAACCTTTTTCTGCTAAAAAATCAAGATCCGCTTCAATCAATTTATCTCCTTTTGATACATCTTGCCCTTCTTTCACAAAAGCCCTAAAGCCCTCCCCTTTTAATGCAACTGTATCAAGTCCTATATGAATTAAAACATTTATTCCATCTTTTTGTAGAGTAATGGCATGAAGGGTATCAAAAATACTAACAACTTTGCCATCAAAGGGACTTACTATTTCGCCACTTTCAGGAATTATTGCAATTCCATCACCAAGCATTTTCTCACTAAAAACACCATCATTTACCTCTTTAATATCAATCACCTTTCCCGTTGCTGGCGCCACAAGCTCAATACCTTTTTTCTTGAATAAACCTAACATAACCATCCTCCGTTTTTAAATTAATTATTTTTTAGCCATATCTATTGATTTTTCAACACATGCAACCTGCCCTTTTATAACGGCATTTCTCATTCCATTTTCCTCTAATACTTCTACAGCTTTAATAGTAGTTCCTCCTGGTGAACATACCATATCTTTTAATTCTCCCGGATGTTTTCCTGTCTCTAATACCATCTTTGCGGCACCATATACAGATTGTGCAGCGAATTTATATGCTTGTGACCTAGGCATTCCAGTTAGAACGGCTGCATCAGCCATCGCCTCTATAAACATGAAAACATATGCCGGAGAAGAACCACTCACACCTGTCACAGCATCCATCAAAGATTCACTTACTATTTCGGATTTTCCAAAAGAATTGAATATATCACAAGCTAATTCCAAATCCTTATCAGATATATTTGAATTTTTACAAATTGCAGCCATTCCTTCACCTACAAGGGCAGGTGTATTAGGCATAACTCTAATTATTTTTTTATCTTCTCCAATAACTGCTTCCAAATCTTCAATAGATACTGCAGCAGCTATTGATATAATAATCTTATCATTTCCTATTGTATTTTTTACATCATTCATTACTTTTTTTATTATATTTGGTTTCACAGCAAATATAACAACATCCCCAAACTCTACTGCTTCTTTTGAATCCGTTGTAGTGTTTACATCAAATTCTTTCTTAACTAAATCAAGTCCGGGAACATAAGGATCTGATACCATAATATTTTCCGGCTTTACTATACCCGATTTAATTACTCCTCCAAGCATAGCTTTTCCCATATTTCCGGCACCTATAAAACTTATTTTTCTCATAATTGTACCCCCTAAAAAATTATTTTATATAATTTAAAATTAATAATACTTTCAATATAACAAACTTTTTCATCACAGATATATTTTATCACATTAATTAACAAAAAGGGATACCATAATACAGATATCCCTTATATATTAAATTATTTATTCTTTACTCCCATTATACTAAAACTGTAACTCTTTTAGAATGTCTGTTCAGTTCTATTAATTATTTCATCTTGAAGAGCCCTACTCAAATTGTTGAAATGATCACTATATCCGGCTACTCTTACAATCAAATCCTTATAGTCATCCGGATTTTTCTGAGCAGCAAGAAGAACATTTCTGTCAAACACATTGAATTGAATATGATGTCCATCCATATTGAAATAGGATCTTACCAAACTCGCCATATTATCAAGGCCTTCTTCTCCTACGACTACTGATGGAGCAAATCTCTGGTTTAATAAAGTTCCTCCTGTTTTTAAGTGATCCATTTTAGCACAAGATTTGATAACTGCAGTTGGCCCATTGGTATCCCCACCTTTTTCCGGAGAAATTCCTTCAGATACCGGTACATGTGCAAGTCTGCCATTTGGAGATGCATTCATTACTTCACCAAAGTACACATGACAAGTTGTAGGTAACATATTTATTCTATACTTGCCACCAGTTGCAGTTGGTCTGTCAGTTATTGCATCATAATATAACTTAAATACACTTTGCATGATTTCATCCGCATAATCGTCATCATTACCATACTTCGGTGTTTTATTCTTCACTAGATTTAATATGTGCTCATATCCTTCAAAATTAGCATCTATGGCATCCATTAAAGTACCCATATCAAATTTCTTCTTATCAAAAACATTATACTTGATAGCTGCCAAACTGTCTGTAATTGTACCAGTTCCAACTCCTTGAATATACCTAGTGTTGTACCTTGCTCCACCTCTTTGATAATCCATTGCTTTCTCAATGCAATCATCTACTATTGTGGAAATAAATGGTGCCGGAGCATGCTTAGCATAAATATTTTCAATTATTAAATTTCCTCTCATCTTAACATCTATAAAATGATTAAGCTGTTTAGAAAAAGCTTCAAATAACTCTTCATATGATTTGAAATCTCTAGGATCTCCTGTTTCAAGACCTAATTTTTTACCTGTTTGAGGATCTATACCATTATATAAAGTTATTTCTAGAATTTTTGGTATATTCATATACCCAGTTAAAACATATGCCTCTTTACCAAAGCATCCAGTTTCAACACATCCACTACTACCCCCATATCTTGCATCTTCAAGAGTTTTACCGGCTTCAAGTAATTCCTGAACTATTGCATCAGTATTATAAAATGCCGGCTGTCCCCATCCTTTTCTTGATATTTCACAAGCTCTCTTTAAGAATTTTTGCGGAGTTTTTCTACTTATCTGAACATTTGAACTTGGCTGAAGTAATTTCATTTCATCCATAGTGTCCAATATTATATAACTTACTTCATTAACTCCATTTTGTCCGTCCGGAGTTATACCACCAGTATTAATATTGGCAAAATCAGTATAAGTAGCACTTTCCTTTAATGTGATACCTACTTTTGGAGGAGCAGGCTGGTTATTAAATTTAACCCAAAAACATTCCATTAATTCCTGAGCTTGTTCTCTTGTCAATCTACCTTCTTCAATATCATTTTCATAGAAAGGATTTAAATGCTGATCTAATCTACCCGGACTATAAGCATCCCAAATATTTAATTCAGTAGTAACACCTACATGAACAAACCAATACATCTGAAGTGCCTGATGGAATGTTTTAGGTTTATGAGCAGGAACAACATCACAGTTTTCAGCTATTAATAATAAATCTGCTTTTCTCTGTGGATCATCTGTCTGAGCCGCCATCTCCCTAGCTTTTTCAGCATATCTTTTCCCGTAAATCATTATTGCATCACAAGCTATAGACATTGCTTCCAGATCGACTTTTTTATTATACGCATCCACATCATTTGTAAAATCTATTCTTTTCATTCTTTCTTCTATTTTTTTCTTAAAATCCAAGAATCCGTTTTTATAAAAATTATTTCCAGCAACTGTATGCCCTGGTGCTCTCTGTTCCATAAATTCTGTAAACATACCAGCTTCGTAACAGTCTATCCATTCCTGATCCATATTGCTAATTATTCTATTTCTTATCTGTCTTCCCTGCCAGAAAGGAATAATTTTTTCTTCCTGAATCTTCATATCTTCTTCAGAAACCTTGAAATTAACCAAATCTCTGTCATTCATCACCCTCATATCTTCAAGTGAATGACAACACTGATCCGGATATGTCGGCGCTCCCTGTGGACCATCACCTTTCTCACCGACAATTAGTTCATTATCGTTTATACAAAGAGATCTGTTTTCCATATAATACTTAAATGCCTTTGCTCTCAGTATTGGTGTTTCAACACTTCCTTCATATTTTTGATAAGCTTCTGTCATTAATACAGCACGTTCTATACTAATATATGGCTGAGCCTCAATACTTTGCTGTCTTAATTTTCTCGTTCTCTCAAATGTTCCTCTTTCCATATTATCCTCCTATTTTCACCTTAAAATTATTTTTTTCAAATATTTCTTTTATTTCCTCAAGCTTCTCATCACTTGGTTTCTTAAATTCATCTCCCTCGTATTTTACACCAAGTTTCTCATATTTATTAACCATAATATTATGATATGGGAGTAAATTTACATTTTCTATCTTCAAATCTTTTAAAATATCTATCATTTTTAATATTTCCGAATTATCTTCAGAAACGTTTACCCCTTCAATAAGAGGTATTCTAATATTTATTTTAGCGTCCACTGAACTGAGATACCTAAGATTTTCGAAGATTTTATCATTTGATTTGCCTGTAAATGCTATATGCTTCTCTTCATCTACCAGCTTTATATCATACAAAAAAATACCTACTTTTTTATATATTCTTTCATAATTTTCTTTAGGAGCATATCCACATGTGTCAATAGCTACATGTATACCTTTACTATTACATGCATCAAGTAATTTCTCTATATAGCCCATATTTTGACACATTATTTCTCCACCCGACAGTGTGACTCCTCCACCTGATTCTTCATAAAACATATTGTCTTTTTCAATAATCTTGATAAGTTCTTTTAATTCGTATGTATCTCCCACTAACTCTCTTGAATTTGATAGACACCAATCAATACATTCTCCGCAGAGCTCGCAATTATCCGGATTCCTTTTAATCTCTGTCCCTTCCACATAAACCGCATTGCCTTTACAAACTTTTACACAAGTTTCACATTTTAGACACTTTTCGGCATCATATAAAAAGTCAATCTTATAGCTTTGACTTTCCGGATTATGACACCACTTACAGGTTAATGGACATCCTTTAAAAAAGATAGTTGTCCTTATACCTGGACCATCGTGTATACTACATTTTTGAATATTTAAAATTAATGGCTTTTGCAAGCAATATCATCTCCTCATATTATTATTTCTTTTTTAAATTAATTTGTTTTAAAGTATAAAATTCAACACTTATTTTAAATTTTCTACTTTAAAACAAATAATTTTTAATAAAATCAGTAAAAATATCAACAAAATTTAAAGTAAAATCTAGTTGCCATAATCTTAACATTTATATGTGCTTTTGTCTATATATTTTTAAAAAATATATAGAAAAGATTTATAATTATTAAAAAATATGAAAAAAAATATATATTTATCAACTTAAAATTAATTTAAAATAAAATTATAAATTAATAAAAATTGGAGCAAGCTATTTATTTGCTTGCTCCAATTTTTTATATAATCAAACAGTATTATAATATTATAAGATATTATTGTTTTTCTCAAGCCAGTCTATCACTTCAAATAAATTATTGCATATCCCATCTGACTGATTTATCATTTCTTTAGTTGGTTCTTTAAAGTCTACTACATTAATACATTTGAATCCTCCTGAAAAAGCAGCTTTTATTCCTGATGGAGAATCTTCCAGAACCAAACATTCTTCTGGTCTCAAATTTAATTTAGATGCTACTTTCAAAAATATTTCTGGATTTGGTTTCGAATTTTCAACTTCATCACCAAACATAAATTCATCTATATATGCGTATATATTTTCTTTTTTTAATCTTTTTTCAGCTAGATTCCTTCCGGTAGATGTTGCAATACCTATCTTATATCCTTTTTCTTTTAAATATTCCAAAATTTCAAAAACTCCGGGTAACACGGGAATTCTATTGCTATCTAGTTCATTAATCATAGCCTCCCTCTTTTCAACAGCTATACTTCTAAAATCTATATCTGGATCATTATATATTTTTTCGAGCCCATCTATTACTCCATCAAAGTTTCTTCCCATGACTTTCTTATATGTCTCATCAGTCATTTTATGACCATACTTTTTCATAGTAGCAATCCAAAATCTAGATGACATTCTTTCTGTATCAAAGATGACTCCATCAACATCAAATATTACCGCTTTTATTTTTTTCACTTTCTCACCTCTACTTAAAATTTACTTTATTCCAAAGAATTTTTTTGCATTTTCCTTTGTTGCCTGACATACTTCCTCATACGAAATTCCTTTTTCAAAAGCAATCTTCTCAGCTACAAACTTTACAAGAGAAGGGTCATTTCTCTTGCCTCTATATGGTGTAGGTGCCATATATGGAGAGTCTGTTTCTATGAATAGCCATTCTAGTGGAATTTCTCTAGCTACCTGAACTGTTTTTCTATTATTCTTAAATGTTACAGTTCCCGGGATTGATATATAGCATCCCATTTTAATATATTCTCTTGCCAATTCCAATGAACCGCTAAAACAGTGAAGAACACACCCTGTTTCCGGTGCCTTATATTTCTTTATTATATCAAAAGTATCCTGATGAGCATCCCTATCATGAACGATGAAAGGAAGTCCTAATTCATTTGCCAGTTCTATCTGTCTAATAAACCATTTTTTTTGATCTTCCCTTGGAGACAAATCATAATAATAGTCAAGCCCTATTTCTCCTATTGCTACAACTTTTTCATTTTCTCTTGCCCATTTTTTAAGAGTATTTATATCTTTTTCAGTCATCCCCTCAACGTCATGAGGATGTACTCCCACTGCAGAATATATAAAATCATATTTATCAGCCAATTCCATTCCCGTTTTTGAACTTTCCATATCTGCTCCGGGATTTACAACCAAATCAACTCCCTTTTCTTTTAAAGAAAGTATCAATTCTTCTCTATCTTCGTCAAATTTTTCATCATTTAGATGAGCATGTGAATCGAACAACATTATCTCACCTCTACACCGTCTGTAGCACCAGTAGCCAAAGGTATAATAAGATCATCCCCGTTATCTCCAGCAGCCAAAATCATACCTTGTGACTCAATACCTCTTAATTTTACGGGTTTTAAGTTACAAACTACTACTACATCTTTTCCAATCATATCTTCCGGATTATACCAAGCAGCTATTCCGGACACAATTTGTCTAATTTCAGATCCTATTTTAATCTGTGAAACTAATAATTTATCAGCCTTAGGATGTTTTTCACATTTCACGACCTTACCTACTCTTAATTCTACTTTATCAAAATCATCTATCGTTATCTCTTTTTTATGTTCAATAGCTTTTTCCTGATCTACAATTTTTTCGGCAAATAGTTCTTCTAATATTTTTACCTCTTCTTCCACATCCAATCTAGGGAATAGTACTTTTCCTTTATGTACTTTTACACCATCAGGAATTAATCCAAATTCATCAGTGCTCTCCCAGTTATATAATTCTTCTCTTCCCTTAATTCCCAATTGTTCATATATTTCAACTGCAGTAGCCGGAAGTAAAGGATTAAACAAAGTTGCAATTAATCTAATTGATTCACATAGATTATACAATACATTGTTTAACACGTCTTTGTTGGCTTCATCTTTTGCCAAAGCCCAAGGCATAGTTTCATCTATATATTTATTAGTTCTTCTGACAAATTTCCATATACTTTCTAACGCCTCATGATACATCAAGTCATTCATTTGTCTTTCAAACTCAACTCTCACTTCTTTATACAAGCTAATTAAACTCTCGTCAAATTCAGTAGTCGCATCATTTTTTACTAAAATCCCGTCATTGTATTTTTCGACCATTGATACAGTTCTACTTACCAGATTTCCTAAATCATTCGCTAAATCTGAGTTAATTCTATTTATAAAGTTTCTGTGTGTATAACTTCCATCTTGTCCAAAAGAAAATTCTCTAAGCAAGAAATACTTAAGAGCATCTACGCCATATCTGTCAACCATCTGACCCGGATATACTATATTTCCTTTTGATTTACTCATTTTATCATCAGCAAATAATATCCATCCATGACCAAAAACCTGTTTTGATACAGGTATATCCAAAGCCATTAATAATGCCGGCCATATAATAGTATGAAATCTTACGATTTCCTTTGCAACCAATTGAACATTAGCAGGCCAATATTTTTTATATAAAGTATCGTCATCACTTTCATATCCAAGAGCAGTAATATAATTGCAAAGTGCATCTACCCATACATATATGACATGTTTTTCGTCAAATGGTACTTTTATCCCCCAATCAAAAGAAGTTCTCGTAACAGATAAATCCTCCAATCCTGGATCTAAAAAGTTTTTAATCATTTCATTTTTTCTACTTTCAGGTGCTATAAAATTTCCTGTTTCAAACAAATCCCTTATTCTATCTTCATATTTTGACAGTTTGAAGAAATAGGACTCTTCCTTTACTATTTTAGTTTCTCTACCACAGTCAGGACACTTACATCCATCTATCATTTGTGATTCTGTCCAGAAACTTTCACATGGTACGCAATAATTGCCCTCATAAGACCCTTTATATATGTCCCCTTTTTCATATAGTTTAGTGAAAATTTTTTGAATGGCTTTTTCATGTCTTTCTTCTGTCGTTCTTATAAAATCATCATTGGATATTTCAAGTTTTTCCCATAGTTTTTTTATTTCAGCTATTTGGGCATCAAGAAAATCTATTTCTTTCATTCCCGCCTCATGAGCTTTTTTCTGTATTTTTTCGCCATGCTCATCTGTACCAGTCAAAAATCTTACATCATAACCACAAAATCTTTTAAATCTTGCAATTGCATCTGCAGCAATCGTAGTATAGGCATGACCTATATGAAGTTTGCCACTTGGATAATATATAGGCGTTGTAACATAAAATGTCGGTTTTTTATTCATAAAATTTATCCTCCTGTTTCACAAATATAATTATTTTTTCATAAAAAAATACCCCTATGTAAAACATAGGGGCGATTATTATTCACGGTACCACCCTACTTATTGCAACTAAAAAGTCACAATATCTCTTAGATTTAACGCATCGTCCACGAACACCCTAATTCTAAAACTCAGGTGTAAAAGCTCCAAGGCCATATTCGATATTTTTACAGTATCGGTTCACACCTACTCCGACTCTCTGAAACCTTATTATATATCTACTCTTCTCTTCTCAGCTATATATGAAACTTTGATAAGTACAGTTTATATTATTTTTCTTTAAAAGTCAATCGCAATAATATTATTATAAAATAGACTTAGCCTGAATTGGAGTAGAAAGAATAACAGAAGTCTTAGTTCTTCCAAAATCTTTTAGACCGTCTATCACATTTTCTAGTTCATCCATATTTTCTACTATAACTTTGATAAGTGAACTATCATCCCCTGTTATGTGATGACACTCTACTATTCTATGATCACTCTTCGCCTGTTCAATAAAAGCATCATATGCTGTACCCGGAAGAGATACGTTTATAAATGCCTTTATTACTCTACCCATGGAATCAGGATTTATTATAGCTTTATAGCCTGATATTATTCCTGCTTCTTCTAATCTTTTTACCCTCTCAGAAACAGCCGGAGATGTTAAGCCTACAGCAATTCCTAAATCTTTCATTGAAATTCTACCATTATCCTGTAAAATTTCAATAATCTTTGCATCTGTTGAATCCATTCTTTCCTCATAAGATTTTTTTGTCATTTTACCCACCTACTTTACATAAAATTAATTTTTCTTCTTAGAAGCAACCATATCGTTCTTAAGATTCCATAACTTGTATGATAAATCGACCTTGTATACATGAGGATTTTTTATCCTCTTATACTGATCCCACATACTCTTAAGTTCTCTATTGGCATAATCTCTAATTTCATATACTTTTTTCTTAGTTCTGACATATTCACCGTTTATAAATAGAGGCGAAAGCATTTCTCTTACAGAATAGTTTTCAAACAACTTTCTTTTCCAAGTGTACACCGGATCAAAAAGTTCAAGAGGTTTTGTGGTATCTATATATTCATCATTAAGCATTATTAAATCTGCTTCTGCCTTACCAAATGAATTATAGATCCTAATAACTTTCTTAAATCCTGGATTATTAATTTTCTCAGGATTCTCAGAAATTTTTATTTTTGGCTCCAGATTTCCATTAACATCTGAAACAGCTGCCAATTTGTACACACCACCTAAAGAAGGATAATCATATGAGGTAATCAATTTGGTACCCACTCCCCAAGAATCAATTGAAGCCCCTTCTTGTTTTAGTGCTGTAATAGTGTACTCATCCAGATCATTAGAAGCGGTAATTTTTGCATCATTATATCCCGCTTCATCAAGTTTCTTTCTGACCTCTCTAGACAAATAAGTCAAATCGCCTGAATCAAGCCTTACTCCAACGGGTTTATGCCCCTTGGCTTTCAATTCATCAAATACAGTAATTGCGTTCTTTATGCCACTATCAAGAACATTATATGTATCTATAAGCAATAGGCAATTATCAGGATATATATCCGCATATGCTCTAAATGCTTCTAATTCAGTATCAAATTTTTGCACCCAACTGTGTGCGTGAGTTCCAGCTACAGGAACATCGAAAAGTTTACCGGCAAGTACATTAGATGTACCAAGACATCCACCAATGACTGCAGCTTTAGCTCCATATAAACCCGCTTCGGGACCTTGTGCTCTTCTCAAACCAAATTCCAACACGGCATCACCTTTTGCCGCATTGCAAACTCTAGATGATTTTGTAGCTATCAAAGTCATAAAATTAACTATTGAAAGCATGGCCGTTTCTATTAATTGAGCTTGATATAAAGGTGCTTTTACCACTAATATAGGTTCATTTGGAAACATTATAGTTCCATCTTCTACTGCATAAATATCTCCGGTAAATTTAAAATCTTTAAGAAATTTGAGAAAATCATCTTCAAACAGATCCAGACTTTTTAAATATTCTAAATCAGAATCGCTAAATTTCAAAGACTTTATATAATCAACAACTTCATCAATACCACAAGTAATCGTATATCCACCTTCACATACATTTTTTCTAAAAAAAACATCAAAAACTGCAATATCTTCATGGGTATTTTTCTTAAAATATCCATTTATCATTGTTAACTGATACAGATCCGTTAACATAGTTAAGTTTTTAAACATCACTCTCTCCTTACTTCACAGGTTAAGCTAACACACAACACTTTATATTATTAAGTATAGTAACTTAAGTATATTCTATCATATATATCCGCAAAATTCTATTTAATTTATTTCTGATTAATCTTTTTTCTTATAAAACATAATTACTTTGATATAATTATAATGAAAATGTATTCATATTTTTATTATTAAACTCGTAATATATATAAAATAAAAAAGGAATTAAACGATTTTAGTTTAATTCCTTTAGCATAAATATTTTTTTATTTATTATATTTTTTTCACTAAATATCCAAAACTTTTTTATATACCAAATCTTTTTTTAGACCTCTAGCTCTGGATACTTTTTTTATGGCATCTTTTTTACTCATTCCACTCTCTATTAATGAAATCACATATTCTCTCTCATCCATATGTTCATATATATTATTCTCAGGCATATCTTCATAATATTTATCTCCCTCAATAATTAATATATATTCACCTCTGGGAGAGTTCTCACTATAGTAATCTATTGATTCTGTCAAAGTTGTTCTAAAATATTCTTCATGTTTTTTAGTCAACTCTCTGCAAATCGATATTTTTCTATCTCCTAATATTTCCAACATTGTTTTCAAAGTATCCTTTAATCTGTGAGGAGATTCATAAATAACAATAGTTCTTTTCTCTTTTTTTATCTCTTCTAATCTTGTTTTTTTATTTTTTTTATCTCTATCTAAAAATCCTTCAAAAACAAATTTTGATGTATCCATTCCGGATCCTACGAGTGCAACAACAAATGCAGATGCTCCGGGTAACACTTCTATCTCAAATCCATTATCAATACATTCTTTTACTATATCGGCCCCCGGATCGGATATTCCCGGCATGCCCGCATCACTAACTAACGCGATATCCTCTCCTTCTTTCAACTTATCCAATAGATAATCGCCTTTAAAATTTTTATTATGTTCATGATAACTTGTCAAAGGCTTATTTATATTGAAATGATTCAATAATTTTATCGTATGTCTTGTATCCTCAGCTGCTATAATATCAACATTATTGAGGACTTTTAAAGTTCTATAGGTTATATCTTCCAAATTCCCTATTGGAGTTGGACAAATATACAACTTACCATTTTTCATGTTCAACACCTTCTACTCGGTTTCTTCAACGCTTTTTTTAGAATAAATTTTCTCAATTTCCAATGTATAATTGTTATTCTCATCATATATATAAAGTGGATCTAATATTTTCACTTCTGATTTGGCATTTTTTACATATTCCATCAATACCATCTTAGGAGCCTTCCCTTCCTTTGAGTGAACAAATCTAATATACTTAGGTTCCAAATTATATTTTCTTCCAAAATAAACCATATCAACTAGTCTTAGTGGTCTATTTACCATAAATAATTTCCCGTTTGGTTTAAGTAAGTAAGAAGCCCCTTTTAATACATCTTCTATATTACATTTAATGCTATGTCTGGATATAGCTTTTTTATCATTTACATTTATGACTCCGTTTGCATGCATATATGGGGGATTAGATGTCACTACATCATACTTTCCTTTTTCGAAAATATTTTCTATATTTCTTATATCGTCATTTATTATTTTTACCGTATCTTCAATACAGTTCATCTTAATAGATCTGTTTGCCATATCTGCAACTTCTTCTTGTATTTCAAGACCAATTATTTCCTTCGCATTACTCTTTCCATAAAGCAATATAGGAATTATACCTGTACCTGTTCCTAAATCGACTATTTTTGCATTTCTTTTAATTTTACAAAAATTTGATAGTAGTACTGCATCTATTCCAAAACAAAATCCATCTGTATTTTGAATTATTTTCAATCCCATAAACTGTAAATCATCTATTCTTTCATTTTCTAAAAGTTCTATCATATTACTCATCTTGTTCCAATTTCTTAAGCTCGGCTAAAGTTTCTTTATCTAATACTTCACCATTTGAGTTGTCTTTCTTAAATGCTTTTAAAATTTTATAATCCCCTTCAGACAATATTCCTATTGTTTTATCTTCGTATTCTACTTTGATAGTTTCCAATAGGTAATTTGATTCAATTACCTTTGCCTTTCTATCAGTAAATAAATCTTTTACAATCCATCCGCTTGCCGGCATTTTTTTCACTGCTTCTGCATATCCCTGAGATTCATATTTCAAACAACAAAATAGTCTTCCACATACTCCTGAAATTTTTGCCGGATTCAGAGATAATCCTTGATCTTTTGCCATTTTTATAGATACCGGCATAAATTCGCCTATCCAAGTAGCACAACAAAGAGTTCTTCCACATGGACCTATTCCATTTAAAATTTTCGCCTCATCTCTGACTCCAATTTGTCTGAGCTCTATTCTAGTTTTAAAAATTGCTGCCAGATCTTTTACTAAATCTCTAAAATCTATTCTTCCATCTGCTGTAAAATAGAATATTAACTTATTTCTATCAAATGTATATTCGCAGTCTATTAAAAACATTTCTAATCCATGACTTTTGATTTTTGATTCGCATATTTCAAATGCTTCTCTAGTCTTTATTTTATTTTCTGCATATATATCTTTATCTTCCGTAGTTGCAAGTCTGATAATAGGTTTTAACGGAGTAATTATATCACTTTCTTCCACATTTTTAGGACCTATTACCATCATTCCAAATTCTAAACCTCTTGATGTTTCCACTATTACATCATCACCTATATTTAAAATTAAATCTACCGGATCAAAATAATAAATCTTTCCAGCAGGTTTAAATCTTATGCCTACAATCCTTACCATCTATTCACCACCTTATAAATATTCAATGACATCGCCTGAATAGTACTATTAAAATTACAATTAGCGTTCAATTTATTATCTGTGTCATTCAATATAGATAATATTTCACCCAATTGAGATAAACTAAGTGCCGATGCTAATCTTCTGATCAAGTTTTCTTTATCTTTATTAATTAACATATTAGTACCATATGTATCTCGCATAATAATAGCATCTCTAATATAAATTTTAAATAACTGTATTATACCGGATATATTATCAGAATCTTTTTTAAAAAATTCTGCAGCTACAGAAGCTTTAAATTTATCCTTTTTCAGTAATACATCGCTTAAATAATCTTCTATACCATTTCTTAGTGATATAATTTCACTATTTTGTGATATGGATAATGCCATACTTGCACTACCTCTGGCAAATATTGTAGCCACATTTGCATCATTACTACTTACGCCATTTGATTTTAAAATTTTTTTTATATTTTCCATACTCAAAGACGAAAATTTTACTTCGATGCATCTAGATCTTATGGTTTCCAATAATGCCTGCTCATTTTTTGTTACAAGTATTATTATACCATAACTACAAGGTTCTTCTAAAGTCTTTAATAAAGCATTTTGAGCTTGTATAGTCATTTTTTCTGAATCATTTATTAAATATATTTTATAATTGCTGTATGGTTTTAAACTTATACTTGAATTCAATTCTCTAATTTGTTCGATTTTAATTGTATTTTCACCTTTTTTCGGCTCAATCAATATAAAATCTGAGCTATTATCTACATTCATGCCAATCAGACAATTAGCAAACTCTTTTGCCATAAGTTTTTTACCAACCCCTTCTGGTCCGGTAAAAATATATGCATTACTAATTCTTTTATTTTTAACTAGATTAGATAATCTTTTTTTAGCCAACTCTTGACCTAATATATTTTCAAACATATCCACCTCTAGTCCTTTCTTACCACACTATACCTACTATCTGCATATCTAATATCTATATATATTTAGTAACTTCCGAATATATTTCTTCATGTATACTTTCTACACTTTTCATTTTATATATTAAATTATTTCCGCCAGAAGAATCTATCTCTCTCTCTACACAATCAATAATCGTCCAATTATATTTTTCAGCTACATATTTTGAATTATTGTATGTTCTTACTAAATAATCTATATCACTTTCATGTATATCTTTTTCTTCTCTATCTGTTATTTTGTTTTTTCTATCTTTCATAAGTTCTTTTGTAATATTCACAGGCACATCTAAAAAAAATACTCCATCCGGCTTAGGTATCTTATATAATTCATATTCAAGACCATCTAACCACTCTAAAAATTTATCCCTTTCACCAATATCATTCATTTTAGATGCCTGGTGGACCATATTAGATGTGGTATATCTATCAGCTAAGATTATTCCTCCTGCCTTGTAAAACTCTTCCCATTCTAATTTATAGGAAGCATATCTATCGGCAGCGAAAAACGTCGACGCTACATAAGCATCCACATCATCTGCTTTTTTTCCAAACTCTCCGTTAAGGTACATCTTTACCAAAGCTGATGAATCAGATTTATAATTTGGATATTCAACTTTTATCACATTATATCCTTCTTTAATCAACCTATCATAAAGTAATTTTGTTTGAGTTGCCTTTCCTGAACCATCTGTGCCACTCTCTATTACAAATAGTCTACCCTTCATAATATCTCCTTTGATTATTCTTATTTTTTTTCTTTTAAAACAATTATACTATTGTATTTGTTATTTGCCATTCCATTGATTTCCATACCTAGTTTAATGGCAGACTTTATATAATTAACTATCTCTATATTTATCACCTCACCTGGTGCTAATACACATACCCCCGGTGGATATGGAGTTACAAATTCTCCACTTATTCTACCAACAGCTTCTTCCAGACTTACACTTTCTTTTTCCATATTAAATGCATAGTTAGGAGTAACTGTTCTTACCGGTATACTTTTTGGAAAAATTAATCCGATTTTTTTACTTGCCTTTACGGAATGTATTAACTCTTCTCTAGTTACATTGTTAAATTTATCATCTGTGGGTTTATATTTTTTGCTTCTTTCTGTACCAAAAATATTCGTTGCATTTATATCTTCAAGTGCATATACCATTCTATCAAAATCATTTTTGGAATTAGCAATTGTACAAAGTAAAAGAACTCCGGAATAATTTGATAATTCAACTTGAATATTGTATCTATATCTTAATATATTAGAAAATTCATATCCATTTATGCCTTTTTCGATTGTATTTATAAATATCTTTGTAGGATCATCTGTATCAAAAATATTATAACTTTTAACTTTTCTTTTAAATACATATATATTATTAAGTAGTGTTTCCATTAAAGTTTTGCCAAACTTTTCATATATATCTACTGCAAACTCCAGTCCCATTAAAAATACATATGATGGACTTGATGATTCAAACATATTTAGTGAATTTCTTAATCTATTGTAAGTTTCTGAGCAAACTAATATTCTCTCCCCTTTTTTCACGGTATTTTTTCTAACTAACATAATAGACGATTGTGTAAAAGAAGGCAAAGTCTTATGTATACTCTGAATTACAAAGTCTGCTCCATATTTTACGGATGATTTTGGTAGTTTATCGTTTAAACCTAAATGAGCACCATGTGCCTCGTCCACTATCACAAACATACCATAATTATGCGCTGTTTCTATTATATCCTTTATTTCAAAAGACATACCATAATAAGTTGGACGAGTTATAAATATGGCTTTTGCGTCTTTATTATTTTCAATTGCCTTAATATACTCCTCTTTCTGAACTCCCAAAAATATATTATTTTCTGAATCTACCATCTCATTTACAAATATTGGTTCTACATTGGATAATATACAAGAATTATAAGCAGATTGATGGGATGCTCTATTTATTATTATCTTATCTCCAGGCTTACAACTTGCCATTATAGCAGATTCTATGCCACATGTACTACCATTTACAAGATAAATTAAATCATAACCATCATTTTCCGGAAATAAAATTTTTCTTGAATTATTTTGTGACTCTTCTATTATTCCGCTCGGATTATGCAAATTATCTGTACCTATAATTTCAGTAGAATCTAAATTTAACAAATTAGAAATTTCTCTTTCGTATCCCAATTCTTTAAAAATTCGTCCGCTTTTATGACCTGGCATATGAAAAGACACTATTTCTAATTCACTTATTGCTTTCAAAGTTTGATATATTATTTTAGCCACATTTATCACACCTACCTACCACAATTAATTTGTACTATTTCATTATATCACATCTCTAAAGAATAAACTCAATCGCTTCACTTTTTAAAATAAAATATTATGACTCTTTGTAAAATATACAATAAAAAACCCCGGAAAAATCCGGAGCTTGTCACGTAGCTACGTCCTATTCTCCCGGGCAGCTTCCCGCCAAGTACCTTCAGCGCTAAAGAGCTTAACTTCTGTGTTCG
>NZ_JABGBW010000040.1 GCF_014229965.1 Peptostreptococcus canis
AAATCACAATTAATAGAACTGTTAAAAAAAGCCACTGTAGTCAGGATAAAGGTAGAAAAAGATGGGAGAAACATAATAAATATACCTCTTACAGTAGGGGTTGTTGGAGCAGCTGTTATGCCAGTGTTTGTGTTATTTGGATTATCGGCAGCAGTATTAAGTAAATACTCTGTTAAAATCGCAGATGACATTTCCGGTGATGAAGTTGACTTAGG
>NZ_JABGBW010000005.1 GCF_014229965.1 Peptostreptococcus canis
AGAGAAGGTGGTAGAACAGTAGCTTCTGGAGTTGTTGCGTCAATAATTGAATAATTATTTGATTGAATAAATATCAAGATTTAGAGAACTTAATTTTTTAGGTTCTCTTTTTTTGTAAAATAAAAAATATATTTATACGATATTTATTTTCAAAAAATGAAAAGATTATTACTTATTAAAGAATAATTAGAAATTCAAGAATTTTATAAAATAAAAGATGATTTTAAAGGTGAAAAAGAGTATTAATTTAATATAAACGGCTAATTATATATAAAAAATAAATAATAAGGAATTTGACTATAATCTTAAAAAGGTTTAAAATTTAATTATAAATTTTTGAATCTTATTAGAGGGTTTTTATAAAATAGTCGTAATTTCATTATTTTTTGTTAATCATGGTGATTATAACTTATACTTGTTTTGTAAGGGGGTAGTATTATGGGTCTTGTACATAATGTTGAACGAAAAGTTGCAAGTAAAGGGATAGAAAGTGTGATAAAAAATTTAAAGGCAAATGATATTGATGGAAGAGAAAATGCCATGTTAAATCTTGTGGACATATATCAAAAATTTGCTAAAAATCTTTTTGAACAAAAAACATATGATAAAGTTAGAGAGATGATAAAAGATAGAGACGGCAAGTGGATTAATTATGTTTATAATATGATGGATAAACTTGATGTCAATGTAATGAAAATGACAGCATTGAATCTTGGTTTTACGGCTGCTTATTACGGTAAAAAAGTAATTAATGAGAAACGAAAAGAACATAATTGTAATATTCCATGGTTAATATTAATGGATCCTACAAGTGCCTGCAACTTGAAATGCAAGGGTTGTTGGGCAGCTGAATATGGACACAATCAAAGCTTATCTTTTGAAGAAATGGATGATGTAATAATTCAAGGTAAAAAATTGGGAATGTATTTTTATATGTTTACCGGTGGTGAGCCATTGATGAGAAAAAAGGATTTAATAAGATTATGTGAGAAACATAGAGATTGTTATTTCGTAGCATTCACGAATGGAACATTAATTGATGAGGAATTTGCAGATGAAATGGTAAGAGTCGGTAACTTTTCAGTCGCACTCAGTATAGAGGGATTTGAAGAAGAAAATGATAGTAGGAGAGGCAAAGGTATATACAAAAAAGTTCTTCATGCTATGGATATATTGAATGAAAAAGGATTAATATATGGAACATCAATTTGTTATACAAGTAAAAATATTGAAACAGTACTTTCCGATGAATTTATTGATTTATTAATAAGCAAAGGCGTAATGTACAGTTGGTTTTTCAATTATATGCCGGTTGGAAATGATGCTGTTTTAGAGCTTATACCTACTCCGAAACAGAGAGAATATATATATCATAGAATTAGAGAATTAAGAGCATTTGAAGGTGGTAAACCTATAATGCTAATAGATTTTCAAAATGATGGAGAATATGTAGGAGGTTGTATTGCAGGAGGTAGAAATTATTTCCATATAAATTCAGCCGGTGATGCAGAGCCTTGTGTATTTATACATTATTCTAATGCAAATATAAGGGAAAATACATTATTAGAGTGTTTAAAACAGCCAATTTTTATGGAGTATAGAAAAGGTCAGCCTTTTAATGAAAATCATTTAAGACCTTGTCCGATGTTGGAAAATCCGGAATTGCTAAATGAGATGGTAAAAAGATCAAAGGCTCATTCAACAGATTTAATATCTCCTGAAGATATTGATGCACTTACTGCTAAATGTGTTCCTTATGCGAATTCATGGAAACCTACTGCAGAAAAATTATGGAGTGGGATAGAAAATGATGTAATTAATCTTTAAGTTATTTAAAATAAGTGACTTAAAATTAATAATATATTATAATTAAATAAAAGAGTAAAACATTACTCAATTATTTATATATTATTAATTTAAGGGGGTAAATTATGAAAGTATTAGATTTTTTGAAGCAGGCGAAAGTATTTTATGCGGCAACTGTAGACGGTGATCAGCCAAGGGTCAGACCATTAGGTTTTGTTATGGATTATAATGGAAAGCTTTGTTTCTATGTAGATTCTAGAGCAAATATGTATAAGCAAATGCAGATTAACCCAAAGATGGAAATAAGTGCTATCGATGAAAAAATGAATACTTTGAGATTAACAGGTAAGGCTGTATTTTTAAATAGTGAAGATGCACAGGCAAAAGCTTTGGAAGTATTTCCTATGTTAGCGAAAATGGGATATAAAGTAGGTCTTGAAGCATTCCAAGTATATAGTCTGGAAGATATAAAGATGAGTTATACTTCATTAATGGGTGAGAATTTAGAAGGAATAGAACTATAATATTATGTAAAAAACTAAATATGATGTTATTTATGGTATCAGGTTAGTAGATGACTTGATACCATTTTTTATAGAAATTTTTTGAAAAATATAATGCTAAAGAAAATCAATATCATTGAAGAGGTTTTAATATTGTGTTACTATTTAATAAAAGGGTTTAAAATTAAGCAGTTTATTATACAATGGAGGGAGCTAAAGATGAAAGTAAAACTAGATGGCATAGCAGAGACTTTATTAATAACTCTTTATATAAGAGCAAAGGATTATAGTAGTGACAAATCTGTTTTAAAAGATAAACTTTCATATGATATATCTAAAGAAATAGAGTATGATTTTTCAAAATTCGATAAAGCATGGGGGAGTTATTATGGAACATTAGCAAGGGCTAAAATTATGGATGATGAAATTAGTGAGTACATATATAATCATCCTAATTGTTCTGTAATATCAATAGGATGTGGATTAGATACCAGGTTCAATAGGATAGATAATGGAAAAATAAAGTGGTATAATTTAGATTTACCCGAGGTAATAGAATTTAGAAAAAATTTCTTTAAAGAGAATAAAAGAGTAGTAAATATACCTGTATCCGTATTTGATAGAAGTTGGACTGACTTTATTGAAAAAGACAACAGGGATCTTATAATTTTTTCAGAAGGGGTGTTTATGTACTTTGATGAAACAGAAATAAAAGAAATACTGAATATATTGGTAGATAATTTTGAAAGTTTTGAACTTCATTTAGATCTTATTTCAAAATTTATAGTAAATAGATCTCAAAAGCATGATACTGTCCGAAATATGAATGCAGAGTTTAAATGGGGAGTAAAGGACGGTTCCGAAGTTGTAGATATTTGTCCAGAATTAAATCAAGTGGATTTAATTAATTTTACAAAGGAAATGAAACGTATATTGCCGCTATCAAAAAAGATATTTCTTCCATTTTTTTATCTGTTCAATAATAGATTAGGAATATATAGAAAAGAAGCAAATTCTTAGAAAAATACTAAAAAGAGTCCAAATAGAACGATATTTAGGTGAGGTATATAAGAAAGTATGCTTTGCCTATTTTTTTATATGAAGGTATAATGGTAAGGAGAAGTAATATATAACTTATAAAATTATAAATAGGATTTAAATTTATAAGGAGGGGATTTTAATGGATAGATATAAAGTCATAAATTATAATAAAAATTATAAAAATAGAGTTAACTACGGTAAAAAAATAATAAAAACCATATCAATAACAATAATGTCTTCGGTTATTTTCTTTGGTGGAATAGTAAAATCCGAAAATAACGGTAAATATACAAGATATAGTGGCTATAATAGAGTTAATACATCAGTAGAATCAGCAAAAACATATAATAGCGATACTTTGGTAATAGCCCCGGCATATAGTTATCAAGATGCCATAAGTGCTATGAATATAGCTAATAGATATAATGGCAGATTAGTGCTGGCAAATAAGGATTCTAGTTTAGGGATTTTTGATTCCGACAAGACGATAAAGAATGTATTTATTGTAGGGGGAGATTCTGGAGATAGACAAATATCGAATAAAATAGATGATAGATTTAGATCAAGAGCCAAAATAAAAAGGATAATAGGTAAAAATATATATGAAACAAACAGAAAAACACTGGAATTATCCGGATATAAAACAGTCGGAGTTGCTACTGGGAGAGTATACGCGGATGCTTTAAGCGCATATTCAATTATAAGAGAAGAAGGAATTGGGATAATGCTCGTTGATGGAGAAAAGGCATATAATGCTTCCGGATATACTGTAAAATATACTTTTGGAGGAAAAAGCACAGTCAGACAGGATGGTGGATACAGGATATCCGGGAGAGATAGATATGATACTTCAAATAAAATAGCTAGAAAAACGGCATATAAAAATATAGTATTTGTAGATGGAAGAAATTATGCTGATTCTATGAGTGCTATCAATATTACTAACTCCAAAAATTCTGATATACTTTTAGTTCCAAGAGTCAAAAATCAGGAAACTATATCCCTTGCACAGGAGGCTAATGAACTTTTTGTAGTCGGTGGTTCTAAATCTGTTGAAGACGCATATTTAAAGCAAGCAATTGATGGAACTTTAGTATCTAATACCACAATTGTCAATTATGCGGATGGTTTTATTAGAATAGTAATTCCTTCTACTTTAGCCGGAAATATTGCGTATAAACCGATAAACAGTGTTGCAGAAGACGAAACGGCAATTACTTTATATTCAAAATATCATTTTGATAGATCTTCTAATAAAAACGAACCGGAAGGATATATATGTGATATCGCAGTAGTAGATTCGGATTTTTCTTATCCGTCTACATATGTTGAAATCGGAAGAGTTTATAAAAATGGAGTTGAGAAAAAAGTGTTGGTATTTTTATCTGTAGAGCCATCTTTTTCTGACCAATCTCCAAATTCCATAAACACATTTAAAAACAATTATAGAGCTGCATTTGGAATACTTAGAAATAATATACAGGCAATTGATGGAGCTGTATATAAGAAATCAGGAGGAGATCCTTTAAAAAAATATGAAATGAAATAAAAATTTATAAATAATACGTTCATGTAAAGAATTTGATTGTTGACATATGTATTATAGTTGTTACATAAATATAAATCAAAAAAAATTTTAAATCTAAAGAGGTATGGTGAAATGTATTGTAAGAATTGTGGTATAAAAATAAGTAGGTTTGCCAGTGTTTGCAAAGAATGTGGAACTCCTATTCGCAGTGAAAAGACGGCTAAAAAAAAGAACGCAACATTTTCTGACAGCAAAGATATAAATAATGGTGCAGATATTAGAAATAATACGAGAAAAACCAAGGTCAATACATCTAAAAAAATAGACAATAGAGAAATAAGTAATAAACATATGGATATTAGGTTTGATAAAACTATTATTGGTTGGATACTATTAGGGCTTACGTTTCCGGCGATAGGTTTCTTCATATTTTTAATTAAAAAGAAGAGTAATCCTTCGTTTGCAATTAAAGTATTAACAGGAACGGTAATAGGAGCATTTATTTTGATAATTATGAATATATTAACACGTTAATTTTGAGTGTATAGAATTTTTTTCTGTAAATTAACTTTCTGTGATTGGGTAGTTAATAAACTATGAAAACACTTTATGAATACAACAATGACACATAATTTAAAAAGGAAAGAGAATTTCAAATAGTTGTGTTCTCTTTCCTTTATACTTTAAAAAATACTTTTCTTATAAATTAATAAAATTATAAATATTTAATAATTTACTTTTTTCATAGCTTCATCCTATTAATACATGTGAATTAAACTTTCTTTCATAGTCTTTTTCTTTGATAATATTGATTTTTTTATGTTTTATTAATTTAAAGTCCTTGTTATAAATTGAAATACTATTTTTAGAAACAAAGATTACATTACTCTTTCTATCCAAACTGATGGATTGAGGGTATTCATCTAATGAAATACTCTTGACTTGTTTTCTATTCATGTCTATATAGAGCAAATCTTTTTTATTTCTAAAAGCAACAAGATTGACATCCTCCTGTAAAATAATCTTATCATTTACTAATATTAAATCTGCAAACACATATTTATAATCTTTATTTGGTATTATAATATTTGATTTTTTTTTCGTTTTAAAGTTGTATTTAGTCAAAATGTATTCACTAATTTGACCTTTTTCATTGTCTTCAATGTATTTACCAAGTATATAGGCAGTGTCATCATTTAAATATGTGTATAGAACTTCATTGATTCCTTCTATAGATAGTTCAGATTTCTTTTTCATATGATTATATAGAGTAACTTTATTCTTATCATTTATATAATAATACAAATCTGATTTATATTCGAAAATTGATGGGGATAAAGTCTTACTTATTTTTTCATTCTTAGCCGGAGTATTTTTTTCTTTATCAAAAACACCAATATTAGAAGCTCCCAGTAGTATTTCTACAGTATAAATATTTTTTTCACCAACATGAAAATAGCTAGGATAATTATTAACTTTTAGTTTAGTTTGTTTGAAATTTTTTTTATCAACTTTTAACAAATCATTGTTATTAGAAAATATACTTGAATCCTGAACGAAATAAAATGAATCCTTATCTTGTTCAACCTTATTATAATTGAATACTCTCAAAAAATCTTTTGCATCTAAATATATTTTTCCAATATTTTCCAAAGATTTATCCATAAAATTAATTTCTGGTTTATTATCACCTTGAACCGTTACTATACCAATATAGTAATCTTTTGTAAATAGCCCGCTTTTTTTATTTCCTGAAAATATAAATATAACAAAAACTGCTAATAGAGTTACTATCCCGAAAATTAGAAATATTGTCTTTTTCATAAGACCTCCTTATTACACTTTATAACCATAATTATATACATTTTGATATTTTTTTCAATGTTCAGATATTTGTCTAAAAAAGCCTAAAATCGCTTAAAATATTTATATTTCAATAAAAACTAAAAATATTAAAATTTTGTTTTGTGATATCTATATAAGAAGTCAGACTCGAGATTCTTCGAAAGGCTGGCTTTTTTATTGCTGTTTAATAAAAATATATCTAAAGAATTTTTGCCTGATGGACTTACTCTATATATTTTATTTAAATTTACAATGTATTTTGAAGACGATTTAAAAAAATAATTCGGCAATCTATTATGTAGAAGAAAGAGAAGAGATGTGGGAATAATATTTCAACAATATAATCTGATAAGAGTTTTAACAGTACGAGAAAATATTGAGTTACAAATGAGATTGGATCACAAAATACCGGATGCATCTTTTGTGGAATATATTTTGAATAAATTAGGATTGAAAGACGTTCAAGACAAATATCCGGATCAGATTTCCGGTGGCCAAAAGCAAAGGGTAGCTATTGGAAGAGCTTTGCTTACAAAGCCGATGTTACTTCTGGCAGATGAACCTACCGGGAATTTAGACTCCTCAACGGGGATAGAAATAATGAATCTAATAAAGGAAATATCAAAGGAGAGTAAGCAAACTATTATATTAATTACTCATGATAACAATGTGGCAAGATATGCGGATAGGGTCATAAATATAAAAGATGGAACTATATTAGAACGCTAAATAAAAGTATTGAAAAAACTTCAAAAAAAGCTTGCATATGCAGGCTTTTTTTGTTAAAATAATCTAGTACGCTCATGTAAATGAGCAAGTTTTGGGTGGATAAATTCAAAAATCGATTAGGAAATTACGACACACCCGGAACAGTGTATCGGTATTTGATTTATCTGGCCAGGTAAATAAAATCAGAAGGAGGGACTAAAATGGCTAAGAATGAAAAGATAAGAATAAGATTAAAATCATATGATCATAAGTTGTTAGATTATTCAGCTAGCAAATTGGTTGAAACAGCTAAAAAAGCTGGTTCACAGGTAGCAGGTCCAATACCTCTTCCAACAGAGAAGAAGGTTGTGACAATCTTAAGAGCTGTACATAAGTACAAAGACTCTAGAGAGCAGTTCGAAATAAGAACTCACAAAAGACTAATTGATATAGCTAATCCAACACCAAAGACAGTTGACTCATTAATGAAGCTTGACTTACCGGCTGGTGTTGATATAGAAATCAAGTTATAGACCGCCTAAGATAGTGATATCTTAGAATGATTATTGGAAAACCGATAATCCGCTGTAAGAAAATAGGAGGTAAAAATGAAAGGAATATTAGGAAAGAAAATAGGTATGACTCAGGTATTTACTGCAGAAGGTTCAGTAGTACCAGTAACAGTTGTAGAAGCAGGTCCTGTTGTAATCACTCAGATTAAGACAATGGAAAATGATGGTTACCAGGCAATACAGATAGGTTACCAAGATGCTAAAGAAAAAGCTCTTAATAAGCCAGAAAAAGGACATCTTGCAAAAGCAGGTGCACTAAAGAAACATCTTAAGGAATTCAGAATGGATTCATTAGAAGGTTTTGAAGTAGGTCAGGAAATAAAAGCTGATTTATTTGCCGAAGGAGAAAAGATAGATGTAACTGGTATCTCAAAAGGTAAGGGATTCCAGGGTCCAATAAAGAGACATGGACAGAGTAGAGGTCCGGAATCTCATGGTTCCAGATATCACAGAAGACCAGGTTCAATGGGTGCTTGTTCTTATCCGGGTAGAGTTTTCAAGAACAAGAAACTTGCTGGACACATGGGAAGTGTGAAAGTAACTGTTAAGAATCTTGAAGTGGTAAAAGTAGACGCTGAAAAGAATCTTTTATTAATAAAGGGTGCTATACCGGGTGCTAAGGGTTCAGTTGTTACTGTTAAAGAAGCACTTTGCGCTAACTAATCATAGAGGAAAGGAGGATTAACAATGCCAAAGATTAATGTATTAAACGTAACAGGCCAGAATGTTGGTGAAATAGAATTAAATGATTCAATTTTTAATATAGAAGTTAACGAACATGTACTTTATGAAGCTGTAAAGTGTCAGTTAGCTAATAGAAGACAAGGTACTCAGTCTGCTAAGACTAGAGCGGAAGTTAGAGGTGGCGGAAGAAAGCCATGGAGACAAAAAGGTACTGGTAGAGCTAGACAAGGTTCTATAAGATCAGTACAGTGGGTAGGCGGTGGAGTTGCATTTGCACCAAAGCCAAGAGATTATAGCTACTCATTACCAAAGAAAGTTAGAAGACTTGCAATGAAGTCTGCGCTATCTTCAAAGGTACAGGGCAATGAAATAATAGTTTTAGATGCTCTTTCTTTAGACGCTCCAAAGACAAAGGAAATGGTAAATATATTTAAGAATGTGAACGCAGCTAAGAAGACATTAGTTGTTACTGCTGATAATGATGTTAATGTTGTAAAATCAGTAAGAAACATAGAAGGAGCTAATGTTTGTCATGTAAGCACGCTAAATGTTTATGACATTTTAAACTGTGATTCATTCATCATAACTACAGACGCAGTTAAGAAAGTGGAGGAGGTGTACGCGTAATGACAAATCCACATGATATAATTATAAAACCGGTCGTTACTGAACAGTCAATGGCTGAAATGGGAAATAAGAAATATACTTTTATTGTTGCTAAGGATGCAAACAAGACTGAAATAAAGAAAGCAGTTGAAAAGATCTTTGAAGTCGAAGTTGAAAAGGTAAATGTAATGAACTACGATGGAAAGACAAAGAGAATGGGAAGAAACGTAGGAAAGACTTCTAGTTTTAAGAAAGCGGTAGTTAAGCTTACTGAAGGAAGTAAGGATATAGAATTCTTCACAGGAATGTAATTCGAATTAAGGAGGATATAAATAATGGCTATTAAAAAGTTTAAACCAACTTCTCCTGCCTTAAGACAGATGACAGTTTTAAAGTCAGATGAAATAACTTGCAACCAGCCAGAAAAGTCTCTTTTAGTGAATCTAAAAAAGAATGCTGGTAGAAATGTTCATGGTAAAATAACTGTTCGTCATAAAGGTGGCGGAAACAAGAGAAAATATAGATTAATAGATTTCAAGAGAAATAAAGATGGTATACCTGCCAAGGTTGCTACAATAGAATACGATCCAAACAGATCTGCAAATATAGCACTTCTTCACTATGTAGACGGTGAAAAGAGATATATACTTGCTCCATTAGGACTATCAGTTGGAGACACAGTTATTTCAGGATTAGGGGCAGATATTAAGCCGGGTAACTGTTTGGAATTAAAGAATATGCCAGTTGGTACATTAGTACACAATATTGAACTTAAAGCCGGAAAGGGTGGACAGTTAGTTAGATCTGCCGGAGTTTCAGCTCAGTTAATGGCTAAGGAAGGAACAAAAGCACTTCTTAGATTACCATCAGGTGAAATGAGATATGTAAATAACAACTGTAGAGCAACAGTCGGACAGGTTGGTAATATCGAATACGGAAATGTAGTAATCGGTAAAGCCGGTAGAAAGAGACACATGGGAATCAGACCTACAGTAAGAGGATCTGTAATGAACCCTAATGACCATCCACACGGTGGTGGTGAAGGTAGATCTCCAATTGGTAGACCATCACCAGTAACTCCATGGGGTAAACCAGCTCTAGGATACAAGACTAGAAAGAAAAAGAAAGCTTCAAATAAGCTAATAGTATCTAGAAGAACTAAGTAATTGTTTTAATTCACTCGGGAAGGAGGAACATTAATGTCAAGATCAACTAAAAAAGGACCTTTTGTCCATGCAGGATTATTCAAAAAGGTTGAAGCTATGAACGCTAGTGGAAATAAGGAAGTAATAAAGACTTGGTCTAGAACTTCTACAATATTCCCTCAGTTCGTTGAGCACACTATAGCAGTTCATGATGGAAGAAGACATATACCAGTATATATCACAGAAGATATGGTTGGACATAAATTAGGAGAATTCGTACCTACAAGAACTTTTAAAGGTCATAAGGACGATGAAAAATCTTCAAAGAGAAAATAATGACAACTGAAAGGAGGACTTTTTAAATGGAAGCAAGAGCTATAGCAAAAACTGTTCGTGTATCATCTAGAAAAGCTGGTCAGATATGCGATTTAGTTAGAGGAAAAGACGTAAAAGAAGCATTAGCTATACTTAAATTTACGCCTAGATATGCATCTGAAATAGTTGCTAAGGTAATTAAGTCAGCTGCTGCAAATGCTGAAAATAACCATGAAATGGACGCAGATAAATTATATATAGCAAAGATAGTTGCTAACCAGGGACCTACAATGAAGAGATTCATGCCTAGAGCACAGGGTAGAGCAACAGCAATTAGAAAGAGAACATCTCATATCGAGGTAGTTCTTAAAGAGAGAGAAAACTAATAAGAAGGAGGGACACAAATGGGTCAGAAGGTAAATCCACACGGCTTAAGAGTTGGTGTAATTAAAGATTGGGACTCAAGATGGTTCGCTAATGATAGAAAAGAGTTCGGTGAGTTCCTAAAAGAAGATCACGTTTTAAGAACATATCTAAAGAAAGAATTATACTCAGCTGGATTAGCTAAGATAGAAATAGAAAGATCGGCTAATAAGATAAAAATGGACTTACATGTTGCAAAACCAGGTGTTGTAATAGGTAAGGGAGGAGCTGGAATAGAAGCTCTTAAAGCTAAGTTAGAAAAGATGACTAAAAAAACAGTTATCCTTAATATAATTGAAGTAAGAAACATAGATAGAGATGCTCAGTTAGTAGCAGAAAACATAGCACAGGCAATAGAAAGAAGAATTGCATTTAGAAGAGCTATGAAACAGGCAGTAGGTAGAACTATGAAGTCTGGGGCTAAAGGTATCAAGGTTAGTGCTTCTGGTAGATTAGGTGGAGCAGAAATGGCTAGAACTGAAGGTTATAGTGAAGGTAATGTGCCACTACATACATTGAGATCCGATATAGAATACGGTTTTGCAGAAGCAAATACGACTTATGGTAAAATAGGTATTAAAGTTTGGATCTGTAATGGTGAAATACTTCCGGGAAGAAATATTTCTACTGAAAGAGAAGAAAAGAAAGCAGAAAGAAAGAGCGGAAGAGACAAGAGAAACGGCAGAGGAAACGATAGAAGATCAAGAAATAACGATAGAAGAAACAATAATAGAGGTCCTAGAGCTTCAAAAAAAGAAGCAAAACAGGACTAATTAGTTCGGAAGGAGGAAGAAACTCATGTTAATGCCAAAGAGAGTAAAGCGTCGTAGAGTTCATAGAGGAAGCTTAGCTGGTAAGGCAAACAAAGGTAATAAAGTTACTTACGGAGAATTCGGCTTAGTAGCATTAGAACCATCTTGGATAACTTCTAACCAGATAGAAGCGGCCAGAATCGCGATGACAAGATATATAAAAAGAGGTGGACAGGTTTGGATTAAAATCTTCCCACATAAACCAATAACAAGAAAGCCTGCGGAAACTCGTATGGGTGCCGGTAAGGGTTCTCCGGAATATTGGGTAGCAATAGTTAAGCCAGGTAGAGTAATGTTTGAACTAGCTGGTGTATCAGAAAGCAAGGCTAGAGAAGCTATGAGACTTGCTGCACACAAATTACCTGTTAAGTGTAAATTTGTTAAGAAAGAAGATTTAGAAAAGGTAGGTGAATAGGATGAAAGCTAAAGAATTAAGAAATTTAACATCAGAAGAACTAGTTTCAAAATTAGACGAATTCAAAAGTGAATTATTTAGCTTAAGATTCCAATTAGCTACTGGTCAGTTACAGAATACAGCTAGAATTAAGACTGTAAAAAGAGACATAGCAAAGGTTAAAACTGTTCTTGCAGAGAGAAAGTTAAACGAAGCTAGAGCTTAATATTGGAAGAAGGAGGCTTTATAGACATGGAAAGAAACAGAAGAAAAGTTAGAGTTGGCCGTGTTGTAAGTGATAAGATGGATAAAACTATAGTTGTTGCTTGCGAAGATTTCGTAAAACATCCATTATACAACAAGCGTGTTAAAAGAACTAAGAAATACAAAGCTCATGATGAAAACAACATTTGTAACATTGGAGATAGAGTAAGAATAATGGAAACTAGACCTTTATCTAAGGATAAGAGATTCAGACTAGTTGAGATAGTAGAAAAGGTTAAATAGTTTACAAGAAGGAGGAATTGCGATGATACAGCAGGAAACACGTTTAAAAGTAGCTGATAATTCAGGTGCTAAAGAACTTTTATGCATACGTGTTCTTGGCGGAACTAGAAGAAAGTACGCCAATGTAGGTGACGTAATAGTTGCAACAGTTAAAAGCGCAACACCAGGTGGAGTTGTAAAAAAAGGTAAAGTAGTAAAAGCTGTTGTAGTTAGAAGCAAGCAGGGAATGAGACGTAACGATGGTAGCTATATTTCATTTGATGAAAATGCTGCGGTTATTATAAAGGACGATAAGACACCGGTAGGTACTCGTATATTTGGACCTGTTGCGAGAGAGTTAAGAGACCATGATTACATGAAGATAGTTTCTCTTGCTCCAGAAGTACTATAATTAGAGGAGGTGCAATAGATCAATGATGCGTGTAAAGAAAGGCGATACTGTAGTAGTTATATCTGGTAAAGATAAAGGTAAAAAAGGTTTAGTTCTTAATGTAGATAGTAAAAAAGAAAGAGTTTTAGTTGAAGGTATCAACATAGTAACTAAACACAATAAACCATCTGCTACTAACCCACAAGGTGGTATAACAACAAAAGAAGCTCCTATTCATATATCAAATGTAATGCCATTTGATCCGGAAACTGGAAAAGGTGTTAGAGTTAGATATGAAGTTAAAGATGGAAAGAAAGTAAGAGTATCAGCTAAGAGCGGTAAAGAATTATAGAAAATAATCGAAAGGAGGGAATAGAATGGCTTCAAGATTACAAGAAAAGTATAACAAGGAAGTAGCTCCAGCATTAATGGAGAAGTTTGGATATAAAAATATTATGGAATTACCAAAGCTTGAAAAGATAGTAATCAACATGGGTGCTGGTGATTCAAAGGACAACGCTAAGGCTTTAGAAAAAGCTGTTGAAGAATTAGAAATAATTTCAGGACAGAAACCGATAATAACTAGAGCTAAAAAATCAGTTGCCAATTTCAAGTTAAGAGAAGGAATGCCAATAGGTACTAAAGTTACTTTAAGAGGTGACAAGATGTACTATTTTATGGATAAATTAGTTTCAGTATCTCTACCAAGAGTTAGAGACTTTAGAGGTGTTAACCCTAATTCATTTGATGGAAGAGGTAACTATACTCTAGGAGTTAAGGAACAACTTATCTTCCCGGAAATCGAATACGATAAGGTTGACAAGGTAAGAGGTATGGATATTATCTTCGTGACAAGTGCTAAGACTGACGAAGAAGCTCGTGAACTAATTAAATTATTAGGAATGCCATTTTCTAAGTAGGTAAAGGAGGGATTCACGTGGCGAGAAAAGCAATGGTTGTTAAACAACAGAGAAAACAGAAATATAAAACTAGAGAATATACAAGATGTTCAATATGTGGTAGACCGCATTCAGTTCTAAAAGATTTCGGTGTTTGCCGTATATGTTTTAGAGAATTGGCATATAAGGGTGTAATACCTGGTGTCAGAAAATCAAGTTGGTAAGATAGATACAATCGGAAGGAGGATTTAAATATGACAATGACAGATCCAATCGCAGATATGCTTACGAGAATAAGAAATGCTAACTCAGTAAAGCATGAAACTGTTGATGTTCCGGCTTCTAATATAAAGAAAGAAATCGCTAGAATACTTCTTGAAGAAGGATTTATAAGAGGTTACGATGTAATAGAAGATGGAAAGCAAGGAATAATAAGAATACAGCTTAAATATGGACAAACAGGTGAAAGAGTAATCTCTGGATTAAAGAGAATATCTAAGCCGGGAATGAGAGTATATGCAGCTGCAGTTGATGTACCAAAAGTATTAAATGGATTAGGTATTGCAATGATATCTACATCAAATGGTATATTAACAGATAAGCAGGCAAGACAAAATAACGTTGGTGGAGAAGTAATCTGCTACGTTTGGTAAGATTTCTTTGATGTAAGGAGGTGTAATGAATGTCAAGAATAGGTGTAAAGCCAATAGAAATTCCAGCAGGTGTTGAAGTTACAATTGCTGAGGGTAATGTAGTAACTGTAAAAGGACCAAAAGGAACATTATCAAATAGTTTTAACCCGGAAATGATAATAGAAAAGGAAGAAAACACTGTAGTAGTTAAGAGACCTACTGAAAATAAGAAACATAAGAGTCTTCATGGTTTGACTAGAACACTTATAAATAACATGGTTGTAGGTGTATCTGAAGGTTTTGAAAAGAAACTAGAAGTGAAGGGCGTTGGTTATAGATGTGCTAAACAAGGTAAATCATTAGTAATGAACTTAGGTTTTTCTCATCCGGTTGAAATGGAAGATCCGGAAGGTATCACTACTGAAGTTCCAAATCAGTCAGAAATTATAGTAAAGGGAATAGACAAGCAGGTGGTAGGTAACTATGCATCTAAGATTAGAGCTTGGAGAAAACCTGAACCATACAAAGGTAAGGGAATTAAGTATTCTGATGAACGTATTGTTCGTAAGGAAGGTAAGACTGGTAAGAAATAATAATTAACGAAAGGAGTGAGAACTTTGTTCAAGAAAATAGATAAGAACGCAAACAGAGTTGCTAGACATAAGAGAGTAAGAAAAAAAGTTGTAGGAACTGCTGAAAGACCAAGACTTTGTGTATTTAGAAGTTCTAAGAATATATACGCTCAGTTAATAGACGATACAAACAGAGTAACACTTGCTGCTGCTTCTTCATTGGATGAGGCTGTAAAAGGTGCTGTATCATATACAGGAAACAAAGAGGCTGCTAGAAAAGTTGGAGAATTAGTAGCTAAAAGAGCCGCTGAAAAGGGTATAACAGAAGTTGTATTTGATAGAGGCGGATATATTTATCATGGTAGAGTTTTAGAGCTGGCTGAAGGCGCGAGAGAAGCTGGACTTAAATTCTAATTTATTGAAGGAGGAATAATATGCTACATAGTAAACCTATAGATGCGACTCAATTCGATTTAGAAGAAAGAGTTATAGAAGTTAGACGTGTAACTAAGGTTGTAAAGGGTGGTAGAAACTTTAGATTTGCAGCTTTAGTAGTAGTTGGTGACGGTAATGGACACGTTGGTATAGGATCAGGAAAAGCAATGGAAGTTCCGGATGCTATAAGAAAAGCAGTGGAAGATGCTAAGAAGAATTTAATAGTTGTGCCAAGAGTTGGAACTACTATACCTCATCAGGTTGTAGGACACTTTGGAGCTGGTAAGATTCTTATAATGCCTGCTAAGGAAGGTACTGGAGTTCTTGCTGGTGGTCCTGTCAGAGCCGTACTTGAATTAGCCGGGGTAATGGACGTTAGAGCTAAATCTACTGGTTCAAATAATCCAAGAAACATGGTTAATGCAACTATGGAAGGACTAAGAGATCTTAAAACTGCAGAATCAATTGCTAGATTAAGAGGTAAAAAAGTAGAGGAACTACTTGGATAATAAATAGGAGGTTTCAAAATGTCTAAAATACAGATAAAGCTAGTTAGAAGCGTTATAGGAACTAATCCTAATCAGAGAAAAAACATAGAAGCTTTAGGTCTTAAGAAGAGAGAAGCTGTTGTAATTAAAGAAGATAACGCTCAGATTAGAGGAATGATTAACAAGGTAAGTCATCTTGTTGAAGTAACTGAGATAGCAGAATAATAAAATCATAATAGAGAAGGAGGTGCAACAAAATGAAGTTACATGAGTTAAAACCTGCCAAAGGTGCTGTAAAAGGAAAAAGAAGATTAGGTAGAGGTACTGCTACTGGTCAGGGTAAGACATCTGGTCGTGGACAGAAAGGTCAGTGGTCAAGATCTGGTGGTGGAGTAAGAATAGGTTTTGAAGGTGGACAGATGCCACTTGCAAGAAGACTACCTAAGAGAGGATTTAACAATATATTCAAGAAAGTTTATTCAGAAGTTAATGTTGAAACTCTTAATAAATTTGAAGCTGGAACAGTAATAGATGCTCAGCTTTTAAAGGACACTAAGACTATATCTAAAATTGAAAAGGACGGACTTAAGATTTTAGGGAATGGTAACTTAGAGAAGGCTTTAACGGTTAAAGCTGCTAAATTTACTGCATCTGCTAGAGAAAAGATAACAAACGCTGGCGGAAATGTAGAAGAGGTTTAATCACTATTGATTGAAAGAGGTGATTAATTTTGATAGAAAAAATAAAACAAGCATTTAAAGTAAAAGAAATAAGAAAAAAGTTAATATATACTTTTATGATAGTTGTAATATTTAGATTAGGTACAACAATTCCAGTTCCTGGAATTGATACATCAATAATCAAAAATATGGTTGAAAAAAATTCATTACTTGGATTATATAATATGTTTTCTGGGGGTGCATTTAGTAATTTCACCGTATTTGCATTGGGTATAGGACCTTATATTACAGCATCGATTATAATTCAGCTTCTAACAGCTGGTTTTGAAAGTTTAAAAGAACTGCAAAAGTCAGGTGAAGAAGGTAAAAAGAAGATAAGTCAATATACTAGATTTACTGCATTAGCACTTGCTATTATTCAGGCTGTTGGTATAACTCTTGGAATAGTAAGAAGTGCATTGAGGGTAAATAGCTCATTCTTTATTTTAACTGTAATCATAACTTTGGTTGCGGGAAGTATGATTGTAATGTGGCTAGGAGATAGAATTACTGAAAAGGGGCTTGGAAATGGTAGTTCAGTAATTATATTCATAGGTATAATTTCAAGATTACCTGTAGATATAATAGCTATACATCAAAGAGCTTCAATAGGTCTTTTAAAATGGCCTGCAATAGTTTCTGTTGTTATAGTAATGCTTATAACTATAATAGGGGTAACATTTATAAACGAATCTACTAGAAAAATACCTGTTCAGTATGCAAAAAGAGTAGTAGGAAGAAAAATGTATGGTGGAGAAAGTTCTCATATACCAATGAAGGTTAATCAGTCAGGGGTTATGCCAATTATCTTTGCTAGTTCAATATTAGCTCTTCCACAGACGATAGCTCTACTTGGCGGACCAAAGATTCAGCAAGCAGTTAATTCGTTTTTTGACTTAGCGACAAATAAAGGTTTCTGGACATATAGATTATTGGAAATAGTGCTTATTATTGCTTTTTCGTATTTTTATAATACAATATCTTTTAACACTGAAGATATTTCTAAAAATATGAAAAACAGTGGTGGTTTTATACCGGGAATAAGACCAGGTACTCCGACTGAAAACTACTTAAATGGTATACTATCTAAGTTAACAATAGTTGGAGCTGCATTCCTAGGAATAATGGCATTGATTCCGGCACTTATTACTCACTATATGAAAGTACCAGTTAACTTTGGTGGTACATCACTGCTAATCGTTGTAGGTGTTGCATTAGAACTTAAGAGACAGTTGGAATCGAATCTTGTAATGAAGAATTATCAAGGTTTCTTAAAATAATTTTGGAGATGATAAATATGAAAATAATATTACTTGGACCTCCTGGTGCAGGGAAGGGTACTCAGGCTGCTAATATAGTTGAAAGCTATAAGATACCACACATCTCAACAGGAGATATATTTAGAAAAAACATCAAAGAAGGAACAGAGCTAGGTAAGAAAGCTCAAGAATATATGAATCAAGGTAAACTTGTTCCAGACGAACTTACTTGCGGTCTAGTAGCTTCAAGATTGTCTGAGGAAGATTGTAAAGATGGTTTTATGTTGGATGGTTTCCCAAGAAATATATTCCAGGCAGAATATTTAGATAAGTTTTTAAGCGAGAACGGAATTGCTCTAGATACAGTGGTAAATATAGAAGTGGACTCTAAATTATTAGTTGATAGGGCTTGTGGTAGAAGAATTTGCAAAACTTGTGGTGCAACGTTCCACATAGAATTCAATCCAAGTAAGAAAGAAGGAATTTGTGACGTTTGTGATTCAAATCTTACTCAAAGACCGGATGACAATGAAGAAACAGTTTCTCAGAGAATACAAGTTTATTTATCTGAAACAAAACCACTTGTTGAATACTATACCGAAAAAGGTATAATAGCAAATATAAATGGCGATCAGGATATAAAAAAGGTTTTTGAAGATATTAAAGCTGCATTAGCTTAGTTAAAACCAAAAAGCTCTTAGATAAGGCATTTAACCACCCATCGCAAAAGGACAGAGGAAACTAAGGTAGGCCCCTGTTTGAAGACGAAAGGGCTGTTATGAAAGTAACTTTGTAAGCTTTTGTAACAAAATTCCGAGAGTATTTATAGATAGCTTCACTAACCACATATAAGGAGGGGATTGTATGCTATCAAAAAATTTAAATGTTGGACAATTGGTCGAAGCTTCCTGTGGAAGAGATCAGGGAAGACTTTTTTTCATAGTTTATATAGTTGATAAAAATTATGTACTTATTGCTGATGGGAAAAGCAGGAAGCTTGACAATCCGAAGAAGAAGAAAATAAAACATTTAAATATACGAAACTTTGTACATAAGGAAGTAAATGAATTATTAAATAACGGAAATAATATAACAGATTCTTTTTTAAGAGCTGAGCTAAATAAGTTAAAGTAAGTGTTAACTTGTGAAATGGAGGTTTGGTTAGTTAATGGCCAAAAAAGATGTAATTGAATTAGAAGGTACAGTTTCTGAAACTCTACCAAATGCAATGTTTAAAGTTAGATTAGATAATGGGCATGAAGTATTATGTCACATATCAGGAAAGCTAAGAATGAACTTCATAAGGATTCTCGAAGGAGATAAGGTGAATATAGAGCTTTCCCCTTATGATCTTACGAGAGGAAGAATTACTTGGCGTAAGAAGTAGACTATTTATAGTCTGAGGAGGTATAAATAATGAAGGTTAGACCATCTGTTAAACCAATATGCGAAAAGTGTAAGGTTATCAAGAGAAAAGGTAAAGTAATGGTTATTTGTGAAAATCCGAAGCATAAACAAAAGCAGGGTTAATAACAAAAGCTTGATAGATTGTGAAACTCAGTAATAAACGTAGGAGGTGCGAATATGGCAAGAATAGCTGGTGTAGACTTACCTAGAGAAAAAAGAGCTGAAATAGGCTTAACATATATTTATGGTATAGGAAGAGCTACTTCAAATGAAATATTAGCTAAAGCTGGTATCAATCCAGATGCTAGAATAAAAGATCTTTCTGAAGATGAAGTTAATGAACTTAGAAAGATAATAGATGAAGATTATCTTGTTGAAGGTGATTTAAGAAGAGAAATTGCTCTAAATATAAAGAGATTAAGAGACATAAAGTGCTATAGAGGTATGAGACATGCTAAGGGATTACCTCTAAGAGGTCAGAGAACTAAGACTAATGCTAGAACAAGAAAAGGTCCTAGAAAAACTGTATCTCGTAAGAAGAAGAAATAAAGAATACAGTAGTTAAAGGAGGGAAATAATAATGGCAAAAGGCAAGAAAAAAGTAGTTCAACGTGTTAGAAGAAGAGAACGTAAGAACATAGAACGTGGACATGCACATATACAGTCTACTTTTAATAATACAATAGTAACATTAACAGACGTACATGGTAATGCAATTTCATGGGCATCTTCAGGTCAATTAGGATTTAAAGGTTCAAGAAAAGCTACTCCATTTGCTTCTCAGATGGCAGCTGAAACAGCAGCTAAAGCAGCGATGGAACACGGTTTAAAGACTGTAGAAGTATTTGTTAAAGGACCTGGTTCAGGTAGAGAAGCAGCTATTAGAGCTCTTCAGGCAACTGGTCTTGAAGTTACAATGATTAAGGATGTCACTCCAATACCACACAACGGTTGTAGACCGCCAAAGAGAAGAAGAGTGTAGTGTTGAGGTATTTCACCCTCAGTGGATCAATATTTTTATAGGAGGGTTTATCCATGATAGAAATAGAAAAGCCAAAAGTTGATATTATCGAGTTAAGCGAAGATTATAGATATGGCAAATTTGTTGTTGAACCATTAGAGAGAGGATTTGGTATTACGGTTGGTAATGCATTAAGGAGAATTCTTCTTTCATCTTTGCCGGGAGTAGCGGTATATGCAATTAGAATTGATGGAGTTCTTCATGAATTTTCAACTGTACCCGGTGTTAAGGAAGATGTAACTGAAATAATACTTTCTTTAAAAGAGTTATCAGCGACAATAGACGATGAAGAATCAAAGGTTTTAAGAATTCAGGCTGTAGGACCATGTGAAGTAAAAGGTTCTGATATTATATGTCCTACTGGAGTAGAGATAATCAGCAAGGATTTACATATTGCGACTTTGGACGAGCATGCTAGGTTAAATATGGAAATATATATCAATAAGGGAAGAGGATATGTTTCTGCTGAAGAAAACAAGAAAGAAAGTATGGCAATAGGAGTTTTACCTGTGGACTCAATCTATACACCGATTGAAAAGGTAAGCTATCATGTTGAAAATACTAGAGTTGGTCAGAGAACAGATTTTGACAAACTTACGCTTGAAGTTCTGACAAATGGAAGTATTAATCCTCAAGAAGGAATATCTCTGGCTGCAAAGGTTCTTGATGAACATTTGAAGTTATTTATTGACTTAACAGAGCATATAGGCAATGTTGAAATAATGGTAGAAAAAGAAGAGGACAAGAAAGAAAAAGTCCTTGAAATGACTATAGAAGAACTAGACTTATCAGTTAGATCTTATAATTGTTTAAAAAGAGCTGGAATCAATACAGTTGAAGAATTATCCAATAAGTCTGAAGATGATATGATGAAGGTTAGAAACTTAGGTAAGAAATCACTTGAAGAAGTGATTCAAAAGCTTAATGAACTTGATCTGAAGTTGAAACCAAATGAAGAATAAATATCTAGATAAAATCTGTAAAGGAGGGAAATAGATGGCTAATTACCGTAAATTAGGACGTGAAACTGCTCACAGAAACTTAATGCTAAGAAACCTTGTTACTAGCTTATTAAGAGAAGGCAGAATCGAAACTACAGTTACTAGAGCAAAAGAAACTAGAAGAATGGCTGAAAAGATGATAACTCTTGCAAAAAGAGGTGATCTTCATGCTAGAAGACAGGTTCTTGCTTATATATTAGATGAAACAGTAGTAAAGAACTTATTTGATGATATAGCACCAAAGTATGCTGAAAGAAATGGTGGATACACTAGAATATTAAAGAAGGGACCAAGAAGAGGAGATAATGCTGAAATGGCAATTATCGAATTAGTATAATTTGGTCTTTGAAAATTTGCTGATGCTGGATTTTTTCCGGTATCAGTATTTTTTTTCATAAATATTGTAAAAAAAGAAAACTTTTCGTATAATAATAAAAAAGAGAATGCAATTAATAATTGCATATAATATAAAAATCAATAATAGAAGTAAGATGTATTATATTTATCAAAATAGTAGATTAAATGATGCGATATTAAGAGCCACAAGATCAAAGAACTTTTACATATTGGATAATGGTGGCAATATAATTAATTGCTCCAATCTAAAGATAGAAAAATAAAGGAGAGAACATAGTGTATTTGAATGATGAAGATATAGAAAAACTTAATAATGAACTAGAATTAAGTTGTATAACAAATCTATTGTTAGAAATAATTAAAAATAATCATGAAGATATGATTTACGATATAAATTTTATTTTCTTGGACAAAGCATTGGATATTAAAACACATAAAAAAATTTTCGTTGAACTATTAGGAGAATATCAAAAAGAATTTATATCAAAAGGTATAATACCTAGTATAGAAGATATTCATGAAAAACTAATAAAAATAATTTCAATTAATGACTCTTTTTTAGAAGGAATATCCTATCTAAATAAAGATAAATATAATATAGATTTTACTAGAAAATTTCTAACAAAAATTAGAGAAAAAAATGAAGAATTTACATTTTTGACAAAAATGAAAATATAATAAAAATTTAATTCTAGAAATCAGATATAAAAAGGAGTTGATCCAAAAGTCCTAAATTGCTGTATATATTTACCTATGCATATATTATCCAAATAGAAGCTTTAAGGATTTTAGAGTTTTAAACATAACGAGATAATGGAGGGCATTTATCAATGAAAAAAAAGATTGTAATAGCATCCACAATTATAATATTAATAGTAATATCTGTTTATTATGCACTTTTTTTAAATAGAGAAAAAAATCATTATGAAGAAGCGAATAAAACCGTAAGGAAATTTATTGTTGCAGAAAATAAAAAAGATATGAAGACTATTGATGAATTAATTTTGAAATCTGAAGAAACCCAATATACTATAGGATCTAGTATCCCCAAAATGATAAATGAGATTAATAGCATTGAATACAAATCCAGCACCCCAGCCAAGTCAAAATACGAACCTCTAGAATGTACAGTCAATGGCTTTAAAAAAAACATTTAAAGAAGGAATAATCTTGGAAGTTGATTACTATATAGATTATAAAAAAGATAATCAACCAGATAGTGATGGTATAAATTCAATGTTTTATACATTAGTAAAAGATGGTGATGTTTACAAAATCGCATCAATTGGAACTGGACCTTAGATTTTTTACTTTTATATTGGTTGTATAATATTTAGCGTTGATGAGAGAAATTTTTCTCTCTCAATGCGTATTTTTTTCCTTGAATTTATAATCTAAGTGCAACTAAAAATGATTCATAGCTATCTTGATAAAATAGAATTTGCAAATACGTCTAAAAATCAGGAGGAACTATAAATCATTATAATCATTTTATACTAAGAGAACGTGAAATGCTTAAACATTTTCTTGATATAGGCAAAAATCAGACAGAAATTTCAACTTTATTAGGAAAAAATAAGTCGTGCTGCCGCATAATTTTATTGATTTAAATTATCATCAACGTTATTTGACATAGAACCACAATTATATTATGATAAAAATTTGCTGATGCTGGATTTTTTACAGTATCAGTATTTTTTTATCATAAATATTGTAAAAAAAGAAAGATTTTTTTAAAGCTTTTCGTATAATAATACAAAAGAGAATTAAATTAATAATTGCATATAATATAAAAAAGTAAAAAGAAGGAAGATGTATTATGTTTATTAAAGAGGAAAATTTTATAGAAAGGCTAAAGAAAAAAGACGAAGATGCATTAATTTATGTAAGAGATTATTACGGTTGGATAATAAAAACAGTATTAAAAAAAGAGTTAACTTATATACCAGAAATGTATGATGAATGTTTTAATGATTGCTTGTTTTTTATTTGGAAAAATATATCTAGTTTCGATGAAAATAAAGGTAAATTTGAGACTTGGGTAGGAAGTATAGCAAAATATAGATCAATTGATTATAAAAGAAAGTACATAAAAGAAAAGTTAAGGGAAAATAAAATTTCGGATAAATTTGACATTGGTGAAGAAAGTATGACTTTAGAGAAAATATTGAATAAAGAAATTGAAGAAGAAGTTTATAAAATCATATCAAATTTAAATGAGGAAAACAGAAATATTTTTTGGGATTATTATATTAAAGGATATAGAGCAGATGAAATTAGCAGAAAATATAAAATATCTACCCAGTCTATATATAGTCGTATGTTTAGAAGTAAAAAGAAGTTAAAAGAATTTATTGAGAATAAAAAGGAAAAGAGGGGGAAAAAATATGAAAAGAAAATATGATTTTTTAAATGATATGGAGTTTAATATGAACGATTATGTAAGAAATGATTTAGATGATTTAGACAGATATATTTCGGATAAATTTATAGGGAATTTAAAGTATAGAAATAAGATTAAAAAAGTAAATTATATCTTAGTAGCAAGCTTACTTTTATTTTCAATATTAAATATGGATGCAATAAAAGCATCAACAGTTAATTTTATCAATAATATAGAATATAAGTTTTCAGAAATAACAGGCAATATAAAGTATAATGATTTTTCGTCAATAGTTCATAGCTCTGTAGAAAGTGGTGGCGTACAGATACAAATTGAAGAAGTGATTTTTTATGAAGATAGAATGGATATTACTTTTTTAATAGATAATCATAATAAAAAGGATAATAATATAGACGACTTAAATTTATATATAGATGATAAAAAAGTAGATATAAGTGGGAAAACAGGAAATTCTTTTGAAAAAAATAATATTACATATACAAATCTGTCATTTCATTTTAATAAAGATGTCAGCAAGTTTGTAAATAAAAATTCAAAGGTAGATCTTTTTATAAATAGTGTATGCTCATTGAATGATGGCAAAGTAATAAATGGAAATTGGAAGTTCAATTTCTTATGTAATTCTAAAATGCTTAAAAAATCTGAAACAGTATATGTAAATAAAGAATTAAATAATGAAGATATTTCTGTTAAAATTGATAAGGCAATATTAAGACCTACTAACAATTTGGAAATGAAATCTGAAATTTTGAGGACTTCTAAAAAAGGAAAAGAATTACTAGAAAGAAATACTAGTCTTATAATTGTTGGTGAAAATTCAACTGGCGAAAAAATAGAGTTATTTGAAAATAAGAGAGATAAAGAGATCAGCTATTTTGTGCAAAGTAAAGAGGATAGACAAAAACAAATCGAAGACTTAACTGATTATACTTTCAAAATGTATTTTGAAGAATATAGAGATGGTGAATTATCTGAAAGAAAAGAAATTGGAGAGAAATTTAAAATTAAAAATCATTCTAATTAATAACTAAAATAAAAGATTGTGCTACATTGGTGCAATCTTTTATTTTAGTTATTATTAAAAATGTGGTAATATAATGATGTAACTAAAATATAAAATAAACATATTCAAAGTATATAGAAAAATATTTTATAAGAGGTATATTTATGAAAATATTAATTAATAGAAATTTGGGAAAAGAAAAGATGAAAGAAATTGAAGAATTGGGGTATGAGATAATCTTTATTCCTGAAAAAGAATTATATAACACAACAAAAGAAGAGTTAGGCAAAAAGTATGATCTAAATAAAGTGTATGAGGTTGATGTATGGTTTACATATATGGGATTTGATTTCTTAGATATTACTAAGATGAAAAATTTAAAATACGTTCATCTTACAAGTGCCGGAATAAATCAAGTTCCTGTGGACTATTTAGAGGAAAACAATATATATCTTTCTAATAACACCACAGGATATGCTGTTCCAATGGCAGAAAGTATAGTGATGTATATTTTGGAGGTATATAAAAATAGCTATAAAATGTTTAAATCTCAAGAAGAAAAAAATTGGAAAACAGATATGAGTTGGATGGAGTTAGCTGGTAAGAAGGTTGGATTTCTAGGTACCGGAAATATTGCAAAAGAGGCTGCAAAAAGACTTAGGGCATTTGAAGTAGATATTTGGGGCGTTAATACAGATGGTAGAGATATTGAATTTTTTGACAGATGTTTTTCTGTAAAAGAAATGGATTTATTTTTTAAAGAGTGCGATGTAGTAATAGGTTTAATGCCAGCCACAGATAAAACTACCGGTATAGTAAATTCCAGTAAGTTTGAAATTATGAAGAAAGATTCAATTTTTATAAATATTGGAAGAGGAAATTTGGTGAATGAAAGAGATTTAGAAAAATATGTATCTAAATTTAGAGGTGTAGTTTTAGATGTAGTAGAAAATGAACCTCTTTCTAAGGATAGTATATTATGGGAGTGCGAAAATGTAATAATAACACCACACAATTCTTGGGTGTCTGAAAATAATATAAATAGACTTGGAATAAGAGTATATGAAAATTTGAAATCATTTATTGAAACGGGTAGGCCAAATTATTATATGAGAGATATAAAAAGAGGGTATTAAATTTGCATATTCTAATAGAGCAATTAAATAATTGATTTCATTGATATTGATGATATGCAAAACGTGTGGAAGAAGATAGGGCTTTATGCTATAATTAAAAGATAGATTTTAAAAATAATAAAAAAAGCTAAGTTTGATTGTGTTATTTGAATATTAAATGATAACAAACTATACGGTAGCTAAAATAAGAGCGGAGGAGCAAATGGAAAACATAATCAAGGTAAAAAACTTGACATTTGAATATACTAGTGATGAACACACACACCGCGCAATTGATGACTTTAATTTAAATATAAATGAAGGAGAATTTGTAGCTATTATAGGTCATAATGGTTCCGGAAAATCAACTCTTTCTAAAAATTTAAATGCAATTTTAATTCCTACTCAAGGGGATATTGTTATAGATGGAATGAATACCAAGGAAGAAAAGTATTTATGGGATATTAGACAAACTGCCGGGATGGTATTTCAAAATCCGGATAATCAAATTGTAGCCACTATAGTAGAGGAAGATGTGGCTTTTGGCTGCGAGAATTTGGGTGTGGAACCACTGGAAATAAGGGAGAGAGTAGACTCTGCCTTAAAAAATGTGGGAATGTATGAACTTAGAGAGAGGCCGCCACATTTACTTTCAGGTGGACAAAAACAAAGAGTTGCAATCGCTGGTATTATTGCAATGAGGCCAAAATGCATAATATTTGATGAGGCTACAGCTATGCTTGATCCTTCCGGGAGACAAGAAGTAATGAATACTATAAAAAGACTAAATAAAGAATATAATATTACAGTATTGATGATTACACATTTTATGGAAGAAGCTGTGGAAGCCGACAGGGTAATTGTAATGGAAAAAGGAAAAAAAATATTGGAGGGAAAGCCTAGAGAGGTATTTTCTCATATAGATGAATTAAAAAAAATAGGTCTTGATGTTCCTTATATGACAGAATTATCTCAACTTTTAAATAAAGATGGGATAAAAATAAGGACTGATATATTGACGGTTGATGAAATGGTGGGTGAGCTATGTCAATTAAAGTAGAGAATTTAACACATATATATGATGAAGGCTTGCCATTTGCACATAAAGCTTTAGACGATGTGAGCTTTGAAATAAATGATGGTGATTTTGTAGGACTGATTGGGCATACGGGATCTGGAAAATCAACATTGATACAGCATTTAAATGGAATTATGAAGCCTAATTATGGAAAAATATTTATAAATGATTTCGATATAACGGGAAAAAATCAAAACCTTACGGAAATAAGAAAAAGAGTGGGAATTGTATTTCAATATGCCGAATATCAACTTTTTGAAGAAACAGTTGAAAGAGATATTGCCTTTGGTCCAACAAATCTGGGGCTGGATGAAGAAGAAATCTCTAAGAGGGTAAAAAAATCAATGAAAGATGTAGGTCTTGATTATGAAACATATGCTCAAAAATCTCCATTTGATCTCTCAGGCGGTCAAAAGAGAAGGGTTGCTATTGCAGGGGTAATTGCTATGAATCCTGAAGTATTAATTCTAGATGAGCCAACTGCCGGGCTTGATCCGGGTGGAAGAGATGAAATATTTGAACTTATAAAATCACTTCATGATAATAATAATATGACCGTTATTTTATCATCACATAGTATGGATGATATGGCAAAGCTTGTAAATACATTAATGGTTATGAATAAAGGTAAATTAGAATTTTTTGGTGAACCTAGACAAATATTCAAAGATAATGCCGATAAACTAAAAGATATGGGATTGGATATTCCTCAAGTGTTGGAATTGGCATTGAAACTTAGAAAAAAAGCCGGTTTCAATATAAGGACCGATGTAATAAATATTTCTGAGGTAAAAAAAGAAATAGAAAGATGCCTTAGAGAAAAAGATTATATAGAAATAAAACTCGATAATAAAATTGAAACTAATGGATTTTTCCATACAAGGGAGGGTGTATAAATGCTTAAAGATATTACATTAGGACAATATTACCCTACTAAATCGGCAATTCATTCTTTGGATGCCAGAACAAAGTTGTTCGCCACTATAATTTTTATGATATCTATATTTGTGGTAAATCAATTTTGGCCGTATTTAATAATTCTATTATCGATAATATCAGTTACAAAAATTTCTAAGATACCTATAAATTACGTTATAAAAGGTGTGAGACCATTGAGATGGATTATTGCATTTACATTTGTAATAAATATGTTTTTCATTCATGGCGATAATATAATTTGGTCTTTTGGATTTCTAAATATATCTGATTTAGGCCTTAGAACTGCTATTTTTATGGCTTTAAGATTGATTTTTTTAGTATTGGGAACATCTATTTTAACGTTGACTACATCTCCAATAGCACTTACGGATGGCATAGAGAATTCTTGTGCACCATTAAAGAAATTTGGATTTCCCGCCCATGAATTGGCTATGATGATGACAATTGCGCTTAGGTTTATACCAACTTTGCTTGATGAAACAGATAAAATTATGAAAGCACAAATGTCTAGAGGAGCGGATTTTGAAAGCAAAAACATAGTAAATAGGGCTAAGAATATGGTTCCTTTGCTTATACCTTTGTTTGTGAGTGCTTTTAGAAGAGCTGAAGAGCTATCTATAGCGATGGAAGCAAGATGTTATAGGGGTGGAGACAACAGAACAAAAATGAAACAGAGTATTTATACTAAACAAGATTATTTAGCTTACTTAATGACAATTCTATTTTTGTTATTGATAATATTAAGTAGATTTATAAATTTAATATAGAGTAAAAATTAATAAAATTAGAATCATATAGACGCTGATATGGAAAATATAATTAACAAAAGAAAAATTGAATTATATTAATGTGTCAGCGTTCTTTTTATATTATTTTTGAAAATTATGAGATTGTTGGAAGTTTAGGAAAAAGGTTATATATTTTCAATTCAATAGTTGTACTTTTAGTTAATATAGCTTAATATATTTATTTGAAAATGGGGGATGAATTTGATTTTAGATATAAAAACATCGAAAGGTAATTACGATATTATTATTTCGAAAGGAATATTAGGAGATTTATTAAATTATCTAGATGAATTTGATTTTGAAAAAATATTTGTAATTACTGATAGCAATGTAAATAATATATATGGAAAAAATATATATGAATTATTATCAAGTAAATATAAGGTATATAAAAAAGTTATATCTTCAGGCGAATTATCTAAAAATATTAATACAATAGCCGATATATATGGCGATTTGGCTGATTTTAATATGAATAGAACGGATATAATTATTTCTTTTGGAGGAGGAGTGGTAGGAGATATATCAGGATTTGTGGCATCAACATATCTAAGGGGCATAAGATATTTACAAATACCAACAACACTGATTTCACAAGTAGATAGCAGTATAGGAGGCAAGACGGGAATAGATATAAGGCAAGGAAAAAATTTGGTTGGAAATTTTTATAATCCTGTAAAAGTGATTATAGATACGGATGTATTAAAAACATTGGATGAAAAGTATTTTTCCGATGGAATGGCAGAAGTAATTAAATACGCATTTATTAAAGATAGACAACTATATGATATTTTGTACAAATCAGATTTTGAAGAATTATATAACAATATAGATGGCTCTATGGATAGAATTATTTATATTTGTTGTAATATAAAAAAAATGATCGTTGAAGAGGATGAATTTGATACAGGAAAGAGAATGATATTAAATTTTGGTCATACTTTGGGGCATGCTATAGAAGCCTATTACTCGTATAAAAAATATACTCATGGTGAGGCTATTTCAATAGGTATGTATAGAGTATGTGAGATTTTATATAAAAATGGACTAATTGAAAAAAATTTGTTAGGAAGTTTGAAAAATATGATGAAAAAATTTAAATTGCCGGTCTTCGATGAGAATATATTAAACGAGAGTTTGTTAGAATATATAGAAAAAGATAAAAAAAATATTGGCAAAAGTTTGAAGATTGCTATTGTAAAAGATATCGGTAAGGGAGAGATAATAAACGGAAATATAGATTTTTTTAAAGAAAAGTATAATTACGATTGTTTAAAAAAATAAACCAAATAAATATTGATGAAAAAATTTGAAAGACGAATTAAATAAAAATTGATGTTCTAAGCCGATGTACGATGCGAGATATTTCTAAATTAAAAATTAAAATGAAATGAAAATGTGATTTGGGGTGATATGTTGAATATTAAAATTTATCCGCGAAAGTTAAAAGGAAAAATAGTTCCTCCTCCGTCTAAAAGCATATTACATAGATGTATAATATGCGCGTCGCTATCCAAAGGAATAAGCATAATAAAAAATGTTTCATTTTCAGATGATATAGTTGCTACTATAAAAGCAATGGAGACATTGGGAGCAAGTATTATTAGGCAAAAAGATCAGATTATTGTAAAAGGCATAGATATAGATAACAATAATAACAATAGCGATAATATTGTGATAAACTGTAATGAATCAGGTTCTACAATAAGGTTTCTATTGCCGATAATTACTTTGTTTAAAGGAAATTTTGAAATTAAAACAGAAGGTAATTTAATAAATCGACCTTTAAATATATATTATGAAATATTTGATAGAGAAGGGATAAATTATGTAAAAGACGGAAAATCAATTTTCATTCAAAGTGAAAAAAAAATATCTTCCGGGAAATATAAAATAAAAGGCGATATAAGTTCACAATTTATTACAGGACTGTTATTTGTGTTGCCTCTTTTGAATAGTGATTCAGAAATTGAAATTTATGGAGAACTTCAATCAAAATCATATGTAGATCTGACTATAAATGTTATGGAAAACTTTGGTGTATATGTTGATAATAAAGATTATAAGAGTTTTAAAATAAAGGGTGGACAAAGGTATACACCTACAGAATTTAAAGTGGAAACGGATTACTCACAAGCAGCATTTTTCATAGTAGCCAGAGCTTTAGGAAATGATTTGGAGGTTCAAAGTTTAAATAGGTATACAAATCAGGGAGATGGAAAAATTGTTGAAATTGTGGATATCTTTGAAAAAAAAATGAATGATTTTAGGAAAAATAAGTCAAGTAGAGAGGATATTATAATAGATGGAAGCCAAATTCCGGATATTGTACCAATTATATCTTTGATGATGTCTTTTTATGATGGTATTACAATTATAAAAGATGTTGGAAGATTGATGATAAAAGAGTCTAATAGACTAAAGGCTATTGTCATAGAGCTAAACTCATTAGGTGTGGATATTAAGGTTGAGGAAGAAAACAGTAAATATAATCTAAAGATAAATGGTAAAAATTCTATTTTGGATGGAGGTCTAGAACTTTCAAGTCATTTAGATCATAGAATAGCGATGATGTTGGCAATATCTGCAACAATGTGCAAAAGTCCAATAATAATAAATAATGCCGAGTGTGTATCGAAATCTTATCCGGATTTTTGGAAAGAATATGAAAGGTTGGGAGGTGTAATAGATGTCTGCAACATGGGGAAAAAACTTTAGAGTAACAATATTTGGAGAGTCGCATGGTGATTGTATAGGAGTTGTAATAGACGGAATTCCAAGTGGTACTATAATAGATATCGAATATATAAATCGGGAAATGAAAAGAAGGGCTCCCGGACAAAATAAAATATCCACATTGAGAAAAGAAGATGATGTAGTAGAAATAATCAGTGGAATATTTGAAGGAAGAGCAACAGGAGCTCCTTTTACAATAATAATAAAAAACAGAGATCACATATCAAAGGACTATTCTAAAATAAAAGATTTAATGAGGCCCGGTCATGCGGATTATACTTCAAATAAAAAGTATAATGGATTTAATGACTATAGAGGAAGTGGTCATTTTTCAGGAAGGATAACTGCTCCACTTGTATTTGCAGGATCTATAGCAAGGCAAATTCTTGAGCAAAAAGGGGTACATATAGGCTCTCATATAGAAAGTGTAGAATCTATTGTTGATAATAGGTTTGAAGTATTGCCATCGATTCAGTTATTAAAGGATTTAAGAGATAAAAGACTGCCGCTTATAAAAAGTGAATTAGAACATAGGATTATTGACCTGATAGATAAAGTAAAAAAAGAAGGAGACTCAGTAGGTGGCGTAGTAGAATGTGCGATTATTGGTATAAATGCTGGGGTAGGAGATCCATTTTTTGAATCTGTCGAGTCTGTTTTGTCGAGTATTTTATTTTCAATTCCCTCAATTAAGGGGGTGGAATTCGGAAGCGGATTTGAAATATCAAAGATGAAGGGTTCTCAGGCGAATGATGAATTTTTTTATGCAGATGACGGAAGTGTAAGGACAAAAACGAACAATAATGGCGGGATAAATGGTGGAATAACAAATGGCATGCCCATAGTCTTTAGAGTGGCTGTGAAACCTCCTTCATCGATATCAAGAGTTCAAGATACGATTAATATATCAACATACAAAAATCAAAAGATAGAGGTTGCAGGAAGGCATGATCCGATAATTGTTCCAAGAATAATACCCGTTATAGAGGCTGTTTCTGCAATAGCAGTTTTAGATATGTTAATGGGCAGGTAAATAAAAAATATTTAAAAGAAGTTATACAATATGATTAATATATTGTGTCGAAATATATAATAATTTGGAAATGGATTTAATTAAAAAGGAATTATAAAAATGGAAAAAGAGAATAGAGAATTGGAAAAATTAAGAGAAAAGATAGATTTTGTTGATAGAGAAATAATATCTCTTCTGGAAAAAAGAATAAATATAGCAATTGATATAGGTATATTGAAAAAAGAAAATTCCTTGGCTATTTTTGATGAAAAAAGAGAAGTTGAGGTATTGGGAAAAGTAAATAATACCATTACGAACAAAAATTTGGAAAAATATATTATAGATATTTATAAAGTTGTTATAGAGCAATCAAAATTAGTTCAAAAAGATATATAAAAGCGTAGAATTAAAGTATTCTAAAAAGAATGGATATAATATTTTTTGTTTGAAAAAGACAATTCATAAATCATGTATTATTTTAAATAAAAAACCTTTCTATGATAAAGTGTTATTATCATGAAAGGTCTTTTGTTTATGGAGTCTTTTTTGTGTTTTCATTCTGCAAATTAATAAATACAATTTTACGTTAGCTTTTTATGCTTTTCTAAATTTAGAAATTCAATTAGAGCGTCTATTCCAAGAGTATAGCTTTTTTTACCGAAACCTGAAATAGTTCCGATGCAAGCACCGGCAGTAATAGAGGTGTTCCTGATAGTTTCTCTAGAGTATATGTTTGATATATGAATTTCTATAAATGGATTTGGAACCGATTTTATGGCATCTAGTATTGCGATACTATAGTGCGTGAAAGCAGCCGGATTTATTATATATCCATCTACTTCCCGGTATGAACTTTGTATAAAATCAATTATTTCTTTTTCTCCGTTGCTCTGAAAGAAAATAAGCTCAATATTCGATTTTTCAGAATAGTTCATTATAGATTCTTCAAGGGAATCCGATTTGTTGTAATTTTCATCAACATAAATTTGAATATATTTACATAATTCATCATATGTAAGAGTTCCGTATATATCAGGCTCTCTAATACTCAACATATTTAAATTCGGGCCATTTATTATTCCTATTTTCAAGATTCGTCTCTCCTATTTTTTAAATATTCTAGTATACTATTTACAGCATCTTTTATATCTTTATTATTATCTACCGTATACGAGGAAATTTTTTCGTATAAGTGCTTTCTCTTTTCAAATAATTCAAACAGTTTGTTTGGATTAGATTTCAAGAGCGGTCTATTTAGGGTATTTAGTGTATCGATTATATTGTTACAATCCCTGTCTATATAGATTACATTTTTTCCTCTTAATATTTCTAAATTTTTTTTTTGTGTTACTATACCACCACCGGTCGATATGATTTTAGGTTTTTTATCGCTTTCAGATACTAATTGTAATATTTTACTTTCAATATCTCTGAAGTATTTCTCACCTTTGAGAAATACTTCAGAGATACTTTTAGATGTCAATTTTTCTATGTATTCATCAGTGTCAATATATTCATAATTTAATATTTCTGCCAGTATTTTTGCAATACTTGTTTTTCCGCATCCCGTAATTCCAACGAGATAGATATTTTTATCAGTGAGATCATTTATAGCGGAATACTTATTTTTAAAATATACATAGATGCATTTTTTAATATCCTCATCAATATCATAGATATTATCATATACTGTATTCCTATTCCAGATTTCAATAGATCTAAGTGCTTGATATACGAGCATCTTAAGTCCGTTTTGAACCTCTAATCCTTTAGATTTTGCGGTTTCAAGGAATTTAGTTGTATAGGGATTATAAATTAAATCAAATGCTACTTGAAAGTTATCAAATACATCCGTATCAACAGCAATATTATCAACATTGGGATGCATTCCGATCGGGGTTGTGTTTATTATGTAATATCCCCTGATTTTCTTTATTTCATCATAGTCGATAAATGTTATTTTTGAAAAAAAGTATTCTCTATTTTCATAATATTTATTGTGTTTTTTGGGATTTCTAGAGGCCACATAAATTTTATCTGCACCATTATTTATAAGGTATTCTATTAATGTTTTGGAAGAACCTCCAAATCCCAAAACAAGATGAGAATTTGCATTAACTTTAGAGCGATTCAGAGTTTTTTCTATACCATAGTAATCCGTATTAAATCCATTTTTTTCTTCACCATTTATAAAAATAGTGTTTACAGAGTTTATGTTAGTGGACATATCATCCAAATTATCTAAATAGTTAATTATATCTTCCTTGTAAGGGATAGTTACATTAATACCATTTTTGTCGTTGATATTTTTCATAAAATTTGAAAGGTCATTTCTGTGTATTTCATAGATATTGTATTTAGCTTCTAAATTTAAAAGTTTGTATACAAATGAATGTATCTCTGGTGAAATAGAGTGAGATAACTTTTCTCCAAGTAAGCCGTATATTTTCAATTCTATCCTCCTAGTTATATGTCAGTTATTTTTTATAGTTTACTTAATATAAATTATTGAACATTTTCAGGAAGTTTTATATCTTCAATTTTATTAATATCAGAAGCATTCATTTTCATTTTTTGATTCATTTCTACGTTTATTTTATCATTTTTCATTTCCATTGTCATATCAGTATCAGATGATTTTAGGAAGAATGAATTTTTATCATATACCGATGTAAATTTGAAAGATTTTATATTCATTTGAATTTCTTTGAACATCGGATTATCAGCATATTCTTTACTATTTTTCATTATTTCAGTTATTTCATCACCATTTCCGGAATATGATATAATATAAGAATCATCTGTTTCTTTTACTTCTAATTTATCTTTAAGAGCATTTATATATTTTATTTGTTGATCATTTTTTGCTATATCTTTATACATATCCATATTAATTCCCATAGTATTTAAATCAATTTTATTAAATTTATCTCCAACAGCTTCATTTTTTACATACATTTGATTATCAATGACGTATGTTTCTAAATTAAAAGGTGTGGCATTTGTTTGTCCGGAATTTTCATCTTTTGTAGTCATTTTCATATTCATGTGCATTTTTAGAGGATCTATAATTATTTCAAGATTAATATCTGATGTAGATTTCATTGTTTTATTATTAGTTAGATCCTTGACATCTTGGTCCATTTTTAGATCCATTTTACAACTTTTAAATTCTTTATTTTTTTCTTCAATTTTTTGTACTATTTCTTGATTAGTCAGCTTAGGTTCTTCCACCTTTGATTTTCCATTTCCTGTCTGAGAACATCCTGAAAGTAATATCATACTTGCAAGAGTTATTGTCAATATTTTTTTAAATTTCATAGCAATACCTCCTTATGTTATAATTAATATTAATTATAACATAAGGAGGTATTAAAAACAGATATATTTTATATTTGAAGTATATTAAATATAAAAATAGATAAATAAATGTATCAAAAGAGGTAATCATGAGTTTGAAAAATATTAAAATAACAGTATCGTATAATGGAGAAAAATATAGTGGATGGCAAAAACAGCCAAATTCACCGGGGATAGAAGGGGAGATAGAATTCGCCTGTAAAAAAATATTTAACTTAAAGGAAATAAAGGTAATAGGTTCCGGAAGAACTGATGCTGGCGTTCATGCAATCGAACAGGTGGCTAATTTTAAGGTAGATACAACGATACCTGTTGATAAAATAGCTGAGATTTTAAATAATAACTTACCAAAAGATATTTCAGTGACCTCTTCAGTTGAGGTGGATGAAAGTTTTCATTCAAGGCATAGTGCAAAAAGGAAGATATACAGATATCAAATTTATAATTCAAAAGTTAGAAATCCATTTTTGAGAAATATATCATATCAAGTAAAGTATGATTTAGATATTGAAAAGATGAAAAAAGAAGTAAATCATTTAATCGGAAAGCATGATTTTGCAGGATTTATGAGTTCAGGATCTTCAGTTAAAGATACCATTAGAACGATATATAATGTGGATATTCATGTTGAAGGGGATTTAATAATTTTTGAAATAGAAGGAAATGGCTTTTTATATAATATGGTAAGAATAATTGCAGGTACAATGGTTGATATAGGAAGAGGAAAAATCAATGATTCTTTGAAAAATATTATAGCTTCAAGAGATAGATCCAAGGCAGGTCATACAGCACCACCACAAGGTTTATTTTTAAAAAAAGTGTACTATGATTTGTAAAAAAGTCTGTAAAAATTTGCAAAATAAAATCAGAGTTTGGATAAGTTGGTGACTTATTTTAACTCTGATTTTATATTTTGTAAAAACAAAATATTGTTTACTTTAATTCATGCCTAAATGTATAGTAGCTTAAGGATATATTTATATTTTTAAATGTATTTATTTTATCATTGATTGAAGAAACCAAAGCTCTTTAGAATAAGATTCTATATCGCCTTCCATACTTCCTACTAATGAGAAGTTATCTTCTTCATCAGCAATTTCGCGTATGGAGTATGCAAGTTTATTCATTTTTTCAAGATCATTTTTTATGATATTAAGAACCTCATCTCCAGAAAAATCTATATTTGAAGGTAGTTCTTCAATAGACGAAATTTCTAAATATTCTTTTAATGATGCTGGCGGGTAAATGCCTTCTATTTTAAACATTTCAGCGACTTCATCGAATTTTTCAAAGAAAGCATTGTATAATTTTTCGGTGAACTCATGTATAGCAACAAAGTCTTTTCCTACTATATTCCAATGTAAGTTATGTAATTTTACGTTTAATACCATTAAATTTGCCAAATACTCTTTTCTTAATTCTATATTTTTCATAATTTATCCTCCTAATTTTTTAATATTATTATTCTTATTTTTAACCTAATAATAGTAATCATTACTAATATTATTATATCAATATTATACCATATCAAAAAGTTTTCAAACACATTTTTAAAAAAAATTTTAAATATTTTTTTTAGCTGATAGATTTTATAAAATAATGCATAAGCGAATGTTAATAATATATTAAATTTCAATATTATTTTTGTAAATTTCATTGACTTTTTTTATACACGATAGTAAAATATATAAAGTAATGCGTGAATAAGTCCACTTTTGCCCCGGACTTTACATAGACGAGAAAAATTATAAATGGAAAAGTTAAGGAGGGTCTTTATGAAGAGTTTTATAGCTAAGCCAGCTGATGTAAAAAGAGACTGGTATGTAGTTGATGCTGAAGGAAAGACATTAGGTCGTTTGGCAAGTGAAATAGCAGTTGTATTAAGAGGAAAGAATAAACCAACATTCACACCACATGTTGATGGTGGAGATTTTGTAATAGTATTAAATGCAGATAAAGTTGTTCTTACAGGAAAGAAACTTACTCAGAAATTCTATAGATATCATACAGGTTATGTAGGTGGATTGAAAGAAATTTCTTATAAGGAAATGATGGAAAAGAAACCGGAAGAAGTTGTGGCACATGCAGTTAGCGGTATGCTTCCAAAAAATAAACTTAGAGCTAGAATGATGACTAGATTAAGAGTATTTAGAGGAAATGAACATCCACATGCAGCACAGAACCCACAGGTTTTAAACTTTAAGTAGGATATCGAGAGGAGGATTTGATTAATGGCTAATGTACAATATTATGGAACAGGAAGAAGAAAACATTCTGTAGCTAGAGTTAGATTAGTAGCTGGAGAAGGTAACATAAAGGTTAATGGAAGAGATTTAGATGAGTATTTCAACTATGACACTCTTATTAGAGACGTAAAGCAGCCTCTTGTATTGACAGGAAATGAAAACAAATACGATGTGATTGTAACTGTAGAGGGCGGAGGATTTACTGGTCAGGCAGGTGCAATTAGACATGGTATATCAAGAGCTTTATTAAAGGCAGACGAAGAGTTAAGAGGAACTTTAAAGGCAGAAGGTTTCTTGACTAGAGATTCAAGAATGAAAGAAAGAAAGAAATATGGTCTTAAAGCTGCCAGAAGGGCTCCACAGTTTAGTAAAAGATAGTACAATATTATATTTGGAATCAATAAACCCTTGGAAATTAAAATGTTTTCCAGGGTTTTATTTTTATCTCAATAAGTGTTATAAATACCTTCAAATATAAAAAGTTATTTCGTTCAACAAATTTATGTAAGTATTTTCATATAAATATGATATAATTTACTCTAATAAAGTAAAAAAAATGCTAGTATAAATTTAGGAAGGAGTTAGCTTATGAAATTTGAAAATCTTAAAAGGGTAGATAATGAAGTATATGAAACTTTAGTAAAAGAATATGAAAGACAAGAAAGAAATATAGAACTTATAGCTTCAGAAAATATCGTGTCAGAAGCCGTAATGGAGACTATGGGGAGTTATTTTACAAATAAGTATGCGGAAGGTTATCCTGATAAAAGATACTATGGTGGGTGCCAATTTGTAGATGAAATGGAAAGTATTGCTATTAAAAGATTGAAAAAGATATTTGGAGCAGATCATGCTAATGTTCAACCACATTCGGGTTCTCAGGCTAACCAGGCCGTATATCTGGCAATGTTAAATTATGGAGATAAAGTATTAGGAATGGATTTATCTCAAGGCGGACATCTTACTCATGGCTCACCGGTAAATATTTCAGGTATTAATTATAATTTTATAGCTTATGGGGTGAATCCGGAAACTGAAACAATAGATTATGACAAGTTAAGAGAAATAGCTATCAGTGAAAAACCTAAGTTAATAGTTGCAGGTGCAAGTGCATATCCAAGAGAAATTGATTTTAAAAGAATATCTGAAATTGCAAAGGAAATAGGTGCATATTTCATGGTGGATATGGCTCATATTGCAGGACTGGTAGCTGCGGGACTTCATAATAATCCATGTGAATGTGCGGATTTTGTTACAAGTACAACTCATAAAACATTGAGAGGACCAAGAGGCGGAATTATACTTTGCAAAGAAGAGTATGCTAAAAAAATAGATAAGGCTATATTCCCTGGAATTCAGGGAGGACCTTTAGAACATATAATAGCTTCTAAAGCAGTTTGCTTTAAAGAAGCTTTGGAAGAGGATTTTAAGGAGTACCAAAAACAGGTTGTAAAAAATGCTGCTGTATTAGCTGATGAATTGAAAAAAAGAGGTTTTGATCTGGTATCTGGTGGAACTGATAACCATTTAATTCTTGTAAATTTAGTATCAAAGAATATGTCTGGTAGAGAGGCTGAAACTTTACTTGATGAAGCATATATTACAGTAAATAAAAACTCAATACCGTTTGATAAAGCGAGTTTTGTAGAGACTAGTGGTATAAGAATTGGAACACCGGCAGTTACTACTAGAGGAATGGTTGAAGAGGATATGATTAAGATCGCAGAAGCTATAGATTTGGTGGTTACACACAGAGATATAAAAAATGCTCAGAACATAGTTATTGAACTTACCGGTAAATATCCGTTAAATTACAACTTTGAAAAATAAAAGATAAATTATTTGAAAAATAAAAATGGATAGATAGACATAATGAAACCATCTATATATTTATCATAAAATTATGATAGAATATAATAGATGGTTTTTATTATAAGGAGGAAAAGATGAGCAAAATAGTAAGTATAGACAAAGCAGTTGATTTAATTAAAGATGGAGATACAGTCGCTCTTTCGGGGTTTATGTTAGCTACAGCTGCCAGGGAAGTAATAGTAGCAATAGGAACTAGATTTAAAGAAAACGGTACCCCTAAGGGACTTACCGTTTATCAAGGGGCGGGTATAGGAAATAATTTTGACCAGGGGGTTTGTGAAATGAGTTATCCCGGATTGATAAAAAGATACGTAACTGCTCATTTTGCGAATAATAGACCTATGATAGATATGACTTTGAATAATGAAGTAGAAGCCTATAATTTTCCTCAAGGGGTTATTTCTCATTTATATAGACAAGCAGCAGGTGGAAAAAGTTTTGAAATTACTAGGATAGGTCTAAAAACATACTGTGATCCCAGAATAAAAGGTGGAAAGATAAATTCCACAGCTAAAGAAGATCTTGTGGAGTTGATAGAAATAGATGGAAAAGAATTTTTGAAGTATAAAGTTCCCAATTATGATATAGGAATTATTAGAGGAACGACAGCAGATGAGAATGGAAATATAACTATGGAAGAAGAATCGTCTGTTATTGATTCTCTTGATATTGCAATGGCTGTGAAAGCATCTGGTGGAAAGGTAATTGTTCAAGTTAAGAATATTGTTTCATCAGCATCTATCAATAGAAAAGATGTGGTAATTCCGGGAGTATTTGTAGATGCAGTAGTAATTTCTCAAAATCCTGAAGAATTTCATAGACAGACACCTGGTACATATTATGATCCGATTATATCCGGAAAATATAAATCAGAGGATTACTCTTTTCCAAAATTAGAATTAAATGAGAGAAAAATAATTGCCAGAAGAGGAGTTTTAGAGTTGAATGATAACTCAGTTGTGAATCTTGGAATAGGAATACCTGAAGGAGTTGCGTCAGTTGCGGCTGAAGAGGGATTAGAAAATATAATACTGACAGTTGAAAGTGGATTAATTGGCGGTATTCCACTTGGTGGATCTAATTTTGGTTCTGCTGTAAATTCCTGGGCAAGTTTATCAATGGTTCATCAGTTTGATTTTTATAATCACGGGGGATTAGACAGGACTTTTCTTGGTTTTGCCGAAATAGATGAAGAAGGAAATATAAACGTAAGTAGATTTGGAAATAGAATAGGCGGATGTGGAGGATTCATCGATATTACTCAGTCTACTAAAAATATAGTTTTTTGTGGTACAATGACAGCAGATGGATTAAAAGTTAGAGTTATAAATGGCAAGCTAGAAATAGTTAACGAGGGAAAAAAGAAGAAGTTTTTGAAAAACATTGAAGAAATAACTTTTAGTGCGCAGCAGAGTTTTGAAAATGAACAAAATATTATTTTTGTTACAGAAAGATGTGTATTCAAACTCGAAAAAGATGGATTGGTTCTTATAGAAATAGCACCAGGGATAGATGTTGATAAACATATATTTTCACAGATGGAATTTACTCCAAGAATTTCAGATGAGCTAAAAGAAATGGATGCAAGAATATTTTCAGAAAGAACCATGAATATAAAATAAGTTAGTGAAAAGGGTGATTTTTGAATAGATAGAAATCTTCTAATAGGTATATATTACAGTTAGTTTTATTATTAATATGTTAATAAATTGATATTTTTGTTGATACATATCATAAAAATATAATATAATATAGTATAGTACTTTATTTTTATGGTTTAAATGACAATATAGTGCTAAATTAAATAGGAGGTATTATTTAAATGAGTGGTAAAAAATTACCAAAAGAAGCTTATGGTGGAGTACAAGGAAAAGATTATGTTCCATACATAACAGACAAAACTAGAACAGGCATAAATGGGGCTGTTTTAGTTATCGGTATTTTATTAGCAGTTATATTTGCTGCTTCTACAGCTTATTCGGGTATGAAAGCTGGTCTTACAGTTGCTGCTGGTATTCCTGGATCAATAATTGGTTCTGCATTGGTTGCAGCAGTTGCTAGTAAAAAAGGAATATTAGGAAAGAATTTAGTTCAAGGTATGGCAAGTGGTGGTGAATCAGTTGCCAGCGGTATGATATTTGTACTACCTGCAGTAATATTAATAGGAAGCAAAATTTCATTTCTTGAAGGTATATTAGTTGGTTTTGGTGGAGTTTTATTTGGTATAGGTATTGCATCTCTTGTTCACAATTATTTGATAGTTGAAGAGCATGGAAAACTTATGTATCCTGAATCAATGGCAATTTCTGAAACTCTTGTTGCATCTGATGCAGGAGGAGATTCAATTAAATTTATGGGAATAGGATTTGGTATAGGTGGTATATTGACAGTGCTTACAGGATCTTTCTTAAATATTGCCAATAATGTTTACAGTGTTATAGGAGACAAGTTCTATAAATACAAATTTGAAATAGAAGTAAATCCTCTGTTATTGGGTATTGGTTTTATAGTAGGTCTTGAGGTTGCTCTTACAATGTTTGCAGGAGCACTACTTGCAAACTTTGCTGTAATGCCATTAATAGGTTATTTTGCAGAGTTAGCTGGTCCAAGTGCCGTGGTATGGAACAATACTTCATTGGCTGTGGCTAATATGGATGTAAATGCGATTGGTGGTAGTTATGTTAAATATATTGGTGCTGGTATGATGCTTTGTGGCGGAATAATTGGTGCTATCAGACTTATACCGACAATAATATCATCTGTAAAAGAAACTATGAATGCCAGAAAATCTTCATCAAATGGGGATAGCTCTAAAATACAGGGATTAATACTATTGGGTGGTATAATAATAGCGTTAATAGCTGCGTTTAAGATTTCAAATAGCATTACTATGGCTGCTGTAGGTATAATTATATCTATTATATTAGCTGCATTGTTTGTAATAGTTGCAGGTCGTTTAACAGGAACTATAGGTACTTCAAATTTACCTGTATCAGGTATGACAATAGCTTCTTTAGTTATAGCTACTTTGGTGTTTGTAATCATGGGATGGACTACGCAAGCGGATAATAGATCTTTATTATTATTTGCTACATTTATAGTCGTTGCTATAGCTATGGCAGGTGGATATACTCAGTCTCAGAAAGTTACTTATATAATAGGTGGCAATAAGACAGAGATGCAAAAGTGCTTTGCGTTAGCCGGTATAGTTGGTGTTGTAATAGTTGTAGGAACAATAGTATTATTATCAAGCCAGTTGGCGATTACAGGAGATAACCCTCCATTTGCATTACCACAGGCAAATTTAATGTCGACATTGACTTCTGGTATTACATCAGGACAACTTCCTTGGGTAATGATAATTGTTGGGGTTGCTATGGCTTTAGTTTTATTCTTCCTAAATCTGCCAATAATGACAATAGCGATTGGTTTCTATTTACCTATATCAACTACTACAATTATATTAATAGGTGCATTAATAAGAGTATATGTTGAAAAAATGGCTAAAAATAAAGAAGATAGAACAGCACAAGTATCAAATGGCGTAAGTTTGTCTTCAGGTTTGGTAGCAGGTGGTTCTATTATTGGACTAGTTGGTATAGTACTTCAAATAACAGGAGTTATAAAGGGAGCAGGTCCAAGTGGGTTTGCAGCCGGAAATGGAATGGCCTTATTACTTCTTGTATTTTTAGTAGTATTAACTACTATTCCTATAGTCAAATCTAAAGCCAAAAAATAAAAATAGTTTGACATAGAAGATGAATAATAAAATGGGAAAATTTTCAAAGAAAACTATTGTCGATAATTTGAATGATAAAATTGTTGATAATAAGGATGTCTTTAATATAGTTTACAAAATAAATGAAGATATAGAGTATAGAGTAAGTGAGTCGGGTATAGTAACTATACTAGAACCTCAAAATCATAAAATTCAGATTTTTTTTAGAAAAATCGGTTTCAAAATACCCAGATATAAGAAACTTGAATTTGATGAATACTCCAGCTATGTATTTTTACAAATAAATGGAGTAAACACCATTGAAAATATTGGAGAGATACTATATGATAAATACGAAGATAAAGCAAACCCTTTGTTTGAAAGGCTATTGTTGTTTTTAAATCATATAGAAGTCAATTGTAATTATATAAAGAAAATATAGAAATATAAAAAAGTGTGTCATAAAATAGCTTGACACGCTTTTTTATATGATTAAAATATTTAGGGTAAACCAAAAATTTAGGTTTTGAATGTAATATATAGTGTAGTAGAGATGTTTGTGTTAGTATAGAAGGTTTAATTGTCTTAAAATGAAAAAATATTAGTGAATAAGTAAAGTTGAAAAGGTGGTTTTTAAGAATGTTTAATGTAATAAGAGGATATTTTATTCTGCTGCTAAAATTTTTTAAAAATTTATCTCAATTCATAAAATATCAATTGATAACAAAAGGAATATTAGTATTGTTTATACTTCCGATATATAGTTTTTTAAGCCATTATTTAGTGAATAGAAATACTAAAACTTTGACAAATGGAGAGGTATTGAAATTTTTGTTTTCTCAATCAGGAATTAGCTATCTTGCTTTGATGTTATTTATTATAGTGGCAGAAATAATAATAGAAATAGGCGGATATATTATTATAAGTTGCAAGATTGAAGGTGGATATGGAGAGTCAAGTTATTTGGGAATTTTAAAGCAAAGTTTTAAATTATTACCGAGAATGTTTTCTGTAGGAGGTTTAATAGTTCTTGCTTATGTCATTTTGATTGTTCCACTTACCGGTATAGGAATAAGACTGAGTTTTTTAAAAAGTATGGATATACCGAATTTTATTATGAGTGTTATAAACGATAATATGGTTTATAAAGGAATATATTTAGCAGGAATAACTGTTTTATTAATATTTAGTATTAGATTAATTTTTACATTTCACTATATGATTGTGGATGATTTAGATGCGACAAAGGCTATAAAGGCCAGCTCAGAACTTGTGAATACTAATAAGAAAAAGCTATTTATTGAGATAATATCCGTATTAATTATAAGTGTTATATTGTCTTTTATACTGCTTTTTATATGGTTTAGTTTAATAGCCTTTCTTTCAAATAAAATAAATTTTGAAAGTATATTTGGAAGGTTTTTGATGATATTTTTATTGCAATTACAGAATATAGGGTTATTGCTGGTTTCCATGCTTATAATACCATTTGAATGTCAACATATCACAAAGGTTTTTTATGCTTTATATTTAGGAGAGGAAAAAAGGTATCCAGATATAAAATTAAAGTTAAAACCTTCTCTTTTGGATAGAATTTTTATTAAAAAAAGAACATTAACTGCTGTTACTATAATAACTATGGTCATAATTTCTTTACCTATGGCAGTATTTACCAAGGAATTATTAGGGTATAATAATCAAATACTGGTAATGGGGCATAGAGGTTTTGGAAGAGGTACGCCTGAAAATAGTATATCGTCTGCTCAGAAATCTATAGATGAAAAGTTGGATTTTGTCGAAATAGATGTACAGAGAACAAAGGATAGAATATATGTGTTAAATCATGATAAAACTTTTAGGAGGGTATCTGCCAATAAGCCTTATTATATAGATAAGCTGGTTACAGAACTCACTTTTGATCAAATAGAAAAACTAGATATAGGTTCTAAAATTGGAAAAGAATATTCAGGGGAAAAAGTTCCTACAATAGAATCAATATTGGATACTGCAAAAGGAAAAATTAAAGTGAATATTGAACTTAAAGAAGATGTTGATAAAAAAATGATAGATGATATTATGAATATAATAGATCAAAAAGGCATGAGAGAGCAGGTAATTTTGACATCGTTGGACATTAATAATATAAATTATATTGAGGAAAAGAATGGCAGTTTCAAAACTGGTATAATTTACTTTTTAGCGTTGGGAAATATAAAGAATGTGAGAGCGGATTATCTTATAATGGAAGAAAGAGAGGCAACTGATAGTAACATAGATAAAATACATTCACTTGGTAAGTATGTAATAGTTTGGACAGTTAATTCAGATGATTCAATTGAAAAATTTACTAAAAAGAATATAGACGGAGTAATAACTGATTATCCAAACAAAGTAAAAAAAGAAATTGAGAGAAATTCAAAATTATCTGTTGAAGATATAATACTATCTAATTTTATAACTGAATTTAATATACTTGAATAAAAAAAGGAGTTGATACACAAAGATGCTTTTATAAATTTAGTATAAGTAATCTGTGTATAACTCCTTTTATTTTATACTAATACTCTTATTTCTTTTATCTTAGAGCTAAGAGAAAGTTTATTATTTATGCTATTTTTGAAATTTTTAAAATCTATTTCCGGCGTTTCTTTTGTAATTATGCCATATTGATTTTGATTTATTTTATTTATCATGTCTATTTTTATGCCCAAATCGCCGAGAATATCTCTAATTTTATTCTCTTCCGGTATATTTTCTTTAATATTCAATCTGAAAAAGTATGAAAAGGATAATTGGTCAATATCTAGGATAGGTTTATTATTGTATATTTTATAAGAATAATCGGGACTAATCTTTTCTGTAATTTTTTTTGATATTAAAACTAAATCACCTATTACTGCTGAGCCTGTAGGAAGAGAACCGGCACCTTTACCATAAAACATAGTTTCTCCAACCATATCTCCCTCTAGATATACAGAATTCAATTCATAATCAACAGAGGCAAGTGCATGGTTATTTTTTAATAGCGTTGGATGAACCATTACTACAATTCCATTTTTTCTATTTTCAGCAGTTGCGAGAAGTTTTATTTTATATCCCATATTTCTTGCTATTTTTATATCTTCAAGGCTAATATCTGTTATTCCACAAGTATACACATCATTAGTTGTTACCAAGTTATTAAATCCTATTGTGGCTAATATAGCACATTTTCTAGCAGCATCAAGTCCTTCCAGGTCAGCACTTGGATCAGCTTCCAGAAAACCTAATTTTTTAGCTTCTTCAACTACATCCTGAAGATTTAAGTTCTCAATATCCATTCTTGTAAGTATATAGTTCGTGGATCCGTTTACTATCCCACTTATCTTCATAATATTATTTCCATATAAGTCGTTCTGCAATGCTTTTAAAATTGGAATTCCACCTGCAACAGCTGCCTCAAATAATAGATGTACGCCATTAGTTTTTGCAAGTGAAGTTATTTCATCTCCATATAAAGCGAATAAATCTTTATTAGCAGAAATTATATGTTTACCATTATTAATGGATTTCTCTATTATTTTTTTTGCATCATCTATTCCGCCTATTACTTCTACAACAATATCTATTTCTTTGTCATTTATAATATCGTCTGGATTTGACGTTAGTATAGATTTATCTAATTTTAAATTTCTTTTTTTGTTGATATCCTTAACGCAGATTTTTTTTAGTTTTATTTTTTTGCCAATTTCTCTAGAGATTATTTCGCCATTTTTAGAAAGTATTTCTACTATTCCGGAGCCAACTGTTCCTAGACCAAATAATCCGATATTAATAAATTCCATATTTTACCTCCTCGAACCATATTTATTTTATTATAGTAAGTAGATAAATCGTTGTCAACTAAAGCATTTAAAATAGGATGTATATTCTTGTATGTATCTTATAACTTTGGTAAACTTATTATAATAGGAGGTGTAGTATAGTGAAAAAAACTTTGATATTGACAGAGGATAGGAACGAAAAATCAGCAAACATAATTGCTACAATAATATCTCATACTAAAATCAAAGAAATAGGAGATACTTTTGATATAAAGAAATATGACAATATAGTACTGATTGTGTCTATGGAAAATATATTAAATGACTTTATAAGAGCAAATGGAGATAGAAACATTTTTTCTGAGTTATTAATAAATTTAAAGGTCAACTGTTTTGATAAAACATTTAAGTTGGGAATACTTTTTGAGTCTAATCAAATATCAAAAATAGAGCAAGTTGTAAAAATGCTAAAGGAAAGTGTTTTGATAGCTGATGATTATGTTTTCATAAATAGGGATGTTGCCAATGATGCAGTGTTATCAGGTTTGGAATTAAGGGACAGTTTATTTACCACTTATAAACAATTTGATAGAGATAAATTAAAAGAAATCATAGAAGACATATCTATAAATCACAAAGTAATGTCATTATCATCATCCACTAATGATATTACAAGAACAACTCCTATTGAGTACATGTATATAGATGGAAATTACTATGTAATCACAGAGGGAGGTTTAAAGTTTGCAAATATATACATAAATGATAAGGTGTCTTTTTCGATAAATGATGAATTTACGACAATGAATAAAGTGTTGGGAGTACAGTGTGATGGAATTGCAAGTGTTATAGATATGTATTCAGAAGAATATTATAAAATAATGTCTACAAAAGGAATTAGTAAGGAAAATTTGAATAATCTAGTGATAAATTTATATTTGATAAAAATAGTTCCTAAAAATTACACTATTTTGAATTACGAATTTAAAAAAGAAGGATATGATTTTTATCAATATCTTAGCTTATAATTGGGAATAATGGAGGATAACTATGAAGATAGGTATAGTAGGATTTTATGGAAAACTGGGAAAGGCAAATTTGGAAGTTATTAAGGAAGATGAAAAGGCGAGTGTAGCATTCGGTGTTTCCAGATCGGCTTCTGAAAAGGGGGACGATTTTGGCGAGATAAAAGTGTACAAAAGTATTTATAATGTAAAAGAGGAATGTGACGGAATAATAGATTTTTCAAATAGGAGCAACATAGAATCCAGTGTCAAATTTGCTCTTGATAAAAATATTCCTTTAGTAATTGGAACTACTGGATTAACTAGAGATGATGAAGAACTAATTGAAGACGCATCAAGGGTTATTCCAATTTTACTTTCGCACAATACAGGTTTTGGAATAAATGTATTATTGGATCTAGTAAAAGAGGCGTGTAAATTGCTTAATGGTTTCGACATTGAAATAATTGAAAAACATCACAATAGAAAAGAGGATGCTCCAAGCGGTACATCAAAAATGATTTTTAATAGTATGAAAGAAGCTAATAAAAACCTTTATGCTAATTTTGGAAGAACGGGTATAGATTCTAAAAGAAAGACGGATGAAGTGGGATTCCATTCGGTAAGAGGAGGAACTATAATAAGTGATCATGATGTTATTTTTGCGGGGAATAATGAAGTCATAACTATAAGTCACCATGCCGAGTCAGATAAATCTTTTGCGAGTGGCGCATTAAAAGCATTGTATTATCTTAAAGAAAAAGAAAATGGTCTTTATGATATGAAAGAGGTGCTGAATAATGACTAAGCCAATCGCTGAATTAGGTAATCTCTCAGCTAAAAACATTATTGAAGAAATAAGAGAAGAGCTGTATTTAAATCGAGATTTAAAATATAGGGATTTTCATTCTAAGTTAGTACCAAATTTAGATAAGGAAAATATAATTGGTGTAAGAACACCGGTACTTAGAAAAATAGCTAAAAAATTTTCAAAGCACAAAGATATTGAACTTTTTCTTGAAGATTTGCCACATAGGTATTACGAAGAAAATAACCTGCATTGTTTTATTTTATGTGATTTTAAGGATATTAGTATCCTTATTGAAAAGGCGGATATTATTTTACCTTATATAGATAATTGGGCAACTTGTGATACTTTTTCGCCCAAAATATTTAAAAAATATCCAGATATTGTGTTAGAGAAGATAATGGAGTGGATTAAAAGTGATAGGACGTATACAGTCAGGTATGGTATTGTTCTTCTTATGGAAAACTATTTGGATGATGAATTTAATCCGGATATGCTGAACATTATAGCCGGTATAAAAAGTGAAGAATATTATGTGAATATGGCTATTGCATGGTATTTTAGTTTTGCTCTCATAAAACAATATGAAATCACGATAAACTTAATTGAATCAAAAGTCCTAGATAAATTTGTACATAATAAAACCATACAAAAAGCGGTTGAAAGTCGCAGGATAAGCGATGAGAGAAAACAATACTTAAAATCGCTTAAAATAAAATAGAGTATTTAAATTATATAAAATTTTATAAAAAGGTTGCAGAATTTTTTATATTTTGACTTATAAATAGCTATATGAGAGGGGAAAAAGATGTTTAGAACCAGTAAAAAAAATATACTAATAATAACAATAATACTAGTAGCTATATATTGTTTAATTGATTTTTATGCATTTCCGAAAATCGAGGAAATAAAAAATTTAACTCATAACTTTATGTTTACACAGTATTTTATATTGTTGGCATTAAAGGTTGTTGATTTATTTTTATTAGGAATAGCATTAATGCGACTTCTTAACATAGATATAAAAGTAAATATATCTATAAGAAACGTGTCACTTGTAATTACGGCTTTATATGCAGTTGTAATGATATTGTATGCATTTCAGAATGGAAACTTATCTGGAAGTATTTTAAATAATAGATTACTTGAAAGTTTGCTCAAATTAATTAATCTGAATTTTATATTTGGAATTCTCTATAGTGGAGATAAAAAATAATAATTAATATACATAAAAATATTGACTTAAACCTTGAAATATGGTAATTTATTTAGGACGGCTTTATTTATAGTCGTTACTTTGAGTTGAAAAAAAGCAAATTATGTTTTATTTCTTTTATTAAAAATAAGAATTATATACAAAATTTTCATAACGGAAGGTAATAGTTACTTGATTATTTCAGGAAGCTATATCATCATATATTAATATTTTTTGGAGGTGTAATGATGAGAGTAAAAGTAACTTTAGCATGTACAGAGTGTAAGCAGAGAAACTACAATACTACAAAGAACAAAAAGAACAATCCTGATAGAATTGAACTAAAGAAGTATTGTAAATTCTGTAAAAAACATACTACTCATAAGGAAACTAAGTAGTTAGGGCAAAAGGAAGTGATATTATTGGCTAAGGAAAATGTTAGAGTATCAGAAGAAAAAGTTGGTTTCGTAAAGGGAACAGGACGTGAACTTAAACGAGTTACATGGCCTACTAAAGGCGAACTGGCAAGTAAAACGGCTGTTGTATTAGCTGTAGTAATAGTGGCTACATTATTTGTTTGGCTTGTGGATACTGGTTTATCACAGTTGCTTGGTCTATTGATCAAGAGATAAAACTTTTGCCACCTATTGATCAAGAGATAAAACTTTTGCCACATTGAAAGGAAGATTTTGATGTCAGAAGAAAGAGATTTAAAATGGTATGTAGTACACACTTATTCGGGTCATGAAAATAAGGTGAAGACTACAATTGAAAATACTGTAAAAAACAGAGGTATGGAAGATATTATTGAACAGGTAATAGTTCCTACTGAAGATGTGGTAACAACAACAAAAACAGGTAAGGAGAAAATAAGTCAGAGAAAAGTATTTCCAAGTTATGTAATAATAAAAATGGAAATGACTGATGAATCTTGGTATATTGTTAGAAATACTAAGGGTGTAACCGGATTTGTTGGACCTGGATCAAAACCTGTAGCTCTTACTCTTGATGAAGTAAAGGCGATGGGGATTGAACTGCCGACATCAAAGATTGTTAGTGGTGAGATTGACTTAAATCCAGGGGATACAGTTAAAGTAATAAGTGGTGCATTTGTCGATAACGTTGGAGAAGTTGAAGACGTTAATATCGAGAAAAAAGAAGTAAAAGTCTATGTTAATGCATTTGGTAGAAAGGCTCTAGTAACATTGGGGCTTGAAAATATAGAAAAAGTATAAGGAGGTGCAATAAAATGGCTAAGAAAATTATAGGACAGATTAAATTACAGATACCTGCAGGAAAGGCAACTCCAGCTCCACCAGTTGGACCGGCATTGGGACAACATGGTGTTAATATTATGGCGTTCACAAAAGAATTTAATGCTAAGACTGCAGACCAGGCTGGAATGTTAATACCAGTAGTAATCAGTGTTTATCAGGATAGATCTTTCAGTTTTATAACTAAGACTCCACCAGCAGCGATTTTAATTAAAAAAGCAATCAACTTACAGTCAGGTTCAGGTGAACCTAATAAAAAGAAAGTTGGTAAGATAACTTCTGCTCAGGTTAGAGAAATAGCTGAATTAAAAATGAATGATTTAAATGCTGCATCAGTTGAAGCTGCTATGAAAATGATAGCAGGTACAGCAAGAAGTATGGGTGTTGAAGTAGTTGATTAATTACTAGATTAATACTAGATAATATTTAAGATGAAATAATATTTAGATTTATTCGCTATAAAGGACAAGATGTCTTGATTAGTGGGAGGTTTATACCGTATTTACCACAAGGAGGAATTTAAAATGGCAAAAAAAGGTAAGAGATATGCACAGGCTAGTGCAAAGGTAGATAGAAGTGTTTATTATGATGCTTCAGAAGCTCTTGCATTAACAGTTGAAACTGCAAGTGCTAAGTTTGATGAAACAATAGAAGCTCATATTAAGTTGGGCGTTGACTCTAGACATGCTGATCAGCAAGTCAGAGGAGCAGTAGTTTTGCCTCATGGTACAGGTAAAACTAAGAGAGTTTTAGTTTTCGCCAAGGGTGAAAAAGCTAAAGAAGCAGAAGCTGCAGGAGCAGATTTTGTAGGAGCTGAAGAATTAGTACAGAAAATTCAAGGAGAAAACTGGTTTGATTTTGATATAGTGGTTGCTACTCCAGATATGATGGGTGTAGTTGGTAGATTAGGTAGAGTATTAGGTCCTAAAGGATTAATGCCAAACCCTAAATCTGGTACAGTTACTTTTGATATAGCTAAGGCTATAGATGAAATCAAGGCAGGTAAGGTTGAATATAGATTAGATAAGACTAATATTATTCACGTTCCAGTTGGTAAGGCTTCATTTGGTAAGGAAAAGTTATTTGATAACTTTAAAGTACTAATGGAAGCAATAATAAAGGCTAAGCCATCAGCTGCAAAGGGACAGTATTTGAAGAGCGTTACAGTTGCCGCTTCAATGGGACCTGGTGTAAAAGTAAATCCTGTAAGAGTAGCTGAATAATTTAAAGGGTTAACCTTTTAAAATAACTGTTGACACAGGTTGGCAAATATGATAATATTGTCAATGTTAAAAAAGAATAGATTTGCCGTAGACAGTGGGTGCGTTTTTGCTTAATTTCCCACCGAGGTTGCGATATACGTGATACTTGTACCCTTGCAGCCTATGATGATTGCAAGGGTTAATATATTTTTACGGTAAGTGCTAAACTTTATTATGTGAAGGAGGTGCACTAAGGGATGAGTAATGCTATAGAAATGAAATCAGCTGTTGTTTCAGAAATAGCTGAAAAGCTTGAAAAAGCTTCTTCTGTTATAGTTGTTGATTACAAGGGCTTAACAGTTGAACAAGTAACAGATTTAAGAAGTAAGATGAGAGAAGCTGGCGTTGAGTACAAGGTATATAAAAATACACTTGTAAGAAGAGCAGCTAGTGCTATTGAAGGTGATGTTTATGCTAACTTCAATGATGAATTATTGGTTGGACCAAATGCTATTGCTTTCGGATATGAAGATCCAGTTGCTCCAGCTAGAATACTTAAAGCATTCATGGATAAGAATCCTAACAAAATAACACTTAAGATGGGTGTTGTAGAAGGTGAATTCTATGATGAACAGAAAATAGTTGCTCTTGCTGAAATTCCATCAAGAGAAGAACTTATTGCAAAACTTCTTGGCAGCTTAAAGGCTCCAATGTCAAACTTTGTTTACTTATTGGATGCTATTGCGAAGAAGCAAGAAGAAGCTACAGAAGCTTAGTTTAACAAAGTCTTATAGGTTTTGTGTATACAAAAAGGTAATTTAATTAAAATTTATGAAATATAAACACGGAGGTGCAATAAAATGACAATAGAACAGATTTTAGAAGCTATAGAAAATATGAAAGTTTTAGAATTAAATGAATTAGTTAAGGCTGCAGAAGAAAAATTCGGTGTATCTGCATCTGCTCCAGTAATGGTTGCAGGTGGTGCTGCTGCAGGTGGCGCTGCTGCAGAAGAAAAGAGTGAGTTTGACGTTGTATTAACTTCAGCCGGTTCTTCAAAGGTTGGAGTAATCAAAGAAGTTAGAGCTATAACTGGTTTAGGATTAAAAGAAGCTAAGGAGATGGTAGATAACGCTCCTAAGACTATCAAGGAAGGTGCATCTAAGGAAGAAGCAGAACAGATTAAAGAAAAATTAGAAGCTGCTGGTGCATCAGTAGAACTTAAATAATATCAGAATAAATTTGTAAAGATTTATAATTCAAAAGCTATCAAAGGGGTTGTCTGTATCGATTGGATCGGGCGGCTCTTTTTTATTTTTTGCATATTTATCAAAAAAAATATTTGGTAATTATAGAAAATATGGAATATAATAATTTAAAATATTGACAATAAAAAAAAGTTGTGTTAATATTAAGTTAAATCATGGTTTCAATATTGATTTATCAAGCAATATATATTTTGTAACATGTGTTTTATTCAAAGAATGAATTTATGAGGTGTTAGAGATGAAAAGAGATATTAAAAAAGAATTAAAAAGGGATTTAGTCATTATTTTATCAGGTATAATACCTATGATAGTTTTTGGTTATCTAATTTCAAATTATAATTACTTTACTACTTTTTTTAATGGACATATTATTTATATATTATATGTTATTGCTGTAGGAATACTGTATATAAGTTATCTTGAGGCTAGAGATAATGACCCGTTTGTGACAGGAAAGACTCAAACACTAGGTGTGAATAATAGTTTTATTGGAATGCTTACTATAGCTATACTCATGACTAAAGATATTAAAACAGGGGTGTTAAATTATATTATATTAGCGCTTTTACTGTATATATCTAGAGTACTAGGTAAAAACTCATATAAGAATAAGTATGATAAATATGTAGGGAAATCTGGAATTCTGATAGATATAAAGAACAATAAAGGTCATGCTTTAATTGATGATGAAAATGTTGTCGTGTATACCGATAAGGATATTGCGGTAGATAGTGAAGTTGTTATAACTGATATCAGATCTAATTATCTATATGTTGAATAAACTACTATTAGAAGCCATACAAAGTTACATATTTGAAAATATTTAAGTGGATTCATTTTTTAAATGGAATATAGATATTTTTAAAGCGGCATTATTATAATAAGGTTATAAGATGCTGCTTTTTTAATGAAAAAATATACATTAAGAATTAAGATTGAAAGTGAAAGAAAAGTGTATCTTTAAATATTAAGAAGGGTATAATACCATTAGTATATATTTTTTGTGTATATTTATGATATAAGTTAGAGGGGAGTGTGAGTTAAATGAAAGAAAAGTTATTTATGAGCGGGTATACTAAAGCTGAAAATAAAGGTATAAATATACTTGATTTAGATGTATATGAAAATTCAATAGAAATACTTGAGACAGAATGTATAAATGAGGAAAATCCATCGTACTTGGATTTTGATAAGATAAATGAATTGATATTTGCAGTGACATCTAGAGATGGCGGTGGAGTTGCAGTGTACAAAAAGATTGAGAATGAATATAAACTTATGGATACTTTGGGAGGGTTAGGTAAGGCTCCATGCCACCTTTATTATGACTATAAAAGAGAACTTTTATATTCAAGCAATTATCATCTTGGAAAACTAGACATTATAAAAGTTCACAAAACTAATGAACAAAAGCAGGTATTGGAGCTTCTTAATACGATTGAGTTTAAAGGAAGTGGATTGATAAGTCCTAATCAGGATTCGTCCAGATGCCACATGGCAGTATTAGACAATGATGGAAAATATGTCATTGTCGTGGATTTAGGTGCAGATTCCGTATATACATATAACATTGATGGATTTGGAGAATATGAATTGAAAAGTGTTTATAAAACATCAAATGGTATGGGACCAAGACACATAGTATTTAGAAATGATGGAAAATTTGCGTATTTGTTAGGGGAGCTAGACTCTCATATTGACGTTTTAAGGTATGATAATAAGGAAGGGGTATTTAGTTATATGGACAGAGTCAAAACTCTTCCTGAGGCTTATAAAAGCACAAATTTTGCGTCTGCAATAAAGGCATCCGGTGATGGTAAATTTTTATATGCTAGTAATAGAGGACATGATAGTATTGCTATATTTAGAATTTTTGAAAATGGAAATTTAGAACTAGTAGAAATCTCAAAAACGGGAGGAAGAACTCCTAGAGATTTTGGGTTTATAAATGATGAAAAATTCATTGTAGTAGGACATCAAGATGATAAAAAAGTTACGATCTTTAAAAGAGATAAAATGACTGGAAGGATGAAACAGTTCGATGATAAAATTTTTTTAAATTCTGAAATTGTATATGTAAAAAGTTATATATAATGTATTTAAAATAAATTTATTTTTACAATCCAAAATATAGCAAATACACCTATTATAAATAGAATTATTTCCGGTAAGACTATTTTTAGTAGTATATTTGCTATTTTTTTATTTTTATTTTCTTTATTATTCATTTTTGACATTACAAAAAAAGGAAATATTACTAATATAGCAAATACAAAAAAAGTCGATGCGAAAATTTGTAAAACATTTATATTAGTATTAAACATTTGTTTGATTACCTCCATTTCAATTCAATGTCGTGATTTATTGATGCAGTGAATTAGAAAAATTTAATTTTGCTGTGCAAATCAAGGCTGCATTCAAAAAATAAATATCTATCAATAGGTTACACTTTTTATAAATAAAATACAATATAAAAAATCTTTTATTATGACTATTTTTAGCTATTTTATTTAATTTTAAATTCTATCGTGATATAATAACAAATACAATGAGCTTTTTGTATCTATTTATGAAGTTATGAAGAAATCATTTTTATTATATATTGTATGAAGGATAGGAAGATGAATATGAGTGGAAAAAAGAGTAAGATAGTTATATTAGCTGCTACTTTAGTTTTGGGTGTGTTTTTGTCTGATTATTATACTTTGGCTAGTGATAATTTAAAGACAAACAAAGAAAATATATCATGGACTAGAAGTTTTTTAAAAAAACAGGCTTCACAAAATTTGGACGAAGTAGAGATAGAAATCAATAAAGTTAATAAAGATACATCCATTACCAAATTTGATATGAATAAAGCAAAGAGTAGATTTGAGGATGTGGTTTTTCTTGGAGATTCAATAGTTGAATATCTTAGAGAAGCCAATATACTTGATGCATCTAGTGTATTAGCACAAAAAGGAGAGCATGTTAATCAAGCCAGCAAACACTTAAAAGAAATAAAAAATCTTAGACCTAGACAGGTAGTCATATTATATGGGGCAAACGATATTAATGCATACTCACCAGAGAAATATAAAGAAGAATATGTAAAACTGGTTCAAGACATAAAAAAAATCCATCCTGGTATTGAAGTATACATACAGGCACCATTGCCTGTCAATGAAGCAAAGACTGTAAGTAAAGATTCTAGAGTGAATAATGAAAATATTAGACTATTTACTCAGAAGACCAAAGAGGTTGCATATAAAACGGGAGCGAATTTTTTATCTTCAGACGGTCTTGTGTCATCAAAGGCAATTTATGAGCAAGATGGAATACACTTTAAATATGAATTTTATAAAAATTGGCTGTACTTTTTGAGTGAAAATATATAGGGAGGTGCATCATGGACAAGGATTTTGAGAAAAACACTTCAGATTCACCTAAAAAAGCAGAAAATATTGTTGAAAAAATGGACGATAATAAAAAGACTAATCAGCAAAATGAGCAAAAAGTTAATTTCGAACAGACTGCAAGGCTGAGAGTTATAAAAAGTGAAGATATTGAATCGACAAGAAAAGGTAAAAAAGTGTCTAATAAAATGATAAGAAAACCTATGAAAATGAGCTCTATTTACAAGAAAAAATATCTTATTCTGTGGTTGACGGTTTTATTTGTTTTTATAATAGCTTATCAGTTTGTAAAAGTCAAAGATATTGATTTTATTAAGTTAGATAATGTGATTTCGAAAAAAATAGATTTTGCTACTGTTGAAAAAGGTGATGATTTAACACTTAGAAAACTATATGGTATAAGTAAGATAGAGGTTGAAAGGTATATACTTTATGCTCCAAAAAGTAACATGGATGCAAACGAAATATTAGTACTTAAATGTAAACCTGAGTACGCTGATTCTATAATGAATAGAATACAAAATAGAGTAGATTCTCAGTCTAATAGTTTCAAAAACTATGCTCCTGCTCAATATGAAATATTAAGTAAGAGTGAACTTAGTAAAAAAGGCGATTATATTTATTTTATTTCATATAAAGATGTGAATGTAATTAATAATGCTATAAAGAATAGCTATAAGTAAGGGAAGGTGAGAAATTTGAGTTTTACAAGTTTAATTTTTTTATTCTTATTCTTTCCGATAGCGATAATTATTCATACATTTGCACCGAAAAAGTTTAAGAATAAAGTATTATTAATCCTCAGTTTATTTTTCTATAGCTGGGGTGATCCTAGATATCTTTTTTTGATATTACTATCAATTATAGTTACCTGGTTTGGGGTCAAAAGGATGAATCTCATTAGGAATCGAAGGGAAGAAGCAAAATTTTATATGGTTTGCCTAATAGTGATAAATGTTGCAATACTGGGATTTTTTAAATATTATGGATTCCTTATTGACAATGTGAACTTTATTACTAGAATGAATTTAAAAATAATAGATCTTGCCTTACCATTTGGAATTTCATTTTATACTTTTAAAATTATATCGTATATAGTAGATGTGTATACAAAAAGATGTGAACCACAAAGGAATATATCAGATTTTGCTTTATATATTACAATTTTTCCACAAATTGGAGCAGGACCTATTGTTCAGTATGCCGATATGCAGCATGAGTTATTGAATAGAAATGTTACAATTGATAAATTTGGTAAAGGTGTAGAAAAATTTGTAATAGGATTAGGAAAAAAAGTATTAATAGCAAATAATATGGCACTAATTTGGGCTCAAGTTAAAGATATTCCTGATTTGAAAATGTCTGTTTTAACTGCTTGGATAGGGATTATTGCATTTACATTACAGATTTATTTTGATTTCAGCGGATATTCTGATATGGCAATAGGAACTGGCTATATGCTGGGATTTAAATGGGCAGAAAACTTTAATTATCCATATATATCAAAAAGTGCAACTGAGTTTTGGAGAAGATGGCATATATCTCTTGGTAATTGGTTTAAAAGATATATATATTTTCCTCTAGGAGGCAGTAAGTGTTCTAAACTCGAAAATTTTAGAAATATTTTTATAGTCTGGATGACAACCGGATTGTGGCATGGTGCCAATTGGAACTTTGTTATTTGGGGACTGTATTTTGGATTTATCATATATTTTGAAAAAGTTAAATTTGGAAAAATACTATCAAAAGCAAATAAAAAAGTGCAGGTATTATATTGTTTATTTATAGTTGTGATAGGTTGGGTAATGTTTGACATGAATGGTATATCACAGATTTTGAAGTTCTATGGGAATATGTTTATAATTGGAGCAAATGGTGTTGTGGATGGGACATCATTATATTTAATTAAGATTTCTTGGAGATTGTTTTTACCAGCTATAATCGGTTCAACACCATATGTTTTTGGAATGATGGACAAAATAAAGTATAGATTTGGAAAAAAAGGGTATTTTTGTATTTCAATATTCTATATTTTTATTGTTATACTATCAGTAGCATCTCTTCTAGGGGAAAGCTACAGTCCTTTCTTGTATTTTAAATTTTAGGTGGAGGTGAAGTAAGTGGGAAAAAATAATAATTATTATGAACCAGAAATGCCTGAAAGCCTAAAAGAATTTCTTGGTATAGAAGATGATAAAAAATTAAAAGGAACTAGTAACAAGAACCTTAACTCCAAAAAAATACAGAAAAAAAGACCATCTAATGCTACCAAAAGTCAGGATTCTAATTCAAAGAAATCAGTTTCTAGTAAAAGAAATAAAGTATCTAAGGATAAATTAAAATCCGGTGGAAAAACCAATAGTGGTGTCAAAAAAAAGTCAGGTTCCAGAACTCCTAAAAATATTGAAATATCTTCTCCGAGTTCAACTAGAAAAACTAAAAGTAGTTCTTCAAAAATAAATGATTCAAAGAAAAGAATGACTGCTAATTCTTCTACTGTTAGAATGAATAAAAATTCTAAGAATGTGGAAGTTAAGGGGAAAACGAAAAGTAATGTTAAGAAAAACAGAAAAGATATCAATCGAAAAGTTAATTCGAATAAGAGAGGGTCAGTAAGAAAAAAAGTATCAAGAGATAAAAATAAAAAGAAACCAAATATTTTACAATTGATACTTTATGGAATTTTCGTATTTTTTGGCTTTCTTATTACTGGAGGCGACAAAACAAAGTATATTTCTAAAGAAAAAAAGTCGGAATTTGATTACAGATTTCATAGAAACTTTTCTTTAGTCTTTATAGCGTTTGTAATTTTTGTAATGGTATTAAATATTATTAAGCCAAATGCACAAACTTCAGTTGCTGAAAATAGAGATTTACAACAGAGACCTAAAATATCTACCTCTAAGATTTCGGATGGTAAGTTTGCTTCAGATTATTCAAAGTATATGTCTGATCAATTTATTGGAAGGTCAAAATTTATAAAGTTGAAATCTAAGTTTGATCTATTGCTAGGTAAAAAGGAAATTAACGGAGTATATATTGCAAAAAATGATTATTTAATGGAAGGATTTAAAAAAGCGGATGATAATGTGACTAATATGAAGATTGATAGCATTAATATTTTTGCGCGCAGTAATCCTAAATTGAAGGTATCTGTAATGGTTGCTCCTAATAAAGTAGAAATATATAAACATTTACTACCTAAAAATATTCCAGTTGATTCACAGGTTGATTATTTGAATAGTATTAGAGAAAAACTTGATCCAAAAATTAAATTTATAGATTTGGTAGATACCTTTGAAAGAAATAAAAACTCCGATGAGCTGTATTTTAAAACAGATCATCATTGGACAACTGATGGGGCATATTTAGCATATGTTGAATTTTGTAAAAAACAAAATTTAGAGCCTGTAAATATTAAATCTTTTGATAAGAGTTTGGCATCGGATAGTTTCCGTGGTAGTTTATATTATAAAAATGGCGCCCAAATTGGCAAGCCTGATTCACTACATTTATATTTAACTCAAGCAAATAAACCTGTAATCGTAAAATATTATGATACAAAGTTAAAGGTACCAAGTTTATATGATGTCGACAAATTGGATGGAAGAGATCCTTATGAAGTATTTACTGGGGGAAATCACACTCAAATTAAGATAAGAACTAATATCGATACTGATAGAAGGTTGTTGCTTGTAAAAGATTCTTATGCAAATGCTATGTTACCATTTTTAGTGGATAATTTTTCTGAAATAAACATAGTGGATTTAAGGTATTTTACCGGTAGTATGAAAGATATTATACACAATAACGATGTCACTGATGTTCTTTTGATGTATAATGTTAATACATTTAATTTGGATTCATCAATCTTGAGTCTGAATGAGTAGAGTTTATTTAAAGAATTATATATCATAATAATATAAAGCTCACTGAAAACGAAAAATCAGTGAGCTTTTAATCGTGTATTAACACTATTATTTATTAATAAGTAAGTGTATGTTAAAAATATTCAGTTTTTATATAGATATTTGACGTTCTAATCGGGCATATTAGAAAATATATCATCAATACTATCTTTTACCTTATCGCGCTCTTGTTTGCTTTTTCTAGAGCCTCCTAGAGCGTTAGAATAAGGGGTACTTGCAATCGAATTACCTCCAACTACATTTCGCAAGAAATTAATCTCATTTCTCATATACTTAAATTCAATTAGCATTCTTTCGATTGCTTGACTTTTTGTAGAAATATTATTTTCCGCCATATAATCCTCGATTAATTCATCTAAATCCGGGCTTATATATGATGTTAATCTTATTCTATTATTTTTCAAGTTTTACACCAACCTCGTATAGTCCTCTAGCTGTTGCCATTTGGCTATTTTCTACCATTGAATATTTTTCGTCTAGATCAAGGTTAAGAGAAGTCCCCCCTGATACATAAATGTCCATTTCATCTAAATTATTCCAAGTTTCCTCTATGATTTCGTTGGTATCATCAGATGTCAATTTATATGCTAAGTCCTTTAACTCCGGATAGTCATCTGCAGAATCTATTTCAGGAAGACTCTTTGTAATACCAATATCTACTAATTTCTTTTGTACTATTTTAAGAGCATTTTGATTACCCGATTCTATTGTAGTGCTAAGTTTATCGTTGAATTTAAAACCTTTATCAAAGTAACTTAATTCAGTCGTTCTAAAACCGATATTAACCATTCCTACCGGTTTATCTTCATTTATTCGACTATTCATTGCGTATATCAAAGCTGCATCGGCTTCTCTAAAAATATTTACACTTTCAATCTTTATTGTTTTAACACTATTATTTATTTTATTTTTTACCGTAATTGTGGTATCTCTATATTCTTTTTGAATTTCTTTTAACGTACTTTTCTTGAATATCTTATACGGAACGCCTATCATAAGACTTACATTATCCGATACGGCAATTTCACTTAAGGCTGCTGTTATAAGAATTTTGGCTACCGGAGAAGTCTTGCTATCTCCTGCATTTCTAATACATTTCATACTTTCTTTTTCTGAAAGGGCACCAACAAAGTATTCAGTGCCTTCTATTTCGATGTATATAGGGTTTTCTTTGTAATCCTCTAAAGAAATGTTTCTTCCATCTCCGTAAACGCTTTTAAACAGACATTCATATTCCTTTTCGTTATAAAGTGAGTATGCCTTTACATAACCTCTACCGATGTCTAAACCTATTATTTGTGTATCCATAATTTCCTCCCTCTTTTTTGTAATAAAAAATCGTTTATTTGCCATAAAAAGTAAATAAATTTTAATTAATCATAATTCCTTGTAATTTCAGTTTTTAACTTCGGATATATTTTTGTTATTTTTATATATATTTTTATTACTGATTTAAATAATGGTGATTAATCTACAATTAATATTATAACATATAAGTGTCTAAATAGCTACTATTTTTATAAAAATTAGAAATATAGTAATTAAATAGTGATTAAATAATAACTATAAAGGGTCTAAAAAGATAAAAAACAGTGATTATATATCATGTATAATGTTAAAGTGTAACTATATAGTGATTAAATAGTAATTATAAATCAAGAAAAAATTAAGTCGGAATAAAAAAATAAAATATATGCGAACTTTATAAAACTTGATAAAAAAAGTAAATGTTGATACAATTAAATAAAGTTTGTTGTAATAAAAAACAAACAAAGAAAGGGCAGGTAGTAAAAAAATTAAAAATGTTTTATGTAAATGATAAGAATTTATGAACTAACTAAGGAGGTGCTTTATGAACGAAAATTACAATAATATGATGGAAGATTTTGAACTATTTGTAGGACAGAAAAAAGCTGAGTATTATACTACAAGATTCGAGATGTTTATCGATCAGGATGCAAAAGCAGGGTGGAATTGGCCAGCTTTATTTGTTCCAACTTTATGGATGGCATATAGAAAAATGTATCTGCAGTCCATAGCATATTTGGTTATAACTATGATAATAAGTCTATTAGCCATGAAGATTGCATTTATAGGATATTTTAATTTTGTAATAGGGTTTGGTTTCCCAATAATAGCAAACTATGTTTACTATTTACATGCAAAATCTAAAATCGAAAAAAGTTATGAAATAAATGATAGTGATGAAAGAGAAGTTTTCATCAAAAAAGCAGGTGGAACAAACGTCACAGCTATATTTATAATGATTATAGTATCATTAGCTGTTCAGTTGTTTGAATTACACTTAACAGGTAATCTTGAAATTTTAAAATCAATGTTTTTATAGAAAGTAATTATTAAGGTTCTATGTCAAATAACGTTGATGATAATTTAAATAAATAAAATTATGTGGCAGCATCCGTAAGAAATGTGAACTGACCCCAAAAGTTAGACCTAAAAATCTAACGATTAAGGGGTTTTTTTATGACAAAATATTCTTTTGAACTTAAGAAAAAAATTGTCTCTGAATATTTTTCTAGTGGTAAAGGTTCAGAATTTTTAATCTCAAAAAACTAAAGAAATAGATGATATGAAAATGATACATGATAATAGAGAGTAATTCTACTCCCATTCATTTGTTCCTATTGGTGAGTATAATAATTATTCCATGGATAAAATTATAAAGAAGATAATTAAAAATATGTATTGGAATGATAAAAATATTATTCAACAGCAAACTAAGTTAAGATAAAAGCTGACAAAAACATAATATTTAATAAAGAGAGTATTTGATAAAAATAGAATGTATTTTAATATGTACAAATATTTTTATAAAATTAATAGGGAGAAAAAATTAAAATAAATCAATTCTCCCTATTGTATTTTTGTTTAAATATTATTTTTTTATCAATATATTGAATATAGAAGACGGACCAGTTGTTGGATATTGCCTACAAATTTCTGTATATAGACTAAGCATATCATTACTCAAAGCATCAAAACCGTATTCGAGTTGAAATTTTGAAACATTAGTTTTAAAATCAGAGATTCTTTTCATAAAACTATCATTTTTTTTCGACTTATATTCCAGAAGTATATTTCTTTCTATAGTTGTAATGGAATTATCGTTAATTAAATTATCAACTAAATTATCCAATATTTCTTCTGTTAACTTATAATATCTGTTCATATTACTATCCTAGTAATCCTATAAATAATTTTTTTTTCATAACCGTTTCCTGCATATAAAAAAAATAAAGTAATTATATTATAATATATATTGATTGTCAATATATATTAAGGATATTTCAAATATCATATGTGATTCAGATGTAAATGCAAATTGTAAAATAAAAAACTGTCAATAACTTGTGAAAATATCACTTTTGATGAGTAGCAAAATTTAAGTTATCAAAATATTATTGTCAAGGATAAATGCATAGCAAAGCTGACCTTGACCTATAAATAGTTTAGATAATCATATAGATTTTTCTCATCAATAAATAAATTTTTTATCACAAAAGAACAGGTCGTTTAAAAATTTTAATGATTGGTTGTAATCTTCATATCACCATATTTTCTTCCAATTATCAATACTGTGAACCAAGTGAAGAGTATGATATTTCAATTGAGTATTCTTCACTTAGTATTTCTTTGAAGTGGAGGAAGTTCACATTTTTTAGCGAATTTGTTTTCTTAATTTTA
>NZ_JABGBW010000006.1 GCF_014229965.1 Peptostreptococcus canis
CAACAGTAACATCACTTTTTACACTTCCATTTGATTTAATGCGTACTTTTCCTTCTTTTATTTGTTTTGTTTTTAAATCATATTCTGCATTACCTTCTAGTTCCTGTTTTGTCATTTGACTTGTGAATCCTGAATGTATATCAGTTTCTAAATCATTCTTTATTTCGACATACTGCACTTTATTATTTTTTTCTATTATTTGTTCTATTAATTCCTCCTTGCTCAATTTATTTCCTTGGCAACCCGAAAGAAAAAAGATTGTGCCAACAAAAATTAATCCTAACAATAAACAAATCTTTTTTTTCATATTTTATACTCGACTTTCTATCATAAAATATTTGATACAATAATTTTGTTTATATTTTTTATAATGCTTTAATTAGTAAATTTATAATATATATTCCTCTAAAATTCCACCTCCTTTCCCTAGAATATCGTCTGTCTGGTATTTGATATATTGGAATTAAACTTAGACATTTAAAAACAATATATGTTATAATTATTTAAATATAATATTCATGTATTTATAATACCTCTAAAAATTTTAATATATACTTGATTCTTTTTTAGGAATAAATTTTATTGTAAATAAATGTCTACTTTTATATACAGTCTTTATAATTTATTTATATTTTAAATGCTGACTATTATAATATTCCTCAATCCACCTAGAAAATATTGTATGGCTTGAATCCAGTAATTTAGCCCCTCCTCTAAGACTAACTTCTCCTCTTTCCCATTTCTTTAATACTTCTTCAAAATTATTTGGTATTTTCTTTTTTGGTCTACCAAATTTTACTCCCTTTTTCTTTGCCTCTCTTATACCTTCCATTTGTCTTTGATGTGTATTTTCTCTTTCGATTTGTGCCACATATGACAGTGTCTGAAGCACTATATCCGATAAAAATTTTCCCGTAAGATCATTATTTTTACTTCTCGTATCAAGAAGTGGAAAGTCTAAGACAACAATTTCAGCATTCTTTTTTTTAGTGATTATATTCCATTCTTTAATAATTTCATCATAGTTTCTTCCTAGTCTATCTATTGATTTAATATAAAGTTCATCTCCTTTTTCCAACGTTTTAATTAATTTTTTATATTTGCTTCTATTAAAATTTTTGCCACTCGCTTTATCAATATATATTTGTTCTTTTTTTATTCCTTCATTTAGAATGGCAGTTAGTTGTCTGTCGATATTTTGTTCTTTAGTAGATACTCGTATATATCCGTATCTCATTTAATTACCTCCTGTTATTATATATTTTATTATTTACATTAGATATTTTATATTAATATCCCGAACAAAAACACCGTTTATTACAATTAAATTGATATTTATTAATATAATTTACGATACTCATTTTCAAATACATAAATTAATTTTTGATTAAAAGTTTAGATATAATATTCAAAACTTTTTTCCATAAAAAAAGACCACACAAACTGTGTAGTCATTTTTTATATTTAAATTTATACATATTTAAGATAATATTATATAATTATAAAACTTTTTGCATTATTTATTTAACTTAAAAGAACTCTTTAAAGGTACTATTCTGTTTAGAACAAGATTTTCATCAGTAGAATATTTTGAATCTACACAATAAAAACCATTTCGTATAAACTGGAATTTATCATTTTTCTTTACATCTTGTAATGCCGTTGTTTCTGTAAATCCATGTTTAACTATAAGCGAGTTTTCATTGATTTGTTCTAAAAAATGCTTTCCTTCATTTTCCGGATCATTGTCTAAAATTAAAGGTTCATATAGTCTGAATTCAGCAGGTTTACAATTATTTGCATCAACCCAATGTATAGTAGCCTTTACTTTTCTACCATCAAATCCTGAACCGCTTTTTGTAGCAGGATCGTAAGTACAATGTATTTCGATTACTTCACCATTTTCATCCTTAATTACCTCATTGCACTTAACATAATAGCCACCTTTAAGTCTTACCTCATTTCCAGGGAAAAGTCTAAAATATTTTTTTACAGGTACTTCCATGAAATCATCTCTTTCAACATAAAGTTCTCTGGAAAAACTAACCATTCTTTTACCCATTTCTTCATTTTTAGCATTATTTTCTATTTCAATCTGTTCAGATTCGCCTTCAGGATAATTCGTAATTACTAACTTTAGTGGATTGATAACTGCCATGGCAAGTGGTGCTTTTGGCTGCAAATCTTCTCTCAAAAAGAAATCCAGCATCTGACTATCAACAGTAGAATCAGCTTTGGATACACCGATTTCTCCGCAGAAATTTCTTATTGATTCAGGTGTATATCCCCTTCTTCTTAGTCCAGAAATAGTAGGCATTCTGGGATCATCCCATCCATCTGTTATACCTTCATCTACCAATTGTTTTAATTTTCTCTTTGACATTACAGTATTTGTCATATTAAGTCTGGCAAATTCAATTTGTCTTGGAATTGCTTCCATCTCACATTCTCTGACGGTCCAATCATAAAAAGGTCTTTGATCTTCAAATTCAAGTGTACATATGGAATGAGTGATTTTTTCTATAGCATCTTCTAAAGGATGTGCAAAAGTGTACATCGGATAAATACACCACTTATCTCCTGTATTATGATGTGCAGAATGCGAAATTCTATATATTACCGGGTCTCTTAAATTAATATTAGGAGAAGCCATATCGATTTTTGCTCTTAACACTTTTTCCCCGTCCTTAAATTCTCCATTTCTCATTCTCTTGAATAAATCAAGATTTTCTTCAATAGTTCTATTTCTATAAGGACTTTCTTTTCCCGGTTCTTTTAAAGTTCCCCTATATTCTCTTATTTGATCAGCACTCAAATCGTCTACATATGCAAGTCCTTTCTTTATCAATAGAACAGCTCTGTCATGCATTTCTTCAAAGTAGTTGGAAGCAAAATGTAGTTCGTTCCAATCAAATCCTAGCCATGATACATCTTCTTTTATCGACTCTACATATTCAACATCTTCTTTCAATGGATTTGTATCATCAAATCTAAGGTTTACTCTTCCTTTAAATTCCTTTGCCAATCCAAAATTTAAACATATACTTTTTGCATGTCCAATATGTAAATAGCCATTAGGTTCCGGTGGAAATCTGGTAATTATACTATCATGCTTTCCAGTTTCCAAATCGTCTATAACTATATTTCTAATAAAATTAGAATTTTCTCTTTCAAAAGCCATCTTTTACCTCCGTCTTTATTTTTATTCTATCTTATATTTTATAGCAAAATCAACAAAAAATAAAGGCAATTTATTTTATAAAACCAATCATTAAAAAAATTTTATCTTTGGTTTTGATATTTTATATTTTTATCGTTAATTTCTATAATATCCGACTGTATGGAATTTATTTTCTGTAAATCTTCTTTACTATACTCTCCATCCAGCCCCAATTTTAGACCAGATTTTATTAAATCTAATATTTTGTCCATATATTTTATATTATTCTCAACATTTGATTTGTTCTCAATCATCATATTGTGAAACTCGGGATCATTGACTTCCTTTTCAGAAATATTTTTTTCAACCTTTGACATCATTTTTCTCACACTTTTGATATCAATGCCATTAATTTGATCCTTTTTTGTTTCTACATCTTGAATTTTCTTTTCAACTATTTTCGGATTTAATTTATAGTCTACCTCATTTAAAGACGATATAAAATCCCCTAAATATTCCGAGAACCAGTTATATCCTGAGTCTACAAGTGCTACATTATATATCCTATATTCTAATTCTATACCTTGATCTTTCTGTGAACTCATTCTTCTATCTTCAAATACTTCTTTTCCACAACCGGAAAGAAAAATAAATGAAGAAACAAATACTAGAGTGATTGATTTACGTAAATATTTATTCATAATAACCACACTTTCATACCTTTATTATCTAATTACTTCTACAAGTTCGCCATTTAGAGAAAAAGATTTTGGATCAGTTATTCTAACATTAACCAACTTACCAACTAGATTTTCACCACCGCCTATAAAGTTCACGGTTTTATTCTGTCTACTTTTTCCAGTCATAATATCGTTTCTTTTTTTACTTGAACCTTCTACTAATACTTCTACTATTTTATTCAAATATTCCGAGTTGACTTCTCCGGAAATTTTATTGACTTCTTCCAGTACCCTATCAAATCTTTTGTGCTTTATATCCTCTGGTATTTGGTTTTCCATTTTTGCAGCAGGAGTTCCTCGTCTTTTAGAATAGATAAAAGTAAAAGCCGAATCGTATCTAACTTTTTTTACTACATCAATAGTATCATTGACATCTTCTTCTGTTTCACCCGGAAAGCCTATCATTATATCGGTAGAAAAGGCCAGATTAGGAACCTCTTTTTTAGCTTTTTCTACTATTTTTAGATAATCTTCTTTACTATAATGCCTATTCATCTTTTTTAACAGACTTGTACTACCTGCTTGGAAAGGAAGATGTAAGAACTCACAAACTTTCTCACAATCTCTCATTGCATAAATCACCTCATCCGAAATATCTTTTGGATGAGAGGTCATAAATCTAATTCTTTCCAGTCCATTGATTTCGTTGACTTTTCTTAATAAGTTGGCAAAATCGATTCTGTCTTTTTCATCTAATGTCTTTCCATATGAATTTACATTCTGTCCTAACAAAGTAACTTCTTTTACTCCATTTTGCACCAAATTTTCAATTTCAGTTATTATATCCTGTGGCAATCGACTTCTTTCTCTTCCTCTAGTATATGGAACAATACAATATGTGCAAAAATTGTTGCAACCATACATTATATTGACAAATGCTTTTACATCAAATTTTCTATTACTTTTTAGTCCTTCTACGACTTCACCATCCACATCCCATACGTCAACGAGAATATCTTCTCTGTCAAATACATTTGATAATAATTCAGGGAACTTATATAAATTATGAGTTCCAAACACCAGATCTACATGGTTATATTTCTTTTTGATTTCCTCGACAACATGAGGTTGCTGCATCATACAGCCACAGACAACAATTTTCATCCCCGGTCTTTTTTTCTTTATGCTTTTTAGATGTCCCAGATTTCCATATACTTTTAATTCGGCATTTTCCCTAACCGCACAAGTATTGTAAATAACAATATCTGCCATTTCCTCGGAAATTCCCTGAGAATATCCGATGGATTCTAGCATTGAAATCAGCATTTCAGAATCATGCTCATTCATCTGGCATCCATATGTTTGAATATAAAATGTTTTTCTTTTTCCTGTTTTATTAAATTCATCTTCATTCATTCTATGAATTAATTCTATATATTTTTCCTGTTCTTCTATTTTTTCTATAGCTACTTCAGTTTGTTTTCTCTTTGACAATTTATCATTTCTCCCTACTATTATTTTTAATACAATTTCTACCCCATTTGTACAAATATTACACTGTATTTATTATAATTCATAATTTTTATCGTCTTAAACCCAGAAAAACCACTGTTTGTACCAGTGGCTTTTACCTAATACTATTTTATCATATTTTAAAGAAAAATCAAATTATTTATATTTAATCATGTAATCAAAATGTCTTTTCTGTTTTTTATTTTAAATACTCATATTAGATTCTATTGAACATATGTTCATACCATGTTATAATCTAGTTACTATTAATTATGAATTGGGGAATTTTTATGTACGAAGAATTAAGAGAAAAAGATATTTTGGTTTTAAATTATATTAAAAAGCACAGCGGCAACAAAGGTTATCCACCTTCAGTCAGAGAAATCTGTAATGAATTGGGAATAAAATCTACATCGACAGTTTTCGGTATATTAAATAGACTTGAAAAATATGAATATATAAGAAAAGACCCTACAAAACCAAGGGCAATAGAAATACTTGATAAAAATTCTGAAAACCCAACTATCACTAGCCAGGAAATTATAAGTTTACCGGTAGTTGGAGAAATTGCAGCCGGTGAACCTATTTTTGCAGAAGAAAATATACAGGAATATATCCCTCTTCCTTCATCATATATAAAGGGTAGAAGCTGCTTTATGTTGAAAGTAAAAGGAGATAGCATGATTGATGCGGGTATTTTTGATAGAGATTTAATTGTAGTGGATTCTTCTGATAAAAAACCTAAAAAAGGAAAAATCATAGCAGCTTTAATTGATGGAGATACTGCAACTGTTAAGAGATTAGATATAAGAAACGGAAAAATTATACTTATTCCGGAAAATAAAATGTACTCAGAAATGGTTTTTTCCCCGGAAGAAGTGCAAATTCTCGGATCAGTTACGGGTGTATTCAGAACTTTATAAAATTTAAAAAAGAGAAGTAAAGTAATATTCTAATCACTCTACTTCTCTTTTTTAAAGTCAAATTTTGTATAATCAAAAATCCCTTTATTTGCATGGATGTATAAAATATTCTTTCATATATTCTTCACTCAATATATCAAATGTATTTCCAAACCTGTAAATAACAAATTTTTCTCTATAATTATCTTTTGTTATTTCTAATGGAATATCCATTAAATGTGTAAAAGTAGTATTTTTCTCTAAATAATTGATATATTCTGCAGATGGATAATAAAGAATTATATCTACTACTCTCTCATGTTCCTCCACTGATTCTATTATTTTATTAACTGTTGAAATAAAAATATTTAATGCAAATGGATTAAAAAAATAAAATTTATTTTCAAAACTTGAAACAGTGTATTTTTCTGCATAGTCATTTACAAAAAATAATTTATTTTTAGCACTTGGATTCTTTTTTCCATAATTCTCTAAATTTGCTAATGCTTTCAAATGAAATTCTTCAACTAACTCTACTCCTGTACACCCTGAATTATAATAATAATTTACAAAAAACGAAAATCTTCCTTTTCCGGATCCAAAATCAACGAAATGATCATCTTCTTTTGCTTCATAATGTTTGAATAATGTCAATAAAGCTCTATACGGTGTAGGTTCATATCTATTATACAATTTTGCATTATCCATTCTTGTTTCGGATTTTGATGTATTAATTCTCAATATTTTTTCAAAATAGGTTTCTTTCATAAGCCACCCCTATAATAATCTCTTTTTAATTAGATAAGCTGTTGAAAAAGCAACAAATAAAACGGTCAATAACACTACCCACCAAAAGCCCATAGGTGAATGTTCAAATGGTATTCCAGGAACGTTCATTCCCCATAAACCTGATATAATAGTTGGTACTGCCATAATTATAGTGACAATTGTCAAATATGTCATTACATTATTTTGGTTATTACTTATTATCGCACTAAAGGCATCCATAATTCTACTTAAAATATCACCATAAATCTTTGACATCTGCAAAGCCTGTTTGTTTTCAATTATTACATCTTCAAGTAAATCCTCGTCTTCTACGTATTGCTTAACTACATTTTGTTTTAATAATCTATCTAACGTCGCTTCATTTGCTGTTAAAGATGTAGAAAAGTATACCAACGATTTTTCAAGTTTTAACAATTGAAGCAGTTCTTTATTTTTCATTGATTTGTATACTTCTTGTTCTATTTCTGAAGTCGTTCTATTTATTCTCCTTAGATAATGTAGGTAATAAGAAGCATTTCTATAAAGTATCTGCAATATAAATCTTGTTCTCATAAACGTATAGAAATCCTTCACATGACCAACAATAAAATCATTTAATATTCTCGTCTGTTTCGAACAAATTGTAATTATACTGTCTCTTGCAAGTATTATTCCCATTGGTATAGTAACATAACCTGAAGATGTAGTATCGGAAATATCAAAAGGAATATCTATAAGTATTAATGTATAGTCATCATCGGTTTCAATTCTTGAACTTTCATCGTCATCGAGTGCAGCTGAAATTACATCTCTATCCAATTGAAGTAGTTCAGATAGATCATCTATTTCATTGGAAGTAGGCTCGGTAAGATTTATCCAACAACTTGGTTCATAATCATTCAGTTTTTCAAGCTTTAGATTAAGCGTTTTGTAATATCTTATCATCGCTCCTCCTTTCTGATAGATAGTTTTATATGTCTATATTTTCGACTTCTCCCTGATCTACCGCCATTCTCGTTTCTTTTCCTTCAAAATATGCAGTTATATCTTCATCTATATCAAGTATGTATAGTGGCTCAACATCCTCTTTTATTTCTTCATATTTTAATGGATATACTGAAAAATCAGTCATTAAAAGATGATCATCTATAAAATCAAGATTTCTTATCTCATATATCAATTGCTGAGTATTTTCGTAGTTTATATTTGCTAATGATTTAAACATATCCATAGATTTTCTAAAATAAAATGCAGCTAAAAAATATTCACATCTTTTATTGCCTTTATCAGCTCCTAATTTTAAATATCTCTCAGCTTTTTCATATTCATAGTTTCTCAATAGTAACTGAGCAAGATTATACATTGACTCTGTACATTCCAGTCTTATAGCCTTTTCATAATATTCAATTGCTTTTTTGGGATCACTAAAAAAATTATCATATATTACACCCAACGTATTTAACGCATAAACATTGCCTATTTCAGCAGGTTCCTCTAAATATAGTTTTGCTTCTTCATAATTTCTCTGTCCAAAAAACATTTGGCCGGCATGAAGTTTTGCAATATTATGACCATAGTCAGAAGCTATTCTGTAATATCGTATAGCCCCTTTTTCATTGCCCATTTTTTCATATATCGTACCTAATTTAAAACATGACTCAATATCTCCATTATCAGCGGCTTTTTTATACCAGGTAGTCATATTTTCTATATCATTTTTCTTTTCATACATATTTGCCAATTTAATTTGACAAGTCGTACTGCTAGGCATCATTTTATAATAATGAATTGCTAAATCGTAATCTTTTAAAGCCCTGCATAAATCTCCCATATTTTCGGATGAATTATAACATCCTTCATCTATTGCTTGTTTAAAATAAATTCCGGCTTCTTTAAAGTTTTTATCTTCAAATAATATACCTGCAAGATTATTCTTTGCTTCACGAACACCATCATCCGCAGCCATCTTGTAATATACCCTTGCATTATCGGTATCATTATTTCTATTATATAAATTTGCCAATCTATACTTCGCTAAAGTGTTGTTTTGTGCAATGGCAAGCTCATAGTAATGAATTGCATCTGATTCTTTTTTCATTTTATCAAGCAAAAAAGCCAATCTATATTGGGCTAGCGCATTTCCCTCTTCTGCAGCTATAGTATATGCCTTTTCTGCATCAGAGTAATTTTCAGATAATTCACATAAAATACCTAAATTAATACAAGCATTTATATTTTTCTTTTTTGTTAATTTTCTATACAGCTCCATTGATCTTGTAAAATTATTTCTGTTCATCTCAATAACAGCTACATTATATGTAGCATCTTCATCATTTAATTGAACTCCTTTTTCATACATTTCTTCTGAGAGTTCTTCATTCCCTAATTCACAGTTCAAAAGACCTAAATTAAAATATGATTTTGCAAAACCTTCTTCTGCAGCTGATTTAAGCATTTGTTCTGCTTGTTCATAATCTTCAAGTATATAATATATAACACCCATATTATTTTTTGCAGAAAGAATTCCTTTTTCTGCAGCTTTCTCATACCAATATAATGATGTATCATATATTTCATTGTTATAGTACATATTTCCAAGGTTAAAAGCAGCGTAATCAATGCCACTGTTAAAGGCATTTTTATACCAAGTTTCGGCCTTTTCAAGTTCTCCTTCACTATCATATAGCTGACCTAAAATCAATTGTGCTCTTTCATAACCAGCATCTGCAGCATCTATAAACTTTTCAACGGCCAATTCAGATTTTCCTATTTTTTCATAGAAATTGCCTTTTAAATAATCCATCTTTGGATTTTGCGACATATCATTCACCTCCTTTTATGCAAAAAATCACATAATAACTCACCTAATATTATATATTATTTAAAAAGTAAAGTAAAGAAAACTAAATTTTTTTTGGCAACTCTGATATAATAATACTTAGAAGATTATTATTTGGGTGGTGATTTTGTGCAAAATATCAGTTTTATGGACCTGTTTTTTATTTTTTTTAAAATTAATTCTATAACTTTCGGAGGCGGATATACAATCGTTCCCGTAATTATAGAAGAGTTTTCACAAAAAAGAAATTTAATTGATAGTAACGAAATGTTGGATATAGTGGCAATTGCTCAGTCCGGCCCCGGTCCTATGGCAATTAATACCTCCATACTTACAGGGTATCGTTTAAAGGGTTGGAAAGGTGCTCTAACCTGCTTGTTAGCATCTATATTGCCATGTATCATTATTATTTCTATACTTTACTATGTTTATGCCGGTATAATTGATATAAAATGGATAAAGTCCGCTTTGGAGTCTATGGGAGGAGCTATCAGTGCCGTTCTATTTTTCACTGTTTTTAATATGGCTAAAAAAAATTTGGCAAAACATAAAATTTTTGGATTGATATTGATGGTATCATCATTTGTAATAGGATATTTTACAAACATAAATACTATATATATCATAGCTATAAGTGGATTAATTGGCCTTATGGTTTTTACATTTGCCAAGGAGGAAGACGATGTTAAATAATTACTTTTTACTATATACTACATTTTTAAAAATCGGAAGTTTCGCTTTTGGTGGCGGATATGCAGTACTTCCTCTAATACATAGATATGTTGTTATAGAAAGAAATTGGCTTACTATGGACCAATTATCCGATTTAGTATCTCTTTCCCAAATAACACCCGGTCCAATAGGAATCAATTCCGCCACATTTATTGGTGTGAAAACAGCCGGACTATTAGGTGGTATTGTCGCTACAATAGCCGAGATAACTCCTTGTTGTATTTTAATGTTAATTTTAGGACATTTCCTGTTTAAAGGGAAAAAAATCAAATTTATGGACTATATTTTAAAGGGTTTAAAACCTGCCATTACAGGACTAATTTTAATAGCTGCTATAAATATGTTTAGCTCATCGGTTTATTCATCTAAAAATCAATTAAACATTATAGGCATAGTCGGATTTATAATCGGTATAATGTGCACTTTCTACAAAAAAATTGATATTGTAAAGATAATAGGAATTTCATCTATTGCCGGAATATTGCTAAGTTTTATATTGTAATTATAATCCAACATTTTATATAAATAATAGCGTTGAAAGTAAATTATGTATATTTTTACTATCAACGCTAAATATTATAAAACCAACATTTTCATGTATATGGCTAATCCGTATATTTAATTATATGTAAATAAAGAATAGTAAATAGATAGTAATTGAGTAACTTGATTTTCAACTCCGTCAATCCTTATATCTCCATTTAATCTTTTAAAATTATTTTTTATTAAGTCTTTAAATTCTGTTCCGTGCCCATAATTTTCTTTATAACTTTCAATTTTGGCAAGGTCACGTACCACATTTTCATCAATGCTGGTTACAAGATTATTATAAGCTACTCTATTATAATTTCTCATAGACTCTGAAACCATACTCAACATAACTAAATAACCTGAATACTTAAATTTAATATCAGAGTTGTTTGTACATGCTAAATAAGCAAAAAAACTCGCCTCATCTTCTCTGGCAATCCCTCTTTGATATGCCATATATTTTGAAATAACAAATGGCATATATTCATTTGGAATTTTTGTATTTACAGTTATCTCATTTGCAAACATAGAATATCTTGCATCTAATCCCAAAAACATCATTCCTTCATTAGCAAAAGATTTTTTAGGTAAAGAATATTTTCCACCTAAATTTGGAAAAGCTTCTGAAATTATGTTATAGCCCTGAACCGCCTGTTCAGATAAATCAAGAAAATTATATGATGTCAAACCTTCCGTTGTCTTTAAAATATCTCTACTTTCTTTGGTTTTTTCAACTAAATATTTAAACACTTCTTCTCGTTTTTGATTGTCAATGCTTACCTTTATTTCAGTAGAATATTTATTATTATATTTTTCAACTAAATTTTTATCCAAACTTAGAGTATGATAATTTAGACCAAACATTAAAATATAAATAAATAACAAAATAGATATAATATTTACACTTCCCCAAAAAAATCTTACTAAACTCTCTAACCACTTGCTTGGCTTTAATATTCGTCTTACAAAATTAATTAAAAAAACTATAATCAATATAAATATTATCACCAACAAAATCTCGCCTACCGATAAATTAGTCTTACCTACCAATAAACTTATTTTTTCTCTTATACCTCTATTGATTACATTTGTGTATATTAGCTCCGTAGCAGCATTATATTTTGAAGATAATCCTATTGTAAAAATTGAAAATAAAAGTAATAGCAATGGAATAATCCTAAATTTAAACAAGATTGTCACCTCCATTTATTGAAGATTATTATACTATTAAAGAGGGTTGAGTTACAACCCCCTTTAGAATCATTAAGAATTGAGATTTTTTATAAGCTCATCCATATACATTCCTCTCTCCAGTGAATCATCTATCTTGAAGATAATTTCCGGAACATATCTTAATTTAATGGCTTTTCCTACCTCTCTTCTTATATATCCCCTCGCACTGTTAAGTCCTTCTAATGACTCTTCTTTATTGCCACCCAATATGCTTATATATACAAATGCATATCTTAAGTCATTTGTTACTTCAACATCTGTAACGCTAATCATTGAAGTTATTCTAGGGTCTTTTATTCCGTTTATAAGCATCACACTTATAACTTTTTTTACTTCTTCGCTTATTCTTTTTATTCTATTTGAAGCCATTTTGTACACCTCTTTCTTTGCTAGATGTAACTAAAATCGAAATGCAGTTATTAGTCTATGGTTCTTTCTACTTCTTTAACTATATAAGCCTCTACTATATCTCCAACCTTAATATCATTGTAATTTACGAAACTTAAACCACATTCAAATCCCTGTGCGACTTCCTTTACATCATCTTTAAATCTCTTAAGTGCTGCTAATTCACCTTCATGAATTATAATTCCGTCTCTAACTATTCTTACTTTTGAATTCCTCACTATTTTTCCTGATAATACATAGCAACCGGCTACTGTACCTATTCCGGAAATCTTATATATTTCCCTAATTTCTACCTTACCAGTATCTTCATCTACATATTCAGGATCAAGCATACCACTCATCGCTGCCTTTATGTCTTCAATAGCTTTATAAATGATTGTGTATGTTCTAATATCTACAGACTCTTTTTCAGCAACTTGTTCCGAACCGGAAACCGGTCTTACATTAAATCCTATTATAATGGCATTCGATGCAGATGCAAGTAATACGTCTGATTCAGTTATTGCACCAACTCCACCATGAATTACTTTTATTTGAACCTCATCATTAGATAATCTTTCTAAACTCTGCTTAACGGCTTGCACAGATCCCTGAACGTCTGCCTTTATTACTATATTAAGATCTTTGACCTTACCTTCACTCATTTGTGCAAACAAATCATCAAGAGAAATCTTAGAAGAAGCCTTTAACATTTCTTCTCTCTGTAATGCATGTCTTTTCTCAGCAATTAGTCTAGCTGTTTTATCATTAGGAACCTCTACAAATTGATCTCCGCCAGAAGGAACTTCTGATAAACCTAGTATTTCAACTGCAGTTGAAGGACCTGCCTGCTTAACTCTTTTCCCTTTATAATTTATCATGGCTCTTACTTTACCACTTGCAACACCGGCTACAATAGGATCACCTACTCTTAAAGTACCACCTTGAACTAATACAGTGGCCACAGGACCTCTTCCCTTATCAAGTTCTGCTTCGATTACAGTACCTACTGCCCTCTTATTTGGATTGGCTTTTAATTCTTCCACTTCTGCAACTAATAGAACCATTTCAAGTAATGTATCTATATTTAATCTCTTCTTTGCAGATACTTCTACAGAAATCACATCTCCTCCCCAATCTTCGACAAGTAGACCCTGTTCAGATAATTCCTGTTTAACTTTATCAGGATTTGCACCCGGCTTATCTATCTTATTTATAGCTACAATAATAGGTACACTGGCTGCTTTTGCATGATTGATAGCTTCTATTGTCTGAGGCATTATACCATCATCTGCAGCCACCACAAGTATCGCAATATCAGTTACCTGAGCACCTCTAGCTCTCATAGATGTGAAAGCCTCGTGTCCCGGCGTATCTAAAAATACAATCTTTTGTCCATTGATAGTTACTTCTGATGCTCCTATGTGCTGAGTAATTCCCCCCGCTTCTCCGGAAATAACATTAGTATCTCTAATTGCATCTAAAAGTGAAGTTTTACCATGATCGACATGTCCCATAACTGTTACAACAGGTGGTCTAGGCATTAAATCTTTCTCATCATCTTTTTCAATTTCCATTAGGGCTTCTATTTCTAACTCTTCAATTTCTGAAGAATCATTTTTCATCAAATTAAAACCAAACTCATTACATACTAGTGAAGCTATATCAAAACTAATTTCCTGGTTAATTGTAGCCATAGTTCCCATCTTCATAAGCTTCATTATTATTTCAGATGCTGATTTTCCCGTTTTATTTGCTAAATCCTGAACAGTAATCTTGCTATCTACTTCAATTACATTTCCATTTGCTTCTCTAATTTCTTCATTAAGCATTTCAATAAGTAAATGTAAATTTTCACCTTCAATATGTTTTTTATCTTCTGTTATTTCTACACCAAAGTCATTTATTTTTTTCATAAGCTCTTTTTCACTCATGTTATAATCTTCGGCAATATGTTTTATACTAGTCATAGACATAATTACCACCTCCTAAAAATAAGCCCTTTACTACTCTTTTGATAGTAGTTTTACTATTTGAATAGCCATATTTTTATCGCTAATACCAAGTACAGCCCTCGGGCTTTTACCTATTGAATTCCCTATTTTTTCTTTTGTTCCGAAAAAATAATATTCAATATTTCTAAAACTGCACTTATCTTTAAATAATTTTTTTGTATTGTCAGATGCATCTTCTGCAATTATGACAAGACTAAGTTTATTTTTTTTGACATCTCTCAATGTAGTGTCATCTCCTGAAACCAGGTTCCCGGATCTCATACATAGACCAAGCCATGAATAAATTTTTTTATCATCCATAATTATTCCCTATTTAAGAATCAATTTTTTCAAGTTCATCAAGCAGATGTTCATATATACTATCTTCTACATCCATTTTAAATGCTCTATTAAATGCCTTGCTTTTTATAGCTTTAGACAAACATTCTTTATTTGCACATACATAGGCACCTCTTCCATTTGCTCTACCTGTAGGATCTAAAAAAATATCATTTTCTTTATTCTTTACAACTCTTACAAGACTTTTTTTATCTCCTCTTACTTGACAAGCAATACATTTTCTTTGAGGAACTTTTTTCTTTTTTTGCATTATGCTCACCCCTAGACTTAATTACTCTTCTATATCGTCTTCAAAATCATCTTCATATATTTCTGTACTATCTTCAATAATATTTTCTGATTCCTCTTCATACATTTCGTCCAAATCAATCGATTCTATGACTTCTAAAGATTCTTCTTTTAATATTTCTCTTTCTTGTTCTTCTTTTTCACGTTGCGTTCTGGCAATTTCTTCTTGTTCAAAAATTTCATTATCTGATTCTATCTTTTCAAGAAGTGTTCTTTCATCATCTTCATTAAAATCTGATTCCGGCTTTATATCTATTTTCCAATTTGTAAGTCTGGCTGCCAATCTCGCATTCTGTCCCTCTTTACCAATAGCAAGAGATAACTGATAATCAGGAACAATAACGACTGCTGATTTTTCTTTGTTATTTACAAATACTTTGGTAACCTTTGAAGGACTAAGTGCAGCTTCAATATATTCTGCCGGATCATCGCTGTATTTTACTATATCAATTTTTTCATCGCCTAATTCACTCACTATATTTCTAACTCTTGATCCCTGTGTTCCCACGCAAGCACCAATTGGATCTATATTGGAGTCTGTAGATTTAACTGCCATCTTTGTTCTTGATCCGGCTTCTCTCGACATGGATTTAATCTGAACTATTCCTTGCTGTATTTCAGGAACTTCCATTTCAAATAGTCTTTTAACTAACCCAAAATGTCCTCTAGACACTACTATCTGAGGGCTTTTATTAGTCCTATTTACTTCCACAACATAGAATTTCATATTTTTACCAATTTTATATTCTTCTCCTGGAATTTGTTCACTTTGAAGAAGGATACCTTCACCTTTACCTATTTGAACAAATACAATCTTTTTTCCATCCCTTAAAGAAACTCTTGATATTTCTCCTGTTACAAGCTCATCCTGTTTTTCGACAAATTCATTATAAGTCATTTCTCTTTCAGCTTCACGAATTTTCTGAACTACAATCTGTTTTGCTGTTTGTGCAGCTATTCTTCCAAAATCCTTAGGAGTTACTTCATACTCAAGTATATCACCCAACTCATAATTAGGATTAATTTTTCTTGCTTCTGATAACTCTATTTCTAAGAAATTATCATAAAGATCTGATTCATCAACTACAACTCTCTGAGAATATACTTTTATATCCCCTGTTTCTCTATTCATATCAACCCTGACATTCTGAGCCGAGCCAAAATTCTTTTTGTATGCCGATGTTAGAGCCTGTTCAATTGTCTCAAGCAATACATCTCTGTCAATTCCTCTGTCTTTAACAAGTTCATTAAGAGCCTGTATAAATTCCGTATTCATCTTATTTTCCTCCATTTAATTAAAATACCACAGCAAGACGTATCTGTGCTATTTCTTTTCTACTTAGTACCAATTTATTATCGTTATATAATAGGATTACATCTCCATCTTCATTCAATCCGGATAAAATAGCCTCAAACTGTTTAGTTTTAAGATCATCATGATTTTTATAAAGTTTCACTTCTACCTCTCTGCCGGAATATTTAGTAAATTCTTTATCTCTCTTCAACACCCTATCAATTCCCGGAGAACAGACCTCTAAAAAATAGTTTTCTTCTATAAAGTCCTTTTCATCCAAAATTGGATTTATTTCTCTGCTCATTTTTTCACATTCGTCTAATCCAATTCCTTTTTCACTATCAAGTATTACTCTTAAATAGTACATACCCGCTTCTTTGACAAATTCAACATCAACCAATTCAAAATTAAATTTGTCAGCAATAGGTAAAACTAGCTCTTCCACCTTTTGTGCAATGTTTTTTTTCAATCCTCACACCTCCATATTCAATTGTAAACAGTATTGCATTAAAAAATGTGAGCCAAAAATGCCTCACATTCCCTAAAAACTATACTTTATTTATTATAACACAAAAAATCCATACATACAATATTTTAAAGCTTATTTATTTTTCTTATATACTTTAAACTTACTCATATACTTTACTTTGCTTTTTTTATATTCTATTTTAAAAGAAACTGCTATTAATTCATCATCTTTATTTTTTTCTTCTGAAATAAAAATTTTATCTACATAATTTCCTATCTGATATTTACTTTTTTTGCCTATATATAGTTTTTCATCGCTTATACTAATATTTTTTTGAACTATATTTTCTCTATTTTCTCTATCTCTACATATATAATATAATCTTTTTATCTGAGTATATTGACCATCTTTAACAGAGTTTAAATATTTATCATACCCTACTATATCAATGGATTCAGATATTTCCATTCTTATTTTATCCTGCACACAAAGAGAAATTTCTTCAAGTTCACTATAATAATTAACAGTGTTAAATTCGTGTATTGCGAACATTATAATTATATAAGATGTCATTATTATAATCATTGAAACAGTTAAAAAAATTATCATTTCTATAAGTATATATCCTTCTCTTTTCTTTAAAAATTTCATATTTTCATTTAAAATTTTTATCACCTTGCTTTTATCAACTGATCAATTTCCTGTTTTCTTTCCAAATAATTGTCCTTATATGACATTACTCTCCCACTTCCCAACATTATTGTTATTCGCTCTAGCCTATGAGTAACTGAATCAAATAAGTAAATTGTCATACCACTTTCAGGTGCACCATATCGATTGACTGAATTAAAATTTATATCCTCTTTTTTCGAAACTATAAATAAGTCACTTGGTAGATTACACTCTTGTATTTTTTTAAAATTTCTATAAACTCTAAATCTTTTTCCATCTAAATTTATTGTATATTTGGATTTGGAATATAATGATTTTATTGAATACATTCTTATATAAGATTTCATCTGGTAAATCGTCGATTCAAAAAGTTTATCTCTACTAAGTAATTTAGGTACACTAAGAGATAAAAATATACCTAATATGCTGATAGCCACTATTAATTCTACTATTGTTATACCTTTTCTTTTCATGAAACACCTACCGATACAATTTTTTTATAAAAACAATTTTTATTTTTTTCACATAAATTATATACAAAGCCTCTTAATACAATATTTTAAAAAGAGTTTTTACATCCTTTTTACTAAGATTTCTTTTTATGGTTTTGTCCTCATTTTCGTAGATATCATCAAATTTTTTGTATGGATTATAAATTCTGCACTTTAAAATTTCAGCTCTAAATGCGCCTTTTTCATCATACTTTACAGTTATATAGAATTCTATATATTCTTCTTTTATTTCTATATTGCTTTCTGATTTATCATTCTCGATTTTCTCTATCTGGACTTTTTCATCTTTGTAATAATCACATTGAAATACTTTTCTAAAATATTCAGTAGAATATTTACTAAAATATTTACTAAATTCATCATCTTTATTGCTTTTCTCATAAGCTTCTTCTATTGCGTTATAGAAATTCAGTTTTACAACCTTATATGTATATTCATATTTGTAATCATTTTTAAACAATGCATCATCTTCCAATATTAATCTGTTTCTACTTTTCAATATTATTGTGGTTGAACTTACAATCGTACATATAAATAGTAAAAAAATAACGACATTAACAGAAGCATTCCCCTTGCTCTTTTTTATTTTCATCAATACAGATATTCTTCGATATAACTTCTCCATAATTACTCTCCAATTATAGAATAAACCTCTATATTATCTTTTCTTCCATTTTTGACAACTTCAATATTTGTTTTTATTAGACCATACTTAGAATCAATTAAATATCTGTTTTTTCTTATACTCATACTTTTAAGTTTCATAAATTCATGATTTTGATATATATCATCATCTGTAAGAGATAAAATATATTCCTTTTCCTTTTCTGCCTCATCAATCAATTCATTTTTTAAAGAATTATGGTTTTTTAGAGAAATATTCACGCTATATGTATAAACTGAAAAAACATATATTAATATTGAGAAAAACGATAGTGCAAATACTATATCAATAGATGCAAAACCATCTTTCTTAACATAAGTTTTTTCAAATTTTTTATTTGATAAAAACATTTTGACTATCTCCTATCTTCCCATTCATTTTAAATCAGCATTTTTTAGACTTAAATATCAATATTTTTTCTAATATTTTATCTGTTATATTTTATTTTCAATTACATAATAAGTTCTTTATCTTTTTCAATTATCTATAGATATATAGACAAAAAATTAAAAAATTAAAACACTACCAAATTTAGCAGTGTTTCAAATATTCATAATTAGATTAATTTGTTTCTTCAATTTCTTTTCTCAACATAAAGTTCGGTCCAACCTGTTTTGGTAGTTTCATTCTTACTAATTGTCTGGGATGCGGTGCTTCAGTAATAGGATTTTTTTCCTCATCATACATTTCCTCAATTGTTGCCAGTAGAGTATCAGTATACGGACCTATTATTTCTATTTCATCACCTACCACCATCTTATTTCTCTGTTCTACAGTCACATAGCCATCTTTATCAGGTGCATCCAAAACAATTCCGACAAAATCATAATTTCTTACATAAGATGCAGATGCATAATTTTGTTCTTCTGTTCCTGGTTTATCATTATAGAAACCGGTAGTAAAATGTCTATGACTTCCTTTTTTTAATTCATCCAACCACACCGGATTGAATTTCCATTGGTCGGGATTTTTATAATACTCATCTATAGCCATTCTATATGCCCTAACAACCGTTGCTACGTAATATGCAGTCTTCATCCTTCCCTCTATCTTTAAACTTGTTATCCCTGAATTAATTAATTCAGGAATATACTCTATCATGCACAAATCTTTAGAATTAAAGAAAAAGGTTCCTTTTTCATCTTCATACACAGGAAAATATTCTCCAGGTCTTTTTTCTTCCACTAAACTGTATTTCCATCTGCAAGATTGAGCACATGAACCTCTGTTTGCATCTCTTCCAGTCATATAATTACTTATCAAACATCTACCCGAATATGAAATACACATTGCTCCATGCATAAATGCTTCAATATCCATATTTTTATCTGTCTTTTCTCTAATTTCCTTTATTTCTTCAAAAGAAAGTTCTCTGGCTACCACGACCCTCTTAACACCTTGATTATACCAAAAATTTGCACTATGATAATTTGTGGTATTGGCCTGCGTACTCAGATGAATTTCCATATTGGGCAAAGTTTCTTTAATTACTTGTATTACGCCCGGATCTGCAGCTATTAAAGCATCTACTCCCACTTTTTCAAGTTCGATAAGATATTCCTTAAAACCTTCAAAATCCTCATTATGAGGAATAATATTTACTGTTACAAATATTTTTTTCCCTTTTTTATGAGCAAAATCGGCTCCTTCTTTTATATCATCTATACTAAAATTCTTTGCAGCTGATCTCATTCCAAAATTTTCACCACCAAGATAAACTGCATCCGCTCCATATTCAAAAGCAATTTTTAATCTTTCTAAATCACCTGCAGGAGCGAGTAATTCTACTCTTTCCATTTTTATCTCCCTTCTATATAAATAATAACTTATTTCTGCGTTTATATATGTTAAAATGGCTTTCTTGCCATTTAATGAGCTAATTCTATAATACACATCTTTATTGTATACCCGCACATAAATTTTTTATTCATTATGATTATAAAGGCTAGACAACTATTTTTCTACATTTTTGTCCGACTTTTTATAACTGATTGCGACCCCGTCTCCTATCGGTATAATAGATGTATTTAAATATTCAGCCTTGCATATATAATCCAGATAGTCTCTCATTCTTTTAACAATAGTTTTTTTTCTCTTTACAACATATTCATCACTTGCTATCATACCTTTGTATAATATATTATCCGATACAATAATTCCGCCGTTTTTTAATTTATCGATAACTAAATCGAAAAATAATTTATATTGTCCCTTAGCTGCGTCAATAAAAATCATATCAAACTTGCCTTCTAACAATTTTATAGTTTCTTCGGCATCACCTTCCAATAGTTTTATTTTATCCTCAAGACCCGCAATTGAAATATTTTCTCTGGCTTTTTCGATCATTAATGGATTTCTTTCCGTCGTAATTATTTCTACATTATTTTCAAGTACAGTAGTAAAAAATATAGATGAATATCCTATTGCACATCCAATCTCCAATATTCTCTTTGGTTTGTGTATCTTTAATAATACTTTCAAAAATTCTGCAACTTCTTTATGGATAATAGGTACTGAGTTTTGCTCTGCATATATTTCCATGTCTCTTATTATACCAGTGCTTTTTTCTAAAGTTTTTCTGATATATTCTTCAACCAGATTATTAACAATATTACTCATTTTTTATTCCTCTCAAAAAGCAGGGAGAATATCATCTCCCCGCTATATAATACATCACACTTAACTAATTATTTTTGCTTTCACTTGCCTTTTTTTCTTTTTCTTTATCTTTTGCCTCTAGAGCATCTAATTCTTTGTGATATTTTTTTGCATATTTCATATGTTCTTCATAGGTTTCACTATAATAATTTTTATTATCTGTACCCGTAATAAAGTATAAATAATTTGTTCTTTTTGGATTTGCAGCTGCAACCAAAGACTTTATGCCCGGACTCGCTATTGGAGTTGGTGGCAAACCATCATGGATATAAAGATTATATACAGTATCAACTTTTAAATCTTTATATCTTACCCTGCTTTTTCTCTCCGGTAGTCCGTATTGCAACACTGCATCCGACTGCAATTTCATTTTTTTATCCAACCTATTATAAAAAACGCCTGCAACTATATCTCTATCAACATCCTGTACTGTTTCCTTTTCAACTATGGATGCCATAATCACTGTATCATAGAAGTCATATTTTTGTTTATCTACATAAGCCTTAACATTTTTGTTATAGTTTTTCTCAAATTCTTTTAGCATTTTTGAGAATATTTGTTTCTCAGTACTTCCTTTTTTAAAATAATAAGTTTCAGGATATAGAAATCCTTCTAAAGTTTTGATTCTACTATTATCTAGAAACTTGTATTCTTTAGAAAAAGCCTTCGGTTCTCTAAAAAGTTTTACAAAAACTTGCCTATTTCCAAGTCCTTTATTCACAAGCTTATTTACAATATCAGTAGATAGACTTCCTTCTGGAATAGTTATTTTTATACCATCCTGATAAACCATTCCATCTATCATCTTATGAATAATATCATCATTTGACATACTCTGAGATAACTTGTATTTTCCAGCTTTCATTAAATTAGATTTATCGGTGTTTTTGGCATTAGAAATAAATACCCTTTCATTTCTTATAAGCTTATTTTTTTTCAATATTCTTGCTATCTCTGGAACTGTAGAGCCATCTGGTATATCTACAACAATATTTTGCTTGTTTGACGAATCAACTGCGCCTGAAGCTATTTTAAAATAAATATTTCCGCCAGCTGCTAATATTGAAAAAATCAAGAAAATTATTATTAGAAATCTATATACTACAATTCTTTTTCTTTTTTTACCTTTTTTTCCGAAATTGTTTTTTTTCACTAATTTTATTCCTTTCTTATTTAAATTTTAGTAACTAACATCCGTACTAAACCAGAAAATTTTTCTTTTGCAACTTTTGTTGTTTCTATCACTTCTTTATGATTCAAAGGTTTATATGTAATACCTGCTGCCATATTAGTAATACAGGATATACCAAATACTTCCATACCACAATATTTAGATACTATAACTTCCGGAACCGTTGACATACCAACTGCATCTGCACCTAAAATACTTGCCATTTTTATTTCTGATGGTGTTTCATAACTTGGTCCAGAAAAAAACATATAAACACCTTCTTTTATTACGATATTAAGCTCTTCAGCACATTTTTTTATCAATTCAATCCCTTTTTTACTATATGCTTCTGACATATCTGGAAATCTAGGCCCTTCTTTTTCATCGTTTGGACCTATCAATGGATTTCTGCCGCTAAAATTGATATGATCTTTTATTATCATTAAATCTCCTGGTTTGAAATCTTTATTGCAACCACCTGCTGCGTTTGTTACCAATATTTTATCAATTTCCATTTCTTTAAAAACTCTAATAGGATATGTTATTTCTGCCTGGGAATAACCTTCGTAATAATGAAATCTTCCTTGCATAATCAACACATTTTTTCCATAAAATTTCCCTATTACCAGCTGGCTCTTATGCCCTTCAACATTTGAGCTTTTAAAATTTGGAATATCTTTATACGAAATTATAGTAGGATTTTCAACCTCATCAGCTAAATCACCTAACCCGGAACCCAATATCAAAACAATTTCCGGCTTACAATTGATTTTACTGTTTATGTAATTTACACTTTCTTGTACTAAGCTCAACATTTTTTTCTCCATTTCAAAATCACTTCAATAATTAATTATGAATATTATTTATATTTAATAATACACCAAAATTGATTATATTACAAATAATTATGTATTATAGTTTTTACCCATCTTATTCATTTAATTTCTTTGCTATTACACTTGCTACACATGATGAAGCATCAAATAATTCACTATCTTCATCATAAGTTCTTCCCATACTTCTTACTTTCAAATCATAATTATCCAAATCTTTTTTAGTATCATTATATTTGGCATAAATAATTTTATGTTTGGAATTTATGTCATTTTGAGATAATTGAACAATCATTTTTTCAATTTTTTGTCTATCATAACCGTTATTTATTACTACATTTGTCTGTTTATTGGCAATATCTTTTAAAATTGTCATTGTATGATGTGATATTCCATTGTGTCTATCTCTAGAATCTGAAAAGCTGATTCTAGGAATTATAAAAGATTCTCCTCCCATATTTTCTACGGCATCAATTATCATTCCCTGATCTATTCCGCTAAATCCGTATTTAGTTCCTGTTCCTGCAATTCCAGGCCCCATTGCTATAATTACACAATCCGCCTTACAGATTTCTTTAGCAGTTATCAATGCTGTGTATATGTTCACACACTCATAATCTCCACCAAAAGCATTTCCATAAGTTATTGTATTCTCAAGTAGCCCTTTTTTCTTAAGTATATCTATATTCTTACTAAAAGCCAATGGTAATGCAGCTCCATCTGTCATTATGTATACCAGTCTTTTATTTGGACATATTTTTTTAAATGTTGCCACAAAGGGAGGAATAATGCTATGTAATTCTCCAATTGCAACCGGTAATTTATCTAAATCAGTAAAATTTTTGATAGTATCATGATAGGGACTTCCCTGTTCTTCTACAGAATCTACCTTTATTTGAATAGGAGTATATCTAAGTTTCATTATATGACCACCTTCTGTAAAGGATGACTCCGGATTATCCAGATTAGTTATTATATAATGAAATCCGCCCGTACCCAAACTTAATTCGACAGCTGTTGTATTCATGATTACTCTGTCCCCAACTTTTGCTTTTCCGGATATCTGTATATAGTTATAAGCTCTTTGAATGTCTCCATGGATATCCACGAATAAATCTTGGATAAGGTCATTTTCACTTTTTATATTTTTTACAATGCCTAATCTTTTACTTATCATACTAATTCCTTCCTAATTTATCTATATAGTTTAACACCTTGTTATTTGCTATAATTTTTGTAAGAGAAAAAATTTCAGTCAAAATATGGATTAATATCAATAATATTAACCATACTATTTGAACTTTTATATTAAAAGACAATACCACAAAGATTCCTAAAGATACCCCCAAAACATTTGAGCCTGCATCTCCCATCATAGCTAAGGCTTTTAAGTCATAGTAAAAATAAGCAATAACTGATGGTAATATTATCATCATTATTTCTCTATTGAAATTGCTACAAAATGGCATTGATAATATTATCAAAAATAAATATACTTTTATAGCTCGTCCGGGCCTTAAATCCAAAAGGTTAATAAAATTTGTGGAAAGTGCTATTACTAAAGTTCCAACAATAATACCCGATAAAGACTTTGAAATAGTAACAGATATAAGTAACCCTACTAGTCCGCCCAACATTGCTTTTAGTCCGCCTGTTGTAAGCTTACCTTTGAACATAGATTTAAAATGTCCTTTTATTCCGGTAACATTTCTATTTCCAATACTATCATCTATAATTCCTGCAAAAGACATTGCCATAATTCCAAATAATAAAATATATATGCTTAGCATTCTTTCAGAATCTACGTTTGAAAATAATAATATTACTGAATTCACTACCATCGCCGGTATAAATACAATTCCCATTCCTACAGGAATCAAATCCCCTCTAAAATTTTGTCTTATCATACCACATTCATCTAACATCCTGTTTAACATAGGTATACATATCAATGTGACAGCTATTCCAATACAAAATAACATTAAAAGCATTAAATAAGTGTACATAGTTAATTCCCCCACTCTCTTCTCTTTTTATTAACTATTCTTTTAATATGTAAATACTGTTTACCTCTATGAATAAAGCCTTTTAAATCTCTTCCTGTTTCATTATGTGTCATATCTACTATATATTCTCTTACCGTGTATCCCCATTTTAAAATATCAATTGTCATGCCGACCTCAACTCCATAGCCATCCGGTATTTTTGAAAATCTATCAATTACCTCTTTTTTAAAGGCTCTTTGTCCTGAAATAGTCGAATTTAATTCTACTCCTGTCATTTCATATACAGAATCTCTTGCTAGTCTTTTTACAAATCCCATACCGCCTTTTTTCTTAGCAGGTCTAAATCTTGCAATAGCAACATCACATTCATTATTTATAACCGGCATTATAATCTTTACGACTTCAGATGATGTATTTCCTAAATCAGCATCAAGAAAAACAACGATATCAGAAATTGAATTACATAATTCTAATCCTTTTTCCAAAGCTTTTCCTTTACCTTGATTTGAATTTTGCACCCAAAATTTTAATTTGTCGGATTTGTATCTCGACAAAATCTCAACAGTTGAATCGCTTGAGCCATCATCTATCACCACTATTTCATCTATAATATCTATATCAACTATACCATTTAGAGTATTTTCTATCCTATCAGCTTCATTATATGCAGGTATAATTACGCTCGTAAACATAACTTTTCTCCTTATTTTACAGAAGGAATTAAACTATATCCTTCTTGAATTTTCCCAAAATTACCTGTTATATTACTATCATTTAATATTAAAGCAAATGAAATATGTCCTATTTCTTCATTTATATTACTAATAGTCGCCAGCTTTAACTTTCCAAATTTATTTGCCACATCAATTGTAGAACCGCTAGATTGTACTATTACAGTTTGCTTTTTGGACTTCATAAAGTCTGAAATAAGATATTCCATATCAACTTCACCTTTCTTTTTCATATTAGCAGAATTATTAACAATTATGCTATCAATATTTTCAAATTGACTAGCCATGCTATTTATTTTAATAATTCCCAATTCCTGTAAAGCAGTTAATCTACCATCGTTATTTGATGAAACAATTGATTCTTCAATCAATTTAACTATTTCTTCTTTTTTAGATAAATTCAATTGCAATTTTTCATTGATTTTTTTTAAATTATCATCATTAACAGATGAACCGTTTATATTTATATTAAATCCTACTTCGCCACCAAATTTAACAATTGTTTTTTCTGTTTCTTCATTGGCTCCATCTTCATTAAATGAAATAATAGCTATCTTTTTGCCTATTAGTTTACCGCTAACTAAAACATCTTCGTTTTTACCAATATATTTTTTCAAGTCTTCAATATTGATATTTAACTTTTCATTTTCACTGGTTAATTTATCATCCTTTTCTTTTAATTCATTAAAACGATTATCTATATCTTTTACAATTGCAGCATTTTGTTTTTGTATAGTTTCATTAGTTCCTATATTAGACCCAATTAAAATACCTACTCCTAATGCTAAAAATATAGAACCTATTGATACTATAAAATATTTAAAATTAATATGCATATTTTTTACCTTCCAATCTATAAATTACATCCTCATCAAAAGCAAAAGCTTTATATACATAAGCTGAATAAGTGTCTGAACCTTTGGAGATAATGATATAACTATTAAAACAGGGAATATCGCTGTCATTATCAATGCAACTATATACTTAATTTTCAACCTGCTTTTATATAGTATACTTACTCCTCTAGCATCAATCAATTTAGATCCAATTTTTAGTCTGACAAGAAATGTGGATGCCATACCTTTTCTACCTTTTTCCAAGAAATCTATCATATTTGAGTGAGTTCCTAAAGCTACGATTAGTTCTGCATCATATTCATATGCTGCCAACATAGCTATATCTTCACTTGTACCAGGAGCTGAAAAAACAACTGCTTCTAATCCAAGTGACTCCACTCTGGCAAGTCCGGGAGCTCTCCCATCAGTATATGCATGCACAACAATTTCATTTGCTGCCTTTAAAGCCTCATCCGAAACACTGTCCATATCGCCAACAATTACATCGGGACTATATCCAAATTCTAAAAGTGCATCTGCACCACCATCAACTCCTACAAGTACCGGCTTCATTTCTTCAATATATGAAATCATCGCTTCTAAATCATCTTTGTAATTATGGCCTCGAACTACTACCAAAACATGTTTTCCACTATACTTGGTTTTCATTTTTGGTATTTCAAGTTCTCCCAGTATCATACCTTTTTCTTTTTTAGCATATTCAATGGTATTATCAATAAATCTGTCTAACTCCACACCTATATTTTCATATGCCCTTTTTATTTTTTCCTTTACAACCTGTTCATTCAATAGCTGCCCAGATCCTATTTCTTCGCCATCTCTAATTATTCTTCCATCCTCGACAATTATCATTTCATCTTCATTCAATATATCAAATACTTCCATCCCTACATTATCAACGATAAGTATGTTGTTACTTGTCAGTATTGTGGGACCCATATTAGGATACCTCCCGCTTATAGACTCTGCAGCATTTATAACGAGCTTAATCTTTGCTTCAACTAAAGATTTTGCAGCAACCTCATCTATATCAATGTGATTTATAAGAGCTATCTCACCAGCTGATATTCTTTTTGCGAGTTTTTTAGTTTTTCTATCTTTTTTTAAATTTGCCTCTACTCGCATATTATCCTCCTAGATTTTCATTACTTTTTTTTATTTTTTCCGCAATTTCGAGTATTTCAATAGCATGTTGAACGGTTTTTTCTGTTATTATTTTACCAGAAATTAACCTAGCTATTTCATTAGTTCTTACTTTATCATCTAATAATGTTATCGAAGTATTCGTTCGATTTTTTTCTACATTTTTTTCTATATGGTAATGGTGATCGGCAAAAGATGCAATCTGAGGCAGATGAGTGATACAAATAATTTGTTTATTATTTGATATAGCAGATAATTTCTCACCGACAATTTGCGCAGCTCTCCCACTTATCCCACTATCTATTTCATCAAAAATTAGTGTATCTATCTTATCCAAATTAGATAGAATAGATTTGAATGCCAACATAAATCTGGACATTTCACCACCAGATGCTATTTTATTAAGTGGATTTAAGTCCTCACCAAGATTAAACGAAACAAAAAATTCAATATCGTCACAACCATTTTCATTATAATCTGTTTTCTTAAAATTAACCTTAAATTTAGTATTTTTCATATTTAAACTTGATAGTTCTAAAAGCAAACTTCTTTCTAAATCTGATGCTATTTTTTTTCTGGTTTCAGACAATTTTTTTCCAACTATTTCAAGTTCTTTTTTCTTTATATTTAACTCTTTTTTTAAATTTTCAATTCTTTCTTCACGGTTATCAATATTATCTAATCTCTCTAACATTTCTTGGTGATATTTAAGTATTTCGTCTATAGTGTTTCCATACTTCCTTCTAAGCGTGTTGATAACATCCATACGCGCTTCTATTTCATTTAAAATATGAGGTTCAAAATCAATTCTATCCAAATAATTACGGATATTTAAAGATATTTCCTGAAGTTCATACATTACCTTTTCTGTTGATTCACTTATTTCGGATATCTTTTCATCGTATTTTATAATATCGGATAATAGAGAAAATGATTTTCCTACATTATCCTCAGAATTTATTTGACCGTTGTGAATTAATTCGTATACCTCACTTAGAGAATTGAAAATTTTTTCACTATTTGCCACTATATCTCTTTGTTTTTTCAGTTCATCAAATTCACTTTTACTAAGATTTGCTGCACTGATTTCATTAATTTGAAATTTCAATAAATCCTTTTCTCTTTGAACTTCCATATCAGATTTATTGTCATTCATTCTATAAATCCTTTTCTTTATATCATTAAATTCCTCAAAAATTGTTTGATACTCTTTGAATATTGATGAAAGCTCTTCCTTTCCATAAATATCTACAAATTCTATATGATTTTCCTTGTTATACAAGGCTTGATTTTGATGTTGACCATGCATGTCAACTATAGATGACATAACAAATTTCAAATCAGATACTCTGATATTTTTACCATTTATTTTGGTTGTACTTTTTCCATCCTGAAAAAGTTTCCTAGATACAATTATAGCCTCACCTTTTGGGATATCAACATCAATAGAATTAAGTCTTTTCAAAAATTTTTCATTATCAGAAAAAACTACTATTTCTACTTCTCCAATTTCTGTCCCTTTTCTTAAAAAAGTTCTGTCATATTTTCCACCAAAACATAAATTTAATCCCTCTAAAATAATTGATTTTCCAGAACCTGTTTCTCCTGTCAATATATTTAATTTTTCACCAAAATTCACTCTAGCCTCTTCAACGAGAGCGCAATTTTTCATATATAATTCGTGAATCATATTGTCCTCCAATTATTTATCCAAAGAATGTGATGCTTCAACTAATTCAACTATCTTATCATAGTATTCATCATAGGTTTTATACTTATCTAAAGAATTATATTTTGAAGCAAATTCAAATATGACTTTGTTTTTTTCACCATCAAAATCGTTAGTATTCTCTATTTTCTCCATATCAGGTTTTTCATTGATTTTCTCAAGATAAATCAGATACTCTATATTTCCCTCAGGACCTTTTATAGGGGAGAAATCCAACTCTAAAATTCTAAAACCTTCTTTAATTGCTATTTTGGAAACAAAATCAATTACTTCAACATGAGTAGATTTTTCTCTGACAACTCCCTTTTTTCCTACTTTTTCTCTACCAGCTTCAAACTGCGGCTTTATAAGAGCAACAATTCTTCCTTTTTTATTTAGTATTTCCCATGCTTTTGGCAATACTAACCTCAATGAAATAAATGATACATCAATAGAAGCAAAATCAGGTCTATCTCCCAATGAATCAACCTCTAGATGCCTTATATTCTGTCTTTCCATACATACAACTCTTTTGTCCTGTCTTAATTTCCAGGCTAGCTGACCATATCCTACATCTATGGAATAAACCTTAGTGGCTCCATTTTGAAGCATGCAGTCGGTAAATCCTCCTGTAGATGCACCAATATCCATGCATATTTTACCGTCCAATGTGAGATCAAAATTATTTAGTGCCTTTTCTAACTTTAATCCCCCTCGACTGACATATGGAATAGGCTTACCCTTCACGATTATCTCCGAATCTATTCTGACTGCTGTTCCTGCTTTATCAATTTTTTGATTATCTACAAACACATTTCCAGCCATTATATTTCTTCTTGCCTGTTCTCTGCTTTCAAAAAAACCCATATCAACAAGCAGTACATCTATTCTTTTTTTCATTATAATAAAACCTCATCATTTATAAAATTCGACCATTATGTAACTATGCAATTTAATCATCTGCAAAACTCAATTATTCTTTCTTTAATTATTTCAGGTGACATTCCTATTTTATCCATCAATATCTCAGTATCTCCGTGTTCAATAAACGCATCTGGAATACCTATTATTTCTAATTTAGTTTTCAGATTATTTTGGGCAATTATTTTTTCAATATTTGATCCAAATCCACCCGTTACTACATTGTCTTCTATTGTCACTACATAGTTAATTCCATCTAGTAATTCAAGATATTTTTCTATATTAAGTGGTTTTAAATATCTTGAATTTATTATTCTATACTCAAAGCTTTCATCTTTTATATTATCAATTGCTTTTATCGCCGGTAAAAGCATATTTCCAATCGTAATAACAGCTATCTTTTTTCTTCTAAAATCATCATTATGAATGTTTTTAACATCTTCAATTTCTTTTTTTGAACATTTGATTTCCGGATTGCAATTATCCTTTTCCAAATTTTCTTTTTTAGTTATATTATCAAAAATCACTTCAGGATTTCCTATGTTATAAGTATCAATAGGTGTGTTTTCAAAACTATGCTCTTTCTTAAATAAATTGTATTCGCTCTTATCAAAATAATATTCTGTACCTCTTGGATACCTAATTGACAGTGGATAGTCACATCTCTCAGAATACTTTATCATCTCTACCATTTCATCCGTATCTTTTGGAGCCATAACTATCAAATTGGGTATGATATTCATATATGATAAATCAAACTGACCATGATGAGTTTCTCCGTCGTTTCCTACTAACCCTGCTCTATCTACTAAAAAAGTAACCGCCTTCTTGGTAATACATACATCATGTATTAATTGATCATACCCCCTTTGCAGAAAAGTAGAGTAAACGGCAAAATAAGGTTTCATTCCCGCTTTTGCTAATCCTGCAGAAAAAGTAGTTGCATGTTGTTCTGTTATACCAACATCAAAGTATCTATCCGGATGAAATTTTTCAAAAATATTTAACCCTGTTCCAGTAGGCATCGCCGCTGTTATTGCAACTATTTTATCATTGTAACTTGCCATTTCGGAAAGAGTTGTTCCAACTATTGAAGAAATAGAACGACTACCGGAATGTTTTACACCTTCTTTATAATCAAATTTACCAACTCCATGATAATTTTCAGGACATTTCTCAGCAAATTTATATCCCTTACCTTTTATCGTTTTAACGTGAATAAATTTTGGTCCGTCAACATGCTTTGCATATTCAAAAATATCTATTAATTCATCTAAATTATGCCCATCAAGCGGACCTATATATTTTATTCCTAAAGCATCAATAAATCCGCACTGTTCCGGCGAAAAACTTGATATAATGGAATCTGTAAGTCTATTTGCCTTTTTTGAAATTATTTCCCCTACTTGAGTTAGGTTCATAATTTTATCTACGTTATCCTTAAATATCAATGTCTCACTATTCCTGATTATTTTAGACATATATGTCGAAAAAGCACCCGTATTTTTATCTATAGACATTTCATTATCATTGAATACGACAATCATATTTTTTTTCAAAAACCCTAAATTATTTAAAGCCTCAATTGCCATACCTCCTGTAATTGCTCCATCGCCAATCACTGATATTACATTGAATTTTTCTTTGTTTATATCTCTTGCTACTGCAATTCCCAAACCTGCTGATATAGATGTGGAGCTATGACCTGTGTCAAATATATCATGTTCACTTTCGGATTCTTTTGGAAAACCTGATAAACCTTTAAATTGTCTTAATGTATCGAATTGTTCTTTTCTACCTGTTATTATTTTATGCACATAAGCTTGATGACCAACATCCCATATAATTTTATCAGTCGGACTATCAAAAACTTTATGAAGTGCCAATGTCAATTCTACTACCCCTAAATTTGATGCAAGATGACCTCCAGTTGCAGAAACTTTTTTAACAAGAAACTTTCTTATTTCTTTTGAAAGTTCTATCATTTGCATTTTGTTCATTTTTTTTATATCTTGTGGCGAATTAACGCCAGATAAATATCTATACATAAGATTCACCTTTTATATTAAAATATAGTACCTATCAAAATCCCCAGTAAACCACCGAAAAAAACCTGCTTAGGCGTATGACCAATCAATTCTTTAAGTTTTTCTTGTTTGATAGGTTTTTTCTGATGCCAATCTTCAATTAGCTGATTCAAAAGTGTAGCTTGCTTACCTACTGCCTGCCTAACACCTGAAGCATCATACATTATTATGCATGAAATTACAGCCGATATAGCAAATATAGCTGAGTCAAACCCGTATTGTACTCCAACCATAGTCGACATACAAGTCACAAAAGAACTATGTGAACTGGGCATCCCTCCGGAAATAAACATTCTCCCTATATCAACCTTTCTCTTTCCTGTAAAAATTTTTAAAAATTGGGCTAAAAAACACGAAAAAACACTAACCCATAGTATTTTATTTGCAAAAATTTCACTAAAAAATTCCATAAATCCCCCTAAGAAATTTAATTACTTCTACTCATTATATAGTCAGCCAAAGATAATAAAAATTCTGTATCTCCATTAAATACTTTGAGAGCATCCTTAGATTCTTTAATTAATTCTCCAGCTATTTTTTTAGATTCTTTCATTCCTAGAATGGCTGGATAAGTCGACTTATTATTTTCCAAATCGCTACCTGTTTTCTTACCCATAATTATTTCATCACCTTCTATGTCCAATATGTCGTCAATTATTTGAAAAGCTAGCCCTATTTTCTTTCCATAAACAGTCAATGCATTTAATTTTTCTTCTGATGCTCCAGCTAATATTGCACCTGAACGCATGCATGCTATTATCATTGCTGCGGTTTTATTAATATGAATAAAATCCAGCTTTTCTTTATCTATTTTTTTACCTTCACTTTCTACATCAGCCACTTGACCTGCTATCATACCATATATACCGGCTCCTTTTGATATTTCATATGTAGCATTTAACGCCCTATCAGGATAGTTGGTGTTCATACCCGCTCCAAGCATAATTTGAAAAGCATGACTTAAAAGAGCATCACCTGCCAGTATTGCCATCGCTTCACCAAACACTTTATGATTAGTTTGTTTACCTCTCCTTAAATCATCATTATCTAATGCCGGCAAATCGTCATGAATCAAAGAATAGGTATGTATCATTTCAATAGCCACTGAATATGGAAAATAATTATTATCATTTCCACCACAAATTTTATATGACTCCATAAGTAATATTGGCCTTAATCTTTTCCCACCAGCATTTAGGCTATAATTCATAGCTTGAAAAATTGTTTTCTGATATCCAGTTTCCTCAGGCAAATATTCTTTCATTTTATTTTCAAACTCATTTATTTTTTTTGTTAGTTCTAATTTGAAATCCATTTAAAATTCCACCTCTACCTCTTCACCTAACTCATTAAACTTGCTAACCTTAAGTTCGGCTTTCTCTAGTATTTCGCTACAATGCTTATATAATTGTATTCCTTCTTCATACAAATTTAATGAATCGTCTAATTTAATATTCCCAGTTTCCAATATCTGTAATATTTCTTCCATTCGTTTAAAAGCTTCCTCATAACTTTTATCTTTTATTATACCTGCTTTTATATCATTTCTCATAGTTTTATCCTCTTCCAATCTAAATCATTTCAGATCAAATGTTTAATCAAAAATATCTTCTACATTACACAATATTTTACCATCATTCAAAATGAGTTCTAATTTATCATTTATTTCAAGATTTGATATACTACTCAATATATTATCATTCTTTTCTACAATGCAATATCCTCTTTCAAGAACCGAAAATGGATTTAAGTTTCCTATACCACTTGCAAATACATTTAACTCTTCCCTTTTAACTTTTAAATAAAGGTTTATATTATTATCTAATCTTTCTTTAAATCTATCAAGATCCATATATCTATCATTTAAAAGAGTTTTTTGAACAAATGCATTGTATCTTTCAAAGTTTGATTTCAATTTGTGCTTTTCAATATTCATTTTTGAAGATATATTTCTTCCCATCGCTTTCAAAAGATTATACTGTCTAGAAATTAAGTCTTCTTCATTTGGAGTAGCAATTTCTGCTGCAGCAGATGGAGTTGGTGCTCGCATATCTGACACAAAATCACAAATAGTAAAATCAGTTTCATGTCCTACTGCTGATATTACTGGTATTGTTGATTTATATATTGTTCTTGCAAGTTCCTCATCATTAAAAGACCATAATTCTTCCAAAGAACCTCCTCCTCTACCAATAATAATCGTATCAATATCCCCCAAATTATTAAAAAATTCAATACCACTTTTTAATGTTATTGCAGACCCCTCTCCCTGCACCAAGGCCGGATACAATTTTATATTTACCCTAGGATATCTTCTTGATATGACATTTATAATATCTTTAATTACAGCACCAGTTGGAGAAGTTACAACTCCGATATTTTGAGGGAATTTCGGTATGTTTCTCTTTTTTGCATGATCAAAAATTCCTTCTTTTTCCAATTTTTCCTTGAGCTTTAAAAACTCAAGATACAAATTACCTTTTCCTTCTAATTCTATACTTTTTATATATAGTTGATATATACCATCTCTCACATATGATGATACATATCCTTCCGCAATAATTTTAGAGCCATTCTCTATCTTAAGATTTCTATTATAATTCGTTTTATATACCATGCAGTTCACTTTTGATTTGTCATCCTTGAGAGTAAGGTATACATTACCAGAAGAATGTATTTTAAAATTTGATACTTCTCCTCTTACTCTAATATTATTTAGAATCGGATCATCATTTATAAGTTTATTAATATAAATATTCAATTCAGATATTTCTAAAGTTCTAATTTTCATTCTTTCACCACCAAACCGCATAATATCCTAAATTACATTATAACATATTTATTAAATAAAAAGTTAATGCTAAGATTATTTTTTTTATCAGTATTATTTTTCTTAATATATCTTCTAAAAAAACAATTTTCAAATTAATATTTTTAAATAATTTCAAATTCTAAATATTAACTGTTTTTATTCAAAAAAAAAGCGTCGATAGTATATTTCTTTTATCTATAAATAAAAGTTAAATATATTCTATCAACGCTATAAATTATGATTCTAATTTTATAACATATTCATAGTATCTAGTTATTAGTAGAAACAAAACATATTATAAAACTAATTTACTTCATTTTACTAATGTCGTTTATTCTGATTTTATTTTTAATATTATTTATTCTGATCTACAAGAATATTAGGGTTAGCAGCATCTTTCCCTACATTGAACTGATCCCATAGTAAGTCTATAGAAACTTTAACGGCTTTCTTCTGGCTTAACTTATCATCGTTAGCTGGATTCATATTTTCAACTGTTCCTGTAGTATATTTACCACTTGCATCTGGATCCATAGCAACACCTAAGAATAAATCCATTCTATTCTGAGTAGGAGTACAAAGGATTTCATTGTTCTTTAATGCAGCCTTAATGTTAGCATTCTTTAGTGCAGATAATCTGATAAACTGTACACCACCTACTGTGAATGTATTATCACCATTTGATAAAGTTTTAGCTAGTTTAAATACTTCATAGTCAGCTCCACTTGTTCCTGGTTTAAGTTCTCCATTGATAAGAACAGCTATACCTATCATATCTTCTAAATTACCAACATCTGAACCGGCACCAACAGTAAACTTCATATCAGAAAGCTTAGCTGCTATATCACCAATATTTATGATATCTGTACGGAATGCCTGAGCATATCCTGGATACATCTTGTTTATTTCTAGTTCTATTTTATCAGAACCATTTGTATTTGCAGTTGTATAAGGTCCAACTTGCTTAGGTATAGGTTTTGCATCTTTCAATTTAGCATCGAAATCAACATTGTTATATCCTTCTGCACGTTTCTTATATTCAGCTATACTACCATCTTTAGCTATCTTGTTGTAATCAGAAACTCCTCTCATAAAGAAGTCATCAGCAACATAACCACTATCTCCAATACCATCAACTATACTCCAACCTTTAGGTTTAGTTTCATTATTATACTGTGCATATAGACCTAAATCTACAAATTCAACACCGAAATCACCTGTTGTGGCTTTAGTATTTACATTTAAAGTATCCGTCCAATAAGCATACCCTGTGCCTGCTAGAATTAGAGACAAAGCTAAAATACCACCTATTAAATTTTTCTTACTTGAGTTTTTCATAATTCTTCCCCCTTTTCTTACAAAAAACATTTACAAACTTAATTTTTCAACTGCACCTCACATTTGTTTTTTACTGTAATTAAAGTATATAGAAATATGAAAATATTCAAAACCCTCCTGAGATATATTTTAACTGCCCAACAAGTATAAACCTTTATACTACTTTAGTAGTATTTTTAGTACTATTTCTTATTCTATTTTTAATATTTTTTATATAAATACTCTTAGATTATTCAACTTTAAACATATATACATATTTTTCTCCAAAAACATAAAATTCTCCTTTGTCTGGAAGTAAATTTACACCTAAAGCATAAAATATTGGTTTTCTTATTTCTTCAGAAAGTATAATCATACTTTCTATATCATCCAATTTCAATATATTTTTTTCTATAATTTCAGGCATATTCTTCAAACATATCATCCTATTACCATATTTTTTTATAATATTGTTCAGTTTTAAATCCCACAACTCTTCCTCACTTTTTTCTTTTGTTTTTGTTCTTAAAAGAGTAAATACAATAGCTACAATCCCTATTAAACAGAATAGAATATAGGGAATATATGATTTAATATTTGATAATGTTTTCTTATTGATAGGTTCACCTATTCCACCTTTTTTTATAATAGTTTTTGGTTTTGTAACACTATAAAAAGTTTCATCATCTATATTTATTGATACTTTATATGAAAAAGGATATTCTTTTGAATCAAAAATGTATTTCCCTTCAAAAAGTATATAAAAATCATTTAGTGTACTTCCTCCTATTTCTGTTTCTGCACTATCAATAATTTTTTTATATTCTTTAGGATTGATTGACAAACTTTCTTTTATAGAAACATTTTTTCTTTTTTCTTTATCTATTCGTCCTGATTTTAGTGGAAACTTTTTCTCATATACATTTAACCTTGATTCTTCATCAGTTTGATATCCATTTATAACAGCAGAAATACTATATGTTCCTGACAATTTTATATTTTCTTTTAAAAACACATTTGATCTGAAATATATTTCAATATAATCAGTTAATTTTACCGGATATAAATATTTTTCACCCAACCATTCTTTCCCCAAGGTTTTATTAGGTAACATATAAACCTTGTAATTAGAATCTGCATTTATATAATATGTATTTTTATATGAGAGGGGCTGTGAATTCTTTTCATTTTTGCTTGGAGCTAAAAATAAGATCCCTACTCCCCCTATGAGTAATAATACAATCCCTATTATTACTATTGCTTTTCTTTTTCCTTTTTCTATAGTAATTATATTTTCGTTATTTTCAAATTCATTTATATTATTATCTTTTCCCTTTTTTTTATCAAATAAATTACTTCCCATTAATTTACAACCCCCTCTGGAATATCATCATTACTTTTTAACATATAAATCGGAATGCCTATTTTGGGAATTACTTTTATTACTATTCCTTTCACATCATTAGGATTAACAGAATCTACATCCTCACTTTTATTGTTGTCTCCCTTTGTCCTAAAAGTAATATTTCCTGCCTCATCTTCCTCTATCTTTTTAATTCTATGAGTTATGGTAAAATTTTCACGTTTGAAATTTATGATATCCCCCTCTTTTAGTTTGTATATTTCTTTTTCCTCTAGTATTTTTTTAATAATTATTACATCCCCGGGATACATCTTTGGTTGCATACTCCCCGTAAGTATAACAGATGGATAAAATAAAAAAACACCTACTATAAACCAGGAGAAAATAATTGAAACAGAAAGTAGTATAAAGTAAAAATATCCAAACTCTGCCTTACTACTTCTTACGATTTTATCTGCCCTATATATTTCACAACGCTCCCAAAAATACATTCCAAGTAGTATCGGAATTACCAGTCCTATTGCACCATCTACCAACCATGAAAACTCGGGTATAAAAGGAAAAAACTTAAAAAAACCTTCTACCATTCCATAATATATAATCCCTGATATTGCCCCTCCATAAAAAACTAAAACGGATAATAAAAAGTTTCTTGAAAATACCGGTAAAATATCACGCACCAGATATGCTAAAATAGATTCTGCATCTTTAAGATTTTGTATTTTTCCAAAATTTATTTCCGTTAATGCAATTATAATTGTAAATATAACAATTGCTGTCAATTTATGTTTTAATATTTTCCATGATACACTTACAATATAGTCTCTTATCATTTCCCTTGATACTATTACCGGTACAATTGTTATTATATTTAAAAAAACACCTAAAAATGAACTATCATATGGACTTCTTTTTAAACATTTCATAAGTACGCCTACCAAAAAACTAACTGTTATAAAGAAAATCGCCCCAGATATAGAATACATTTTAGCTTGTTCTTTCACTTTGGTTCTTCTTATCATATAGTTAGATGGTATAAATAATAACTGAATTATTATAATGCTCCCCCAATATATAAAAGCAATATATGGAGAAGCATTAAAAATATTCCTTAAACTGGGTACTACTGGTACTACTAACAGCATTAAAAGTATTATCACAAACATTTTAGGTGAATAATTATATCCTATGTCAAACTTTTTAATCTGTATGTTCTGTAGCACTATTATCTACCCCCTGTTCCGGAATAAGTTGTTCACTTTCTATTTTATCAACATTATCATCTGAATTCTTTTCATCAGCAGATTTATCACCATTAGATTCATTCTTTGAATCTATTACTTTATCTTTATCTGATTCACTAGTATAATTAATATTTATGTCATAGAATACCGCTGTCTCGGTTTTAATCAATAATTTATCACACCAATATCCACACACTTTTACTCCTGATAATAGAAAAGCTATCGAAATAATAAATAATGTTATTTTTTTCATTTGGATCCCTCCTTTTTTGCCCTTTGTTTTGCTATTGTTGTTCTAAATGGTATGGAATTTCACATGAATAAATAACTATAGCTCCGTTTTTTTCTCTATTTTGGTTTCTCAATCCCACATATTCATTCAATTTATTTCTATCAATTTTTAAATCTGATGGTAATTTATTTATTTCATCTATACTTTCTTGAGTTAAACTTAAATATATATTTCCATTTTGATTATTTTGTCCATTAAATTCATTATAAAAATCAAATTTTAATGGTATCATAAAATCATTCAGGTCAGCATAATATGACTTTCCCTCCATTATGAGAATAACCTTCTGTGCTTTAAGTTCAACTGTATCCATTTTTTTATTTAACTCTAATTTCCTTTCTTTAAACCTATTCACAGAGCTTTTTTCACTTTTATCAACTGTGAATTTTATTCTAATTAAATTTCCATCAAGCAAATCATTTTTTGGAATCCCTTGATTAAACATTATATTTAAAATTTTTCTTTTATCATCTAGCACAAAATCTGCATCAATTGATTTAATTACATCGCCGTTCGATTTGACAATATCAGCCGAGTATTTCTCGTCTACTGGTCCATTAAATAATACTTCCATTGAACCACTTGATAAAAATGTGTCTATATTCATGTTAGAATTCCATGTCGAATAAGTACTTCCCATCGCTGTCATACTTACCATAAATAACAAAAATATAGATATTTTTCCTAAAATAACACTTGCTTTCTTTCTTCGCATCATCTTCATCCTTTCAAATAAATATATAGTAATTATAAGTAGAATATTGTTTTCATTATGCTTTTTATTTAATATCAAAATACAAAGTATATACTTTAACTGCTAAATTTCATACTTAACTTTAATTTAGCCCTATTTCTATTTGCAAATAAAATAGCTTCTACTCTATTTTCTAACTCTAATTTACTTAAAATATTTGATATATGCTTTTTTACAGTACCTTCAGATATAAAAAGTTTTTTGCTTATTGTCATGTTGGAATAACCATTATTTAATAAACACAATACTTCTTTTTCTCTTTTCGTAAGTGTATTTAACAATTTTTCTTCATCTGACAAATCACCTATGCTCTCAATTAAAGCAGCCGAATAAAATTTCTCACCTCTTCCAACTACTTTAAGGCCATATACTATATCGTCTATAAAAGCATCTTTTAGTAAATAAGCATCTACTCCTAAAGATTTTGCGTACAAAAAATCATTTTCATCTGATGAAGATGTAATCATGAAAGTCTTTGTATCAATATGTTTTCTTTTCATCCATTCTAGAAAATCAAAACCACTTTCTTTACCAAGATTTATATCAACAAATACCATGTCAATGTTAGATTCTTTCATATAGTCGATCGCTTCGCTAACATTACCTGCTTGAAGTATCTCTTCCTCTGGTTTATACATATGTATAATTGCCTCCAACCCCTGCCTAGCTATAGGATGATCATCTAAAACAAGTATCATTTTTTCTCCCCCTTTTCACTATCTAGGTAAATTAAATTTTATTTTTGTCCCTATATTGTATTTTGATTCTAATGCTACAGTTCCTTTTAGTAAAGATGTTATATTTCTCATATTTTTTAGACCATTTCCTTCTAAAAATTCTTTGTCTTCCTTGGAAAATCCAATTCCATCATCTTCAATAACTAAATTGATATTTTTTGAATCTAATTTTAACTTCAAACTGATGTTATTAGCTTTTCCATGCCTAATGGCATTATTGACCGCTTCACATGAAATTCTATAAATAGCTATTTTTTGCGCTGCAGTCATATAATCAGAATCTGAATCAATATCTAAAATAATCGATGCACTACTTAGGTTCTGAACCTCTTGCATATATGCTTCAAGAGTTCCTATAAAAGTATTTATGGTTTCCTTAAAACTTCTTCCATATATACTCTCTCTCAATTCAGACATAGTAGACTCAACAGACTTTTTTAACATACCTATATAACTTTTTAACTCCTCTTTGCTATCATCATCTAAATCACTTTCAAAAACCTTCAAACTACATACTATGCCAAAAAGCTTTTGTATAACAGTATCGTGAATTTCATTTGCTATACGATTTTGTTCTTGCATAATAATAAATTTTTCCATTTGACTATAAACATCAAGATTTTTAAAAATAATTTCTATTAGATGCAAATAAAACTCCTCTTTTTTTTCATTTTCTTCATTAGATAATTCTCTAATTAAGGCTCCCCTACAAGTTATCTCCTTTCCTATAATATTTGCCTCATAACTTTTATTTTTTCCTAATATTATTTTTTTAATATCAGAATTATCTTTAAAAATATTTTCACTAATTTTCAAACATAATTCTTCTATTAATTCACCGGAAATCTTTTTATCAATTCCATAAATCTCATTTAACTCGATTTCTCCATTCGCATCAAATTTCAGTAAAATACATCCTGAATTAGCTACAGTCCCCCTCAGCAGAACAGATAATTCTTTTAGTATTTCACTTGGATTTGTCATAGCAAATAGATTAAATGTTTCATGTAAATTTGTAAGTTCTGTAAAAGCTTCTTCACTTTTTTCTTTTTCATATTCAAGTTTTTTATTTAATGAAGCTAAAAGGTCATTTTGCTTATCTATATATCCAATATAGAAACGTAATACATAAAACCCACCTATTGTCATTATCATTCCCAAGCAAACATTTAGCTCTTGATAAGATAATTTACTATTTGAAACACCTATTGCCGCCCATGAAAAAGACCACAAAGATGCCATAAGTGTAATTAATATACTCTTTTCTAATGCAATCATCGTAAGTATACATCCTATCTGATACCATAAATATGGACTTGAAAATCCACCGCTAAGAAAAATGAATATACTGTGTGCTACTACTTCAATTGTAAACATTAATCGAAGCCATAACTCATATTCTGCAATTTTTTTATATATCCAAGAGCTTATTAAACAAGAACTACACATCCCTAACGCAACTCCCCAATAAGCCAGACTTCCATAGTTATCGGCTGTTGCAAAGTACACAATAGTAGAAATTACTAAAGTAAGTATTCTATATCCTATACATATATCGAGATATGATGGTAAACATTTTTCTTTCAAAGAAACACCTCTTTCGTTAACTATCTCTATCTTTAAATTTTAAAAATTTATGAGTAATAAAACAAATATAAGATACAGTATAAAAAATAAATTTTTAAAAACATACATACAAAAACAGAATAAAGTGAATACTTAAATTACTAATTTTAAACACTGCTTTTTCAGTTAAACTATATAAATTTATGGAATATAGTGATAATAAAAACTAACATATTTTAAAAAATATTAAGTTGTCAAAGTTCATATATTTTTATTATTTATACCAAAAATACATTTTAAAAGAATAGAATAATATATTAAAAATTGCATTCTAAATTAAATTCATAATATTAAAAAAACGTTTTCCTATTAAGCACACTCTATTAATATTTCTAAAGAAAATCATTAGTTTACTTGTTATATATATTATAGCAAAGTAAGCGAATAAAAACAACTTTTTTTCATTCGTTAAAAATGCATGCATTATTAATCATCATAAATAACAATATTATTATTCTTTATTTTATAAAGTTTATTTATGTATTTTATAAAAATATTAATATATAGAAAAATAATTATATTTTTTTAAAATACATTTAATATACTCTTTGCTTTTTAGTAATTATATATTTATGTACATGATGTGTTTTATTACAAAAATAACATTGATAGTATATCAACCTTTATACGTTAACCAAATACAAAAATTGATATATTCTATCAATGTTATAACTAATTAAAGCATTAAATTATTATTTTAATATTTATTTAAATTCTCATAAAAATAATCTTACATTTTATGATTAAATTCAAATACTATCAATTATACTAACTCTATTTGTATACTATTTTTGATAGATCACAAATCAATAACATTGAATTATAAATCAATTTTAATAGTGACAATCTGTTATTTCTAATATCAATGTTATCATCCATTACCATTACCGAATCAAAGAAAGCATCTATATTACTTTTTAAAGAAGCAAATCTATCAAGTGATTTAGTATATTCTTTTTCTTCCATTAATTCTTTTATATCATTATCAACCTCTTTAAAAGAATTAAACAAGTTTTTTTCAGATTCCTCAACTAATAAAGATTCATTTATTTCAATATTTTCAGCTTTTTGAGCAAGTGTCGATACTCTATTAAACGCAACAAGCATATCTGTCAAAGATTCTCTATCAATCCATCTGTTAATTGCCTCTGCCCTAGTATATAGATCAAGAACATTTTTTTCATCTATAGATAAAACTGCATCTATAACATCATATCTCATGCCCATATCTTTAAACATATTAGAAGTTCTATCAGTAAAGAAATCTACAATATCATTTACCACTTTTTCTCTATCAAATTCTATATTTGTATATCCGTCAAGGGCAAGTCCGGCTAATTTTGCTATATCTACTTCAATATTATTTTTTAAAAGTATTGTAAGTATTCCCAAACACTGTCTTCTCAATGCAAATGGATCTGCAGAACCCGTTGGTTGAATCCCAATAGCAAAAAATCCTGCAATAGTATCCATTTTATCAATTATAGAAAGCATTGACCCTTCCATAGATTCCGGCACTATATCGCCACTAAATCTAGGAAGATAATGTTCAAATATAGCATTCGATACAATTTCACTTTCTCCATCTAATTTTGAGTATTCCATCCCCATATATCCCTGAAGCTCATCAAATTCAAATACCATATTCGTTACCAAATCAGCCTTACAAAGGAAAGCCGCTCTCTCTAGATACTCAGAACTTATTCCAAAATCAACAGGAACTTTTTTAGCCAACTCATGTATTCTATTTGATTTATCAAGTAATGTTCCCAATTTTTCTTGAAATACTACTGAATCAAGTTTTGTTCTATAATATTCCAGATTATTCTTTGTATCCTCTTTAAAGAAAAACAACGCATCTGCTAATCTAGCTTCAAGAACTTTTTCATTTCCTTTTTTCACGTTTTCTATCATATACTCATTACCATTTCTTACTGCGATAAAATTTGGTAATAAATCTCCCGCTTCATTGACTACCGGAAAATATCTCTGATGTGCTTTCATAGGAGTTTTTACAACCTCTTTAGGAAGTTCTATATACTCTTTGTCAAACTCCCCATAGAAAGCAGTAGGATATTCAACTATATAGGTTACTTCATCCAGCAATTCCTCATCTATATCTACTATTCCGTTTATGCTTTCAGCTACTTTATGAATCTGTTCTGTTATTATGGACTTTCTTTCACTTTGATCTAAAATCACATAATTTTCTTTCAGTTTTTTATAATAATCTTCTATACTATTTATTTCTATTCTCTTTTTACCAAGGAATCTGTGTCCAACTGTTATGTTAGATGCTATTATTCCTTCCAAATCCACGGGTACTATTTCATCATTCATAAGAGCCATCAACCATCTGATAGGTCTTACAAATCTTATATTTTTTCCACCCCAACGCATTGATTTTGGAAATACTACTGATTTAACTATACTAGGAAGAACTTCAAGAAGAACTGATTTTGTATCTATACCTTCTTCCTTTAAAATTGCAAATAAATATTCAGTTCCATCGATTTCTTTAAAATATATATCTTTTTCTTCTAAATTTTTTCCTCTCATAAAACCAAGAGCAGCTTTAGTCAGACTTCCATCTTCTGCTATAGCTATTTTTTTAGAAGGTCCCTTTATTTCTTCCTTGTAATCAGATTGTTTACCAGCTAATCCATTTACGACTAAAACTACTCTTCTAGGAGTTGCAAAAGTATCTATCCTTTCAAAAGAAACTCTCTTTTCGTTCAAGGCACCTGCTAAATTATCTTTTAACTGCGTCATTGTAGATTCAACAAATCTAGATGGCATTTCCTCAATACCGATTTCATATAATAGATAATTATTCATTTTCTTCACCTGCCTTTAATAATGGAAAACCTAGTTCCTTTCTTTGCTCTACATATGTTTCAGCTACTATTTTTGCCAAATTCCTTATCTTACCTATAAATGCGGCTCTCTGACTCACACCTATTGCACCTCTTGCCTCAAGTGTATTAAATATGTGTGAGCATTTTAGAACATTATCATAACAAGGAATTACAAGTCCTATTTCAGCTAATCTAACTGCTTCTCCTTCATACATATCAAACATTTTAAATAACATTTCAAAATCACATTCATCAAATGCATATCTTGAATTTTCATATTCTTGCTTTTTAAATACTTCACCATAGGTAATTGTATCATTCCACATCAAATCATATACACTATCCACGTCTTGAATATACATACCTATTCTTTCAAGACCATATGTAATTTCTCCAGTTTCCAATTCGCATTCGATATTACCAACTTGTTGAAAATAAGTAAACTGAGTAATTTCCATTCCGTCTAACCAAACTTCCCAGCCAAGTCCCCAAGCTCCTACAGTAGCTGCTTCCCAGTTGTCTTCAACAAATCTAATATCATGTTCATCCGGATTAATACCTATAGCTTTTAATGATTCCAAATACAAATCCTGAATATTATCTGGTGATGGTTTTAAAATAACCTGAAACTGATGATGTTGATATAACCTATTAGGATTTTCACCATATCTACCATCAGCCGGTCTTCTTGAGGGCTCAACATAACAAACGCTCCAAGGTTCTGGCCCCAAAGATCTTAAAAAAGTATTTGGGTTCATTGTACCTGCCCCTTTCTCAACGTCATATGGTTGAGTCATAATGCAACCTTGCTTTGCCCAAAAATTTTGCAAGGTTAAAATCATATCTTGAAAATTCATACAAACATCCTCCTGAATATTTTAATTTTTCTTACTTTTGAAAATTATTCTTAACGATTAATCAATTATTTTTTATCTTCGTCTTCCTCTTCTTTTAACAGCTCATCTGTAATATCACTTGAATCTTCTTTTTTATTATTTTCATTATCATTATCAGAATAGAAAGTTGACTTTATATCTTGAAATGAATTCAAAAACATCTCCTTTAATATTTCTAGTTTTTCAGGTGTCATACTTCCTAAATCAACTTCATCACCAGAAGTATCATCTACAATTTTAACAGAATATTTGCTCAATACTGCTGCTGATAATCCAAGTAACGCGAATACCGGCATAATGGCTGCTCCCACAACACCAACTGTAAGAGGTATATTTATTATGTTTCTTCCTTCCTTTTCTACTTTTATTCTAACTACAGTAGCTTTTTTTAACAACTCCATTAATTGAGATTTTATTTTTTCAGCGTCCTTACCTATTTTTTCCTCAAACTCATCAAATTTAGCTTTCCCAAAACTTTTAGCGTCACCTTCTTCAATATATATAATAGCCTCTAACACATCTCCATCAGTTTTCAAAAGAGCTTCTTTAGCTTCCTTGTAAGTTGCATACGGAAGTCTTTCTAATACCTGATCCACCATTTCAATTGTTATCTCTGTCATATTCTTTCTCCTTTCAATTATTTTAAATTTTTCAACATATCCAAAGACTTAAAACTGATACCATCAAAATAATTAATTAAATATTTTTTCATCAAATAAAAAAGTTCCTCAATTAATTGCTTCGACACCTTTGCCTTACTACATACTATTATATCATTATTTAACACGTATTGCATAAGTGATATAGTTGATTTGTCGAGTTTTATATAAAAATTATCTGATTTTATACACCTATCACACACAATACCTCCATTTATAATTGAAAAAACAGCATATTGAAAAATATTTTTCCCACATTCTGTGCATTTAAAAACCTCAGGTCTATATCCCGCATAATCCACAAATTTTAAAATAAAAGCAGTTAGAATAAAATACTTATTGTCAATATTTTCCGATAATAAAAATAATGTCTGAGCTAGTAATTCAAACATTCTATTATTGGGCTGTCCTTCAACAATTGTACTTTCAACTAACTTTACTATAAAAGAAGAATATGAAAAACTTTCAAAATCAAGTGAAATATTATAAAAATTCTTTATTGATTCACTCTGTGATATTGAAAACATATCTTTTTGTTTTTTCAATACATAATTATTATATGAAAAAAGTTGTGTAGTGGGTAAAAATCTACTTTTTTGCCTTTGTGCACCCCTTGCAATAGCTGAGGTCTTGCCATATTTTCTGGTGAAAATAGTTATGATAAGATCATTATCATTATATTTTAATGTTTTTAGGACAATACCTTGTGTTTTTAAAATTATCATTTTTCATCTATCCTTTTACAAAAAAACCCCTCTTGAGAGGGGATTATTAACAAAATCTGACAATATTGGACTATAGCAATAATATTATATAGTACACAATAAAAATTTTAAATTCTCAAATCAATTAATCTATCTTTTTAGTCGATAGTTATTTCTAAAATTTAAATTATGATACTTCTAAAAAAAGATGTTGGAAATCAATGCAAAATACACCATCATACCTATAATATCCATAATTACAGTTACTATTGGTGATGATATGGCAGACGGATCTGATTCCATTTTTTCTAATATAATTGGAATCAGAGTTCCTAAAGTTGCTCCCAATACCATATTTATTAATGTAGCTAATGAAACAACCAAAGCTATATTTCTATTTGCAACGAACAAAGATATTACTATAGCTACAATTACGGAAACTACTATTCCATTTATTATACTGCTAATTACTTCTTTTAAAATCGTTGCAAAATCTACATCTTTATTTTTATTAGTAAGATTTATAATAGTAACAGCGGATGACTGAGAACTTACATTTCCACCCATAGCAATAACTAAAGGTGCGAAAAAAATTAGTTTAATATGTTCTGTTGTCACTAAATCTTTAAAATTCATAAAAACATATGAAGTTATAAAAGATAATCCCGCTGTGAGAATTAGCCAAAAAATCCTACCCCTTACACAAGAAAAAACCTGTTCCCTAAGTGTTGATTTTTCATTTTCTGCAACATCTCTCTCATGTTCACTGCTTCCGGCAAATTTGTACATATCTTCTGTAGCTTCTTCTTCCATAACATCAAGTATATCATCAACAGTAATGATACCTTTAAGAGATCCATTATCATCAACTACAGGAATTGCGACCAGATTGTACTTAGAAACCAGTTTTACAGCTTCCTCTCTATCATCATTATCTCCAACGGATTTGACATTTTCTACCATAATATCCTCTATAAGAGCTGAATCTCTGGAAAGAAAAAGATCTCTAAGGGAAAGAACTCCAACTAGATGTTGTTGATTATCAACCACATATATATAATATATTGAATCCGCATCAAGTGCTTCCGCTCTTATATGCCTAATCGCTTGAGCTACATTTAAATTTTTATTTACAGTAACATATCCTTTTTTCATTGTGGATCCAGATGTTTCATCCACATAAGCTAAGAGCTCTCTTAACTCTATTTCATCTTCTTTACTCACAATATCTAAAATCTTTTCTTTTTCATCTTCATCCAGCTCTCTTAGCATATCAGCTAGGTCACCTAATGACATTTCATCAAAAACACTTCTAGCGTGCTTTTCATCAAGTCTAGATACAATACTTATAAAAAATTCTACTTCACTCTCTTCCAAAATTGATGCAGCAGTATCTAAAGGAAGTATTTCAAATAGTTTAACACGATCTACTTCTTCTAATTCTGTCAACACATCATATATATCCATAATATGATACTCTTCAAGCATCTCCCTAAGCTCAATGAGCTTATTTTCATCCATCATGTCTTTTACTTCATCATACAACTCTTGCGACGAGTCCTGTTTTTTGTCCATTACAACCACCTTTTATCTAGTCTTTATTTTCATTTAAACCAAAATTATTAATGTAGTTTGGTAAATTTCTCCAATTTTCCTTAACTTTAACCCAAATTTGAAGATTGACTTGCGTATTTAACAAGAATTCTATTTCTTCTCTGGCAGATTTGCCTATTCCTTTGAGTTTTCTTCCATTTTTCCCAATTATTATGCCCTTATGAGAATCCCTTTCACAATAAATCACAGCAGAAATATCAATTAAATCTTTGTTATTTCTAGGTTTCATTTTTTCTATTTCAACTGCTATGCCATGAGGAACTTCCTCATTAGTATACATCAAAACTTTTTCCCTTATTAACTCTGCCACCAAAACCCTTTCAGGCTGATCAGTGACCATATAATCCGGAAAATACTTTGGTCCCTCTTCAAAATTACTTTTAATTACTCCAATTAAGGATTCTATATTAAAACCTTTGATTGCAGATACAGGAATAATTTCTTTAAAAACATTCAATTCATCATACATCTGAATTATTTTTAACAATTCCTCTTTATCTGCTATTTTATCTATTTTATTAATAACCAAGAAAACAGGCGTTTTTGTTTTTTTAAAATTTTCTATAATCATAGAATCTCCTTTGCCTATATTTCTTGAATCATCTACTACAAAAATGATACAGTCGACATTTTTAAATGCATCTGAAGCCGATTTAACCATCATTTCACCAAGTTTGTTTTTAGGCTTGTGAATACCCGGAGTATCTAAAAATACTATCTGCGCTTCTTCATCTGTGTATACTGCCTGTATAGTATTTCTAGTGGTTTGTGGTTTATCACTCATTATTGCTACTTTTTCACCTACAATATTATTCATTAGAGTGGACTTTCCCACATTAGGTCTTCCAACAATACTTACAAAACCTGATTTAAAACTCATATTTTTCTCCTTAATACATATATTTACACTATGCTATATTATATCACATGTAAACGATTTAGTAAATTAATACATAAATCAATAATCATTTCCTAAAAAATTAATAAAACAGTCCTAATTGGAATACAATAACTGCTATTAATGTTCCTAACATTGCTCCAGCCATTGTTTCCCAAAAAGTATGTATCTTTCCTTCAATTCTACTCTGTGCAACAAGTACAGCCATTAAAAAAGCTAAAGAAGAAGCTTCTACCCTTTCTGTCATCAGTGTAATTGAAGTAGCAAGTGCAAAGGCAAGTGCTGAATGACCACTCGGCATTCCTCCTCTTAAAGGAGTTCCTGAAAAAGTAATGGCTTTCACAACTACAACAGCAATCAAGACAATCACTATACATATAAGGGTAATATGTAATTCCGATTCTCTAATTCTATACACTAAATTTCCTGTTAACATATTAAGTTTATTATAGAATAATATGTATGCCACTACTACTGAGTATAAAGCTGAAACTAGTACAGCTCCGGCAGCAACATCTTTTGCTATTTTTGCAAGAGGGTTAAATTCCCTCGTTACTAAATCGACAGTTTTTTCAACCGCAGTATTCATCATTTCTGCAACCACTACGAGCGTTATAGCACTTAACAATAGTATAAATTCAATCTTTGAAAAATTAAAAAACAAACTTAGCATCAATACTCCAAATGATGCTAAATAATGAAGTTTCATATTTCGTTCATACTTAAAAGTATACATTATGCCTTCTATGGCTGCATTGACTGATTTTACAAAACTTTGTTTTCTACTCCTCTTAGGTTTTTTGCTATTATCTTCCATATTCTTCGTCCCTGGTAATTCCTAACTTATTTAAAACAAATTCTTCCTTTTTATGCATTTCAACAGCCTCATCTTCTTCAAGGTGATCGTATCCCAACAAATGAAACATGCTGTGACATATTAAAAAACATATTTCTCTTTCTAAACTATGATTAAATTCTTTTGCTTGTTCATTTGCTCTTTCTATTGAAATAACTATATCACCTAAAGAAATTTCCTCATATTCTATTTCGAAGCTATCGTCAGTTAACAATGGAAAAGAAAGAACATCTGTAATATTGTCAATTCCTCTGAATTCTTTATTTATTTGTTGAATCTCGTCATTTGTAACAAAGGAAAGACTCACTTCATAGTCGCTATCATATCCTTCAAATTCCAGACATTCTAATATGACCATTCTTATTTTATCTAATAATGAATCCTTTATATCTATAAATTCCTGTCTATTATCGAATATTATATTCAAAATACCACCTACTTTGTTTTTTTCTTTTCTTTGAACTCTGTTCTTTTTTCATGTTTGGCATAAGCTTTAATTATTCTCTGAACTAATTCATGTCGAACAACATCTTTTTCCGTTAATTCTTTATATCCTATGCCTTTAACACTGTCTAAAATTTTTATAGCTTGTACAAGCCCGCTCTGTTTATTTTTTGGAAGATCTGTTTGAGTTATATCTCCTGTTACCACAGCCTTTGAACCGAATCCTAATCTGGTTAAAAACATTTTCATCTGTTCCGGTGTAGTATTCTGAGCCTCGTCTAGTATTATAAACGCATTATCAAGAGTTCTCCCTCTCATAAAAGCCAAAGGAGCTACTTCTATAGTACCTCTCTCTAAAAATTTATTAAATTTATCCGGACCAAACATATCAAAAAGCGCATCATATAACGGCCTCAAATATGGGTCTACTTTATCTTTCATATCTCCCGGTAAAAAACCAAGCGATTCTCCTGCCTCTACAGCAGGTCTAGTTAAAATAATCCTTGAAACCTCATCTTGTTTAAAAGCCTTTACCGCCATTGCAACTGCCAGATATGTTTTACCTGTACCAGCTGGCCCAATTCCAAATGTAATATCATTACTTTCAATAAGATTTACATATTCCTTTTGTCCGTGTGTTTTGGGTTGTACGGGATTACCTTTCTTTGTAATTACAATTGTTCCTTCAAGCTCTTTCATTTTTTCACCAGAACCCGAAAACAATACATCAATAGAATAAAGTATTGATTGTCTGTCTAAGCTTTTTCCAGACTGAACCATTCCATGAAGTTCTTCCAGAAGTTTTACTGCCACTTCTACATTTCTTTCTTCACCAAAAAGTACTATTTTGCCTTCTCTCAAAATTATATCTATATTTAAATTCTTTTCAATCAATTTTACATGTTCATCAAAATTACCAAATAATTCTCTCTCAAATCTTGGATCGTATATCTGAAACTGTTCTTGTTTTATCAAATTATCTACCCCTTTCTAATATTATTTATAATAGATCTATTTTATTATACCATGAATTAGTTTAGTTGCATACACACGCATATGGAAAAGAGGTAGTGCAAATTAATAATCTACACTACCTCTTAAAAATACTGTGAGTCTTTCTTAAGGAAAAACTCTATATATTAACCCTCTAAGGATTCAACATTAACAATTTAATATTAATCTTGTTCAATCAATCCATATCCGCCATCGCCTCTTCTATAAACCAGGCAAACTTCAAAAGTATCTTGATCTTTAAATAAGAAGAAATCATGTCCAAGTAAATTCATTTGAAGAACAGCTTCTTCTGGACTCATTGGTCTTAAATTAAATTTTTTTCTTCTCTCAAATACCAATTCAGTTTCTTCAGGCAAAATTTCTATTTCTTCCTCTAATAAATCCTCAAAATTTTCAAACCTTATAGTATCATTACCAGATGTTCTTGATTTAAATTTATTTTTATACTTAACAATCTGTCTATTAAGTTTATCACAAACTAAATCAATTGCAGAATATAAATCCTCTTGCACATCTTCAGCTCTCACTACATGACCATTGATATTATCAAGAGTAACTTCAACTTTTTGTTTTTCTTTTTTATTCGCACTTACAGTAACTCTTAATTCAGCATCATCATTTAGTAACTTTTCAAGTTTACCAAACTTCTTTTCAATGTAATTAGTGATTCCTTCAGTTAACTTAATTTTTTTACCAGATATAATTATTTTCATAAAAACATCTCCCTTCAGTATCAAATTATGATACTAATTTTATTATATAAATAATATACCCCATTTATATACTAAATAAAAGTCTTTTTTTTATTTCGATTTTATGATAAAATAAAATGGAGGTTGAGTTTTAGGATGGAGCAAAAAATAGTCCTAAAACTGACCTTCTTTTTTGTTTTTTAATCAATTAAATCAAAAAAATCGCTATTTTTTTCCCCCGTATCTCCTATAGTTTTATATTCTTTACTATCATCATCAATTATTTTTTTATTTTCATTCACATTACAACTTTCCAGGTTATCATCAATAACATTGTCTGAAGAAATTTTGCTCAACTCTCTATATTTATCTAATAATTCTTTAGCACTGTCTTCAGAAGCTCTATTTCTTCTTTCTGCTCTCTTTATAAGCCTTTCTTCTTTTTTCTTTTCAATATCATTTCTTCTGTTTATCGCTATCTTTTTCTTTGCCTTTTGTATCTTCTCGTTTGAATCCAGATTTAATTTTGCAGAAATAAATCCCGGACCACTAATTATATTCACAAGATAGGCAAAAAGTACAGCCAAACATATAGTAAATACTATGACATATTCCACAACCACAAACATCTGTAAAAAATCATACTGTCTATTATGCGACATTAGATTGTTTAAGACTGATGTTGCATATAGTGTAATAGAAGAACTTAAAGTGTAGCAAGACCAACTAGAATAGAATCCATTGAATATCTGTATAAAAATACTTAACAAGACTATTACAAATAATATCTGTAACATATAAAACATTATCATCAATTTCCCTATACTAATAGTTTCCGCAGTGAATATATATGCAGGAATAATTATTCCAAGCGGAATTGTTATTAACGAGAAAAAAGGTTTAGCAGCATTTTTCTCTGATTTTCCATTTAAAAACATAGAAAAAATGACAAATGGAGATATAATTAGAGTTGTAATAACTATCATAGCAAATGTAAATTTTCCAAATATAATCATACCAAAATCTCTACAAGTTATTATTGCCATTCCTAGACCAGTATAAATCAAGAACCATGTAGCATATACTTTAGTATCCTTTATATTAATAAAATATTTCACAGTAAATATAATAAATATTATTGTATGTAAAACTACACCAGCTACCCATATATAGAAATTTGATTTACCAAAAATACCCTTCATCCACACAGAAATCATAATCAGTGTTAAACTGAATGATGAAAACATAGAAAGACCTATTGGACTTTTAAGACTTGCATAAAAACTTCTCGGGTGCCTGATAACCCTTGTCATTGTCATTAATAACAGTAATAAAGATATTACCATGCAAACATCTCTTAAAAAGGGTATTTCTCCCTGAAATACAGTTCCTAAAATAACCCACCCAAGGGCCAAAGCAGTTATAGGTAGAGGTATTCTGGATGTGTAATCCTTCAAAAAAATCACCTCTCATTTAAATTGTACTCTTCATTATATCATAAAATTTAAAAAAGTGGAAATTTATTCTTTATTATAATAATTTTTTATATTTATTTTTTTATAATTTTGAAATAAACTTTTTTATAAAAACAAAAAACCCCTATAAGCATTGAAAATTCAATACTATAGGGATTTTATCTTACAAATTCTTTTTCACAAGTTCATTAATTTTTCTGCCATCAGCACGTCCTGCTGTTTTTGGCTTAATAATAGCCATAATCTTTCCCATATCCTTCATAGATGTAGCACCTACTTCTGATATAGTTTCGACCACTATTTTTTCTAATTCTTCTTCGCTTAATTGTTGAGGTAGGTATTCTTTCAAAACTTGTATTTCAGATTTTGTTTCTTCAATCAGATCTTCCCTTCCAGCTTTTTCAAACTCTGCTAAAGAATCATTTCTTTGCTTTAGCTGTTTAGAAATGATATCGATAATTCCAGCATCATCAAGATCAACACGATTATCAACTTCGTATTGTTTTATAGCTGCTCTTACCAAAGTAATCACCGATTTTCTGACTGTGTCTTTATTCTTCATTGAAGATTTTAAATCTTCTTGCAGTCTTTCTTTAAGGGACATTCCCTTCACCTCTTCTTATATAACTATCTTTTAGCGTTTTTTCTTCTAGCAGCCTCTGCCTTTTTCTTACGCTTAACACTAGGCTTGTCATAGTGTTCTCTTTTTCTAACTTCTGACATTATGCCAGACATAGCACACTGTCTTTTAAATCTTCTAAGCGCACTATCTAATGATTCATTTTCTCTTACTCTTACTTCTGACATTTGTTTCACCTCCCTACAACTAGCGATTTGTTAATCTAATCAAATTAGTTTAACACCATAATATTATAATCTATTTTCATATTTTAATCAAGTATTTTTTAGAAGTTTATATTCTTAACTAAAAATAAAAATCAGCGATTATAATCTGTATTTTAGTCGGTAACTAATTTTGTCAATTGTTTACCTGCAAGAACATGGTAGTGAATATGAGGCACTTCTTGACCACCATCCTTACCACAATTATTAATAATTCTGTATCCATTCTTAGAAAACCCCTCTTGTTCAGCAATTTTTCTTATGGCTTTATGAATATCAATTATCACATCCATATTCTCAAAATCCACATCTTCCAAACTTGAATAGTGTTTTTTAGGAACCACTAATATGTGAACTGGAGCAACAGGATTTACGTCTTTAAATGCTGCTATCCTTTCATCCTCATACACCATATTTGTAGGTATTTCTCCATTAGCTAACTTACAAAAAATACAATCCATAACATCATCTCCTAATAATATAAATAACTTAATAAATAACTCATAATTAAATCTCTTATATATATTATATGCTCTTTACATTAATTTTGCTATACCAAATTAGCATAACAAAAATCATCCATAATATCTGAAATTATGACATATTTAAATTCTCCACATATATCACTTTCTGATTTTACTTTCACTCTAATATAGTTATCTGTCAATCCCTCATAAAAACCTTCTGCATCACACTCTTCAAATAAAACTCTGAGTTTCTGATCTTCGAATTTCTCAACATACTTCCTAAAATTTTTTGTACAAAGTGATAATAATGTATTACTCCTCATATTTTTCATCTGTGAATCAACTTGATTTTTCATAGTTGCAGCTGGTGTCCCTTTCCTTGGAGAGTATTTAAAAATATGTGTATGCATAAGCTCAATTTCTTTCAAAAACTTTAACGTTTCTGAAAACTCATTGTTATCTTCTCCAGGAAAACCTACAATTACATCAGTAGTAATGGATACATTAGGGATTCTATTTCTAAGAATTTCAACAATTTTTTTATATTCTTCTATAGTGTATCTTCTATTCATTCTCTTAAGAGTTTCATTACAACCACTTTGCAAAGAAAGATGATAATGAGGAGCCAGCTTTTTAATTTTGCAAATATCGTCGACAAACTCTTCAGAAAATAAAATTGGCTCTACTGAACTAAGTCTAATTCTTTCTATACCTTCTATTTCATCAATCGCCTTAATAACTGTCAATATACTACTCCCGTCTTTTATATCCTTGCCATAAGAAGCAACATGAATACCCGTAAGCACGACTTCTTTAAAACCTTTGTCAGCAAGATTCTTTACTTCTTTGACAATATCATCTAAATCTCTTGATCTTATTCTCCCTCTTGCGTAAGGTATAATACAATATGTACAAAATCTATCACACCCATCTTGTATCTTTATAAAAGCTCTGGTTTTACCATTTGTTTGATTAATTTCTATAGTTTCAAATTCTTTGACTTTCATTATATCATCAACTGTACTTATTTTGGAATTGCTATCTAAATTTTTTATATTCTTCACTATACTTCTTCTATCATTAGTTCCCATAACGAGATTAACTTCCTCTATATCTAATATCTCCTCAGGTGACACTTGAGAATAGCAACCTACAACCGCTATTACGGCATTTGGATTTTTCTTTTTCATTCTTCTTATGTATTGTCTGGACTTTCTATCGGACATATGCGTTACGGTACATGTATTAATCACATAAACATCTGCAAACTCTTCGCTGTCAACTTTTTTATATCCTTCTTTTTCGAACATTTCGAGCATTGCTTCAGTTTCATATTGATTAACCTTACACCCCAACGTATAAAATGCTACCTTTTTCAAACTATATTCCTCCTATATCACCTAACTCATAAAGTACTATCGAAGTGGCAACAATCGAAGCCGTTTCTGTCCTAAAAATCCTCGGTCCCATGCTTACTGAATAAATTCCTTCACTTTTGATAAGTTCATTTTCCGTATCGCTGAACCCTCCTTCCGGACCTATGAAAATACCGATATTTATTTCCTTTTTTTCATCGGCCAATGTCTTTATTTTTTCACTTCTTAGCACTTCTTTTATACCAAGTGATCTTTCTGCTTCAAATGGAGATATATTAAAGTCATTATTAGACATATCTTTTAAAGCATCATTAAAACTAAGCACTCCTCTTAAATTAGGTATTTTCCCTCTTTTTGATTGTTTTGAGGCTTCATATACTATTCTTTCCCATCTTTCAAACTTTTTACCACTTTTTTTTTCATCTAAATTTACTACGCTTCTAGCCGTATCAACTAAAACTATCTCTCTTACTCCACATTCAGTAAGTTTTTGAAGTATAATCTCCATTTTTGTACTTTTGGGTAAACCTTGATATAGTTTTATATTTATACTACTTTCTCTATTTATATTTACTTCTTTGTCTATACTCAAAAGAATATTATCTTTATCAATATTTTTAATACTACATATATATTCTCTATTATTAGAATCACAGACTTCTATTTTGTCACCAATTCCATATCTTAATACTTTCAATATATGCTTTACATCTTCACCAACGATTTTTAATTCATTATTTGAAATATCTATATTTCTTTCTTTAACAAAAAATCTATCCATCATTACCTCACAATAATAATTAATTTATATAATATAATTAACTAATAACTTTATAATTGAACTTTTAGATTAATTGATTTAGTATAATTATTTTATATTAAATCTTCTATCAACAGCTGGCAATTATACAGGCCCATTCTCCCTTTTTTTGCACTTCTAATATATTAAATCCATTTTGCTCTAATGCATCTACTACTTCGTGAATTTTTGCATGTATAATACCTGAAGAAATAAAAATTCCATCCTTTTTTAGAAATTCTTTCACATCTTTAGCTAAAATTATTATTATATCCGCTATTATATTTGCAACAACAATATCAGGCTTTTTATTTTTATCAATATCATCAGCAAGATTACCTTGTATAGCTTTCATTACAGATTGAACATTATTCTTTTGTATATTTTCATTTGCTACTTTCACAGCCACCTCATCAATATCAATACCCAACACTTCTTTTGCTCCCAGTTTAGCTGCTGTTATTCCCAGTATTCCACTTCCACAACCAATATCAAAAACTGTACTATCTTTTTTCACGAACTTTTCTAAATTTGAAACACACATGTTCGTAGTTTCATGGTTTCCTGTACCAAAAGCCATTCCGGGATTCATTTCAATAATTATGTCATCTTCTCTTGGTGAATATTCTTCCCATTCAGGTTTGATAACTATATTATTTCCTATTTTAGTAGGTTTGTAATATTGTTTCCAATTATTTGCCCAATCCTCTTCTTTCACTGATTCCGTGCTAATTTCACCTTTTCCGATATCTATGCCAAATTCAGATAATTCATTAATTCTTATTCTAATATTTTCCATAAATTTCAGCACATTTTTTTCTTCTGATATGTATGTTTTTATAATAACTATATTTTCATTTTCCGGATCAAGCTTAAATACTTCCTCTTCTACATAATCCCAATCATATTCATTTTTCTTCTGAAAATAAAAATCCTTTGGATCCTCTATCATAGCTCCTTGAGCTCCATTTTCATAAAGAATATTAGTAATCGCTTCTACAGCCTCTGTTGTAGTTTTTATAGTTACTTCTATCCAAGTATCACTCATATTGCCTCCTTTTAAAATTTAAAATCAATCTATTAATTTATTCTATCATACTTTATATTATAAGTGTATTGCAAAACTACTTATATATTACATAACCTGCATATTTATACAACACATGTTATATTACCAAAAGAAAATCCAGATTACTATTTCTATATCATAAAAATAAGGAGCTGTCCTAATAAAAATCAGGACACACTCCTTGGAATATATTTATTCTTTTCTATCTTTAGTAAAGAAATCTTCTATTTTCTGCCCGAAAGTTTTCTTGTTTTCTTGAACAGACTCTCCACTTTCACTAGCAAATGTTCTAAGGATTTCCTTTTGTTTTTCAGTCAATTTTTTAGGTACATCTATTTTTACCTTGACATATTGATCTCCTCTAGTAGCGGAATTCATTCTCTGGATTCCCTTACCCTTCAATCTAAACACAGTTCCTGTTTGTGTACCTTCCGGTATCGAATATTTTACATCACCATCAATTGTAGGTACTTCTACATCATCTCCTAAAGCAGCTTGTACGAAAGATATTGGCATATCTAAATATATATCATACCCTTCTCTGACAAAGTATTTATGTGGTCTAATATGTACGACTATATATAAATCACCTCTAGGAGCGTTTTTTTCACCATATTCACCTTGTCCAGCCAGCTTTATCATTTGTCCATCATCTATACCGGCTGGTATATTAACTTCAATAGTTTTAGTTTTTCTAACAGATCCAGTTCCATGGCATTTACTACATGGACTTTCTATTTGCTCACCTGTACCATGACAACTGCTACACTCACGCTGAGTAGCCATATTACCAAAAGGTGTTTGCCTAACTTCTCTAACAACACCGGAACCACCGCATGTTGAACAAGTTTTCTTTGATGTCCCCGGCTTACATCCACTTCCACCGCATTCATCACATTCTTCTCTTCTGTTTACTTTTAATGAGATTTTTTTACCAAAAGCCGCCTCTTCAAAATCAATAGTTACAGATTGCCTAATATCAGCACCTCTTATAGGACCTCTACGACCAGTTCCACCAAATCCACTGAAACCGCCTCTTCCTCCACCAAAGAAATCACTAAATATATCTCCAAACATATCTTCAAATCCGCCACCACTGAATCCTCCACCGAATCCACCGGCACCACCAAATCCAGCTTGACCTTTTAGCCCTTCTTCGCCATATTGATCATATATAGCTCTTTTTTCTGGATCAGATAATATTTCATATGCTTCGTTCACATCTTTAAATTTTTCTTCAGCTTCTTTATTATCAGGATTTCTATCCGGATGATATTTCATAGCCTTTTTTCTGTAAGCTTTTTTTAATTCTTTTTCATCAGCAGTTTTTGATACACCTAAGATCTCATAAAAATCTCTATTTGCACCCAAATTCTACACCTGCTTTCCTTAATCAATTTACTTTATAATAGCTTGTGGTAACCACAAGCTATTATACAAAATTTATTTAATAACAACACCAAAACTTTTTATTATTTATCATCTACCTCTGTGAAATCTGCATCTACTACATTATCATCATTTGAAGATGTTTCTTCTGATGAGCTATCAGATTGCTGTTGAGCTTGTGCCTGAGCATTAGCATACATTTCCTGGGAAATCTTTTGGAATTTATTCATTAGTTCATCTACCGCAGCATTTATTTCTTCAACAGTAGCCTCTTCTTTATCCTTAACTTCTCTAACTTTGGCAATTGATTCTTCTATTCCACTCTTATCATCAGCGTTAATATTTTCACCTAATTCAGCTAAAGTCTGTTCAGTCTGATATGCAACTGATTCAGCATGGTTTACTGCTTCAATTTTTTCTTTCTTTTTCTTATCTGCTTCTGCATTAGCTTCGGCTTCTTTAATCTTCTTTTCGATTTCTTCTTCTGACATATTTGTATCCGAAGTTATAGTAATTTTTTGTTCTTTACCAGTTCCAAGATCTTTAGCAGTTACATTTACAATACCATTAGCATCTATATCAAAAGTTACTTCTATTTGAGGTACTCCTCTTTTTGCCGGTGGTATATTTGTAAGCTGGAATCTACCAAGAGTTGTATTATCATAAGACATTGCTCTTTCACCCTGAAGTACATGTATGTCAACAGCAGTCTGATTGTCAGCGGCTGTTGAGAATACCTGTGACTTCTTAGTAGGTATAGTAGTATTTCTTTCTATTATCTTAGTAAATACATTACCAAGAGTTTCTATACCCAATGAAAGTGGAGTTACATCAAGTAAAAGTATATCATTTACTTCACCAGTTAATACACCTGCCTGTACTGATGCACCTGCAGCAACACATTCATCCGGATTTATTCCTTTATGAGGTTCTTTTCCTATAAAATTCTTTACAGCTTCTTGAACAGCCGGAATTCTAGTAGAACCACCTACTAATAATACATCATCTATTTCTGAAACATCAATGCCGGCATCCTTTATAGCCTGTTTAGTCGGTTCCATACTCTTTGCAACTAAAGACGCAGTTAACTCATTGAATTTAGCTCTAGTTAAATCCATATTCAAGTGTTTTGGTCCCTCAGCAGTCGCTGTGATAAATGGCAGATTAATATTAGTTGACATTGTTGAAGAAAGTTCCTTCTTAGCTTTTTCTGCAGCTTCTTTTAATCTCTGTAAAGACATTTTATCAGCCTTTAAATCTACTCCTTCAGTCTTTTTAAATTCGTCAGCTAAATAATCTATTACTATCTGGTCAAAATCATCTCCACCTAATTTATTATTACCTGCTGTTGCAAGAACTTCAAATGTACCATCTCCTATTTCAAGAATTGATACGTCAAAAGTACCACCACCTAAGTCAAATACTAATATTTTCTTTTCCTGTTCCAATTTATCCATACCATAAGCAAGTGAGGCAGCAGTAGGCTCGTTTATAATTCTCTTAACTTCTAGTCCTGCTATTTTTCCTGCATCCTTTGTTGCCTGTCTCTGTGCATCTGTGAAATATGCTGGAACTGTAATTACAGCTTCAGTTACTTTCTCACCTAAATAACTTTCTGCATCTGCTTTTAACTTCTGAAGAATTATTGCAGAAATTTCCTGTGGAGTATAGCTTTTTCCATCAATATTCACTTTATAGTCTGTACCCATATGAGTTTTAATTGAAGTTATTGTTCTTTCCGCATTTGTTACAGCCTGTCTTTTAGCAGGTTCACCAACTATTCTTTCTCCTTCTTTAGTAAATGCCACTACAGATGGAGTTGTTCTCATACCTTCGTTATTTGGTATTATTGTAGGTTCTCCACCTTCTAATACTGCTACACATGAATTTGTTGTACCTAAATCTATTCCTATCACCTTTCCCATTTTACTTACCTCCAAAATTTCTAAATATATTTTTTATTTTCTTTTTTAATACTTTAAAATAATGTTAACAAGATACTTTTACCATTGCGGCTCTTAAAACCTTATTTCCTAACTTATATCCATTTTGTAAAACCATAACTATTTTACCGGCTTCAAAATCTGAGTTCTCCTCCTGAAGAACTGCCATGTGGAAGTTAGGATCAAAATCTTCTCCTATTTCAGAAGATATACTTTCAAGTCCATTCTTATTTAATGCTTCAATCATTTGTTTATATACAAGCTCTACCCCTTTATAAAGAGGATTTTCCTTATCTTCAAATGAACTTAATGCCCTTTCCATATTATCAATTACCGGAATAAGCTCATTCATTATCTTTTCATTAGCAAATAATCCTATTGAACTTTTTTCCTCAGAAGTTCTTCTTCTGTAATTGGCATATTCTGCGTTGATTCTCATATAAGCATCTTCTTGTTCCTTTAATTTGTTTTCCAGAATTCTGATTTGAAATTCCGGTTCACAATCAACACCTTCTTCAATTATTTCTTCCTTTGTTTGATCTGTTTCTAAATTGTAATCAGAATCAGCTTTAGAATCTACACTACAATCTTCAACATTTTCATCTTTTTCAACTTCTAAATTTTCAGTCGGTTCCTCATTATTCAGTGATTCTTCTTTGTCAACTGAATTTTTGATTTCCTTTTCCATTTCTTCACCCCTTAAAATTTATCATTCTCATTATTTTTACACCCCAATATATTTTATCACTTGCCATCTAGCAATAAACTCATATAATTAAGTATTGAATAAACTTTTGAATAGTCCATTCTAGTAGGACCTATAAAACTTATCTTTCCCTGTAAATTTTCCTGTACATTATATGTAGCAGTTATTATGCTTAAATCCGTGCTCAAATTGTCATCAGAATCCCCTATTACAATATTCAAGTTATCCTTTTGTATACCTTTTGCTCCGATTATTTTTGCTACATTTTCCCTTTCTTCAAGCATATTGAGAAATGATTTTGCCTTTACCATATCGTTAAATTCAGGATAATTAAATATATTTGTAGCACCATTCAAGGCAATTTTATAATCCGAATTACTCGAGACTTCATTTAATAAATCAACTAAGTCATCTACAATCTCAGAATATTCACCAATTTCATATTTTATATATTCAATCATGTCTGAATCCAAATCTCTAATTTTCTTTCCAGCCAGTTTGCTGGATAAATTACTGGATATAACATTCAGTTTAGCCTGTGATAATTCTTCAAAAGTAACAAATTCCTGACTTTTTATTTCACCATTTTCAGATACTATTATCAAAAGTATTTTATTAGGTGATAGGCTTACAAGTTGAATATATTTAATAGTATTTGACTCGGCATAATTATCATATACTGCAATTGTCGTATAATTCGTCAAACTGGAAAGTAATTTTGAAAGTTCTTCTATCATATCGTCTACTTTTTTAAAATTGTTTTCTATGCATTTTTGCAAAATTTCTTTTTCATGGTCTTCCAATTCATTATTTCCCATCAAATTATCTACATATAATACATATCCTTTTTTAGTAGGTATTCTTCCTGCAGACGTGTGTGGCTGAATTAAATATCCCATTTCTTCCAAATCTGACATTTCATTTCTAATAGTGGCTGCTGATATACCAAGATTGTATTTTTTCGATATAGTTCTGGAACCAACCGCCTCTGCAGTCTCTATATAATCTTTAACTATGGCCTTAAGTATATTTAATTGTCTTTCTGTAAGATCCATAGCAACACCTTCTTTCAATCTTACAATCAAATACGCATTACACTTCTAAAAAACTTCACTTCGTTTTTTATTATCACTCACCAATGGAGAGTGCTAAAAACTATCTAATACTTTTATATCATATATAATTTTCTATGTCAACATCTTTTTTGAAAACTGTTGTTATTTTTATGAATCATATATGATATTGTCCTAAGTAATCGCAAATGAAATTGTCTTAAATATGATTATGATATAAACTATCTCATGGGAGGTAGTTTATGAG
>NZ_JABGBW010000007.1 GCF_014229965.1 Peptostreptococcus canis
CACTAAAAAACAATTGGATAGAGGATATATCAAAGATTGCGGAAAACATAAATATGAAGATTTAATAGGTAAAAAAGTTGGAGAATTGAAAGTAATTTCATTTAATTATGAGTTAAAAAAATATTTATGTAAGTGTTCTTGCGGTAATGAAACATATGTTACGAGAAGCAATTTACTAAGTAATCATACTCAAAGTTGCGGACATTTAAAAAATGATAGGATTTTAGAATATGTTGACGGAACATTACCTTATAATTTAACATCAAAATTATCTAAAAATAATACAAGCGGTATTAAAGGGGTAAGTAGAACCAGAAATAATAAATGGATTTCGTATATAACCCTTAGAAGAAAGAGGTATACATTAGGTATTTTTGATAAAAAGGAAGATGCGGTATTTGCCAGAGAGAAAGCAGAGAAAGAGAAGTTTGAACCAATAATAAAAAAATCATTGGAAATAAAAAAAACATAATATAATTTAATTATGTTTTTGCTGAATTTTGTCTTTTCATGATAGAAAATATATGATTTTAAAAGTGAGGATTTTTAAAGAATTTAGTGACTCTTTTATATTTTGTATTATTATAAACTATTGTGTATGATATAGTTATAGTATATGTAGCAAAAATAAAAATAGAGAATGAAAATATTATGTGTATCAAATTGAAGGTTATCGTGAAAGCAGAAAAGTTAAGTATCTATTTATTTTTGTAACATATGCTATAATACGTTTATAATAATATGTAATTTAAAATCAATATTGTGAAAATTATAAATTTAAGGATTAATGTAAAAAAAATTCATGTATTACAATTCATATATACATACAAAAATTTTGGAGGAATGATGTTATCAAATTTTAAACAAAGAACAGAAATTATTATAGGAAAGAAAGGAATAGATAAGTTAAATAATGCAAAAGTAATTGTTTTTGGAGTAGGTGGAGTAGGTGGATTTGCAGTTGAAGGACTGGTAAGGGCAGGAATAGGAAATATAACTGTTGTTGACTTTGATATAGTAGATGAAACTAATATAAACAGGCAAATAATAGCCCTCCATTCTACAATAGGAATGGATAAGGTTGAATTGATAAAAAATAGAGCATTGGATATAAATCCAAATTTAAAAATAACGGCTTATAAAATGCTTTATGATGAAACAACATCAGATTTTCTTTTAAACGAAGATTATGATTTTGTAGTTGATGCAATCGATATGGTAAAATCAAAACTACATTTAATAAAAGCCTGTAATCAGAGGGGATTAAAGATAATAAGTTCAATGGGAATGGGGAATAAACTCAATCCCGCACTGATTGAGATAGATGATATAAGTAAAACTGAAATGTGTCCATTGGCAAAAATAGTGAGACGGGAAGTTAGAAAAATGGGAATAAAGAAGTTGAAAGTTGTATACTCCAAAGAAAAACCTTCAACTGTAGCTACAATGGAAACGGACAAAAGTATTAAAAAAGTGAATGGCAGTACATCATTCGTACCTTCAAGTGCAGGACTGTTAATAGCATCGTATATAGTAAATGAATTAATCAAATAGCGTATAAATAGGTATTTATAGCTGTACTTAAATAAAATTAAGCGTATAACTTAAATAGCTTGGATTCAAAAATCGAAAACTATTTATTCGTAAGTATATGGCTTTGATGTATATATTTTTGATTTATCAAAGTAGAATGTCATAGTGCCATTTATGTCGGTTCTATATATTTTACTTTGATGAATTTTAAGAGTACTTAAAACTTCTTTATGTGGATGACCATATGAATTTTTATATCCACATGATATAGTTGAGATTTTTGGTGAAATTTCAGAAATGAATTTATCGCAACTTGAAGTTTTACTACCATGATGCCCGACTTTTAGAAATTCACATCTTGGAAGTTTATATTGAATCATTATTTCATTTTCTATTTCTGAATCAGCGTCTCCGGTAAACATATAATATTTTGAGTCGTTATCCATTAAAAATACTATTGAATTTTGGTTTGCTTCATCATATATTTTTCCAGGAGATAATATATATATTTTAGTTTTTTTTCCAAGGTTTATAACGTCTCCGGAAGAAACTTTTTTAATGGCGATATTTTTTTCGTTGCATACTTGAAATATTTCCATTAACTCATCTGTATTTTTTTTATCGTCAGGCAGAAGTACTTCGCCTACATCAAATTTTTTTGTTACTTTATCTATTCCGCCAATATGATCCGAATCATAATGTGTACCAATAATATAGTCTATTTTTTTAAGATTGCTTTTTTTAAGTTCTCTTATTACATTTCTGGAATACTCTTCCTCGCCGGCATCTATTAGCATGCTTTTGCCATCAGGAGAAATGATTAATGAAGAATCCCCTTGCTCCACGTCTATAATATGTATTTCTAATAAAGTTTTTTTTTCGCAAGATGTGACAGTGATTACAGTTATACTAAGAAAAAATATTAATATTACATATAGAAATTTTTTAAGATTATTGCTAAAGGTAGAAACTTTATTCAATCTTGAAGTTCTATCATATGAAATGTATCTATTTTTTGTTGTAATTTTATTGTTAATTATCATATTTATTACCCACCATATCTATTAAATATTTTATTGATTATTTTTATTTAATCTTTAGTTTGTATAAAGTTTTCAAATAGAATTTAATTTGTAACTTTTTAGTTTACGATTTAAAGTTAAGGGTATAATGAGTGTAGAGAGTATAGTAAACTGTGTATAAACATATAGGAGTTTTATAAAAAAAATAAAACTATATGTTTGAAATAATTATTTTGAAAATAGTTTAGAAAAGATTAAGTATAAAGGTGTACTCTAAGTATTGTAAATAGAAGATAATCAGAGAGTTTAATATATAGAATATATGAGATACACTAAAAAGGGAGTTGTTATTATGGATTTTAAAGAAATAAATATAGATGCAAAGGAGATACTCGATAAATATTTTGAAATGGTTGAATATGAAGCCTGCGAATACTGTTTTAATACATTATTTATGTGGCAGCATGCCTATAAAACATGTTATCATATAGGGGATGGATTTGCAGTTTTGGTTGGTGAACATGATGGGGAATTATTCTCTATTCTTCCACTTGCACCAAAGGAAAAAATACCGGAAGCCATTCAAGCAGCTATAGACTGGTTTGATGCTGATAAAAGCAAGGTATATTTTAGAGGAATCGATTCAAATGTCGTTGGAATGTTAAAAGAAATATATCCTGATAAATTCAGCTATATTGAAGAAAGAGATATATTTGACTATGTCTATGATGCTGAAAAAATGAGGACTTTAAAAGGTCGAAAATTGAGTTCAAAGAGAAATCATATTAATTCTTTTCTTAGGGATTATGAAGGAAGAATTGAAAAAAGATTGCTTACAAAAGAAGATTTTCCACAATGTTTTGAATTGATGGATACTTGGAATGATTCCAAAAATGGAAACGATGAATTTGAAAGCAGTAAAGATGATGAATATATTGGAATTAAAAAACTTTTTGATAATTACGATATATTAAGTGATAAATTAAAAGTATATGGTGTATTTTTAGATGGAAAACTGGAAGCATTTAGTATGGGGGAAAAGATAAATGATAATATGGCATTGGTTCATATTGAAAAGGCGAATCCACAGATAAGAGGTTTGTATCCTTTTATTACTAAATCTTTTCTTGTAGATGAGTTTCCGGATGTTGAATGGGTAAACAGAGAGGAAGATATGGGAGTTGAAGGACTTAGAAAGGCCAAGCTATCGTATTATCCTGAGAGATTTGTTGAGAAGTTCACAGTTAGAGAAGTTTAAAGACTTGAGGTGTATTATGGATATAAGAATTTGTAAATTGAATGAAAAAAATCAGATAAGAAAGATTTGGGAATATTGTTTCAACGATAGTCCTGGGTATGTTGATTTTTATTTTGAGAATAAATTCGATTATAATAATACTATGGTTTTAGATTTAGATGGCAACATCATATCATCAATTCATTTGAATCAGCATACACTTAGAATAAATTCAAAAAAATTTGATGTATCGTATGTCGTTGGAGTATCAACCCTGCCAGAAGCAAGAGGAATGGGGATGATGGATGATTTAATGAAAAAATCTATCCTTGAAATGAAAAATAGGGGACAGATGATATCAATTTTAATGCCGATAGATTTCAGATTATATAGAAAATACGGATATACAAATTGCTATAATATTTTAGTTCAGTCGATAAATATATTTGATTTAAAAAAATTTAAAATCAATGGTACATTTAAGCCGGCTACAGAGAATTCTTTAGAGAATTTAGAAGAAATATATAGATGTCATACATCTAGATTAAATGGATATTCTGTAAGAGATACAAAATACTATAAAGATTTTATAAAAGAGATGTCTGTTGATTCCGGATATTTGTATATCAATTATAGAGGTGACGAGCCTGTTGGATATATTTCGTATTCTATTGACGGAGAAAAATTTATTGTAAGAGAGTGTTATTACAAAGATGTGATTTCATATAAGTCTATTCTGAAATATATTTTCAATCATAATACACAATGTAAATATGTAGAGATTTATTCTGATTTGGAAGATCCACTTATTGACATGCTGGATAATCCAAAAGATTCAACTTTTTCTATCAAGCCGTTTATGATGGCTAGAATATTGGATTTTAAATCCTTTATAAATAGTCTCGAACTGTTTTCTGATAGTTGTAAAGAGGTGAAAATAAAAGTGCATGATAATTATATAGATGATAATAATGGAAAATTCAGGTTATTTGCTGATAATAATTTATTAAAAATCAGTAAATTGGATGATAGTGAAGATTATGAGTTTGAATTTTCTATAGATGAACTTACTTCCATATTTATGGGATATTCTTCTATTGATAGTATAATGATGATGAAAAATATCATGTCCGGCTATGAAAAATTAAGTGAATTAGTTAAAATAAACAGCAAAACTAATCATATAAACGAATATGTGTAAACTAGAAATTATTGCATAATTAGTATCAATGTGCATATATAATTAAATATAATCGATTTCAATAAGTGTGTATAAACACATAAACTAATTAAAATTCCAATTAGTCGCCCTGATTTTAAAGGGTGATTTTTTATTTTTTGACTATATTATTTTAGAATGATATATAGAGGTATATTTATGAGACGATTTGGAATTTTTTTATTGGCAATAACAATTGTTTTTTCAATATACAAAACAAAAAATAATGAATATGATGAATATAGTTTAGAGAATAGTACCGTAGAAGGAATAGTGAGCAATAAGATTGAGAAAAAGAAGAGTATTGAATACTATATTGGCAATACTCTTGTGGTAGATTTAGGTAAAAAAAATAAAAAAATTGAAATAGGGGATAAGGTCGAGATATATGGAAAAAGTCAGAATCTCAATCATTTATTTTTACATGGTTTTGATTATGGTACTTATTTAAGAAGTAAAGGGATAGATAGAAGCATAGTAATTTCAAACTATAAAGTGAATGGAAGTGATAATTTCTACTATAACTTAGGTAGTCTAAAAAAATATATTATAAAGTCGAATAGAATGATATATAAAGAAAATTCTGATTTACTAAATGCCATTTTAGTGGGTGATAAAACTGGTATCGATAATGAATATAGATATTTGTTTTTGGATTCCGGCACAAGCCATATAATGGCGATTTCCGGACTTCATATAGGCATCATAATAGGTATTTTAACACTTGTTTTTGGAAGAATTAATACCTTTAAAAAACTTGCTTTAATTTCTTCTGTTTTATATATGTACAATTTATTAGTTGGAGGAGGATGCTCAATCACCAGGGCTATTATTTTATATGTAATAGTTTGTTTTTGTTCTTTATTAGATAAGAGAGTAGATATAATAAACATTTTATCAATAATGGCTAGTATAATACTGTTAGGAAATCCCTATGTTATATATAATATTTCTTTTCAGCTCAGCTATTTATCAATGATTTCCATTGTTATTTTTATGAAATATATAGATAAATATATGTATTCAAAAATAATATCAGGAACCATTGCATCGAGCATTTTAACGGGACCGATTATTCTATATTACTTCAATTCCTATTCATTAGTGTCTATAATGGGGAATTTAGTTATGATTCCTATTATTGGTTTGATTATTATTTTAGATGTATTTTCTTTATTATTGTTTTATTTGTGGGAAGAAATTGGAATAATAATCGCGAAGATAAATTCAGAGATTATAAATACAAGTTTATATTTACTATCGAAAATAGGGAATGATGGTGCTAATACAATTGAGTTTAAAAATATAGATTTAAAAGTTTTATTAATATATTACCTGTTTATATTCTCTTTAGTTAAGTATTTAGAGATAAAATATATCAATAAAAATAAATTTCTTGGGAAAAAGGTTAATTCTTTAGAAAAGCTATCAAAGATGTGATATAATATATCTTGCACTGAAATTGCTTTTGAGTAATTAGGTGACTTAGCCTGGAGGTAGTTATGGAAAGAAATAAATTGATAGAACAACTTGAAGAGGAAAAATATCAAAATTTATATTTTATTTTTGGTAGAGAGGCATACCTTATTGAGGAAGTTCAAGAATTATTTAAAAAAATAGTAAACACCGATATGGCAGATTTCAATTTGTCTGTGCTTGATGGAAAAGAAACTAATATTGAACAACTTATATCTTCAGTTGAGACTTTACCTTTTATGGCTGAGAAGAGAGTATTAATTATAAAAGATTTTGAGCTATTTAAAGGAAAAAGAAAAAACTTTTCTGAAGAAGATGAAAAAATTCTTGTTTCATTGATAGAAAATATACCGGAAACTACCATTTTGGTATTTATTTCTTATGGTGAAGTTGATAAAAAAAGAAAAATCTATAAAGTCGTAGAGAAAAATGGCATAATATGTGAAATGAAAAAAATGGAAGATATTTCGCTATTAAATTGGTGTAAAGAAGAATTCATAAGCCAAAATATACAAATTACTAACTCAGTTGTTACATATTTTATTGAGATGACAGGGTATAGAGATAGAAATTCTGATATGACTTTGTCTGATATGAAAAATGAGATTAGAAAATTATCATCATATATAGGGAGTAATGGTATTTTAGATAAAAATGTTGTAGATGAACTACTTAAATCCAAGTCAGAAAATGATATTTTTCAACTTATTGATTTAATTGGAAATAAGAATTCAGCAAGATCTGTAAAAGTATTGAATGATATGCTTGATAATGGAGAATCTGTACTAGGAGTATTTGCGATGTTGTCAAAACAATTTAGTCAAATAATTCAAGTTAAGACATTGCAGGAGAAAAAAATGCCTCAAAATATCATTAAAGATACATTACAGCTACATCCATATGCAATGAATAAATTAATGAGACAATCCAGAAATTTTAGTGATGAGATATTAATTGACATAATTAATTATATAATGGAATCAGATTTTAAAATTAAGCAAGGAAAAATGGATGATAGAATAGCAGCGGAAATTTTTATAGCTAAATATTGTAGATAATTAGTATATTAATAAAATTAATATTAAAATAAAGTTGCTTTTCATATAATAAAGTCTGATATTATTTATTATAATACTAGATAAAAAAAGAAATGGGAGAACCCATTTCTTTTTTTATCTAGTATTTTCAAACGTTTGACACACGAGATAACAATCTATCCGTAGCGTTGTCTAATATATAATACCCGTCGATATTATATTCTCACGCACATTTAAGCGTTCATAGAGTTTAATCTGTTAGCTAGCTTAGATACCTTTCTATCAGCAGCATTTTTGTGAATAGTTCCTTTAGAAGCAACCTGGTATATTTTTTTCTGAGCTAACTGGAATTTTGCTGTAGCTTCTTCTTTATTTCCAGCTTCTACAGCTTCATCAAATCTTCTTATAGCAGTTTTTATCTGAGATTTTCTTACTCTATTTAAAGCAGTTTTCTTTTCAATAACACCGATTCTTTTCTTAGCAGACTTAATATTTGCCATTCAATTCACCTCCTTAGATATATTGTAAATTCATAATCAACATACATCATTTTAACAGAACTATAAGTAAAAATCAAGATAAAAGTTGATTTTTAAGAAAAAAAATACGATTTTTTATTTCTTTTATTTACGTTGACTTAAAATTAAAGTAAAATATAGAGTGATAGATTATGTAAATTTTTTAAAAGGAGGATCTTTTATTGACAAGTAGACAAAGTAAAACAAGAAATTTTAGTATAATTGCACATATAGATCATGGAAAGTCAACTCTTGCAGATAGATTAATTCAAAATACAGGTTTGGTTTCTGAAAGAGATATGAAATCACAATTGTTGGATAATATGGAATTAGAACGTGAAAGAGGAATCACAATTAAATTACAAAATGTGAGATTGAAATATACTGCAGATGATGGTGAGACATATTATCTTAATTTGATAGATACTCCGGGGCATGTTGATTTCAATTATGAAGTATCTAGGAGCTTAGCAGCCTGTGAGGGAGCTTTATTAGTTGTGGATGCTGCTCAAGGTGTGGAAGCTCAAACTCTGGCTAATGTATATTTAGCATTGGAGCAGGATCTTGAAATATTACCGGTAATAAATAAAATTGATTTACCGAGTGCAAGACCGGACTATGTAAAACATGAGATAGAGGATCTTATAGGACTTGATTGTAGTGAAGCACCATTGATTTCTGCTAAAAACAATATCAATACTGAAGATGTACTTGAGGCTATTGTAAGGCATATTCCGCCACCACAGGGCGATTCTTCAGCGCCTTTAAAGGCATTGATCTTTGATTCTTATTATGATGCGTATAAAGGTGTTGTGGCATATGTCAGAGTATTTGAAGGCACAGTTAAAAAAGGTATGACTATAGAAATGATGAATACCAAAAAGAAGTTTGAGGTAACTGAAGTGGGAGTGATGGCTCCTAATCCTACTGAACTTTCAGATCTTACTGCAGGTGATGTGGGATATATTGCTGCTAGTATAAAAGATATTAGAAGTTGTAGAGTCGGTGATACTATTACAGATGCTGATAACAGAACAGCAGAATCTTTGCCGGGCTATAAAAAAGCAACTCCTATGGTGTATTGTGGGGTTTATCCGGGAGAAGGAGAGAAGTACGAAAATGTTAGAGATGCTTTAGAAAAACTACAAATAAATGATGCGGCACTTGAATTTGAGTCCGAATCATCTGCTGCGTTGGGATTTGGTTTCAGATGTGGTTTTTTAGGATTACTACATATGGAAATAATACAGGAGAGGTTAGAAAGAGAATTTGATTTGAATATTATTACTACTGCACCTTCTGTAATATATAGGGTAACGAAACTTGATGGAGAAGTATTGATGATACAAAATCCTGCTAATTTACCGCCTGTTGTAGAAATTAAAACTATTGAAGAACCTATAGTAAATAGTGATATTATCGTCCCTAAAGATTATGTTGGAGTTGTAATGGAATTATGTCAAGAGAGACGAGGAATTATGAAAGATATGGAGTACATTGATGACATAAGAGTAATGCTGCATTATGAACTTCCTTTGAATGAGGTTATCTATGATTTCTTTGATGCACTTAAATCCAGAACAAGAGGATACGGTTCTATAGACTATGAAATAAAAGGTTATGTGGTATCCAACCTTGTAAAGATGGATATTTTAATAAACAAAGAACAAGTAGATGCATTAAGTTTTATAATACATGAGTCGAGAGCCTTTGTAAGAGGAAAGGCGATGTGTGAAAAACTCAAGGAAGAAATTCCAAGACATCAGTTCCCGGTACCAATACAGGCTGCGGTAGGAAATAAAATAATAGCAAGAGAAACAGTGGCAGCATATAGAAAAGACGTACTGGCTAAATGTTATGGTGGAGATATATCTAGAAAGAGAAAACTTCTTGAAAAGCAGAAAGAAGGTAAAAAGAGAATGCGTCAGATTGGTAATGTAGAGGTTCCACAAAAGGCGTTTATGTCTGTCTTAAAGCTGGATGACTAGTATATTAAATAAAGAAAAGGTGATATTTTGCTAATTAAAATAGAAAAAGGTGCAAAGTATATAATAGAAAAAATAATAGAAAGCGGTTTTGAAGCATTTATAGTAGGTGGTTGTGTGAGAGATTCAATAATGGGAAGAAAACCAAATGATTGGGATATTACAACAAGTGCAAAGCCACAGGATATAATGTCTATTTTTAAAAAAACAATACCGACAGGAATCGCTCATGGAACAGTAACTGTAATGATTGATAAAGTTGGCTATGAAGTTACTACTTATAGGATTGATGGCGAATATAGTGATATGAGAAGACCTGAATCTGTAAAGTTTAGTGATAATATAATAGATGATTTATCTAGACGTGACTTCACAGTTAATGCTATGGCATATAATGATAAAAAGGGGCTAATAGATATATTTGGTGGTTTGGACGATATTAATAAAAAGAAAATAAGATGTGTTGGAAATCCGGAGTTGAGGTTTAATGAAGACGCATTGAGGATAATTAGAGCTATAAGATTCTCTGCAAAACTAGGATTTTCTATTGACGATAATACCTATAAATCTATGTTAAAAAATGCCGATAATATAAAAAAAGTATCAATTGAAAGAATAACATCAGAGTTTGAGGGGATTATAAAATACTCCCCTTGTGCTTTGACAATATTAAATGAGTTAGGGGTTTGTAAATGGTTGTTTGATGGATTTGATTTTTCTGAAGAAAGTATTACGAACGCACAAAATATAATAAATATATATAAGAAAACGAATACAGATGATACATATATAAATGAAAATTATGAGTTTGGTGATATATTTTCTATTGAAAATGCGAAATATATTAATGTGCTTACTAGGGCTGTATGCTTTGGTCATATTGACAATTATATTCTCATCAATATATTAAGAAAGTTGAGATATTCTAATAAAGATATTGTAAATACTAAAAAGATTCATAGCATATATTTAAATGAAAAATATGATGCTTTATCAGATGAAAATATTAATAAAAATACAATGCGGGTAATGATGAAAGAAATTATGAGAGATTTAGAAGATATATTACTGTCAAAATATGCGATTTATTCAAAGTTTATTAAAAAAAATCAAAATCTTGGTTTATGTTTTGCTATATTTAATGATATAATAGAATCAGGAGAATGTTTTTCTATTTCTCATTTACAAATTAATGGTAGAGATGTTATTGAAAACGATATCGCTAAGGGACCGGAGATAGGGGAATTATTAAATTATCTGCTTGATTATGTGATTAAAAATCCCAAGGCAAATAAAAAGGAAGAACTATTAAATTTGGCGAGAAATAGATATAATTAATTTACTATTACTTGGAGGTATATATTATGGATTATAAGTCATTGATTGTTAAAGGAAAGTCGGTAAGAAATTTTAAAGAAACACCAGTTGATGCTAAACTTTTAGGTGAGCTAGAAAATTTTGTTGCTAATTGCAAAAAATTAGTTTCATCAATTGATGTTGAAGTTAGATTTTTTGCAGGAGATGATTCATACAAAAGACTATATGGTATAGCAGGTTACCAGGGAGTTATGATAGAAGCTCCAAACTATATGGTATTGCTTTCAGAAGACAAACCACAACATATTGAAAATGCCGGGTATATTGGTGAAAGAACAATATTAAAAGCCAGAGATTTAGGAATAGATAGTTGTTGGGTATCTTACACTAACCAAGCTATGATAAAAACAACTTTGGGAATTGAATCAGATAAGGAAGTGGTAGCTTTAATAGCACTTGGATATGATTCAAATATCAAGCATGTGGAAGGTGCAGGAAAAGCCGGAAGTAATTATTCAAAATCGAAACTATCAGTAGGAAATGTAGGATCAGATAGAATTTCTATTGAAGAGATGGTATATATAGATAAGTGGGGAAATGCAGCCAGTTCAGAATTATTGGAAGAGAGAGCCCTACTTGATGCTTTTTCATATGCTAGAATGGCTCCGTCAGCATTAAACAAACAGCCATGGAGATTCATTGTAGATGGTGGAAAAGTTATTCTTGCTATAAATAATGAAAACTATAGTGGTAGCTATGTCAATAAAATTGATGCTGGAATAGTAATGTTATATTTTGGTGTGATACTTGATGTAACAATGTTTGATTCTAAATGGGGATTCGATAAACTTGACAAGGATTATGGAATACCATCAAACTATACAGTAGTAGGATACTGTAATATATAAATTAATTGCAAAATTTAATAGATAGTTAAATATAAAAAGAGAAACTGTGTTATAATATTTTAGTGTTAGGATATAGTTTCTTTTTTATTTTGAAATTAAGTAAAATGAAAAGTTTGAAAGGTACATTATGAAAACAAGGGGTTTATATGTTCATATTCCATTTTGTGCAAAAAAATGTAATTATTGTGATTTTACATCTTATGTATATAATGGAAATGAATTAGGTGAAAGAATAAATAGCTATTTAGATAGTGTTGAAAAAGAGATAGAGTTCTATAAAAATTTGGATGATGATAATATAGAGACAATTTTTATAGGTGGTGGAACACCTTCAATTCTTAATGAAGAACAATTGGAAAAACTTTTTAAAATTATAAATAAAAATGTGAATCTTGAAAAAATTAGAGAATATACAATAGAATGTAATCCAGGAACACTGACTATTGAAAAAATGAAAGTTATGAAAAAAGGCGGTGTAAATAGATTAAGTATAGGATTGCAAGCAATTCAGGAAAAACATTTAAGTTTTATGGGGAGAGTACACAATTTAAGTGATTTTGAAGAAAGTTATATCAATGCGAGAAAAATGGGGTTTGATAATATTAATGTCGATTTAATTTTTGCATTTGATGGTCAGAGTTTTGAAGATTGGAAAGCAACTGTTGACTATGTTATAAAATTAGGAGTAGAACATATTTCAGCATATTCTTTGATTATAGAAGAAAATACGAAATTCTATAGATTATTTGAAGAGGGGAAATTAGAAATACCGGAAGATGATTTATATATTAAAATGTATAGGTACACAGTTGAGAAATTAAAAGAAAATGGATATATACAGTATGAAATCTCCAATTATTCAAAAGAAAATAGAAACTGTATACATAATATTAATTACTGGGAATGTGGAGAATATTATGGTATAGGTGTGGGTGCTTCGGGCTATATAAATGGAAAAAGATATACTAATTTTAAAGATATAGAGATATATAATAAGAAATGTTTTAATGGCATAAAACCGATTAATTTTGAGGAAAAAATATCAAGAATGGATAAATTTAATGAAAAATTAATGTTAGGTCTAAGAATGAACTCTGGAATAGATGAAAAAATCGTAGATATACTTACGAATGAAGAAAAAAACTTTTTTAACGAAAGTATAAATAAATATAAAAGACGAGGGTTGATTGGATTTTCACAAGAAAAAAAATATTATTTGACACAAAAAGGAAGAGAAATATCAAATTCTATAATAATTGATTTAATGATATGAGTATATATAGATAAAACTATTAAAAAGGATTTTATCATAGAAATTTTATATAGTGTAAATAGATATTCTTTATCGAAAATAATCTTGATTTTATAAATAGATATAATGTATAATGAGGATGTAGATTATAAGAAAAGTAAATATGTTACGGGCGATAATTCTATGAGAGAGCTTTATGCCACCGAAGGGACAAGTAATGTTTACAGTCAAAAAATATTATGAATTTCTCAGGTAAAAGGAGTAGGATTGGACGTATCTCTGAAAAAATATGACAGGGGAATAAAGTGACTACTTTATTCCCCTTTTTTATTACGAAAGATGTGGTAAAATTTAAATTATTCGGAAAGGTAAACAAATGCTTTTAATTACAAATAATAAAAAGTTTTTCGAAATACAAGAGTATCTTGAAAGTAACAATATAGAACTTTTGTACGATGATATAGATTATATAGGTATCTTGGAAAAATGTAGAAATTTAATTCATCAGGGATATGAAATGTTGACTCATCCATTATATGGGAGTGTTAAACCAAATGAAACTATTTATAGAAGTATTGTTTTGAGTAAAGGGAAATCGCTTGACTATATATCTTTAGGGCTTATAGAAGAGGCAATTGAAACTGCAAAAAAATTTAATAAAAATAAAAATACACCTCTTTGGATTGAGAGCGTAAAAGAAGATTTTAGAGTTATTGATTTTGACTTAATAAGTAAAACGATTAACAGAATAATAAATTAAATAGTATAATTATTAAGCAAGAAATTATAAAGAATATGGAACAATATTAAAATATATAGATAAGATATTAAAAATGTATAAAAGTATATAAATTAAAGTATATAAATTAAGATATTAAAAATAAATAAGCGAAGAAAAAATAGATAAAAAATAATAAGTTGAATATACAGAATATTTAATCTAATAAAAAGCTTTTTAATAATCTGAAAAGATTAATCTCAACTATTTGACTGTATTTTGACAATACGGATAACCAGAAATGGATATCTGATAATATATTTTAGCAATGATTAAAACTAATGTTTTATGTGGAGGTAAACAATGGAAAATATTTATGATTTACTTATCATAGGCGGTGGACCAGCAGGTCTGTCTGCGGGATTATACGGGGCAAGAGGTAAATTGAAAACTCTTATTCTCGAAAAACAAAAAAATGGTGGACAGATTGTAATAACTCACCAAGTTGATAATTACCCTGGTTCAATAGAAAATGCGACTGGACCATCTTTGACAGCTAGAATGGTTGAACAGGCAAAAGCTTTTGGATGTGAGATAGAAAGAGGAGATGTAGTTGAATTTGATTTTGAAGGTGATATCAAAATAGTTAAAACTGCAGATAAAGAATATCAAGCTAAAGCTGTCATAATTGCTACAGGTGCAAATCCGAGAAAAATGGGATGCCCGGGTGAAGCAGAACTTACTGGAAAAGGGGTGTCGTACTGTGCAACTTGTGATGCAGATTTCTTTGAAGATTTTGAAGTATTTGTAATCGGTGGAGGAGATAGTGCTATCGAAGAAGCTATGTACCTTACTAAATTCGCTAGAAAGGTAACAGTTGTTCATAGAAGACAGGGATTTAGATGTGCACCATCGGCTATCGAAAGGGCAAGAGCTAACCCGAAGATTGATTTCTTATTGGATACAGTAGTAGAAGAGGTAAAAGGTGACGGAATTTTAGAATCAATAGTATTCAAGAATAAAATTACAGGTGAAATTACTGAATATTTTGCAGATGAAGAAGATGGAACTTTTGGCTGTTTTGTATTTATCGGATATGTTCCTGAAACAGAAATGTTTAGAGATGTTCTAGAATGTGATGAAATAGGATATTTTATAGCGGGCGATGATACTACAACTAAAATACCGGGGGTATTTGTAGCCGGCGACTGTAGACAAAAAGAAGTAAGACAGGTTGTCACAGCCACAAGCGACGGAGCAGTTGCAGCAGTAATGGCTGAAAGATATATAGCAAGTAAATTTGAGTAACTTTAAAAAAGTATTTTAATTTAGGAGGTAACGAAAATGTTAGAACTTACAAAAGATAATTTCGAAGCAGAAGTATTGGAAAGTGAAGGGTATATATTTGTTGACTTTTGGAGTCAGGGATGTGAACCTTGTAAAGCATTAATGCCAGATGTGCATAAACTAGCAGAACAATATGGTGATAAGATTAAGTTTTGTTCTATGGATATAACTAAAGCCAGAAGACTTGCTATTAAGCAAAAAGTATTAGGACTTCCAACTATGACTATGTATAAAGATGGAGAAAAGGTTGAAGAAATAACTAAAGATGACGCAAATATAGCAAATATTGAAGCTATGATAAAGAAGTATTATTAAAATGTTTATCCACTTAATTAAATAAGTATTGCATCTGCTTATTTAATATTAATTTTTCAAAGACTGGGACCAAAAGATCCCCTTTTGGTCTCGGTCAACATATCAAAGTTTTGACAAAATATTTATTAATAATATTATTATATTAAATTATTTTTTATAGGAGGTAACCTATGCGTCTTGAAATAGGCAAAATCTTCATAAATGACATTCAGTTTGCTGATGTTACGAAGATAGAAAATGGTGTTTTATTTGTAAACAAAGAAGAAATGATAAGTGCTATATGGGAAGATGAGCACATTGCTTCAGTTAACCTGGATATTGCTAGACCAGGTGAAAGTGTAAGAATCACTCCAGTTAAAGATGTAATTGAGCCAAGAGTAAAGGTTGAAGGAAAAGGAGGAATTTTTCCAGGTGTTCTTTCAAAAGTCGATACTGTTGGTGAGGGAAGAACTCACGTACTTAAAGGAATGGCAGTAGTGACTACAGGTAAAATTGTTGGTTTCCAGGAAGGTATAATTGATATGACTGGTTTAGGAGCAGAATATACTCCTTTTTCAAAAACTGTGAATCTTGTATTGATAGCTGAACCTAAAGAAGGAGTTAAGCAGCATGACCATGAAAAATCAGTGAGATTTTTAGGTTTTAAAGCTGCTAAATACCTTGGAGAATTAGCTAAAGAAATTGAAGTGGATGAAGTAGTAAACTATGAAACTAAGCCATTATTAGAACAGATAGCTGAATATCCTGAGCTTCCAAAAGTTGGATATGTATATATGCTTCAGACACAAGGATTATTACATGATACTTATGTATATGGTGTAGATGCAAAGCAAATAGTTCCTACGTTACTATACCCGACTGAAATAATGGATGGTGCAATTGTTTCGGGTAATTGTGTGTCAGCTTGTGACAAAAATCCTACCTACGTTCATTTAAACAATGGAGTAATTGAGGAATTATATGCCCAGCACGGTAAATCAATTAATTTCTTGGGAGTAATTATTACAAATGAAAACGTATATCTTGCAGATAAAGAAAGATCTTCAAATTGGACTTCTAAGCTTTGTAAGTATTTAGGCCTAGACGCAGTAATTGTTTCTCAGGAAGGTTTTGGAAATCCAGACACTGACTTAATAATGAATTGCAAAAAAATTGAAACAGAAGGCGTTAAAACTGTAATAGTTACAGATGAATATGCTGGTAGGGATGGGGCTTCTCAGTCGCTAGCAGATGCTGATGCAAAGGCTGACGCGGTTGTAACTGGAGGTAACGCAAATGAATATGTAGTATTACCAAAACTCGATAAGGTGATAGGACATATAGAGTTCGTTAATATAATTGCTGGTGGTAATGAAAATTCTCTAAGAGAAGACGGGTCAATAGAAGTAGAAATTCAGACAATAACTGGAGCTACAAATGAAACTGGATTCGGGTATTTATCAGCAAAGACATTCTAATTTAAAAAGACATTTTTCTTGTATAAAGCTGAAGGTATGTTAAAGCTAAATATAATACATACATTTGAAGATATTACTTATTAATCCTATTAAATTAGGAAAATCAATCAGGGCTACATCGATTTCAAAATGCCCAAATAAATAATTAAGGAGAAGATTGTTATGACAACTTTAAATAATAAAAAAGTTATTATAATCGGTGACAGAGACGGTATACCTGGTCCTGCTATCGAAGAATGTGTAAAAACAGTTGACGGTGTAGAGGTAGTTTTCGCATCTACTGAATGCTTCGTCTGAACAGCTGCTGGGGCTATGGACCTGGAAAATCAGAACAGGGTAAAAGATGCTGCCGAAAAATTCGGAGCAGAAAATGTTGTGGTTTTATTAGGTGCCGCTGAAGCCGAAGCTGCAGGTCTTGCAGCTGAAACAGTAACAGCAGGTGATCCGACATTTGCCGGACCTCTTGCAGGTGTAGAATTGGGATTAAGCGTATTCCATGTTGTAGAAGAAGAAATAAAGGAACAGTTTGATGAATCAGTTTATGAAGAGCAGATAGGAATGATGGAAATGGTCCTTGACTGTGATGAAATAGCTGAAGAAATGTCAAGTATAAGAAGCGAATTCTGTAAATATTTATAAGATTCCATGGGAGGTAAAATAATGTCAAAAATTAGAGTAGTTCATTATGTTAACCAATTCTTTGCGGGAATAGGTGGAGAAGAAAAAGCTGACGTTGAGCCAAAAATAATGGAAGCACTTCCTCCGGTTAGTGTACAGTTACAAGGAAAATTAGGTGATGAATTTGAGGTAGTTGCTACAGTAGTTTGTGGTGACGGATATTTCAACGAAAATATAGATGAAGCAAGTGAAGAAATATTGTCTATGGTTAAGGGATTTGATCCTCAGTTATTTATTGCTGGACCGGCATTTAATGCAGGTAGATATGGTGTTGCTTGTGGAACAATAACAAGTGTCGTTAAAAATAAATTAAATATACCATGTTTAACGGGTATGTATGTTGAAAATCCTGGAGTTGATATGTATAAGAAAGAACTTTACATAGTTGAAACTTCAAATTCGGCTGCAGGTATGAGAAAAGCCCTTCCAAAAATGGCGAGTCTAGCTGCCAAACTGGCTAAAGGAGAAGTAGTTGGATCTCCTGAAGAAGAAGGATATATACAAAAAGGTATAAGGGTAAATTTCTTTGCGAAAGAAAGAGGATCTAAAAGAGCTGTTGATATGCTGATCAAAAAAATAAATGGTGAAGAATTCGTAACTGAATATCCAATGCCTAATTTTGATAGAGTAGATCCAAATCCGGCTATCAAAGATATTTCCAAGTGCACAGTAGCACTTTGTACTTCTGGTGGTATAGTTCCAAAAAGCAATCCGGATAGAATTGAATCTTCTAATGCTACTAAATATGGTGAATATTGCATTGAGGGAGTTTTAGATCTTACTGAAGAAGGTTGGGAGACTGCTCATGGTGGATATGATCCATCATATGCAAATGTCGATTCAGATAGAGTTTTACCGGTTGATGTACTAAGAGACCTTGAAAAAGAAGGTGTAATAGGTAAACTTCACAATAAATTTTATACGACTGTAGGTAATGGTACAGCTGTTGCCTCTGCTAAGGCATTTGCTGCTGAGTATGCTCAAAAATTAAAAGCTGATGGTGTTGATGCTGTTATTATGACTTCTACATGAGGTACTTGTACTCGTTGCGGTGCAACGATGGTAAAAGAAATAGAGAGAGCTGGTTTACCTGTAGTTCACATGTGTACGGTTGTTCCTATTTCATTGACAGTTGGTGCAAACAGAATAGTTCCAACGATAGCTATACCTCATCCTCTTGGAAATCCGGCACTAGATTCCGCTGAGGAAAAATCTCTAAGAAGAAAGTTGGTAGAAAAGGCTCTTAAAGCTTTGACTACTGAAGTGGATGGTCAAACTGTTTTTGAAGACTAATCAAATAATATAGCTATTCATATTGGTACACGTAGAACTATTTCTATGTGTACCAATATTGGTATATAAATTAATATAAATGGAGGTAATAATTATGTCATTCCCAGTATTCAAAGGTGCAGGATATGTGTTAATTCACACTCCTGACATGATTATCAAAAATGGTACTACTTGTACTGTCGAACAGGAAGTTAATCCAGACTCCGATTTCTTAAAAGAAGTTGGAAGTAGAATCAGAAGTTATGAGGAAGTTGTAAACTATTTGCCAAATCAAGTATATATAGGTAATGAAAGACCGGAAATTCTTGCTGATAAAAAGCTACCTTGGTGTGAAATAGAAAATAAAGGTGAAAGAAGAGGAAAGTTTGGACAAATAGTTCCTCAAAATGAATTTCTTGCTTTGATGCAAATTTCAGATGCTTTCGAGTTGGTTAAATTATCCGAAGAATTTGTAGAATCAGTAAGACCTGCAATAGAGTCAAATTACCCTGAGTTAGAACCTTTCTTTGGTTTACTAAAAGGAACGGATATCTCGGATGCGGAGGAATTGCTGACTTCTCATGTAGCGCAAGGATTATATCATGAGGACAAATTAGTAGGATATGTAAAAAGAGCTCACGATGTAGATGTGAATTTAAATGCACATACTATGTTTGAAAATCTGGTAGTTAAGGCTTCAGGTGTAGTTTCTGCATTAGAGTTACTTAGAAGTTCAGAAATAAATAAAGATGAAATAGATTATGTAATAGAATGTTCTGAAGAGGCTTGTGGTGATATGAACCAGAGAGGTGGAGGAAACTTTGCAAAATCTATAGCCGAAATGGCCGGTATGACAAATGCTACCGGTTCTGACACAAGAGGATTTTGTGCTGGCCCATCTCATGCGTTAATAAACGCTGCTGCCTTGGTGAAAGCCGGTGTATATAAAAATGTAATGGTAGTAGCAGGTGGTGCTTCAGCAAAATTAGGTATGAATGCAAAAGACCATATTAAGAAAGGGCTTCCGGTGTTAGAGGATGTTGTAGGCGGATTCGCTGTTTTGATATCTGAAAATGATGGTGTAAATCCAGTAATAAGAACAGATTTAGTTGGAAAGCATACAGTAGGTACAGGTTCTGCACCGCAAGCTGTAATGACTGCTTTGATTACTCAGGGATTAGATAAAGCGGGATTGAAGATACCGGACGTGGATGTATTTTCAGTGGAAATGCAAAATCCTGATATAACTAAGCCAGCCGGAGCAGGTAATGTTCCGGAAGCCAATTACAAAATGATAGGTGCACTTGCAGTAACAAGAGGAGAAATTGAGAAGAAAGAATTAAAGAACTTTATAGCAAATCACGGTCTTCCTGGATGGGCGCCAACTCAGGGGCACATTCCATCAGGTGTACCGTATGTAGGATTTTTAATTGATGATTTAACAACTGGTAATAAGAATAGAGCCATGATAGTTGGTAAGGGTAGTTTATTCCTTGGTAGAATGACTAATTTGTTTGATGGCGTGTCTTTTATAGCCGAGAGAAATCAGGGAATTGCTGAGGAAGTAACTTCAATTTCCAAGGATGAAATAAGAAAAATAATTGCAGAATCAATGAGAAATATCGCCCTTGATATGATAGAAGAATAGGGGGGAGAGGATATGTCTAATAAACTAATATCTGATGTGCTGCTTGAAGTTGCAGGTGCAATAGAAAGTGGTAATTTTGGAAAGAAAATCAAAGTTGGTCTAACTACTCTTGGAAGTGAACATGGTTCTGAAAATCTAATTAATGGAGCCAAACTTGCGAATAATGGTATGTTCGAGATAGTTTTGATTGGTAAGGGTGATGAAGAATTCACTTCATATGAAGTCGAAACAGAAGATGAAATGTACAAAGTTATGGAAGAGTTATTGGACTCAAAGGAAATTGATGCTTGTGTAACTATGCACTATAATTTTCCAATCGGCGTGTCAACTGTAGGTAGAGTATTAACTCCAGGTAGAGGGCGTGAAATGTTTATTGCAACTACTACCGGCACATCTTCAACAGACAGAGTAGAGGCTATGGCAAGAAATGCTATATACGGTATAGCAACTGCAAAATCTTGTGGTATAAAAAATCCAACAGTAGGTATATTGAATCTTGATGGTGCAAGACAAGTTGAAAAAATTCTTTTAAATATAAAAGAAAATGGATATGAATTTGATTTTGCTGAATCAATGAGAGCAGACGGTGGATCAGTAATGAGAGGAAATGATCTTTTAATAGGCGTACCTGATGTAATGGTAACAGATTCTCTGACTGGTAACTTATTGATGAAAGTATTTTCTTCTTTCAATACAGGTGGAGATTTTGAAGCACAGGGGTTTGGATACGGTCCTGGAGTTGGTGAAGATTACGACAGAAGAGTATTGATATTATCAAGAGCAAGTGGTACTCCTGTAGTTGCAAATGCGTTAAAATATGCATTTGAAATAGCCAAAGGAGAAGTAAACAAAATTGCAAGAGAAGAATATAAAAAAGCCATTTCTTTTGGACTAGATAAGGAATTTGCGGAACTAAAAAATAAGAAAGCTCCAAAAGACAAAGTGGAAGAAATAGTAGCCCCACCAAAGGAAGTAGTAACTGAAGGGATAGCCGGTGTGGACATACTTGATTTGGAAGATGCAGTAAAGGCTCTTTGGAAAGAAAGTATATATGCAGAAAGCGGAATGGGTTGTACAGGTCCTATAGTAATGGTGGCACCGGAAAAACTTGAAATAGCAATTGAATGCTTGAAGAAAAATGATTTTATAAAATAGATAATTAAAAAGTGTTAATAATGATTATATTTTCATCGATATATTTGTCATTGTTGACACTTTTTTATTTTATCAAAGATATACTAGTTGGTTTTATGATAATTATAGATATAAAATATTTTTACAATCAGAAAAGTTATATATAAATATTCTATAAAATAATAATTTTTTTGGTTTAAGAAAACAATTTCATGGGTAGAATACAAATGTAAAAATAAAATTCATTATTAAATGTATTTTTATTTGTGTATATAAAAATGTTATTTAACAAACAAACGGAGGTTATTAATTATGAGTAAGATTATTGTAGTAGGAGCAAACCATGCTGGTACAGCGGCAATCAAGACGATTTTAGGAAATTATCCAAACAATGAAGTTATAGTATATGATAGAAATAGTAATATTTCGTTCTTAGGTTGTGGTATGGCACTTTGGATAGGAAATCAGATTTCTAAGCCAGATGGTTTATTTTATGCTGACAAAGCTTCTTTAGAATCAATGGGAGCAAAGGTACATATGGAGGCAGATGTTCACAACATAGATTTTGACAATAAGAAAGTTTTTATAAAGTTAGCAGATGGAACTGAAGTTGAAGATAACTATGATAAGCTTATATTAGCGACCGGTTCTCTTCCAATAATTCCGCCAATTCCTGGTAAGGATTTAGAAAATGTACAGCAGGTTAAATTATATCAGAATGCACAGGAAGTAATAGATAAATTACAAGATCCTAACATAAAGAATATTACAGTTGTTGGGGCAGGATATATAGGTGTTGAATTAGCAGAAGCTTTTGAAAGACATGGAAAGAATGTTACAATGGTTGATATCGCAGAAACTTGTCTTCCAGCTTATTATGATAAAGAATTTACAGATTTAATGAAAAAGAATCTGGCAGATCATAATATAAATCTTGAATTTGGTCAGGCTGTCAAGGAACTAAAGGGTGAAAATGGTAAAGTAACTACTGTTGTAACGGATAAGAAAGAAATTCCGGCTGATATGGTAATATTATCTATAGGATTTAGACCTAACAATAATTTAGGAAAAGATAACTTAGAATTATTTAAAAATGGAGCTTATCTTGTGAATAAGAAACAGGAAACTAGTGTAAAAGACGTGTATGCAATAGGAGATTGTGCTACTGTATTTGATAATTCTATTGATAATACAAGCTATATTGCTCTTGCTACAAATGCAGTAAGAAGTGGTATAGTTGCTGCACATAATGCTGCCGGAACAGAAATAGAATCAATCGGAGTACAAGGATCAAATGGTATTTGTATATATGATTTAAAGATGGTTTCAACAGGAATCACCGTTGCAAAAGCGGAAAAATTGGGAATAGAAGTAGAATATACAGATTTTGAAGATACACAAAAGCCTGCGTTTATAGAAACATCTAATCCTAATGTAAAACTTAGAATAGTATATGATAAAAATACAAGAGTTGTATTAGGAGCTCAGATGGCTTCTGAATATGATATGTCAATGGGTATACATATGTTCTCATTAGCAATTCAGGAAAAAGTGACAATAGATAGATTAGCTCTATTGGATATATTCTTCTTACCTCATTTTAATCAGCCATACAACTATATTACAATGGCTGCTATAAGCGCTAAATAGATTGGAAATACTAACACAGCCACGGGGTGAAATACTCCGTGGCAATGTTTTGGCAATGTTTTAATTTATTCATCTAGTTTATCCAAGAAGTCGACTGCTTCTGTTGATCTATTTTTATATAGATGTGAATACGTATTTAAGGTTGTAGTAGGTTTAATATGTCCTAATCGTTCACTAATGATTAATACATCAACTCCATTATTTATAAGCATACTTGCATGCGAATGCCTTAAATCATGAACTCTTATGTGATGTAAATTGTATTTTTTACATGTTCTTTTTAATTGTGATTGTAACCATGTGTTTGTAGTTCTATTAAATAATCTATCATTTTTTCTAGGTTTGTATATTGATTTAATATACTCATCTACATCTATTTTCAACTGTCTATGAATGTAAACCTTTCTTATCGATTGTTTATTTTTAGTTGCACAGAATTTTTTACTTCTATAATCATATGATTTATTTATGTCAATATAATTTTCATGTATATCTCCAAATGTTAATCCTAGCAATTCACCATATCTAATTCCTGTAAAAAATAGAATTTTAAAGGCAATAATTTTTTCAGGATCTTCTAAATAGCTTAAAAAAGTTTTAAATTCTTCAATTGTCCAGAAGTCCATTTTTTTATTTTCAGTTGGGAGTTTATCTAATGCTTTCACTGGATTATATGTATGGTTGTAAATTTTTCCATTATGTGAGTATATTGAATATAGTATTTCTGTGCTTTGATTGATAGTTTTATTTGATTTACCAAGGGCAATCATATGAGCCTGCCAATCCATTATATTTTTAGGAGATATTTCAAGAAGTATCAAGTTATTCATATATTCTAAGTTTTTAGAATACCATTTTTTATTTCTTACAGTTGATTCTCTAAGTCTACTTGATACGTATGTGAAATATTCTTCCATTCCTTGTTTCAAGGTTATATTATTTTTATGACTTGATAAAAATTCTAATTCATATTCCTTTGCTTCTCTTTTAGTTTTAAAACCTCTTTTTTGTTTTTGTTTAAGATTGCCCATATAATCATGATAGTATACAAGCGTTCTCCATGTGCCTGTTCTTTCTTTATATTGTGGCATTCACATTCACCTACTTTCATGTTATAATGTAGGTACAGCAAATAGACCCACTAAGTGAGTTATTTGTGTACAGGATAAGAAGTAGTCGCTTTGGTCGGTTGATATACTTCTTATTTTTTTATATATTATTTTTTTATTTTAGATTTCTTAATTCATTTTCAACATTCTTGGATACCGATTTTTCACCACCAACAATAATTACTTTTTCTATATTATTTTCTTCAATAAAATCTCTTGTATCCTCATTTAGCTTATTAGGTTGAGTTAAAAGTATTGCCCCATTTTCAAATGTTGCAACTGTACCAGAAGCTAGTGCATCAGGGTAGTTGGTACCATCCACTAGGACTATGGTATTTATATCTTTATTTAGAACCGGTTCGTATGCCTTAGCTATCTCAATTGCAGTATTGTATCTGTTTTGTCCTACAATTCTGCCAGTATGAAATATACTTTCAGAGTCAAAATTTTCTTCATCCCAACTATGAATATTCAATCCCATTTTATCTCCTGGAAAAGTTCCCATATAGGAAGGGACAGTTGCATAGCCACCTATAATAAATCTCCAACCTTCTGCCCTTGGATCATCGGATGAATTTATGTAAAAACCATCAAAACTACCAAGATAAGTTGCTTGTACTCTTGCTAATTCTGAAACTAATGGAATTGAGGCCAATAGATCTGGAAACTTTTTATCATTAATTATTATTCCATTTGACATATCTCCTCTAGGTTCTCCATAATGAAACGTATTAAATATAGGTGTATCAACATAACTTTGTATAGGATTCAAATATCCATCCTCATACTTGTCTTGAAATCTAGTAGTTTTAAATTTTTTATATAATAGGAAGTTCTCTATGTTTCTATTTAAAGTCTTAACATCCCCCATTAAATATACTTTTTTCACGTTTAGGCGATTTAATTCATTAATGATACTCTTATTTAATCCACTTGTAGGATTAACAAAGAAAGGAACTTTTAGAGCATTAGCCATATAGCTACCATATAAGGCAGTTCTAAAATCTTTTCCACTAGCTATTATCGCCAAATTCCCGTCAGCATGAACAAAGTATTTCTGTTGTACTTTTAAAGCTGTTTCGTATCTATCTCTACCTGAAATTCTAGATACATTCATATCAGCATAAGATGAAGTAGAAGATATTAAAACTAATATCGACGATAAAACAAGTAATTTTTTGAAATTTTTAACCATGATAATTCCTCCAATAATTTATTATTTATATTAATACTATTTTGTATTAAATTCATCAATCCGATAGACATACAAGCTAGGTTCAAATATTATCAAGAAATCGTTTACAAATACATGAGTACCATACTTTGAAGCATAATACTCTAACGCTTCTTCTAAAAAAAGAACACTTAAATCTAGAAGTTCTGACAATTCATAAATGTTTTGAACGTTATTTTTAAAAAATATTTCTGCTAATCTATCAAGTGGAATTAGTTTGTTATAAGCAACCTTTCGAGCTTGTAATTCCTGTTTAGCGTTATTTATGTTTTTTAAATCTAGTATATTACCGATAGTAGTATAATGATGTCCAAGTTCTTCTGCGAGAACACAGGCCTTGTCTATAGTTGTATCTAAACTTTTATTAATTGCTATTTTATTATTTGTATACAAGCCATCTGCATTACTATTTAATGATACTTCTTTTACTATTATTCCTTCGTTATATGCTTCTTCCAGAAGTTGTTCATATAAAGTCATAAGCTACCACTTATCCATTTCCTCAAAGTCTTTTTTCATTAATTCAATTTGTTCTTCACTAGCATCATCATTATGAGCCGCCATAGTAATGTATGTTGTTGTATATTTATCTATTTCAGTTAGTTCAGAAACACGTTTAATCGCTTCTTTTTGTCCTAAATTATTTAACCTATTATAATTATTTAAAAGTTTTTCTTCATTTTTTGAAAGTGGTTTTATATCAGTACTCCCAAGTAAATATCCTACACTAACATTTAGCGCTTTAGACAAAGGTTCCAATACATCGTAAGGCATTTTACCTATATCGCCATTTTCATATCTGTATATAGTGGCTTTATTTTTATTGATTTTAGCTGCAAGCTCTTCAACTGTCATATCTAATTCTATTCTTCTATTTTTTATTCTAGTAGATATACACAACTTTACCACCCCCCTTATTGCAATTATACTATTTAATTTGCATATTTGCAATATAAAAAGTAAAAAAATAAAAATAATACGCATTTATGCAAAAAAAAGATTGACATTTGACTTATAAAGTTGTAATATATTAATTAATAAATCGCGTATATGCGAAAAAGAAAAGAGGTGATGAAAGATGATAAAAACAAATAAGCTGAAGGCAAAGATTGTTGAAATGGGGTTTAACTTAACGAGTTTCGCCGAAGAGTTAGGAATGGATTATTCAACATTTTATAGGCGAATGACAGGGCAAATGTCTTTTACTGTATCTGATGTTGAAAAAATAACAAGAGTGCTTTATCTCACTAATTCAGAGATAATAGAAATTTTTTTTAGCAAAGAAATCGCATAAATGCGAATAAATAAATCAAGTTGAAAAGAGGTGAGAAGAATGTACAAGTTACTAAGAAAAATTTTAAAAGAGTTAAAAAACATCAGAAAAGAACTCCATATTATTGCGAGTAATATGGAGTCATTAAAACTTACTGAGGACAAAATACTAGAAATATCTCAGTATACAGATACATTAAAATTTTAGCGAGTTGTATATTCCTTCCAAGGTATTCTTGAAGGGTCAATATTGGCTAAAAATTTTACAATATCTTTTCGACCGTGGTACTGAAAAGTGCCTCTACTGTCTTGTGAGGCTAATATTATTGGCATTTGACCGAAAACAGGGAGAAAACTATTTCTAAATTCTTCTATTTCTCTTGAAGAATTATTTAAAAATGAGTTTTTAACAAGAACTATCGCAAAAGTTACTCCTTGTTCTTTAATTACAGAACCAGTAAAAATCATAATTGTTTGGTCTCCTTTCTTAATATTTCAGTACTCCTATACTGATAGTTTAATTATAACATATTAAAACTATTTTGAATATTAAAAAACAACGTTATAAAAAAATATTAATGATTAAAAAGAGGAGGTATAAATATGAATGAGAATTATTACATCACAGCTCAAGAAATAGCATCTATAACTGGTCGCAAAGAAGGCTATGGTTATAAAGTTATAAGAGAACTGAATAAAGAGCTTGAAGAAAAAGGATATAGAATTGTTGGAGGGCGTACACCTAGACAGTATTTTAACGAAAGATATGGAATAGGAGATGATAGACATGAATAATTTACAAATATTTAACAACAATGAATTTGGATGTATTAGAACATTAGAAATTGATGGAGAATATTGGTTTATAGGAAAAGATATAGCCAATATATTAGGTTATCAAAACGGAAGTAGAGATATTAACAGACATGTAGATGAAGATGATAGGCAAAACTACCAAAACGGTACTTTTGAATCAAACAGAGGATTGACAATAATAAATGAATCTGGACTTTATTCTTTGATTTTAGGCAGTAAATTAGAAAGTGCAAAAAGATTCAAAAAATGGGTAACAAGAGAAGTTTTACCAACACTAAGAAAAACAGGAATATATACACTGCCACATATGAGTAAAGAATTGCAAGCTATTTTGATGGTTGACAATAAAACAGAAGAACTAAGAGAAGATTTTAATAATTTCAGAGATAATGCTCCGCTTTTTAATATAGAATGCGAAAGATTAACCAAAGCAGTAAGGAAAAAGGTTATAAAACTTATTGGAATAAAAACTCCTGCGTACAATAGTAAGTCTTTAAGAGGGAAAGTATTTAGTGACTTACAAAGACAGATTAAAAGAGAATTTGATGTAGATAGCTACAAGGCTATTAAGAGAAAAGATTATGATATTGCATTAAGTATAGTTGAAGATTATACATTGCCAATGGCGCTAGAGGATTCAGTAAGACAATTAAATAGCTTGGAGGGATAATGTATGGATGATAGAAAAGTAAGGAACTATGTTGAAGCATTTAAGTTTGCTTTATTAATTTTAATTGAGTATGTAGCTCAATATCTCAGATGGGCGAATAGCTGAAAAAAAGCCGGCCGAAGCCGACAATTTAAAAAATCAAGTTTATTATATCATATAAATTTCAAAAAATAAATAAATTTAGAAAGAAGGAATTAGATGTGAGTGATAATAAAAAATATTACTATCTAAAACTAAAAGAAAATTTCTTTGATTCTGATGAAATACTTTATCTTGAAAGTTTGCCGGAAGGTTATAAATATTCGAATATCCTTTTAAAACTATATTTAAGAAGTTTGAAGAATAACGGAAAACTTTTAATGAATGAATGGATTCCATATAGTCCTGAAATGCTATCAACGGTGACGAGACACAGTGTAGGAGATATAAAACAGGCACTTGTTCATTTTGCAAATTTAGGACTAATTGAAAAAATGGATAATGGAACTATGTTCATGTTACAAATTCAAGATTTTATTGGTAAATCAAGTACAGAAGCTGATAGAAAAAGGAAGTATAGAAATGAGATTAAACAGGAAAAAGAGAAACAAAAATTAATAGCAGGACAAATGTCCGACGTTCGTCCACCAGAGTTAGAGTTAGAGACAGAGTTAGAGATAAGTTGTTATAAAGAAATTCAACAACTACTGAAAAAATATAATATAGATGATTCAAGTATTATTAATATTATAAAAACATTACAGTCAGTTAATAAAAATATTGATTACTTACAAGAAAAAATATTGGTAGTTAAGTCTAAACTATCAAATAAAGAAAATACTGATATTAAAAGTAATATTGGTTTATTGATAAATGTTATAAAAAATGACTGGAAAGTTGTAAACAATAACACTAAAAAATCAAAGTTTCATAATTTTGCTCAGGTTATTTCTAATAATTATTCAAATGAGGAATTGGAAAAGCTAATAGCCAATAAAATTTAGTGAAATAGAAAGGATAATATATGAGATATAAAGCAGGGGATACAGTTTACATAAAAAACGGATTTCTAGGGAAACATTTTGTTGAAATTAATGCTATAGGAGAAGATTTTTATATAGTGAATTGCGAAATATACAAAAATAGCGTAAAAGTAGCAACTGATGATGATATTGATATAGAAATAAGCGACACATTGAATAAGTGTAGTGATTTTGAACTTAAACTAATGCAAAAAATAGAACATAAATATAAATGGATTGCTAAAGATAAAGATGGGCTTGTATATGTGTTTCAGTCAAAACCTGAGAAAGAGATAGGGAGATGGATAGATTCTAAGAATGTATGGGCACCGGTATCAAAAGGATATATAAATTTATTTCCGTCAATATTGTGGAGTGATGAAGCTCCAACATACATAGTGAGGTTATAAAAAATGAAAGAAAAATTATTAAAAGATATTAAAAAAGCATATGATAGAAATTTAAATATTGAAATAAATTTTATTACTAAAAAAGGTGCAGGCATTGCTTGTTTTAGCAAAAGCGGACTAGTCGATCTTAAAAGTTCTATAGTCAATTTTTATGATCAAGATTTAAAGGTTGATTCTCTGCATATAACTGGTTGGAAGGTGATAGAAAATGAGTGAAGTTATTAAATATCCAATAGATAAGGTGATGTCGATAATTAGAGAGTTTTACGAAGATAATGAAATTTTAAAAGTATTTGGGGGTGAAGCTATACAATATGATGATGAAATAATAGATGATGTTGTTAATGCTATGTGCGAAATTATAGATGTGATAAATGAAGAGAATGATTTTGGGAGATAATAGAAAAATGAGTAATTACTGGGCATTTTATAAGCTTTATGGTGAGCTTATAGAGTTTATGGGTGATGATAGATGGAAGTCGTATGTTAGACATAGAAAAATATCGAAAGGGGAGGTGTGAATATGAAAAAGACGTTTAAAAATAAGCAAGAATTAGTTGATTTTGTGAAAAATCAGGTAAACATTGAACTTGAAAATGATAAAGAAAATTTTCTAAATAAGAAAAGAAAAATACTATATACAAAAATATCAGATGAGGATGCTTACTTAGTGATACCGCTATTCAAAAAATACGGGATTGCTCATGAAAGACATTACAGAGAACGTTGGTTTGTTTATGTACGGAGGTAATTTTATGACAAATAGTATAGTTTCAGAAGTTGAAGATATGATAGATGAACTTATAGATTTAATAAATGCTAAACGAAACGAAATAAGTTTTGCTATAAAAAAGCTTTGTGATGAAAGTAAAAAACAATTAGATATAGATAACATACAAAATATTGTAAGCAATACAATTGAATTCTTTTTTAAATATTACAAAAAGGCAGGAATGGAAGAATTAATGAGATATAGAATGGCTTTAGACTGTCTAATTGAAGAAAGATAAGGAAACAAGATATGAAGTTTTTAGATTGTTTTTCGGGGATAGGTGGATTTCGCCTCGGACTTGAAATGGCAGGTCATGAGTGCATTGGACATATAGAGTTAGATAAATTTACCAGGAAAAGCTATGAAGCTATATTCGGCAAAAAAGAGGGGGAGTTTATAAGAAATGATATCACAAAAATTACAGACGAAGAATTCAGAAAACTTAGAGGAGAAGTTAATATGTTGGTTGGAGGATTCCCTTGTCAAGCATTTAGCATCGCTGGATATCAACGAGGGTTTGAGGATACAAGAGGAACTTTATTCTTTGACCTTGCTAGAGCAGCCAAACAAATCCAACCACAGGTTTTGCTGTTTGAGAATGTCAAAAATTTATTATCACACAACGAGGGACAGACGTTTGAGACAATCCTCAAAACGTTGGATGAACTGGGGTATGATGTCGAATGGCAATTGCTTAACTCAAAAAATTTCGGAGTGCCACAAAGTAGAGAACGAGTGTTCGTTGTTGGACATCTTAGAGGAGCAGGTGGACGAAAAGTATTTCCTATCAGATCAAGTAGTAAAAAAAATACTCTTGGAGAGCGAGAATGTACAAATACCATTACAGCAAGATATGGAGAAGCACAAGGAACAGGGGCTTACATTATTAAAAGTAAACAGAAGGAAAAAAAATAAAATTAATTGGAGGCAAAGGCATTAAAACTAGTTTATATATACCAGTAAAAGAAGCAACAAAAAAAAGATATTCAGAAGCATATGAGGGGGATTCAATTAATTTTGAACACCCGAACAGTAAAACTAGAAGAGGGAGGGTAGGTAAAGGAATAGCTCAAACTCTAACGACATCTTGTAATCAAGGTGTTATCATTCAAAGATCTAGAGGAAATAATCATGGTGGCATTCATCGAATATCTCCAACGGTAACAACAAATAGTTTTCAGCATAATAATTTATTATACGATAGATTTGTTGTAAGAAGACTGACTCCTAGAGAGTGTTGGAGATTACAAGGATTTCCTGACTGGGCATTTGAAAAAGCAAAAGAAACTGGAATGAGTGATAGTCAGTTATATAAGCAAGCAGGTAATTCTGTAACAGTAAATGTTGTGTATGAAATAGGTAGACTTTTATAAAAAATTGAGGTGGAATAATGAAAAAACTAATATTATTATTACTGACATGCATACTTCTTGTAGCTTGTAACAATAAAGGTAGGGTAGCAGAAAAGAAGTATTATCCATCACAGATAAAAAAGCTAGAATATATTGAAAATGGAGAAATAAAGCATACTACTGAAATGTATAATGAAGAATATACAATTCTAGTGGATAAAGCAGGCAATAAGAGTAGAATTATTGTAAATAAAGAAACTTATGATAAATTAAGTGTAGGTGATGAGTATTAATGGTAGCTAAAGAGTATTTACAAAAGATTTATAAAATAGATGAAAATATAAAGACTTTAGAAGATGAACTTTTAGAATTAGATACATTAGCAAAGGGTTGTTCAATAAGCTATAATGAAAAAGTTCAAACAAGTTGTACAAATGCTACAGAAAGTATTGTTTGCAAAATTGCGGACACAAAGTCTTTAATAAATGACTTAATAAGAAAAAAGCTTGAACTTATATTAGATGTCAATTTAAAGCTATGCGATATTGATGACAATCTGCTTGAAACACTTTTAATAAAAAGGTATATAAGCTGTGAGAGTTGGGAAAAAATATCCGTTGACTTAAATTACAGTATAAGAGCTATTTATAAACTTCATGGAAAAGCTCTTTTGAAGTTTCAAGATATTTTAGATAAGAGTGCAGTAAAATGCAGTTAAATATATGATATTATGATATTGTAGAAAAAGAAATCAAGGTTCAAAAATAACCTCCTTAATAAATTATTATTCTTAGAAAAGGACATTCAGCGGTGGATGTCTTTTTTATGTTTAATTTTTTAGAAATTTGACTATAATATATTGATATAATTGTTTTCCTTTGATATAGTTTAAGTGAATAATGATTAAAATAAAGGAGGCTGGATGAAATGAAAATATTTATTAAAGGGAAACATAGAAAAAAAGGAATTAAGAAAAAAATAATGGATATTAATTCACAAGACTATATTAATGAATCGTATTATTTTTATATTTTAATTGAAGCTGTTATTAAAAGTACTAGAAAAAATAGTAAAGTGAAATTGAATGAAATTAATAAACATGTGAATAATATTTATTCGGAAGAGATACATGACTTATGGGAAAAAAAGAAATTAAATTTATACTATTTTGATTTTTCAGTGATTATAAATAGTATATTTTCAAGCTTTATTATCTCAACGCTTGTATCATTTGCATTCAGCAACAATGGAATTGAAATATCAACAAAATTATACGTATGTTTAAAAAATGTGTTTCAGGAAAATTTTTGGAAGTCATACTTTATATTTCTAATTATACTTATAATTTCAACTATTATTTTAATTCTTATTTTAATGAAAATACGTCAGAAAGATAAAACTCAAGGTATTGCATATGTAGATTACTTGATGCAAAAAAATAGATTGAATTTAAAATAAAAGGTAAGGTAAAGGGATTATTAATCAGAGTCCTTTTTTAACGCAATGAAAGTGAGGTGATGATATGCTATGAATTATGTAGAACCAATTAGGGATAATAACAAGTTAGAAGATATAATTAAGTATTTAAAAAATACAAATACAAGAAACTACATACTATTTATCCTTGGACTTTTTACAGGATTACGTATATCAGATATACTCAAAATTCAAGTGAAACATGTTAGAAATAAAAAAGAAATTAGGATAAAAGAAAAAAAGACAGGAAAATTTAAAGTAATTAAAATGAATAAATTTTTGAAGAAAGAGTTGGAAATTTATATTCAAGATAAAGACGATTATGAATATCTAATTGCAAATAGCAAAACAGGACATGCTCCAATTACAAGGCAACATGCGTATAGAATAGTTAAAGAAGTATGTAAAAAATTTGGAATTGAGAATGTAGGAACACACTCATTAAGAAAAACATTTGGATATAATTATTATAAGAAAACGAAAAATATTGCTGTATTACAAAATATATTTAATCATAGCGAACCATCTATAACTCTTAGATACATCGGCATTAATCAAGATACTATATCTGATGCTTATGAATCTATGAGTTATTTTTAATTATATATAAAATGTTACATAATGAGTGTGTGTAACATTTAGTTTAAAAATAAGAATATAAATGTTGATGTAATATTTAATAAATCAATATGTGTAAGGTATATAGAAATAGATAAATAAAATATTACAGAATAATAGATATGTCACATTTCAAAAGGGGGGAGGGTACTATCTAAAGGGGGTAATGATATTGGCATTGACTAAGTTATGTAAATGCGGGGCTAAGGTTAAGGTCGGTGAAGTATGCAAGGTGTGTGGATATGATAGACATAAAGCATATGATAAGCTTAGAGATGAGAAGACAAAGAAGTTTTATAAATCATCTCAATGGACGAACCTAGCTAAGCAGACTAAGCAAAGATATTATAATATAGATATCTATCAGTTATACAAGTACAGAAGATTAGTACCGTCTGATATGGTCCATCATATCATACCGGTCAAGGAAGATTGGAATAAGAGACTTGATCCTGATTATTTAATACCTCTTAGCAATAAATCTCATGCAGAAGTTGAAAGAGAATATGATAAAGGATATGAGTACAAGATAGCTAAGGCTAGGGAACTTATAGAATTTTTAAGAAGATTTAGGGAGGGGGATATAAAAAAAGTTTGAAACAAATTTTTCTAGGACCGCGGGGGACTTTTTCTGCGGAAAAATGCCAGAAAGTACCGATCTATGTTATACTGAATTAAATAACATAATTAAGGAGGATTTGTGTTGATAAAAAAAAGATTAAAAAAAATATCCGTTGTAGGTATAATGGTTTTAGTTATGTTGATGTTACTACCAATTCCTATTTTTATATCTGTATTTCTAAATTGGAGAGAATATGGGGGAGTGTTAGATGCGAGTAGTTATGATAAATGGATGGGCATTTACTCACCATATTTTGGGGTAATTGTTGCTATATATACATTTAGTTGGCGAGAGAAAATACATGGCAAAAAAGAAAATAGCATCGTAAGGTCTAGGGAACTAAACATCATGAATAAAGAAATAGATACTATTGAAAGCTTAGTACGTATGCTGATTAAAGATTTAGCATTTTTATGGTATTATAATAAAAAACAGGAAGCAGATGTAGTTAATAATTATATGCCAGAATTCAAAGAAGAAGATTATAATAAAGAAATGTATGGCAAGAGTTCAGAAGAGCAAAAAATGTATACTGAAAAATTGTTCGATGAATCATTTGAAAAAATAGATAAATTGCGTATTTTGGGAATTTATATTGAAAATTCGACATACATATATAATGCGTTTGATTCAGAAGAAGAAAAATTTGTATATGAATTGAAAAAGTCACTGAATATTTATGATTGTATAGATTCATTGCAACATAGAATATCAGAGATATATGGTAAGGCTTGTATTTTATGTCATACTTATTGTGATCCATGCTCTGCAAAAAAATATGAGGAAATTTATTCAGAACTAAAGGTGGAAATTGTATATTTACTGAAGAAATTACTTGAATATAATAGATTTTTAAAAAGGTATTTAAATTTAGACGCAAGAAATGAATATAGCAAAAATATGATTATTAAGAATTTTAAAAAGTGTGTGGAAAATATAGAAGAAGAAAAAAAAATAAAAAGTAATTATATAAAATAATTTACAAAATAGGAGCTGAAAGGCTCTTTTTAGTACCATAAAAGTGTAGTTGTTAGAGAGTAATTAACTCTGACATTTGCACTTATTTTTGTGTAGTAATTTTTGAAAGGAGGGGTTGAACATGGCCAAGACTGGAAGACCACCAAAATTATCGGTTGTGTCTACAGGGAAAATAGGGAAAGAAAAAAAACTGCAAAGAGAAATTGCAGAATCTAAATTAAAAGTTAAGAGAAATCTTAAAGCACCTAACTGGCTTTCTAAAGAAGCAAAGAAAGAATTTAAAAGAGTTGTTGAAGAATCAGAACCTTTAAAGTTGATAGATAATATGGACTTATCAATACTTTCTATTTATTGTGATGCATATGCCACTTATATTGAAGTCACAAAAAAGATAAATGAGTATGGTTTTTCTGATGTAAATGATGAGGGAGAAATATTTATAAAAGACGAAACAAAAGATCTAGTTAAAATCAAAAAAATGCAGGTCGACACTATTATGCAGTGTTCTTCTAAATTAGGGCTTGCCACTTCTGATAGACTTCGCCTTGTTATCCCAAAGTCAGAAGAATCAGCTACAAATCCTTTTCTAAAGTATTTATGATATGGTTGATGTTGAAAAAATTATAGATAGAACAACTGAATATGCTTTGAAAGTTGTAAATAAAAAAATAGAAAAAGGTGATACAGAAACAGCTTGCTGTAAAAGGCATCTTGATGATTTAGAAAAATCAGAAGGTGATTGGGATTACTATTTTGATGTTGAAGAAGCAGAAAAGTATATAGATATATCTAATGAACTTAAAATCGCAGAAGGTGAAGAAGAAGTAAAATTAAAAACAAGAGGATTTCAAAATTTTATTATTGGTTCAATCCATGGATGGAAGAAAAAATCTAATAATGCACTAAGATATAGAGAGGGTTATATACAGTTAGCAAGGCAAAATTCTAAGTCATTTTTAGCAGGAGTGGAAGCTAATAATTTTTCTACATTTAGAGGATATAAATTAGGTAAAGTGTATTGTGCCGCAACAAAACAAGATCAAGCGAATATTGTTTGGGACGAGCTAGCCAAGTTTATAAGGTCAGATAAATGGTTAGATAAAATGTATAAAGTCAGGGAACATGATAGAGTAATTAAGAGTTATGTTACCGGTACTGAAATAAAGGCAATTGGTAGAGATACAAAGTCGGCTGACGGTTTTAGATCTATTCTTGCTATTGTAGATGAGTATCATGCACATCCTAATTCTAAAATGTATCAGTTGCTTTTAGATGGTCAAGTAAATGTTAAATCGGCTCTTACATTGGTTATTACAACCGCAGGATTTAATATAGGAGGTGCTTGTCATAAAAAATATCAAATGTGCAAAAAAATACTGGATGGAATAATAACAAAGGATTCCCAATTTATTTATATTTGTGAAATGGATGAAGATGATGATATATGGGAACCAAGAAATTGGGCTAAAGCAAGTCCTCTCAGAATGTGGAATGATGATGATACTTTAAATGAAGAAATGATACAACGCGTTCAAGAAAAAGCTGTAAATGCTAAAGAAGAAGGCGGAAGTGAGTTAGTAAACTTTCTTACAAAAGAACTAGATTGTTGGGTTACAAATGCAGGCAAGCAATTGCTAGATAATAAGAAATTAATGCAATGTAAGTCTAGGAAATCTTTAAAAGATATGAAGGGTAGAGACTGTATATTAGGAATTGACCTTTCATCAGGAGGTGACTTAACCAGTATTGTTTTATTATTTCCACCAAAGAATGAAAATGAAAAAGTTTTTTTACATCATCATTCATTTATGCCTATCATGAGATTGGAAGAACATATTAAAACTGATGATGTTCCATATCAATTATGGGCGGATATGGGATTGTTAGATTTAACTACCGGTGGTGGTGGATATAAGACAGATTATAGTTTTATAACTGCTTATCTAAGAAAAATTAAAGAAGAGTACAAGTTGAAATTCATTGATTGTGGTTATGATCCGCATAATGCGGGTGCTTTTATAAGTGACTTGGAGTTTCTAGGGTGTGATTTAACTGAAATAACGCAATCTGCAAGGAGTTTGTCAGATGCAACAATAGATTTTAAATTAACTGTAGATGCATTAGGGATTGAATATGATGAGAAAGATGAACTATTTAGCTGGTCATGTTCTAATGCGATTACAACTAAAAATAGTTTTGGTGAAACTAAAATAGAAAAGAAAATAACTACAGGGAGAATAGATCCAATAGATGCAGTTATAGATGCATGGAAACTATATTTTATTAATAAAGATAATTTGAAATATAATGCAGATGATGATTTTGACGACTGGGAAGATTTAATGAAAAGTTTTAAAAAAAAGTAAATTTAAGAAAGGAAACTAATGGGAATAATTAATAAATTTTTCAATAAAGAAAATGAGAACTCTAATATAAAATTATCTGAAATAAATAATTTTTTTAAAAGAAAAAATTTAAGTGTGACTAATGATTTATCAGAGGTCACCTATTTTATTTGCATGAAAGTATTGAGCGAATCTCTTGGGAAATTATCAATACACTTAAAAGATGGTGATGGAAAAAAAATTACTGATCATGAAGCATTAAAATTACTGGCAATAAGACCAAATTGTTTTATGTGTCCAAGTACGTTTAAGACATTACTAGAGTTTAATAGAAATCATTTTGGAAATGCATATGCATACTTGAATTATAAAGGAGCTAAATTAGTTGATATTTTACCACTTAGACCTGAAAATATGAAGATATTAATTGATGATACTAGAGATATTAGAATTAATTCTAGTTATATTTACCAATATTTTCAAAGTGGTAAGATATATTATTTTAAACCAGAGGAGATACTCCATTTCAAAGGTGGAATAGGTAGAGATGGTTTAGTAGGTAAATCGGTAAGAGAAACTTTAGCGAGTACAATTGGAAGTGCAAAAGAATCTCAAAGATATTTAGACAATTTATATAAAAATGGATTGACAGCGAATGCAATTATTAAATATGTGGGTGATTTTAACAAGGATAAGAAAGAGAAATTGGTTAAAGAAATTGCTGAATTTGCTAGTAATGATAGCCATGAGAGGATAATTCCTATACCGCTTGGAATGGATTTAGTTCCACTTGATTTGAAACTTACAGATAGCCAATTTTATGAATTAAAAAAATATAACTCACTTCAAATTGCAGCAGCATTTGGAGCAAAACCAAATCATTTAAATGATTATGAAAAGTCAAGTTACGCTAATTCTGAAATGCAAAATTTAACTTATTATGTTGATACTCTTTTATATATTCTTACTCACTATGAAGAAGAATTTAATTATAAACTTCTAACTGATGAAGAAAGAAGTAAGGGATATCATTTTGAATTTAATATTGCAACTATATTAAGAGGTGATCTAAAGACACAGGCTGAATCACTAAATAGATTAACATCAGGTTCAATTTACACTATTAATGAAGCTAGAAATTATCTAGGAATGCCTAAAATTGAAAATGGTGATGTAATAATGGTTAATGGATCCTATGTTGATTTACATAATATAGGTAAGGCATATGAAAATAGAAGTAAAGGAGGTAAAAAAAATGATAAGAGTAGTGAATAATACTGAATCTACTGATATATATGTAGTAGGTGATATAGTTGATGATAGATGGAAAGGTTGGACATGGGGAGAAGATTTGGATACATATCCATCTGATATAAGATCCTTACTTGATAGTGCTAATGGGAAAAATGTAAATGTATACATTAATTCTGGAGGTGGTGATTTATTTGCGGGTATTGCTATAAGTAATATGTTAAAAAGACATAATGCATCCACTAAAGCTATAGTTGATGGATTGGCGGGTTCTTCTGCTTCTATCATTGCATTTGGTTGCGATAGTATTGAAATACCAGAAAATGCCTATCTTATGATACATAAACCATCATGCTTTTGTGTCGGTGATGCGGAAGATTTCAAAAAAATGGCTGATGCATTAGATACCTTGCAAGAAGGAATATTAAATACGTATATGACAAAGGCTAATGAAGGAATAGAAGCTAATATAGTAAATGAAATGATTAATGCTGAAACATGGTTGACAGGGAAAAAAGCAAAAGAATATTTTAAAGTAGATACAGTGAAAAAAGATGTAGTTATTGACAATAAAGTTGGTAACTACATTTTAAATTATACAAAAATTCCTGATAGTATAAAAAAATCTATAGAAAATAATAATGACATTGAAGATATAGAACTAAAAAATAAAGAAATTGATATTGCACTATATCTATAAAAAATTAAATATCAAAAAAATATTATAAAAAAGGAGAAAAATATGTTACTAAGTGTAGAATTAAAAAAGAAAATTGAAAGTAAGAAAGCAGAAATGAAAGAGCTTAGAGATAAAGGCGATATTGAAAATGCACATAATATAATTGCTGAAATTGAAAATTTAAATAAAAAATTAGAAATACAGTTAAAGCTTGAAGAAGATGACAAGAATCATGTTATTAATTCTGGCAAGGCACATGAGCCACAAGGTGAGGTATTAAACAAAAATAAGGCATTTAACAAGGCTTTAAATGGAAAGAAATTATCTGAAAAAGAAATCGAATATGTTAAAAATAATTTGATTGAAAATTCTGTAGGAGCTACGGGTATAGTAGGTGCAGAAGATGTAAGAGGCGGATATTTACTACCGGAAACACATGAAACTCAAATCAAAGAATTGAGAAGAAAAAGAAGAGCATTAAAGGATTTAGTAAATGTAAAAAACGTAACTACAAGAACAGGGAAATACAGCACAGAAGGTGATAATTCGAAATTAGAACTCGTTAATTTTGAAGAATTAAATGATCTAACAGAAAAAGATCTAAAATTCGGACAAAAATCATGGGATGTAAAAGATTATGGACTGTTAATACCGGTAGCAAATCAATTTTTACAGGACACTGATATAAATATTATTGATTATATAGGAAAAGAATTTGTCAAAGCAGCTGTAAGAACTGAAAATAAGAAGATAATCACTGAAATGAAAAAACTGTCTGCTATAACAATAAAGGGAATAGATGATTTAGTATCTGCATTAAACACAGCGATAGATCCTGCCATTGCAGAAAATGCAAGAATAATCACAAATCAGACGTCTTTCGACTGGTTAGACAGACAAAAGGACTCACAAGGATTGCCATTATTACAACCATCTTTGAGTGAGCCTACAAAGAAAAATTTAAAAGGTAAGATTATAGAAGTATTCTCAGATGAAGAATTAGAACCAAAGACTACTGGAAATTTAACTTTCTATGTAGGAGATTTAGAAGAATATTTGACTTTTTATGAAAAAGAAGGAATTGAAGTTGCAAAATCAGAAGAAGCCGGATTTAAGCAAAATACAACTTGGTTAAGAGTGATTGAGAGATTTGACTTAGGCATATATGATGATAAAGCACTAGTGCTTTGTGAAATGAAGAAACCTACAGCTTAGGGGAAGAGATGATATTGTGGATTTAGAATATGTAAAAAACTATTTAAGAGTAGATGCTGATATAGTTGAAGATGATTTGCTGATTTTAAATTTAATTAATTCAGCAAACTCTTATCTTTCTGAAGCAATTGATAACTACGAGGAAAAGATGAAAAAGGAACAATTCAAATCCATGGCTGATTTAGTTGTGCTTACTATGGTATCTGAATGGTATGACAGTAGGGGATATGTCAAAAATGACAGGTATGACAAAGTAAGCACAATGATTAAATCATTAATTTATCAATTGCAGTATGCATCAGATTAATAAAGGGAAAAAATGATAGTTCAAATAGGTAAATTAGATAAAAGAATTGAGATAATTCATAAAAAAACTGTAAATAAAAAAGGTAATGGAGTAAATGAACTTGATGAACTTAATGAATTAGGTGAATTAGAACAAGGTCATTTGAAATCAATCAAAGTGTGGGCAGAAGTCAAACAGCTTAGAGCTAATGAAAAATTGGAAAGTACAGGAATTATCAATTCTACTGAATATTTAAAAATTGTAATAAGATTTAGAAAAGATGTAAATAGGAAATGTATTATTATTTTTAATGGTTTTGAATATGAAATAACTTCTGTATGTGAACTAGGCAAAAGAAAATATTTAGAGCTAATGTGTGAGCGTGAAGAAAATTTAGAGGTGAATTAAAATTGATGTAAAAATTGAAATTCGGGGAGCAGATGAGTTTGAAAAAGCTTTAAAGAAAATTCAAATGAAATTTCCGGAGGAAGTTATAAAAAAGCTGGATCAAAAAGCTACAGAATTAGAAAAAAATATCGCAGAGGATTTTGAAAATCAAGGTATAGTTAAAACTGGGAAACTTAAAGATTCTTTTAATCATAATATTCCAGAAAAAAAAGCAAATGGATATGAAACAAAAGTCGATTCAAAGGTTCCGTATGCACATTTGATTGAAGAAGGGCATGAATTAGTATTATATAGTCCTAAAAAGAAAGATGGTGGGAAAGCTCATCATCTTGGAAGAGTTAAAGGATACTTTCCTATAGAAAACGCAATAGATAAGCTAAATGAGGATTATTTAGATGATATAGAAGAATGGGTATATAATCTTCTTGATAGAGAGATAAATTGGTAGGAGGTGATTTAATGATTACTATTATGGATGTAAAAAAAGCACTAAATAAAAAATTAAAGGAAGCGACCGGTGTCAATGTAGGTTCTAAAAAAATTGATGAAAATTTTAGAGGGCCTATTTTTTTTACTGAAATACAAATAATAAAATCAAGTGCTATCAATAAATTTCTACATGAAAATAGTTTGAGATTAAGAATTTTGTATTACCCGGAAAAAAAATTTGATAAGATAGATATTTTCAAAACACTAAATGAACTTGAAAAAAGTTTTAGATTGAACTTTAAAGTTTTAGATAGAGTTTTGAATGTACAAGATATTTCATTTGATATAGATGAAGAAAAAGGTTTTTTATATTTTACTTTCAAAACTCAATACATTACAAAGTATGAAAGAAATGAAGAATATGATCTCATGGAAGATTTAAAATTAAATTTATAAAGATTAGAAAGAGAGGTATAAGATGGGACTACAATCTACTAAGATTGATTTTGTAGCTAGAGCTGAGGAAACAGTAAGGTTACTTCAAAGAGGTACAGTAGCAATACTTCTAAAAGCAAATTCTCAAAATGTATATAGTTTTAAGAATTTATCAGAAGCAAAAGCAAAACTAAAAGAAGATTCCATAAAGTTATCTGCTGAAGGTGATAAGGCATTAGAGATGGTTTTTAGAGGAGCTATAAATAGACCATATAAAATTAATATTGCATTTTGTAATGATATAGAAACTATTAATTCATCATTACAAATCTTTGAAGGAATAAAATTTGATTGGTTTTGTGCTCCAGAATTTGAAGCGAAAAATACTGAAATAGTAAATTGGATTAAGATACTTAATGAAGAAAGAAATATGGAGGTTAAGGCAGTAATATCAAATACTAAAGCTGATTCAGAATTTGTAGTTAATTTTACATCTAAAAAGATTATATTAAATAATTTGGGTGGTAAAAATAATGTAGAAGTTACACCGGCATTATTTACTTCAAGAGTAGCAAGTGCACTTGCCGGTACTCCACTTACAAGAGCAATAACTAATTTACAGTTAGATGATGTCGCAAGTGTTGAAAGATTAACTAATAATGAATATGATACAAAAATCAATGCAGGTGAATTAGTTCTCTATAATGATTGGGATAAGGTCAGATTTGGGCGTGGTGTAACATCTATTACTACAATGAATGGTAAGTCAGAGGAAAGAAAAAAAATATTAATAATATCAAAAATGCATATGTGGAAAAGAGAAGTAAAAGAATTAATAAATAATAAATATTTGGGAGCAGTTCAAAATGGAATAAATGAGAAAATGCTGTTGATAACAAGTATAAAGCAGTATAATGCTGAACTTGTTAAAAAAGGAGTAATACTAGGTTCTACAAATGAAAATGATGTAGATATAGATATTACAGCCCAAGAAAAGTATTTGAAAGTTGATAAAAATATAGATACTTCAAATTGGACTGAAAAAGAAATTAGGGATGCGAAAACGGGAAGTTATGTTTTTATTAAAGCAAATCTTGAATTCACTGATGCAATGGAAGATATTCAAGTTACAGTAAGTTGTTAAGGAGATAAAAAATGTTTAATACAGATAATGTTTTATGTGGTACACATGGTGAATTATGGATAGATGATATAGAATACCAAGAAGTTACTGCCTTTAAAGCTGAATTAACACCAGAATTTGGAGATGTTAATAAAGCTAAATCAATGGCAAAACATAAAAAACTCATTGGATATGAATTAAAGGGAGAGGTAACTTTAAATAAAGTTTTATCTTTTTTGATGATGAAAGTCGCAAAAAATTTAAAAAAAGGCAAAGCTACAAGAGTAAAGATTATTTCGAATATAGATGATCCGGATGCACTGGGAAATGAAAGAATTGTTTTATATGATGCAATACTAGAAAAAGCAACTTTAGCGGATTGGCAAAGCAAACAAATTCAAGAAGAGAAAATTCCATTTACTGCTACAGAGTGGGAAATATTAGAATCAATATAGTATTATGCATGGAGGTAGTTATTTAAATCGGAAGAGAAAAGAGTATAGAAAGAGTGCAATTAGTGACATAAAGAGAAGGAGAAAAATAATGAGTATAGTAGATAAATTAATGAAAATAGATGCAGGTGTAGTCAAGAAAAATCAAGGTACTTTAAAAATGAAATTAAAAAGGGTTGGAATTGAACTAGAGTTTAATTGTATTGAAGTTGATTCAGAAAAAGCTACAGAACTAGATGAAGCAACTTTAAATATGTCTTTTAATGGAGGAATTGATATATCAACATTCGATACAAAAATCAAATTGATACTGTTGGGTTGTGAAGACTTTAGAAGTAAAGAATTACAAGAACATTTTGGTTGTACTACTTCAAAGGATTTAATTAAAAAATTATTGACTAAAGATGAGATAGAAAAGTTATCAGACTTTATAGCAGATTTAGGAGGATTAGCAGAAGATATTGATGAAATGGTTGAAGAAGTAAAAAACTAATATGGGAAGATGGCAGAGTGAACTTTATGTATCTAATGTTTAGAGAAAAGGGAATTATGCCATCTTCTACATTTCAGATGAAAAAAGGTGAAAGAATAATAGCAACTGCTTTTCTAAGAGAAGAAATAGAAGAAAGAAAAAAAGCAGCTGAAGAAATTGAAAAAGCATATAATTGATGAAAGGGCTATCATTCGATAGCTCTTTTATTATGTAGAAAGGAGCTATATGGCAAGAGTAATTGAAACAGTATTAAAGCTCCGAGATGATGTAACTAAGAAACTAAAAGGAGCAGAAAGGGCAGTAAATAGTTATACTGGAAAGATGATGACAGCTGGCAGAACGTTAAAGAGAACGGGCGCTAATATGGAATCACTAGGAAGAAACGTATTAGCTCTAAATGCTCCTCTTTTAGCAGTTGGAGGTATGGCACTTAAAACAGGTATGCAATTTGACAAGAGCATGTCTCAAATAAAGGCTGTAAGTGGTGCAACTGGAAAAGAATTTATTTCTTTAAGAGATAAAGCAAAAAGTATCGGAGCTACAACATCTAAAAGTGCATCGGATGCCGCTAATGGTATGATTTATTTGGCACAAGCAGGTTACAAAAATACGGAAATATTAAAATTAGCGAAACCACTTGTTAAGACTGCAATAGCAGGCAATATGGATATGGCCAGAACTTCGAGTTTGCTTGCAGATTCTATGCATTCTGCAAATATCCATATATCACATTCTAATAAATATTTAAATCAGGTGGCTAAAACTGCGAATTTAGCAAATACAGATATCGGTCAATTGATGGAGGCATGGACTAATGCAGGGGGTTCTTTAAGAACCGCAAATATGTCAATGGAACAAACAAATGGTTTACTTGCTATACTAGCAAATGCAGGTATTAAAGGTAGTGAAGCTGGAACATCTTTATCAAGAATATTTATGAATCTAAATTCGACAGGAGCGGAAGCCGGTAAAGCTATGAAAGCTTTAGGAATAAACGTGGCTGATTCAAATGGAAAAATGCGATCAAAAATTGATGTATTGAAAGAATTGAAATTAAAAACAGATAAATTGAGTGAAGCAGAAAAGAATCGCTATATACAAATGATTGGTGGAAAACAATATTCCAATGATCTGAAAATATTACTTGATGGAATGGGAGGTACATTTGATTCGCTAACCGGCAAAATTAATAAATCAAATGGTGCATTAGACAAAATGGCAAAGACTATGGCAAACAATTTATCGGGAGATATAGATGCTCTTAAAAGTACTTGGGAAGCATCATTAATTCATATTTCAGATGCATTAAAACCAATGGCAAGAAATGGTATAAAAAACATTACAGATCTAGTAAAATCTTTACAAAAAATAAATCCTACGATAATAAGAATAGTTGCTAGAATAGTAATATTCATGAGTGTATTTGGTTTATTAAATATTGGTATTGGAATGTTTTTAAAAACCATAGGCGATATGTTGCTTACAGGTGCAAGACTAATAAGGTTTTTTATGGGATTATCTTTAGTTAGTGTAGGAGTAATAGCAGGTATTATAGCAATTGTAGCGGCTGGATATCTACTCTATAAAAACTGGGATAAGGTTAAAGAAATTATTGGAAAAGTTAAAGATAAATTTTTAGAGTTTATCGATTCGACTATAGGTATTAATAATATAAAAAAGACCATTAATGAACTTAAAGAGAAAATAATAGATTTATTAAAACAAGCACAACCCGTTTTAATTTTTTTAGGTGAGCTATTTATGGAGCTATTTGGGGTTATAAAAGCTATAGTAGTTCCAATTGCAAAGCTACTTGGTGAAGTTTTATTATTTGCTTTTAAATATCTTTTTGCAGTCGCAGGAGAAAAGATACTAGGTATAATTAATATTTTTAGTGGGCTTATTGAATTTTTATCAGGTGTTATACAATTTATTGTGGGTGTGTTTACAGGAGATTGGAAAAAAGCATTTGATGGACTTAAGAAAATTGTATCCGGAGGAATAAAAGTTATAAAAGGTATCTGGAGAGCTTTTACAGCTTTTATGAAGATTCCAGTTAAAGTAACAATTAAATTACTATCTAAACCATTTCACAATGCGGTTAATCGTGCTAAGAAGAGTTGGAATAGCTTAAAAGCTTCTGTAGGCAGGGCTATACAAGGTAAAATTACTGCGACAGCAAGTAAATTCAATAAAGTAGTAGAAGGAGTAAAAAAATCATGGAGTAGACTTAAACGATTCTTAAGAAATCCGATAAAAGGAACTGTTAATTTAGTGAGACATGGAAATGTAGATGGTGAGCATAGAACCGGAAGAAATAGAATACCTTTTGATAATTATAAGGCAGTGCTTCATAAAGATGAGATGGTTTTAACAAAAAGACAGGCAGATGAATATCGAAAAGGAAACTATTCCAAAACTAATAAAATTGTGAATGTTAAAATAGCAAAAATAGCGGATGTATTAAAAATTAAAGAAAAAGCAGATTCAGAAGAAGTGGCAAAAGAAATAGCAAAAAAAATAATATTTGCAGTTTAAAAAGGAGATAAAAATGGAAGCATGGTTGAAAACTAAAAATATAACTTTTAGATTTCCTCTTGTACCTGAAGATATTGAAGTTAATAAAAGCTATAATATTATAACAGAAAGATTGGTTAATGGAGAAGAGATATCTATGTATGCAGGTTCTGACTTAAAAAGAACATCTTTATCTTCTCATTTTCCGGCTGATAAGGAACGAACATATCTTGATTTCTATGATTTTCCAGAACCTATTGAATGTGTAAGAATTATCGAAGAAATAGCAAAATCACAATCAGAAATTAGATATATAGTAACTGAATCAGAAATCAATATGAGTATTAAAATAACTGAATTTAAGCGTGGAACAGAAGATGCAACAGGAGATATATATTTTACACTGGGAATTATTGAATATAATCCACCTAAGCCGGTAAGCTGGACACCTCCTGATCCAAAGGTTAATCACGGAGCGGGTGATAAAGTTCATCATAGAAATAAACCTTATAATCTCAAGAAAAGGCCTGATTTTCCACTGGAAAATAATAGAAAAATACATATTGTTAAAAAAAATGATTGTCTTTGGGATATAGCACATAAATATTATAAAAATGGGGCGAAATATAAGATAATCAAAAATAATGTTGAAAATCAGAAAAATTATCCTAGTTTAAAGAAATCTAATGTTATTTATACAAATTGGAAGTTGGTGATTCCGTAAGTGCAAAATAATGTTATATTAAGAGTTTATATACAAGGTGGCAAGTATTGGGATATAACTAATCTAGTGCCTTATGTTAGAATAACAGGAAATGTAGATTCTGTTTCAAGGACACTTGAAACAGAATTATTTCAAAGCGTTGTAGATAGTCAGATAGAACAAATAGGAATAAAAGAAGGATCTAGTGTATGTTTTTACGTTGATGGTGGAAAAGAAATATATAGAGGTAATATAGTCGACATTAGCAAGGAGGAGAATGGAGTATTTAAAATCATTGCTAAAGATGTAGGCTTTATATTAGGAACTGCAAAATTTAATAAAAATTTTGTGAATAAAACACCTGAACAAGTGGCGAAAGAAATTATTAAAGAATGCAGATTAAATATAAATTCTATTGCAAAAACAAATATAAAACTTACTAGATATTTTAGAGATACAAGTGCTTATGATATTATAATGACTTTTTATACGTTAGCATCTCGTCAAAATAAGAAAAAATATATGATGGATATAAATTTAAGAAGTATCAATATTATAGAAAGAGGTAAGGCGCTTACAATTGGTTTTGATAGCGATAGCAATATAACTAATGCTGAATATGGTATTAATATAGAAGAGCTAGTAAATACGGTATCAGTAGTAGATAAAAATGGCAATAAAATATCTCAACATGTAAATAAAGAACTGACAAAAGTTTTTCATTTATTGAAAAATAAAATCTTGGAAGTAGATGATAAATCAAAAGTTAATAAAGACATAATTAATAATGAATTTTATGGTGCAGATAAGACTTGTAGTTTGACAGGGTATGGTAATTACAATTGTAGATCTGGATATAAAGTTCATATTAAGGAACCGCAAACCGGTTTAATAGGCGAATTTTATATAGATGAAGATTCTCATGAATGGAATTCAGGAGGTTATATATGTAATTTAAGCTTAAACTTTAAAAATATAATGGACGAAAAAGAAAGTGGCAGTGAAACTCTTGAACAGAATGATGATAATAATGAAACATCAACAGTAGGTACAAGCGGGGGCATGGGATTACTATTGAAATGCTTAATAAAGTATTGAAAGGAACTCTAGCAGGCAAAGGAGAGTTATTTTATAAGTACGGTAATATGTATAAAGTTAATCCAATGCTTCTCGTTCTTATTGCTAGAACGGAGACCGGTGCAGATATGGATTCCAACTTGGCAAAAAATAATAATAATTTCTTTGGTATAAAAGATCCAGATCCTAGCATACCAAAAACAAAAGGAGGATATGGAAAATATTCATCTGTAGAAGAAGGAATAAAAAGGGGATTTCATTTTATAGGGATATCACATGTTTATACTAAAAAAAGAACATTCGAACAAATAATAGCCAAATGGGCTCCGAAATCAGATGGAAATAATGTAGCTGAATATATAGCCGGTGTAAAAAAATTATATAAAAAATATACCGGAACTGAATGGAATAATTCGAAGTTAGGTTCAGGAGTATCTTCAGATTCAGAAGCTGAAAGGAATATAGTGCATGGAAAGATAACAAGAGGTAATATACAAGGAATTAACGGTATTAATTTTGTAAATCAAAAACAAAAGATAATAGTTGAAGAAGCTTTAAAAGTAGTCGGTAAAGGGCATTATGTGTACGGTGGTAATCGTAACAATATTTATGGAACTGATTGTAGTGGATTTATATATATTTTACATAAAAAAGCGGGAATACGTATTGGAACTACTACAAAAAGTCAAAAATACAACGGGAAGGGAGTATCATTAAAATCAATACTTCCCGGAGATTTCATTGTAATGGATAGTAAATATTCACCTTCTGGAAGGCATGTGGTTTTGTATGTTGGAAATGGTCAAATAGTACATAATTCGGGAGGAAAAGGAGCACCAATTAAAAAACAAAAGCTATACACTTACGGAAAGTATTATGTAAGGAGGTGCTGGGAATAATGAATGGATATAAAGATTTTAAAAAGGCAATACAAAAACTGATAATTGATGAATCGCATAAATATATATTTCTTGCTAAAGTTGAAAAAGTAAATCCTCTAATTTTGAATTCTGATTTTATAGGCAAGGTTGGAGAAGAACAATTATCAATTCTAGAAAATACAAAAACAAATATTGATGGCTATAAAACTGAGATAACTGACAAGCACAATCACAGTATACAAGCAAAAAAACTAAAAGTTGGTGATATAGTTTTATTACTTTTATATCAACAAGAGGTTGAACAAAAGTTTATTATCATAGACAAGGTGGTGAATGTATGACAAATAATTTTCCATTTGTTGGAGAGGAAAGAGACTACATTATTAATCAAGATAAAGATTTACCTGTACCTTATGAAATAGCAATAAATTTTGAAAATGGTGAAATTTTAAGAGAAAATGATGATATAAAAATAGTAAAAAACCTTGAAGCTATTAAAGTATGGGTGTATCTGGCAATCCTAACGCAACGATACAAACATCAAATTTTTAGTTCTGATTATGGTTGCGAACATACAAATCTTATAGGATCTGAATATACAAAAGAATTGACAGAATCGGAAGCTTATAGATATATAGAAGAATGTTTATTAGCCAATCCATATATAGAAAAAGTCAAAAATTTAGGGGTATTTAAAAAAGGTAATAAACTAGAAATTAATATTGAAATTTTTACGAGCTTTGGAAATGAGGTGATGAATATTGAAAGTTAGAAGCAAAGATGAAATTTTAAATTCAATGATTGATAATTTTTCACTTCCTTATCCAGTATATGAAGGAACAATAACTCATGCTATTTTTAGTACAGTTGCTAATGCAATCGCAAGAGAATATTCTATTAAGGATGAAGAAGAAAAACAAATATTTTTAATTGATAGTAGAAATGAATTTTTAGATAAAAGAGCATGGGAATTTGGTTATGATAGAAAAAATGGTGAATTTGCATCAGGAGAGTTGACTTTTGAGGGAACACAAGGAATTGTAATACCAATAGGTTTAAAATTAAAATGTAATGGTATAGACTTTGAAGTATCTGAATCAGGTCAAATTAATGATGAAGGTGAAGGAAATGCATATGTAATATGTACACAATTAGGAAATAAGGGAAATATAAAAGCAGGTACTGAATTTATATGTGATGATATGGATTTCAATAAAATATATAATGCTAATGATCTAGTAGGTGGAATCGACATTGAAAGTGATGAAGATTTTAATACTAGATTTTTTCATACTCAAAGGCATAAAGGAACATCAGGAAATGAAGAGCATTACGAAGAGTGGGCAAAAGAAGTAGATGGAGTAACTGATGCAAAAGCGACAGGTCTTAAAAATGGAAATGGAACTGTAGAAATTGTAATAGCAGGCAAAAATAATGTTGTAGATGAGTTAATTATTAATAAAGTAAAAGAGCACATAGATATTACAAGACCAATCGGTTGTAAAACAACTATCAAGTCAATGAGTGATTATAGCATTAATATAACTGCTAGAATCAAAACCAATTCAGATATTAAATCAGAGTTTACATATTTAGCAAATAATTATTTAAATACTTGTAAAGAAAATATAGTATATAGTAAGCTTTATTCTATTTTAGCTAATATGAGTAATGTAATAGATGTATTGGATTTTTTAGTAAATGACAGTAAAAATAATATTAAAATTACTACCGAACAGAAGGCTAAAGTAGGAATTCTAAAAATAGAGGTGGTGGATTAAGATGTATAGAATTAGAGATTTATATTCTTATTTGCCTTTTATATACAGAAATAAGTATATTGATGAGATACTAAAATGTTGCCAAATCGAAATCGAAAAATTTTTTGATGATCTGATTAATTCCGAAAAAGAATATCAAGTATCAACTGCCACTTATTCGCTTGCATGGTGGTGTGATTTTGTTGGTATTGATTATGATAATAGCTTAGATATTGAGATAACAAGAAGTAATATTTTAGCAAGAATGAAAAGTAATGGAATAACTACTGTAGATGTTATAAAAAAGATTGTAGAATCCTATTCAAATGGTACTTGTGAAGTTATAGAAAACTATTCTGATTATAGTTTTACTATTAAATTTATAGATATTATAGGAGTGCCTAAGAGAATTGATGAAATAAAAAAGATTATTGATAAAGTAAAACCTGCACATCTAGCATATAATTTTGAATTTAAATTTCATACATGGGATGATATCAAAAATACTGGCAAAACATGGGAAGATTGGAAAAAATCAGGCAAGACATGGAATGATTTGAAAGGAGGAATACTTTAATGGAAGGTTACAAAAAGACACAAGAGAATAGATTGAATATAATAACCGGGGAAAATGTAGCCGATATAGACGTTATAAATGAAAATTTTATAATGCATGAGGAAAATTTAGGTAGTATCGATTCAATTGAGTTAGATGGATTTAAAGAAGATAATGAATTTAATTCAAAAAAATCAATAACTAATTTAATAAAATTTATTTGGAAAAAAATTGGTATGCTTTCAAATTTAAAAACTCTAAGTAAAACAAATTTAGTAGATTCAATAAATGAATTATTTATTAAAATCAAAGATAATAAAGAAGATATTAAAAAACTTGATGAAATCACAAAGCCTAATTTAGTTGATAATTCATCCGCTGAATGGAAATCATTGAATATTTATGCGGGTGTTACAAGTGAGTCTGGAATAAAGAAAAATATAGGTGATTTTCTCATTAAACAAGACTATTCAACAGATGATACCTTTACTTTATCTGCAAAGATAGAGTATCAAATTCAAGAACCTGTTTATGGTAAAAAAGCAAAAATAAGTATTCAAGCAAAAGGGGATGTTACTAATAATGAACATATGATATCTTCATCTGTCGAAAAAACCGGAACAGGAGAATTTATACATACTAATAAATTTAAATTAAATTCAAAACAATTAACTAATAACGTATTTAATTTCAGTATGAGAATAGATAACGTATTAATTGGAACATTCAAAGTGAAAGAGTTAAAGATTGAAAAAGGTGAGACTGCAACTGCTTGGTGCTATTCCGCTAATGATATTGTAACATTGGATCAAAAGTTGAATAAATATACTGGAAATTGGAAGGTACATGATGATCCGGTGATGACTTCAATGATAATAGATATGCTATCAACAGTACCTAAAAAAAATACAGGTCAAATCAATGATTTATCGTGGATTGATATTTATAAATTAATCGACGAATATAGAGAATTTATTCCCAAATTTGATAAGCGTTTTTTAAGTGCTTTAATGAGAAATAATGATTTAAAATTTTATTTAACTGGTTTTTTGCCAAAAGTAGTAAAGCAACCATGGAGTTTATATGCATTAACTTCATTTTCTGCGGGCATACATCATATGGTAAAAAATGATTCTAGGTTCAAATTAATACATCAAAAATACTCAACAGTTGAATCAGAGTTAAATAATTGCTGTAAAGATAAAGATATTGTGGTATTTGCATGTTTGGGTAAAAAAAATGGAACTAGCGGTTCAAGTTCGATGTATGCAACTTGGAATAATGGTAATAAACGTACACTTTTAAGCAGCTACGATCTATCTAATCCCCAAAAAGTTGAAAGTGGCACAATATATCAAGTTGGTTTTACTAATTCAGTTTTTTCATTAACTAATGGACAAGTAGCTATCGAAGTATATAAATTCACAGATGATAATATTGACTACAGGGATTGCTTTGATAATCTAAGCTAAAAGGAAAGGGGAAAAAATGACAGAACAAGAATTTTTATGGTATTTAATTAAAGTTGCAATTCCCATAACAGCAATAGCAACGCCGATTCTGAGATTAAATGCTAATATAGTTAAACTTAATGTAAATCTTGAAAATCTGAGAGAACATAACGGTGTTCAAGATACACGACTAAATGCTCATGGGGAGCAATTAGATAATCATGAAGTAAGAATATCAGTTTTAGAAGAGAAAGAGAGGTAAAAATATATGGAATTTAATTTATTACATTATATTAATGAAAGTATGATAGTTCTTGTACCAGTTCTTTATGTAATTGGAATGATGTTGAAAGGGTCAAGGTTTAAAGATGAGTTGATACCATGGGTATTGATGTTCACAAGTATAATCTTTTGTTTAGCACTATCAGGAATAAGTGTACAGTCAGTGATACAAGGAGTATTAATTGCAGGTACAACAGTTTTAGGAAATCAATTATATATTCAGACATTTAAGAGATAGATATAAAAAGTAAAGAAAGTGAGGTAAAGAAATGAGAATATTTTTATCAGTAGGACATTCAATACTTAGAGGTGGTGGATGCACATCTGCAAGTGGTTACGTTAACGAGTATAAATACAATAAGGAACTTGCTCCATATGTAAAAAGAGCTTTAGAATCACTAGGACACACTTGTGATGTAGTGGTTTGCCCAGAGGGGAAATTTACTAACTGGAAACAGGAAAGAGGGTATAAACTACCAATTGCCAATAGTGGCAGATATGATATAGTTGGTGAATTGCATCTTAATGCTTCAAACGGGGTTGGACATGGAATGGAATGTTTATATTACCCAGGAGACCAAAGAGGTTTAGCAATAGCAAATAGAGCTTGTAAGGCATTTCAAGATTTAGGTTTTAAAAATAGAGGTGCTAAAGCTAGAGGAGATTTATATATTATATCTGCTACAAAACCTACAGCAGTTCTATTTGAATCTTTTTTCTGTGATAATAAGCATGATACAGACTTAGCTAAGAAATTAGGATTTGACAAGATAGCTGGTGCCATATGCTATGGTCTAGTCGGTCAGTATCCAAATTTAAATAAAGGGAGTGAAACTAAAGTGAATAAACCAGTTTGTGTAATGTATTTTAGGGATGGCAACAAAACTACTGCTGAATTTATAGCCCAGCAGTTAAATTGTAAGTGCTATAAAGATAATGGCAAAGATTTACCTAATAATGAACACTCCAAGTATGATATTAAATATATAGGCGATCTAGGAAAGACTAGGCAGGATACTGCAAAGGAAGCTTGTAAGAGATTCCTAGGATGGAATATATAAACAGATAATATATATCAAGTAATGTGAAGCAGGGGTAGCGATTAAGTTACCCCCATTACTTTTCTGATTTTGAAGAAATCATCTTATCTTATTTTTAAGCACACTTTCATGTATATTACTTACCTTGTATTTTTCCAATAAAGCGTTCAACAATTCTCTTTTGCTTTCGGTTAAACATGGACTTAAGGTTATTTCCATATTTTCAAATTCCTTATCACTAATTTTCAAATCATAATATTCAAATGGAGAAATAAAATTGTCATTTTCAATATTATCATAATAGTTACTGCTTAATTCGTTTTTTTCAAAAAAGGCTTTAACATCAGTACTTATTACATTGAAAATATATCTCCATTCTTTTTGAAAGCCCCAATGATTATTTTTAGAGAAGCCAAGTTCATTAATATTAAATTCTAATGAATTACCGTTTACTTTTTTTAATGTTGGTCTTAATTTACTTTGATCATCGGTATAATTTATCTTGTATAAAAGATTTTTACAACAAAGGAAGTTAGGGATAAGATAATTGTTATTGAAAAATTCTTCAATGCAAACATAGCTAAAAATAGAATGAGGATAAACAGATTTGTTAGATAGATTTCTTTTTAATTTACCGTTTACTTGAACTATATCTTCATTGTTAAAACTATTTATTTTTTCGCTTTTTATAATAAAGTTATCACTCGTATTTATAATTTTGTTAGCATACACCTGAAAAGGATTAGACTTTAATTTTATTCTAACACCATTATATAAAGAAGCATACATATTCCACATAGGAATACTTTCAGTTTCATCATCAGTCCAAGAACTTACAAAAACCAATTTACATGCGGTTTTAAAATCTTGACTTTCTTGTTCTTGTAAATCATCCATTTTATCTAATGAATTAAATCGTATAGTTTTGTTTTTTAATATCAGAGCCAAATTATCTATAGTTGTATAATGATATAAATAATCAGGTATTTTTTCTTCAGTGGTCATACTAATTTCTCCTAACTTTTTTACTTAAATATTATATATTATATATTATCTTAAAAATTATTAACACTATTGACATTGTTTTTTACTACAAATAAATTTTGGCAATGTTTTGGCAATAAAAAGCGCAAAAAACATACAAATTAAATAAAACAGAAAAAATAAAATCTTGTAATTGCAATGCTTTTAAAATAATAAAAATAAGCAGAACGTATGTTCTAACCATATTACAATGGCGGCAATATCAGCTAAGTAATAGATATATCAATGTGTTCAGCCGAGAGATTCTCTCGGCTTGTAGCATATTGGTACCAAGATTTTTTTCCAATAAAACGTCAGAGACTTCTATTTTTTTTGGATTTCATAGTATCTTCACAATAAATTAGTACAAATGAAGTTTATCCATATAACGCTTTAATTTTTCTATTATTTAATACTTCTTTTTTATAGTGAGTATATTCATATAAAGTAGCAAATTTAATGAAAAAAATATATTATTTTGATATATTTTGAAATATAAAGGTTTAGGGGGAATGATATAATAAATATTAAGTAAAATTCAAATAAATTAGAGTTTAGATTGAAAAAGAACGAAATAACTAGATATTTGATGTAATTAGTGCAGTTTAAATTCTTATAAATGGAATTGGTACAGTAAAAAATATATTTTCGAGTTGACGTAAATAAAAAAATATAAAATTTGATACTATCTAAATGAAAGTTACTATTTACAAAAAGAAAAGTTTGGTGTAATATATATCTATATAGATTATATCTAATTAGATATAAAAGCTATTGAAGGAGGTGAATTACTTTTGCGAAGTACAGAGATAAAAATTTTAATCGGACTTCACAGAAATGTAAATGCTTTGGATAAAAAAACATCTAAAATAGCAGCAGAATATAATTTAACCTTTAGTCAATTTATGGTTTTAGAAGCTCTTTACAGTAAGGGAGATATGAGTGTAGGAGAGGTAAGAGAAAGAATACTCAGTAGCGTAGGAACAATACCTCTTATAGTGAATAACTTAGTAAAAATGAACTATGTAGAGAGACTATCTGATGAGAAAGACAGGCGTGTATGTATACTACATCTGACGAAAGAAGGTTATGATGTAATTAGTAAAATTGCACCTAAAAATGAAGCGATGGTAATAGAAAGTATGGAAGTTTTAGATCAAGAAGAAAAAGAAAAGCTAGTATATCTTTTGAAGAAAGTGGGAGGAAAATTAAATGGAAAGAAAAGTAAAGACTAAGGTAAGAGGTTTTAGAACTACAGATGGAGCAGGCGTGAATTTAGTAAGAGTTTTGGGAAATAATACAACAAAGGAGTTTGATCCTATTTTAATGCTTGATTCTTTTGATAGTGTTAATCCTGATGATTATACAGCAGGGTTTCCAATGCATCCACATAGAGGAATTGAAACAATAAGTTATGTATCAAGAGGCAAGATGGTTCATAGAGATAGCTTAGGTAATGAAGATGGTATTTCAGATGGAGAAGTTCAATGGATGAATTCAGGTTCAGGAATTTTGCACGAAGAAAAAGTGCCAGCTTCGGAAAGACTTTTAGGTGTGCAGCTATGGCTAAATTTACCGGCAAAAGATAAAATGAGCAAGCCAAGTTACAATAGTATTAAAAATGAAGATATAAAGGAAATAGAAATAGAAGGTGGAAAATTAAGGCTTTTAGCAGGAGAATATGGAGAACATCAAGGCTATAAGGGGGATTATCTTCCTCTGGATTATTACGATATCCATTTGAATCCTAATGCAGAAGTTATGCTTACTATGAATATGGATGATTCGGTAATGGTTTTTACTCTTTTAGGTGATATTTACATTAATGGTGAACATATAGAAGAAAAAACAGCTGTCAAATTAACAGAAGGGGACCGTCTTACAATTAAGAATGGTGAAAAGAATGGTCAAGTTTTATATGTGAGTTCAAGAGCATTAAATGAACCAATTTCATGGGCAGGTCCAATTGTAATGAATACACAGGAAGAAGTGCAAAATGCATTTTCAGAACTTAGAAGCAATAATTTCATCAAGGAAAAAGTAGAATATTAAAATTAACTATAAGGAAAAGTGTAATGAGCAGAGGTAGAATGTAGACTTTTAGTGATGGCGTATTAGCAATTGTAATCACAATTATGGTTTTAAAACTTAGTACTCCAGAAAGCTTGACTCTTGATGTAATAAAAGGAGGTTTCCCAACGTTTTTAGCATATATTCTCAGTTTTATTTATGTGGGGATATATTGGGCTAATCATCATCATTTAATCAATATGAATTACAATTGCTCTGATTTGGGTTGTACTGGATAATAGACTTGAAAAAAGCATGATTAAAAAATAGTAAATATGTATGGAAAAAAGTTATGAAATAGAAAACTTAAATAGGAGGTAGTTATGAATATTATAAAATCATTAGCAAATAGAAGAACATATTACAATATTGATAAGAATATACCAGTTTTGGAAAAAGAGATTGAAGAAAAGGTTAAGGAAGTTACGGAATTAGTGCCGGATGCATTCAATATGAAAAGTGCGAGAATAGTTCTTGCCTTTGGTGAAAAACATGAGCAGTTGTGGGATGAAATTTACAATGTTTTTGAAGGAAAAGTACCAAGAGAAAAAATAGATTCATTTAAAGCAGGAGCAGGAACAGTACTATTTTTATATGACGATGGAACTGTTAAGAAAATGCAGGAACAGTTTAGTGCTTATGCAGACAATTTTCCTGTTTGGGCAAATCAAGCAAATGGGATGTTGCAGCTTTCTGTTTGGTCTATGCTAAGAGAGCTAAATGTTGGAGCTTCATTGCAGCATTATAATCCGGTAATAGATTCAAAGGTAAAGGAAATTTTTGATATACCTGAAAGTTATAAATTGGTAGCTCAGATGCCATTTGGTGGTATTGTTAGCGAACCTGATAGAAAAGAAAAAGAGGATATAGATAAAAGAGTAACAGTAAGAAGATAATAGCTTTAATTTTAATTATATAGTATTAATAAAGGATATCTTTATTAACATTGAAGTAAGTAAAAACCAGTATAAAGCACAAACTATGTTTGTGCTTTATACTATTTTTTATAGGAAAATGATATATTAAAAAAATAATCATAAAATAACAACAGTTTTCAAAAAAGATGTGTCAATAACTTGTGAAAATGTCACTTTTGATGGTAGCAAAATTTAAGTTATCAAAATATTATGGTCAAGGATAAATGCACAGCAAAGCTGGCCTTGACCTATAAATATTTTA
>NZ_JABGBW010000008.1 GCF_014229965.1 Peptostreptococcus canis
TGTCTGAGGCATTGGACCGTCTGTTGCTGCAACAACTAGTATAGCTCCGTCCATCTGAGCTGCTCCTGTTATCATGTTCTTTACATAGTCGGCATGTCCTGGGCAGTCAACGTGAGCGTAGTGTCTTTTTGGTGTTTCATATTCAACGTGAGCTGTTGATATTGTGATACCTCTTTCTCTTTCTTCTGGTGCCTTATCGATATTTGCGAAGTCTACCGCTTCTCCTAGCTTATACTTTTCATATAATGTCTTTGTTATAGCCGCTGTTAATGTTGTCTTACCGTGGTCAACGTGTCCTATTGTACCGATATTAACATGTGGCTTACTTCTTTCAAATTTAGCTTTTGCCATTTTAAATTTCCTCCCTATAAGAATATAAATATGTTTATTTATCGGGGAGATGATTGACATCTCCCTATTTTTACAAAAATTGTAAATCCTTTATTAGTATATCACTTTTTTATGTGTATTTCAACGTTTCATAGAAAAACAATACATTTTATAAAAAACTTTATTGATTTTCTAAATTACTTTCCTTCAATTATCTTTTTAGCTACTGAAGCAGGAACCTGAGAATAGTGATTAAATATCATTGTATAAGTGGCTCTACCCTGAGTAGCAGATCTTAAATCAGTCGAATATCCAAACATTTCAGATAGCGGAACGTGAGCTTTAATTACCTGTGCTCCATTTCTAGCTTCCATTCCCTGAATCATACCTCTTCTAGAGTTTAAATCACCCATAACATCACCCATGTAATCTTCCGGAGTAACAACTTCGACCGCAAATATCGGTTCAAGTAATACTGCATTCCCCTTCTTCATGGCTTCTTTAAATGCCATAGATGCTGCCATCTTAAAGGCCATTTCTGATGAATCGACTTCGTGGTAAGAACCATCATATAATTCTACACCGATATCAACAACCGGATATCCGGCCACGATACCTGACTGCATAGCCCCCTGAATACCCTGATCAACAGGACCAACATATTCTTTTGGAACAGATCCACCAACAGTCTTGTTTTCAAACTTGTATCCTTCGCCTGGTTCAAGTGGATTAACTCTAATCTTAACATGACCATACTGTCCTCTACCACCTGACTGCTTAGAATATTTATGCTCAACATCAACAGGAACTGTAATTGTTTCTCTATATGCAACCTGAGGAGCACCTACATTAGCTTCTACCTTGAATTCTCTTAAAAGTCTGTCAACGATAATTTCAAGATGCAACTCACCCATACCACCTATAATAGTCTGACCAGTTTCACTATCAGTTCTGACTGTGAAAGTAGGATCTTCTTCAGCAAGTTTTTGAAGTGCAACACCCATCTTTTCCTGAGCCGCCTTAGAAGCCGGTTCAATAGCAACAAATATAACAGGTTCTGGGAATTCCATAGATTCAAGAACTATCGGATTAGCCGGATCACAAAGTGAATCACCAGTAGTAGTATCCTTTAGACCTACTGCTGCAGCTATATCTCCTGCATAAACTTCAGTTATTTCTTCTCTTGTATTAGCGTGCATCTGAAGAATACGACCAATTCTTTCTCTCTTGTTCTTTGTAGCATTTAATACATAAGAACCGGATTCTAATTTTCCTGAATAAACTCTAAAGAAAGCAAGCTTTCCTACAAACGGGTCAGTCATGATCTTAAATGCCAAAGCTGAGAATGGTTCATCATCAGAAGCATGTCTTTCACTTTCTTCGCCATCCGGAAGTATACCTTTTATAGATTCTATATCTGTTGGTGCAGGTAAGTAGTTAATTACAGCATTTAATAATAACTGAACACCCTTATTTCTATATGCAGTACCACAAAGAACAGGGTTCATTTCACACGCTATTGTAGCTCTTCTTATAGCTGCTACTAATTCTTCTTCACTTATTTCTTCACCTTCAAGATACTTCATCATAAGATCTTCATCAGTTTCAGCAACTGATTCAATCATCAACTCTCTATATTCATTAGTTTTATCCAGCATGTCATCAGGTATTTCTGTAACTTCTATTTCAGTACCTTCATCATTTTTATAAATGTGAGCTTTCATAGTTATAAGATCAATAATACCTGTAAAATTATCTTCACTACCTATAGGAAGCTGTATTGCTACAGCATTAGCTTTCAATCTGTCTTTCATCATTCCTACAACATTTAAGAAGTCAGCTCCCTGTCTGTCCATCTTATTAACAAACGCTATTCTAGGAACTCCATAAGTTTCAGCCTGTCTCCAAACATTTTCTGACTGAGGCTCAACACCACTTCTAGCACAGAAAACTGCAACAGAACCGTCAAGAACTCTAAGAGATCTTTCAACTTCAACTGTAAAGTCGACGTGTCCTGGAGTATCTATTATATTTACTCTGTGTCCATCCCACTGACAAGTAGTAGCCGCAGAAGTAATTGTGATACCTCTTTCCTTTTCCTGATCCATCCAGTCCATCTGAGATGCACCGTCATGTGTTTCACCTATTTTATGAGTACGACCGGCATAGAATAAGATTCTTTCAGTAGTTGTAGTCTTACCAGCATCTATGTGGGCCATTATACCTATATTTCTAGTCTTTTCCAATGGAAATTGTCTAGCCATCTTTTTCCTCCTTATATCAATAATACTAAAAGACAGCTCTTACCATCTATAGTGAGCAAATGCCTTATTTGCTTCTGCCATCTTATGAGTATCTTCTTTCTTCTTAACTGAAGCTCCGGTATTGTTAGCTGCATCCATTATTTCCTTAGCAAGCTTTTCAACCATTCCCTTTTCGCCTCTAGCTCTTGTATATCTAACTAACCATCTTAAACCTAAAGTCTGTCTTCTGTCAGCTCTAACTTCAATTGGTACCTGATAGTTTGCACCACCGACTCTTCTAGCCTTAACTTCTAGTACAGGCATAATATTTTCCATAGCTTTATTGAATACTTCCAATGCATCTTCACCAGTTCTTTCTCCTACTAAAGCAAATGCATCATAAACTATCTTCTGAGCCTTTCCTCTTTTTCCGTCATACATTAAATTATTAATTAACTTTGTTACTACCTTACTCCCGTACATTGGATCCGGTAAAATTTCTCTCTTTGGAACATTACCTTTTCTTGGCATTTCGCTTCCCTCCTTAATTATTAAAGTTAAATCATAGGTACTCGACAAATATTGCCGTGATGCCATAAATATATATCTATTTAAAGCATCGAACTATAATCAATTGCTGTTATCCAGCTGTATTATTTGCTCAACTTAATGGCTTGAACCTACCTAATGCTAAAAAAATCTTATTTGTTATTTCTTATTACTTTTTAGCTTCTTTCGGTCTCTTAGCACCGTACTTAGATCTTGACTGTCTTCTCTTGTCAACACCTGCAGTATCAAGAGTTCCTCTTAAGATATGATATCTAACCCCTGGAAGGTCCTTTACTCTACCACCTCTTATAAGAACAACACTATGTTCCTGTAAGTTGTGACCTTCACCCGGAATATAAGCAGATACTTCTATCCCATTTGTCAATCTAACTCTGGCAACCTTTCTAAGGGCTGAGTTTGGTTTCTTAGGTGTTACCGTCTTAACTGAAGTACAAACACCTCTTTTTTGTGGAGCACTCAGGTTAGTAGACTTCTTATAAAGAGAGTTATAACCTTTCTGAAGTGCTGGAGCAGTAGATTTCTTTTCTACAGCTTTTCTACTCTTACGAACTAATTGGTTGATTGTTGGCATCAACTGCACCTCCTTTTTTAAAATTTTCGATCTTCATCAGTGACCGCCAACCATTCCAATATGCACCGCATATTGATTAATTGTTTTGATGCTTTTAGTATTCTACTAAAAAATGTAATCCTAACAATTTCCCAGATTACATACCTTATTATTTTATCACTTTAAATATTTAGTGTCAATTGCTTTTTTACAAAAAACAAGATTTTGTAATGTTTCTGTGCATCTCAAACATTAAATTTAGTATTCTTATTGGAATAAATTTATGTTATATTAATGATATAATCGGAATTTATAATTATATTTTATAAGTTTACCATTTATATGAATTGTAGGAGGAAAATCATGGACATCAAAGACGATAAACATTTAATTATTATCACTTTTTTAATTGTACTGGGATTCATAGGTTCTATCCCATTTATTTTTTCGGACTTCAAAAATCATTCCACTTCCAGTAGTTCTGCCGATAATATAAAAAAAGTAAGTTTTGTTGGAGTTGGAGATAATCTGATACACGACACAATTTATAAACCTGCAGATTATAAGGAAGGAATCTATGGAGATGGAAAATATAATTTTAATTATCTTTATGAAAATATAAAATCGGAAATAAATAAATACGATCTAAAGTATATTAATCAAGAATCAATAGTAGCAGGAGACGATTTCGGAATAAGCACTTATCCAAAATTTAATACCCCGGAAGATATAATACCCGCTCTTAAAAAAGCCGGTTTTAACATAATAAATATGGCTAACAATCACTCTCTGGATATGGGAGAAAACGGAATTATAAATACAATAAAAATCTGGAATAATACAAATCTTTACCACGTTGGCCTTTATAATTCGGAAATTGATAGAAATACACCATACATAATAGAAAAAAACGGAATTAAAATAGCTTTATTATCCTATACATATGGAACAAATGGCATGTTGCCAAGTAAAAACTATATGGTTCCATATCTAAACGAAGAAAATATAGTAAAAGATGTAAAAAAAGCAAAATCCATGGCGGATTTCATCCTGGTATCAGCTCATTGGGGAGAAGAAAATATAGAAGATATAGATGGCTATCAAAAAAAATACTCGGCATTATTTAATGAACTGGGTGTAGATGTCGTGCTTGGAACACATGCTCATAGAATTCAGAAAGCAGAATGGTTGAAAAATAAAAATGGCAAAAAAACTCTTATATATTACGGTACCGGAAATTTTGTCCATAATATGCTCACTTCCAAAACTTACCTCGAAGGAATGGCATCCTGGACATTTGTGAAAAATGGAGAAAAAAAATACATAGATAATCCTAAATTCACCCCTCTGGTCTTTCACTTAGAAAGAGGACCTTATGGATATGAAGGCTCAGTTTACAGATTGGACAAATATCCAATGGAACTGGCAAATAAACATATAGAAATGTGGGGAAATGGGAAGTACCATATTAATATGTACAAACAGACAGTAGAAAAATTAATACCGAAAGAAATGATAGATATGAAAATAGTGCAAGAAAACTAAACACACTTGTGATATTATATAAATTAGACTTATTGGAGGAATTTTATATGAATTTAAATGAAAGAATTGACAAATTTGCTGAACTTGCTATCAAGGTAGGCGTGAATATCAAAAATGGTGAAACTCTCTTGATAAGAGCGGATGTAGAAGCTGTAGACTTTACCAGAAGATGTGTAAAAGAAGCCTATAAAGCTGGTGCAAAGCATGTATACGTAGAATATTCGGATGAGGTAAATACCAGAGAAACATATCTAAATGCTCCTAGTGAATCGTTTGATGAATATCCACAATGGCAAGCAGACAAATACACTGCAATTGCCAAAGAAGGCGGTTCATTTTTATCGATAGTTTCGACAAACCCGGACTTGATGAAAGGAGTAAATCCTGATAGAATAGGTAGGTTCCAAAAAATATCAGGTCACTACTTAAAGGAGTGGAGATCATATACCCTATCCGATAAAGTAAAATGGTCTATAGTTGCTGTTCCCTCTATAGCTTGGGCAAAAAAAGTACACCCTGAACTCGATGAAAAAAATGCTGTAAAAGAATTATGGAATAATATACTGGACTGTTCAAGAATTACAGAAAATCCGATTGAAAACTGGAATGAACACAACAAAATGCTAAAAAAAAGAAAAGACTTTCTAAATGAAATGAATTTTAAGGAATTAAGATACAAATCTTCAAAAACAAATCTAGTAATAGGATTACCTGAAAATCATAATTGGTTAAGTGGAGCTTCAAGTGATCCAAAAGGAAATCCATTTAATCCAAATATACCTACAGAAGAAATTTTCGGTATGCCTCATAAAGACAAAGTTGACGGCGTTGTTTACAGCACCAAACCGCTTGTTTATGCGGGTAGCTTAATAGATAATTTCTGGATAAAATTTAAAAATGGGAAAATAGTAGATTATGATGCGGAAATAGGAAAAGAAAATCTAAAAAATCTTATAGAAACTGATGAAGGATCTACAAGACTTGGAGAAGTGGCACTGGTACCATATAACTCTCCTATTTCTCTTAAAAATATCATTTTCTACAATACTTTATTTGATGAAAACGCATCTTGCCATTTGGCAATAGGTGCCGCCTATTCGACTAATATAATTGATGGTGCAGAAATATCTGAAGAAGACAAAGATTCAGTCGGCATGAACTCAAGTATTACTCATGTGGATTTCATGATGGGGGACAAAGATTTAAATATAATTGGAATAAAGCAAAATGACGAAGAATTCCAAATCTTTAAAGATGGAGATTGGGCATTCTAAAACTTATATAAAACGGAGGTTTAGATGACAGTAGAAAAAAAATTAATTGCATTTGCTATTTTTGCATGCACATTTATGGGGGCTGTAGAAATCACCATAGTGACAACTGCAATACCATCAATCGTAAAAGACCTAGACGGATTCAATTTATCCAGTTACCTGTTCTCTATTTATCTACTGACATCGGCAATTGCGACAACAATTTTTGGTAAATTGTCAGATTTATATGGTAGAAAAAAACTTTTACAATTATCTATCATCATATTTTTAGCAGGATCTCTTCTTTGCGGTATCTCTAGAAGCATGATATTTTTAATTTTATCAAGAGGTATACAGGGGCTGGGTTCCGGAGCCATAAATACATTATCCATGGCCACGATAGGAGATGTATTCGAAGTGGAAGAAAGAGCCAAGATACAGGGTTATAACTCAACAGTATTTAGTATAGCGGGATTAATTGCTCCAGTCATAGGAGGAATAATGCTAATAAAATTATCCTGGCACTGGATATTCCTGATAAATGTACCAATAGGAATATTAAGTATGATATTAATTCATAAATCATATAACGCAGTAGAAAGTAGAAGTAACGAAAAATTGGATTTAAAGGGCCTTTCTGTATTAACTATATTCATTGTATTTTTAATTCAGGCAATGTCGGCATTGGAAAAACACCCATTTCTAAGTTTCAATGTAGGCGGACTTTTAATAATATCAATCATTACACTTATTATATTTGCTAAAATAGAAAAAAATGTAGAAGCCCCAATAATACCTTATAAGCTTTTTTCAAAAGAAATGTTTGTAATCATGGTAATTTGCTTTTTGAATTCATCAATACTAATAGCAATGGATGTTTATAATCCTTCTTTTATGCAAAGCATACAGGGGCACTCTCCTATAATGTCAACAGTACCTATAGTACCTATGTCATTATTCTGGGTATTTTCTTCATTCCTGCTGTCAAAAGTAATAAAAAAATACAGCACAAAAATAATTCTATCAGTAAGTCTACTCGTGCTAGCTATAGGATGTTTTGGACTTACACTGCTTAGACCGGAAAGTCACCCACTGTGGATGGGATTTTACGCCGCTATAATAGGTCTTGGATTCGGAGGAAGTTTTAATATGCTGCTATTTGTAGTACAAGAAACGGTCTCAAAAGAAAATATCGGTATAGCATCCGGAGCGGTTGCTTTTATTAGAACACTTGGTCAAACACTAGGTATAAGTGCATTTGGTCTGATATTAAATAATATAGTATCCGACTACTTTAAAAAATTTAATATGAATATAGACACTTCCACTATATTGACAAACACCGGTATTAAAAAATCGGACATAGTACAATCACTATTTATAGGATACAATAAAATATACATTACCTGCTTTATCGTAGGTATTATATGCGTATTGCTGGCATTTATGCTACCTTCCAGCAAAAAACTTAATAGTTATTAAATTGACTTTTCCACTTATAAAGATTAATATAATAAATGGAATACTTAATTAGGAGAGATAATATGAGAACAGACACTTTAAAGCAGATAATAGCATCAATAATCGTTGGACTTCTCTTTGCCGTACCATTAAATATAAGCACTTATATGAAAAAAGGTCCCGGAGAAACAATAGGACAATTCCTTTATATGTTTTCAATTCTGGCGGCCACTTATTTTCTTACAGGTATGATAAACAACAGACGAGGAAGAAAAACTTCCAATATGAGAATTTTTGCTAAAAAAATGAGAAATGAAGGAATCTTAAAATTGGATGCATCATCAGATATATTGGAAATTGGTGAAAGACCAAAAAGAGGTTGGCTATACTTGACAGATACTTTTGTCATATTTACAGGAAATCCGGATCCTGAACTTATAGAAAAAAAATCGGTAAAAATACCTCTTTCTAAAATTTCTAAAGTAGAAAGATTCAAACCTACATTTCTTACTAACGACGGAATTAGAATTAAACTTCAAAAGGGTCAACAATATGAGGTATGTGTAGGAAATACTCAAACTTGGATAGATAGCATTATTGAAGGTGCTAATAAAAAACAAAACAAAAAACATAAATCATAACCACTGGTCAAACGGGTGGTTTGCACAAGAGCTATAATCCCGAGGGTTCCAGGGTTGACTCGAAAATCCATTCTATGCAAAAAATTATCCACCGAAAGCAAGATTCACTTTACCTTCGGTGGATATGTGGACTTTTGAATCAACCTCTTTTACTCTCTCTAAAATCAACCTTTGACTCATCGCTACCATTAATTTCTACTTTTTCAGATAATATCTTAACAACCTCTATCACATCTAAAAAATCGAGTTCTTTTATATATGGATTATCTTTTATATAAACTTCCCACAACTTTTTTAAATAACTATCTTCTTTAATATCATTTATTATTTCTTTTTCCTCTTGAATGAAGGATATACTATTTCTTTTTCGTGCAGTTAATAAAATAGCCTGTTTAAGAACAGCAAAATCAATCTCTTCTTTTCGTAAATGATATAGGCTATATAAATCATAAAAATCTCTCATTCTTGTTGTAGATATATTCCTTTTTATAACACTTTCATATTTTTCCGCAAGTATCGTTTCAATAGGATATGCAAGAACTCTAAGTCCTTCTTCTTGAAACATACAAGGATATACATATTCTATTTCTTTTGGCGTAATTACATCTCCTGTTGTAATATCAATTTTCATTGCATTTCTTATTTTTCCAAAGATTGCAATTAGATGCACTCTAAAATTTTCATACTCATCTTCTTCTCGAATATAAGTTATATCAGTGACTTCAAAACATATTCCATCATCGACTTTTATGTCTAAAATTTCTAAAACTATATTTTTTATGACATCTTCTTTCAAAGGAATTCCTTTTACAGTAGTATCCATATCCATTGTTGTTCTATTATCTATACCAATCATTGAGGAGATTAACAATCCCCCCTTAATCACAAAATTAAATTTATATTTTGAATGAGATAGTCTTTCTAAAAATCTCTCAAAGAAAAACATCTGCAAAACTTCTTGTGAACTTAAATTTTTACTTTTTGCGATATTTTTTACTTTGCCTTTCAAACTCTCTGAATTCATCATTCTATAGCACCTCCATATATTTTCTTATTTCATTTTCAACACCTAATATTCGACTATATTTAATAAGATTCCTCATGTTTTTTTCCTTACTGTTAAAATATCTGGTTATCGAATCTACAAATATTTGTTTATCAATGACATTTCTTTTTGAAACAATGTCACAAATACTTCTTTCCCTATCATAACATTTTACTTCATTTCCAAATATAGTTCGCACTACTGTTATTCCTAAATCAAAGTTTTCTTTTTTTACATAATGCACCTTAATATTTTTCATTCGCTTTTTTATATGGTTAACATTATATCCTTGTGGAACGCTAATATGAAAAAAATTCGGAATTCTATCGCTAAGTCCTAACAAAAACAATGCCGTATGAAATGAAAATACAACTTTTTCATTATTAAACGATAGCAGTGCAAACTCATCATCTATATCATTTTTTTTCTTATATACTCCATTTTTTACTCGTTCAAGTTCTCCTTTATTAACAAGTTCAGCAAGTTTATATCTCTTAATACCAAGTTTTTCTGCTTCTTTATTTGTAATGAACCCCTGTTTTTTTAAATATTCATTTAAAATATCCATCATATATCACCCCCCGACATTTACGCTTTTATTATATAATATTAAAGAGTATATGTAAATAAACGAGCAAAAAAATAACCGGTGCAGCCCAAAGACCACACCAATCATATTCTACTTTTTAAAGCTTTTCAAGCTCCTCTTCCATCTTCAATCTTTCATTTACCCTTGATGAACAATATGCTATATCATCTTCATTTACATGTTCTCCTAATATCTTATATTTAAGCAAATTTTTTTCATCTAACATATGGGCTTTAAAAGCTTTTTCACCAACAGATTCCGCCTTCATATGTTTTATGCCTTCAAGAACTCTAACATCTATTTTCCCATTGCATAAGAAATATCCTATCATTTTACAACTTTCATGGATTAATCCAACCATGTTTCTAGAACAGTTCTCTCCATGCTCGGAATCCGGAAAATGGCCCATTGTTCCAAATAAAAATACCTTTTTATTTCTTAAATTTGATATAAACTCTTTCATTTCCTTATGTGGAAATGATTTATCAATCCAAAAACCTGAAATCACGACATCATAATCATCTATGTTTGGATTTTCCTTAATGTTAAACAAAGATTTTTCAAACCCCTGAATTTTATCAAATATACCTTTTGCCAATCTTTCTGTATTGCCTGAAAGAGATCCATAAACAACTGCTACTTTCATTTTATTTCCTCCAAAATTTAATTGTATTTTACAAAACCCTATTTATATTTTAACATACACATAATTATTATCAATTATATATTTTTATCAATTATTACACTATATTTAGTTTTTGATTTATTTTTTAACTCATGTCTTTATGATATAATCAATATATGACTATTATACAAAGAGGTGAATTATGAACGAAATACTATTAAAATTAGATAAAGAATTTGATATAGATATAAATATAAATTATAAAACGGTCTGTGAAATATTAATAAAAGGAGACATAGGTGAAGCCAAAAAAGAATTTCGTACTTTAACAAAGAAATACTTTAACAGCAATAATATTCTAATATATAGAATTTTCCTTAATAGTTTGGTATATGCAATATTTCATTATGTTTTATATACGCATGATATATCCTTATATAATAGCTGTCATCATTGCACCATAGCTATGCACAAAGATATTACAAAGGATGATTTTTTGCCTATTTCCGATAGTATAATAGAAACATATTATAATGAAATGCTGGAAAAGGGCATAATTGTTGTAAATCCTTTCCTGAAAAATGTATTCGAGTATATAGACGAAAACCTTGATAAACCAATTGGACTTGACCATATGTCCCAGGTCATACATGTAAATAAAAGCTATCTGTCACAATTATTCAAAAATAAAACCGGTATGACCTTCAGTACATATGTAAATAATAGAAAACTCAACAGAGCCAGAGAGCTTTTAATCAAAACAGATTTAAGCGTACCTGAAATAAGTAGAGAATGTGGATATAAAAATCCTAATTACTTTTCCACAATCTTCACAAAAAAAATGGGCATATCTCCGGGAAGTTTCAGAAAAAACAGCTCTGTACTACCCGCTCATACTGAAAAAGATTAATATTTATATAATCAAATTAAATTTGTAATTAATATTATACACAAATCCACAGAAATGAGGTGAATAAAGATGTTTGATGTGATTATAGTTGCAGCAGGTTCCGGAAAAAGAATGAATCTGGATAAAAATAAACAACTTTTAAAAATAAAAAACAAACCTATACTGGCATGGTCAATAGAACAGTTCTATAATAATGATAGAATTGACAATATTATAATAGCAATCAGAGAGCAAGACAGAAATGAAATAAATGATATTTTGAAAGAATATAATTTTGAAAACATACACCTTGTGCCTGGAGGAAAAGAAAGACAAGATTCTATCCATAATTGTATAAACAAATTGGATGAACTTCTAAAAAAACAAGTTGGCTATACTTATACTCAAAGTGATAGATACCTCATAATACATGATGGTGCCAGACCATTTATAGATAAAGAAATAATAAATAGAACTATTGAAGAAACAAAAATTCATAATTCAATTTGCATAGGTGTACCATCAAAGGATACGATAAAAATAATAGATGATGAAAAAATAATTTGTCAAACCCCTAAAAGAGAGTCGTTATGGTGTGCTCAAACACCCCAATCTTTTAGACTTGACATTATATTTGGTGCATACAAAAACGCATACGAAAAAGGATTTATCGGAACAGATGATGCATCTCTAGTTGAAAATATGGGTTCTAAAGTAAAAATGGTTATCGGAAGTTATGAAAACATAAAGGTAACCACAATTGAGGATTTAATATTTGCTGAAAATATAGCCAAAAACAGGCTGTAAATACACTTAAAATAAAATTGCAATCACATTTTATTATATACAGATATTAATACTATACATAAATCTTACTACGAAACTAAAAAAAATAAAAAATAATAAATTATTTACAAATACTTATAAATACTATTTGGAGGAAAAAATGAGAGTTGGAATTGGTTATGACGTACACAAACTGGTTGAAAATAGAGATTTAATAATAGGCGGTGTTAAAATTCCGCATGAAAAAGGATTGCTCGGACATTCAGATGCAGACGTTCTTACACATGCTGTTATAGACGCCATATTTGGCGCATTGGCAGTAGGAGATTTGGGAAGCCACTTCCCTGATACAGATGAAAAATATAAAAATGCCGATAGCCTAAAACTTATGGAATATACTTACAAACTTATGAACTATATGGGATATAAAATAGGTAACATAGATTGTACAATAATAGCACAGTCACCTAAAATGGCGCCCTATTTGGATGAAATGAAGGAAAATTTTGGTAAAATTTTAAATACTGATTTGAAAAATATAAATATCAAAGCTACTACTGAAGAAGGACTTGGATTCACGGGAAAAAAAGAAGGTATTGCATCTCAATGTATATGCTTAATCCTTAAAAAGTAGAATCTAATACATACACTCATATATAATGCATTTATATATTTATTATATATATTTTTATATCACTTCTATTTTTTGAGCAAATTTATTTTTAAGCGAGCATTAAAAATGCATAGATAACAAAAAAATTAAGAATAACATCCTTCACTTTAATAAGTGTCAAGAGTTATTCTTAATTTTTCTTTTTGAGTTAGCTCTACATTTTATTTAATTTTTAATAATTCATTATAAACCTGATTTGAAACGGATTTTTCTCCACCTATAATTATTACTTCTTTTATATTTTTGTTATTAACCAGGTAATCTCTTGTATCTTTATTCAATTTATTCGGTTGAGTAAGCAATACTACACCGCCTTTCGCATTGGCAACCACTCCTGATGATAACGCATCCGGGAATCTAGTTCCATCTACCAACACTACCGTTGTCGGATTAGTTTTAAAATACATTTTATACTTCTTCGCTATCTGTATTGCAGTTAAATATCTATCTCTTCCAGATATTCTTGAATTAACCGGATTAAATCCATCAGGGTAATTTACTGCCCTGAACTTCTTAGGAACAGAGTTGTATCCTCCTATAATAAATCCATATTCCCAACCAATATTGTCTCCGATATCTCTTGGATAATCAAATAAATAGTATCCATATTTTCCAGCTGTTATTCCGGCAAATGGAACAACAGATAACAAATCCGCGAATTTATCTTTATTAATTAAAATAGTCGAACTCGTATCACCTATTGTAGCATCATCACCGTATAAAATTTTGGCTATCTTCCAATTTATCATACCATCAAAAGAATCCCCATCGTCAATTTGTGATTCTGTTAAATAAAGTCTTTCATAATTTATATTTATATTTCTCAATTCTTGTTCCAGTTTTTTATTGACTTTTCTATAATCTCCAACTATATATATTTTTTTAACGCCCAATCTTTTCATATCATCTATAGTGTATTGTGGCAATTTCTTGTTATCGTAAATGAAATAAGGAGCCTCTAATGCAGTCGCCATATAACTGGCACTTAAAGCCGTTTTAAAATCATCACCATATGCAATTACACCTAATTGCCTTGGATTTTTATTTATAAAGACACTTGAAGCAAAATATGCAGTTGCATATCTATTAGGACCAGAAGTTCTACTGACAGCAAATCTTCCCTCAGCATTTGATTTTCCAGAATTAGTGATTGATGCACCTGAAATAATCAAAAATGCTACTAAAATAATCGAAAATAATTTTTTCATAACTATTCCCCCCTTAAATAAAAATATAAATACTATCATTGCATTACAATATACTTCTTACTTACTATATTATCATAAAATCACATGATTTTGATATTTATTTTTTAAATTTAGATAATTATTTTTCTGCACATTTATAAATCCATCAATTCACTCATTTTTATAACCCTGTCACAAACCCCCATAGTAGATTCTCTATGTGATACCAATACTATAGCTTTATCTTTTATTCCTTCTATCAAAGATTTAAGTATTATGGCTTCATTATGGGAATCCAAATTTGAAGTAGGTTCATCCAATAACAACAATTTACTATCAGTCAAAAAACATCTTGCCAAACCTATCCTTTGTCTTTCTCCCCCGGAAAAATTATCGCCAAGTTCAGAAACCCTTGTATTCAATCCGTTATCCAAACCGGATATATATTCATATATAGATGCTTTTTTCAAAGCCTCATTAATCTCCTGATCAGTAGCATCTTGTTTTGCAATTTTTAAATTATCCCTAATTGTACCGGCAAACAAAATTGTCGTCTGAGTCATATAATCAATATTATCGTAAATTGAATCTGTATTAATATCTCTCAAATTTATTCCATTGACAGATATTGTTCCCTTTTGAGGATCCCAAAATCTCATCAAAAGTTTAAGAATAGTAGATTTACCACTACCACTTTTCCCCATAATTCCAAGAGTTTCACCTTTATTTATTTCTAAATTAATATTATCGAGAATCTTTACATTATCGTATGCAAATTCTACATTTTCTAACGCTATATTTTCAAGATCTACATTGACTCCATCTTTCACTTTTTCAACCATTGGCTTTTCTTCCAATAAATTCATTACCCTATCTCCACAGGCAAGAGTTTGAGTAAGTGTTACCCCCAGATTTGCAAGAGCAATACATGGACCAAATGTACTCATTTGAGTAAGAACAGCGATAAATCCCTGAGAAGGAGTAATCGCTCCCGATATAGCCAATTTAGTACAAACCAGTGCTTGAATTACAGAAAATACAATTATTATTGTATCTGTATTTCCCTGCAAAGAAGCCACTTGTTCTTTTAATTTCAACTGATGAACTAATGTTTCTTCTGTAGTATTTTCAATATCTTGTATTGCATAGTTTCCGGCATCATACTGAATAACCTCTCTAATCCCTCTTAGTTCATCCAAAAATTTACCATTTAAATATCCAATATTTTTTCTTATATTAACTCCAACATCCTTACTTTTAGCAGAAGCAATATATGGAACTATCACTCCTATTGTTATATATGATGCAATAGCCACTAAAGCGATAAGGGGATGAATATTTATAAAAAATATTGCCAAAACTATAGTAACAAAAAATGCTATCATAATCGGTGATATAGTATGTGCATAAAAAACTTCCAACAACTCTATATCCCCCATTATAAGGGAAATTAACTTACCAGGATTTTCTCCCTCCAACTTTGCAGGTGCAAGTCTTCTCATAGCACTAAATATTTGCCCTCTAATTTCAGCAAGTATTCTAAATGCTATATAATGATTGCAATACTGTTCTACATAGTGAAATACTCCCCTCAATATAGCACATACTACAAGAGCTTTAATATAAAAAGAAAACTCATATCCGCCAAACGGAAGATTAACAAATCCCCGACTTATAAAATCAGGAAGTAAACTCAACATCGCATATCCGCCAATTATTCCGATACCAAATGACAAAATAAATCCGATTACCCCCAAGGTTATGGCCGCTAACATCTGTAATTTTAGAGGTTTGATCATTTTGACCATTTCCACCATCAACTTGGCAGCATTCCTTCTGCTACTCATCTAATCCACCTCTCTTTCTATAACTTTCAAGTTCTTCCTGTCTGCTGAATAATGACTCATAATGTCCTTTTAGTTTCATCAATTCATCATGCTTTCCGGATTCAACTATCTCACCTTTCTTCAATACATATATATTATCTGCATTCACAACTGACTGTAACCTATGAGAAATATATATAACTGTCTTTTTCTTTGAAATTTCTTCTATTATTTTGATAATAACCTCTTCGGATTCTACATCTATATTCGAAGTAGCCTCATCAAAAATATAAACTTGGGCATCGTGTAAAAGAGCTCTGGCAAGACTAAGTCGCTGTGCCTGCCCACCGGAAAGATTTTTTCCTTGTGAAAGAACTTCTGTATCCAAACCATCCAATTTGCTGAAAACTTCCCATAAACTCACTTTTTCCAGCACTTCAATCATTTCTTTTTCAGTGGCTTTGTCATTTCCAAGAATTAAATTTGATCTAACAGTTCCCTGGAAAATATGACCATCATGAGTTATTCTTATTATATTTTTGCTAATTTCCCCTTTGGCAAGGGAGAAAACTTCTTTACTTCCATAGTAAATAGAATTCTTTGGTTGTCTATATTCACTTGCTATCACTGAAGCCAGTGTAGATTTACCACAACCTGAAGGTCCTACTAGAGCAGTCATTTCTCCTGATAGAAATTTCATATTTAAATTCTTTAAAGCATGAGTACCATCCTGATAGAAATAGTCCATATCTCTAATAACAATATCTGAATTTTTTTCATACACTTCTTCTCCATATTCGACATCTTCGCTCTCATTCAAAAACTCCAACATCTTTTCACTGGCAGTTACTCCTGTCATAGCAATATGAAAAAGAGCCGTTAAAGTTCTCATTGGAACGAAAAAATCTGCAATTAAAAGAAATATAGCTATAAGTTGATAGTCCGATATATTACCTGTGACAAACTGATTAAGAGCCACTATTACACCGGCTGCAGCGCCACCATATGCGATCCAATCTATAATCATAATGGAATTAAGTTGCATAGATAAAACTTTCATAGTCTCTTTTCTAAAACCTTCCGCCATTTCATCCAGCTCTTTAGCCCTATATCCGTCGGCTTTAAATACCTTCAAGGTAGTTAATCCCTGTAAACTATCCAAAAATAAATTACCTACGTCTGCATACTTTGACCAATATTTCTTCTGTACACCCTTCACTATTTTCAATATCAATAACAAAAATAAAGGTATCATAGGTGCTAAAACCAAAAGCACTACTGCAACCCATATATTTATCGGTGCAATTACTAAAAATAAAATAAATGTAGATATAAAGCTATAATAAAATTGAGTAAGATAAGCACCAAAATAATTCTCCAGTTGCTCAACTCCCTCAACTCCCAAATGAACTATCTCCTGAGTAGTTAGTTTTTCCTGATACAAAGTTCCCATTGAAAGAACTTTCTCATATATAGCCTTTCTAAGGTTATGTTTCACCTCATGAATAACCAAACTGTTCTTCTGTGAAGCCAACCTAATACATACTTGTCTTACAATCAAGGATAATAATATCAATCCAAATGATAACTTCAAATCAAATATATATTTATTTAGTATAAAGTATGAAAGGACAGATGCAAACATAAACGAAAACAATATATTAGCTAAAAGTCTAATACAGTTAATAAATACCGCTTGTCCTATATACTTTCTCGTATTTCCGCAAAATTGAAATAATGCCTTTTCAACCAAAATATCACCTCCAATTTTCAATATTGCACTTACCGGTATATTTTTTACCAGCTAATTAAATAATATAATAATTGTTATCAATAAACAACACATTTCATAAAATTCGCAAAAATAGTTAAAGATATTCCAACAAAATTTAAAAAAGAACATAAAAAAAGCGTCGACAATAATATTTTCCATTTCTCATCTTAGGACGACTATGGATATATTACTATCAACGCTAAATACTACTTACATTAGATATTTTTTATATTATTAGAAATATTCACTGTATCTTTTTCTATCTAATATGAATAACGCTAGAGAAGATATTAAAAGAATAGTTGCATAAGTATAGATGTCATTTCCACTACCAGTCTGAGGAAGGAATCTGTTAACTACTATTTTGTCAACCTTATCATCTATTATCGTTGATCCATCCTGTGATTTTGGAATATCCTTCGTATTTGTTATTACATAACCTTCTTTTTCATCTCCGGTTATCTTTGTACTATAACCCGATACCTTTTCTTCTTCCACCTTATACTCATTTGCCTTTTCATCAGTTATATTATCCACTACCGGCAGTTTTTCAAATTTTCCTGTCCAGTTGTTTTCTTTATTTAACTTCAGGCTCTTATCCGTCTTCTTTCCATTTTTCAACAGATATACCGTAACTTCAGGTGCTTTATCGGATTCGATTCCATTCCATACCTTTGTAACTTTTACATCTATTGTCGACGGTACAAGCGGTGTCAATGGAATTTCCTTCGTATTTGTTATTACATAACCTTCTTTTTCATCTCCGGTTATCTTTGTACTATAACCCGATATCTTTTCTTCTTCCACCTTATACTCATTTGCCTTTTCATCAGTTATATTATCCACTACCGGCAGTTTTTCAAACTTTCCTGTCCAGTTGTTTTCTTTATTTAACTTCAGGCTCTTATCCGTCTTCTTTCCATTTTTCAACAGATATACTGTAACCTCAGGTGCTTTATCGGATTCAATTCCATTCCATACCTTCGTAACTTTTACATCTATTGTCGACGGTACAAGCGGAATTAATTCTCCTTGTTCTTTGTTAGTAATAACAAAACTTTCATTAGAATTCTTTGTATAACTTACTTTAAAAGTCTTTCCTTCCAATTCTATTTTGTTATTTTCTTCTCCAACTTCTTTAACCGAATAAACGTACTCCTTTCCCTGATCATCCGAAAAATCTAAATCACTCCAAGTATAGTTTAATTTTTCCTTTGTCAAATCCACTTCTTCCAAAATAGGAGTATCATCTCTATATAATCTAACTTTAGTATTAATACCATCTAAAGGCTGATTATCCTTACTTAACCATTCCTTCTTTACACTTATATTTATTTTTTTCTTCTCATTTTCAATAGAAAATTTTACTCCTACTTTATCGCCTGATTTCATTTCAAAATCTTTTACGATAGGATTTTCAGAATTATATTCTACCCATTTTGGAGCTTTTGTTTCTTTAACGCTGTAACTTTGAGGTTTTAAACCTTTAATGTTTGCAATTCCCTTATCATTTGTAGTTAATAATATCGATTTTCCTTTATTTACATAGGTCTCATTTTCTTTTACTTCTATATCCTGACCATCTTGTCTAGTTAATGTAAATTCAACGTCTTTTATTGGTATTTGAGTTCCCTTTATAAATTTCTCTATCTTAAGTTCACCCGGCTTTGTTCCCGATATCATACCACCTTGACGATTGATTTTTACTTTATCACCAAACTGAGTAGGATCTAATTTCCAATCAGCTCCTCTTAATTCCGGATTCGATGTATTTTCTACATATTTGATATCTTCATTATTCATTGTTTCTTCTGTAATTTTTGAAGAAAGCCTTACGACAACTTCTGTATTATTTAATGTCGGAGTATATCCACCACCATAATTTGCATATTCCGGTATAGTTATACTTAAGTTTTGTCCATTAAATTCAATAACTATTCCAACTTCTCTTGCTTTTTGAATATTTACCCATCCTCCTGTATTTTGAAATAATGTGGCTAAATATCCACCCTGAAATTGAACAACATACGGATTTTTGTTTATTTTTTCCAAATCCCATGTCATAGTAGATGGTAAATTATCCGTTACAAAAAAGCTTGCACTTCCATCACTTTCATTTTTCGCTGCATTAAAAGTAAATACCCAATCAACGCTATTTCCAGTAGGATCTTCGGACACCTCTACACCCTTTTTACTATAAACACTAGTTGTGACTCCTCCACCTTTTCTATAATCAACTCCTACAGTTTTTCTAGTTCCTTCGTATTCTATATAGATATTACCTTTTCCGTCTTGAGTCATGTCTCCATCATAAGTTCCTCTGATATTAAAATAAAAACTACCTTCAATATCATCCAGCTTAGCTGCCTCTTCATTAAAAACTAAAGTAGCCTTATTATCTGAAAACTCTACTTTTCCTAAGACTTGACCACCGCTAGATAGCGTTATTGGAGATGATGGCAACTTCACTTTTGCTTGATATGTACTAAAATTTATATCGCCCCTTTGATTTGCATAGACTTTTGTGCCAGATCCACCAAAACTTACTATTGCACTAAAATCTTCTCCATGATTAATATTCTCCTTGTCCAATTGAATTTCCTTAATAATCTTCTCCTCTGCAAATATGTTTTCCATATTTCCAAAAGCTTCGAGAAATATTGAAAAAAATAATGATACTGATAAAAATACGGATAAAAACCTTTTTACTCTTTTTTTCATATTAATTCCCCCTCTTTTTAATGTATATTAAATTTTTTATAATTTATAAAATTCTTATAAAATCAAACTTCTGAATTAAACAAGAATTTATATAAGACCCTTGATTTTTTTTCGTTATTATGTTATATTTAAGTTTATTTTTAAATTTTTTACCCTCTTTAAATATTTTTAAAACGCTTTTAATAAAATAAACGCCTGTTATAATGCACAATTGTCCGTTGACAATTTGAAAGCATTATAACAGGCGTTATATTTATTGAGAATTAATATTACTTTTTTTTATTAAATTTACACAAAAATTTAATCTTTTTTTCTTTTATTAATAAGTTTTTTTCTTATATACCATAATATTATAAAAATAATAAGTATAAAAGCCATCAACATATAATAAGTACTTCTACGGTGTGAAAGAGTTTCTTTCTTTTCTTTGTGTTGTACATAAGGTATTCTATGTCCTCTTACCAGTAATCTATGGGAATTTATCATATATGGGGTACAAGTCAAAAGAGTACAATAATCCTTATCGTTTTTTATCATTACCGGCTCAAAATTTGTAGGCTCAACCGTTTGTATATTATCTACTTCATATGCCAGCACTTTCTCTATATTATGAACGAAAAAAACATCTCCTTTTTTCATACGATTTAAGTTTCGGAACAACTTGGCTGTCGGCAATCCTCTATGTGCAGTCAAAACCGAGTGGGTTCCTTTTCCTCCAATCGGCAGAGAAGTTCCTTCCAGATGGCCTACCCCTTTTTGTAAAACAAACTCGGATGTTCCGGCATATATAGGAAGATCCTGATTAATTCTAGGTATATTTATATGACCTATCATCTCGTGTACTTCCAACATCCTCGCATATTCGGCCACGCCCTTCTTTTTTTCGGAATCACTATAAGGATCCGATAATTTTGTCGGCTTTAAATAGTGATTATATGCATCTGCAAGTCTTATTCTCTTTTTGATTTCCTCTGAATTCAATTTACCTGTCTTCTCTTCAAAATGCTGCATCTCCTGATTGGACTCTATTTTATAATAGAATTGAGATACTACCGGATAAATCATTATAGCAAATCCTATAATAAATATAAGAATAAATGGCAAATAACTATTTTTCAATTTTTTAAGTTTATTGTTTTTGCTAATTACATTATCAATTCTCTGAAATATTTTATTAATTGAAGATTTATTATTTTTCATATATGATATTCTCCTCCATATTTACAATTTTAGAATCATATAAATATTATGTTTAATTGATATGATTCTAAAATTGTAATTTTTAAAAAGGGGTTTTAAAAACCCCTTTTTAAATTACATTTATAATTGAATTAGATTTTACAATTCTTAAACTTCTTCAGCTCTTCTCTTTTTCATAGCGTATACTGAACCTGCCATGATTACAATACCTAAAGCTGTGAAGATTATAGTACCTATACCACCTGTCTGAGGTATAGTGACTTTTTTATTCTTTATTCGTGTAGCGTCATTTTTACCACCTAATTGCTGAGTTCCATAATCTATATCACCATTCTGTGTATAAGAATTTTCATCAACATCAAATTCTATTTTATCACTTCTTAAGGCATATCCTTCTGGAGCTTTTACTTCTTCTAAGTAATATTTTCCCTTAGCAAGTCCTGTCACTTCAAACTGACCTTTTTCATTTGAAGTATATTTTACTGCCTTGTCCTTTTGATTTGACCATTCAAAATCAGTTCTTGCTTTTATAAATGCTTCATCTCTTTTTTCTTTAGTATTTTTTATTTTTTCTTTTGCCTGAGTTCCTTCATTTCCTTGTTGCTGAGTTTTTGTCAATCTATTATATTCATCTATTGCTGCTTGATAAGCTGTTTCTGCGTCATCATATGCTTTTCTCTCAGCAGACTGTACACCAACCTCTTTCAATGTTAAATATTGTTTTTTATCATTCAATACAATAAATTCTGCACCAGCAAGAGATTTTATACCTCCTGAACTTACCACTCCATCATCTGTTTTTACAAACTTTTTACCATAAGTATACACTTTTGGTGATTCTGGTTTTTCAGGAGTAGGATTTTCAGTATCTATTTTATTAGTAATAGTTAGTTCACCATCATTAGTTTTTTTATACTCTGGAGTATATCCGGAAATACGCTCAATCACTTGATAAGTTGTGTTTTCATCTAGACCTTCAAACGTATGGCTAAAATCTGTATTCATTTCCTTGTTCTGAATTTTAACTACTGAATCAACAACTTCTTTAGTATTGCTCTTAATTAATGTATAAACTACCCTTACACCTTCTGGTGGCACACCTTCTGCCCACTCTTTTTTAATTTTAATCTGTTTATTCTTTGGTGTTATATCTTTTGGTTCTATATCTTTCTGTGGTCTATTGTTATATGTCAATTTAATTTCATTTGTTTCAGGGTTATTTACAATAGCTTCGCCATTTATAGTAGCAGAATATTTGATAGTAATTACTACTTCACCTTGTTTAGCATCATCTTCAAGTTTTTTAAGTCCCTCTGAAGTAAATTCAAGATTAAATCCATTATTATCTTCTATCAATTTATAATAGTTTGATGGCACATTATTAATTCCTGATATAGTTAAATTCAACTTGCCCTTATTATAAGTAAGTCCTTTTGACATTATATCTGACCATCTTAATGTCTTATACTTCGCATCTTTAGGAATAGTAGTTTTTACAGTATATGGTACCTCCTCACCAATTGTTTTACTTATTTCTTTCTTTTTATCATCTATTGTTTTTTCCACTTTTGGCTTATTTTCTGCATTTTTAGGATATACATGTGCATGCTCAACTATTCCATCCTCAGTAACTAAAGGAAGTGTAATTTCAACCGGCACTGCTTTTGACGATGTAAGTACCTCTTGATTTTTTCCTATATACGTAGATTTTTCAGGAACTTCAACTATTTTATATTTTCCTGCAGGTAATTTTGATGTATCAAAATTTGCACCATTTGCTTCGGTAAGCATACCATACGCTTGCTCTACGTCATCACCAACTTCTTGGCCTTGCTGATTAATCCATTTACCTTTTTCATTTTGCCATGCAAAGTAAACTTTTGGTATTTCTTCAAGCTTCTTATTTAATCCATTATTTTTAAGAAGCTCTTTCAACTGTTCCAAATTCTGAGTTCCGTTATAGCCTTTTTTCTGAATTTCAGCAGGATCCCATCCCTTTAGTTCATCTTCTGTCATAAGTAATTTATGTACTGTAACTTTTTTTGTACCTTGTTCTTCAGCATTAACCTTAGACAAACTTGGCATTAATACACCAACTGCCATTGCTAATGCTAAAAAAATTGATAATAATTTTTTCATTTTTTTCTCCTTTTTTCTCTTTCTTAAAATATAATTTATAGACTAGGTTAAATAATAAATTGATAACCTGAATACACTTTTCTATTTTTTAGTTTCTTATATAAATTGATTTCAAATTAATTATTTAATGCTCGGTGAATCAATTTTATCCAACCTAATCATTTATGTGATTAAAGCTGTATAAGATCTCTATCCCTCCTTCTTATTATCTACAACTTTAAATAATATTTCTCAGAATACCCAAATGAATTCATCTGAGTATTCTGTTAAAAACTAAATTCTACGTTTTTTTCTCATTATGAAAATTGAACTTATAGCCATTAATCCACCACCTATTACTGTGAATAGAAGGGTTCCTATTCCGCCTGTGTTTGGATATTCCACTCTCTTATTTTTTATTTCTATTGGTGATCCAAGCTCTATAGTGGAATTATTTGAATTTTCTTCATACAGAACTTGTTTTACACTATTTTTATCTCCTAATAGTTCAATTCTTCTATTTTCACTATCTATTCTTATTTTGTATTCTTTATTAGACAATTGGAAACCTTGCGGAGCTCTTATCTCTTTCAAAGTATATGTACCTGACTTAGTATTTACTGGTACTTCTATCTTTAATCCCTCTTTCTGAACTCTAGATGAATCATATTTTTCATAATCACTAGCTAAGTTAAATTCTTTTTCATCTTTTCCATTATTAAACTTAAGGTCTTTTATTTTTACTCCTAGTATCCCGTCTGATAGCTTCAATCCATTTGAATCAGTTTTGATTATATAGAATTTCATAGGTTTACGTTTATTGATTATTTTGCAAACATTATTACTTATTTTATTATACTGAATATTTTCTATATCTACATAATCTCCATTCTCTTTAACAGTGAATGTTATTATATTCCCGTCAATTTTTTCGAACCCTAGAGGAGCCTCTTCTTCTCTTACCACATATTTTCCCGGCTCAAGTTTCTCAAATCTAAATTTACCAGCCTCTCCAGTATGTCCTGATGAAACTATATAGTGTTCATTTTCTCTTAAATACTGAACATAACTATTATTGACTTCTTTGTAAAGTCCGAATTTGGCACCATTTAAAGGTTGTTCTGTACCACTAATATCTTTATAGCACTTTTCAAGTTCAATATAGTTTTTCTTATTCTGTATTTCTAAAGTATTTTGTTTTAATTCAATTTTATTGTCCTGTGTACTCTTTCCCTTATCATTATATAGCGGTTGTTTGTTATACAAAAGTTTTCCATCTTTTACGATTATTTTTCCAATGAAACCTTCTATTCTTTCATATCCTTTAGGTGGCTTAGTTTCTCTAAGCCAATATGTTCCATTAGTTAATCCATTAATAGTAACTTCTCCATCGCCATTAGTCATCCATTCTGAAACACCTTTAATTATTACTTCTTCTGTAGGATTATTTTTATCTGGTCTGGAATCATTTTTATATATTTTAAATGTTGCTCCCCTTAAAGGTTTTTGGGCACTTTCATTCCCTTCATATTTGAATAGAGTTAAATCTACGGCTTGAGGATGATTTATAATAATAGTATTTTTATCATTATTTGTTTTCTTATCAATTATGTTTCCATCTTTATTTACCGTAAATGTTGCAACGGGCTGATTATTATTTGGTGTGATAAATCCTTCAGGGGCTTTAGTTTCTATTAATCGATATTTACCCGGTGCAAGTTTCTCCATTTGGATTTTTGCTTCTAGATTATTAGAAGTAATATTTTTATATCTATCAACATCTTTCCATGTATTCGTCGACTCTTCTTTTTGAAGTTTAAATATTGCTCCTCCTAATGGCTGTCCTATGCTACTGACTTTGGTAAATTCAACATTATTTGGTTTATTTTTTACTTTCACCACAGGTATTTCTCTATTTATAATATCTGTATTTCCCTCTCCATCAGTATCAATTATAGGATCATATCCGTTTGGAACTCCTTTTTCTATAACTCGATATTCATAAATTTCACCATTATTATTAAAAGGTATTAAATCATTAAATGTATGGGTAAATTCCGTATTGGATATATCTTTAATCTTTTTTCGTATATATTTGTCTGCAATATCTTTATATTCTTCGTCTCCTTGACCTTTTATCTTTCTTTGAAGTTGGAAAGTAATTTCGTCGTTAGATGTTTTTTCACTCTGATTTTGCCATCTCTTTTTCAATTTGACATTTTTTAAAGTAGCTGATATTGCCGGTTCTGGGAATTTCCATTTTATATTATTATGTTGCCAGTGAGGCGTTAAAGTCGCACTTTCATTTGTTTTATAAAATTCACCAGATTTAATGTTTCCATTTTCTATATCCAAATGAACTTTATATGTAATTTCACAGTGTTCGTTTTCTCCAATATACAGATTTGATATAGTCAATTTTTTTTCATTTTTATCATAGTTTTTGTACACATATTGAGTTATATCATCATCCAAAACTCCGTCTTTAAAGCCTTTTATATCATAACTGTTTTCTTCAAAAATTACCTTCTCACCAATTTTATCTTCAATACTACCGTATTCAATAGTATCCATGTCTATTTTTTCCAAAATCTTTGTAAGATTGTCACTTAATAAATCTACATTTGTTGTATCATAGTAATAATCATCTCTTGATGACATCTTTTTCATAGAATCAGTTGCTGTTTTCTTATCTATTCCTTCCTTTTTGCCATCTATCTCAATACCTACTGTGTGTATCTCTACGCCTTTTTCCTTGAGATTATTACATGCATATTCACACGTAGTACCATGATTATTAATAGTATAATGTCTCACTTTGTATTCTTTTTCGTATTCTTTCTTCGATTTTCTTTTTAAAGAATACTCTTCTCCATTACCTTTTGTCTTTTTCTCATCAGATGAAAATTCGACATTAGGTCTAAATGAAACATCATCATAAGCATCTATTATCATTGGAGAATATGTAGGAGCTCCATCAGTTACCACAATCACAAACTTTCTATCATACTTATTTCCCGACTCATCAAGCAACTTCCGAGCTCTAACCAATGCTGCTGCAGTATTTGTTCCATGAGCAGCTTTTATATTTTTTGACTTTGGTAAAGCTTTTATGAAAGTATCTGCACTTGAAGTAAAACCATCAGTACATGCATTAGGGACTGTTTCATAATCCCTATCCTTATGATTATAATGTTCCTCGCCATCAAGTACATGATTACTGTATGTAACAAGAGCTGCTTCTACATTTTCATTACTCAGAAGAGTTCTAATGAATTTACTTGTGGCTGTATGTGCTTTACTATATCTGTCATTAGTATACATGGATCCGGAATTATCATATACCACGACTACCCCTATTTTATTTTCTTCTTTTATAGTATTACCTTTTACTTTTAAGTGAACTATATATTCACCAGGTTTCTTTGTAGGTTCAAGATATTTGTTTACTCCGGCAACATCCACTGATTTTCCTTTGAAATTTCCTTTGTAATTATAAAATCCATCCGTTATTTTAGGATTTTTATATTTTTCTCCTGTTCTTCCACTACTAGAATCCTGATACGTAAAAGAAGGATTAGGTTGAGCATTTTTATTATACAATCCATCCATGCTATTGCCACTTCTAGAGACTGGAATAATATTTCCCCTATAAAGTGATTTTAAACTTCTTGGTATATTATAAGAACTTGGGCTGGCACTTCTAAACCGTCTCTTACCGCTTTCTTCTGATGAATCTAGCGAATAAGATTTTGATGACTTAGTCGATTTTTCTACCCTGGTAAATCCATCCTTATCCACTGTTACGGTCCATTTATCAGTGGTTCTTATATATCCTGCTGGAGAACTCACTTCTTCTAACGTATAACTTCCTTCCTCTAGCTTTTCATATGTTATCTTTGGTGTTCCTTCTCCACTGGTTGGTTCAACTTGTTTACCGGTTTTGTCGTTCGTTAATTTAAATTCTGCGCCACCTAAAGGTTTCCCTTTATCATCTTCTTTTTCGATTATAAACTTTCCATATCTTTTAACCGGATGATTTACTACTGTTATCTCGGGAATTTCTTTATTTGTGATGGTTATGTTATCCCCTTCCTCATGAGTTGTAGGTTCATATCCTACCGGTATGTTAGTTTCTATGATTCTATAATTATAAATTTCCCCTTTATTATTAAAAGGTGGTAGATTTTTGAATGTATGTTCAAAATCTCCATCGGAAATATTCTTTGTGACATTTTGACTACTAACATCCTTATATTTACTATCATCTTCTGCTGATTTTTTTCTCTGAAGTTGGAAAGTTACAGTTCCATCCTGAGGCTTACTACCATTTTGTTTCCTCCATTTTTTAGTTAATTTTATATCCCTAAGTTTTGCAGAAATCGCCGGTTCTGGAAATCTCCAGTTAACATCTTTTTTGCCATATGGCTTTAAAGTAGCTTTTCCATTAGTTGGATACATATTTCCCGATACAAAGTTGCTATCCTCTATTTTCAGATTAACCTTGTATATCAATTCGCACGATTCATCTTTGCCAAGAATTAAGTTACTAACCTTAAATTTTCGATTAAAATTGTCATACTCGACTCTAGCTCTTGTAGACACATCAGAGGCTTCTATTCCATTTCTGTATTTTTTTAAATCATATCCCGAATTGCTATTATATTCTACTTGACTACCCAATGGGTCGTTTATTTCACCTTCATTTACGGTCTTATGATTAAGATCTACAAGTATCCTATCCAAATTTTTCTTGATATCACCTATTTTATTACTATTAAAATACTTACCTGGATTGGCAATACCTCTCATTACATTATGTGCATCTTCTTCTGTTGCACCTTTTTCCGCTGCAATCAAAATACCTACCGTATACATATCGATTCCTGCTTTTTTATTGATTTTAGCTTGATGTATAGTGGCTTGCCCATGATTTTCTATCCATACTCCATCGTATGAATGATAACTACCATTATCTAATGGAAATCTGGAACCATTCCCATATTTTGGTCCGTAGTCCAACTGAGGTATTCCAGCATATTCAACGGCAGGTGAAAAAGTAGGTATACCATCCGTAATAGTTATAATAACTTTTTTGTCAAAATGAGAATTTCTTAAAAGCTCTTCTGCCTTTTTTAATCCAGAAGCAGTATAGGTTCCAGCTTTTTGATTGTTTGGTTTTGTTGGACTTCCAGGCATTTTATTAATAATATTTTCCGGATCGTTAGTAAATTCAAAATGAGAATAATCATCATACCAACCTTCTTTATGATTATGTCCATCAAATAAGTCGCCTCCAAAGGTTACTAGAGCGGCCTGAACATTATTATTATTTGGATTTAAAATCTCCCTTAAAAATCCTTCTGTTGCTTCTTTTGCAACTTCAAATCTACTGTTACTGTTCCAACCATTGGGACTAAGACTCATGGAACCCGAGTGATCATATACTATTACTATTCCTAAACTATTTTTTTCTTCTATAGTGTTACCCCTTACTTTTAGGTGAACTTCATACTCACCGGGCTTATCTGTAGGTACTAAATACTTATTGATCTCAGCTACATTTGTACTACTATACTTGTCTCTTCCTCTATATTTGTACCAATCACCTTCATTAGTGCTTTTGTACTTTTCATTTTTTCTTTTGTTTTTAGTAACGTCTTTCTCAGAATAGCTAAAGTTAGGACTTGGAGAATTGTCTCTAGGATATAATTGATTAATATCTAGCTCGCCTGCACGTGCAGGATTAATATTTATAAAGTTAAATCCATTACTATCAAATAGCCCTCTTACAAATCTCGGCAGAATATAAGAACTCAAATCAGCACTTCTAAATTGCTTTTCAGCACCTCTTTCTGATGAGCTTTGTGAACGAGATTTTTTTGACTTAGACAATTTTTCTTCTACTTTAGTAAATCCATCCTTGTCTACTGTTACAGTCCATTCCTGATTGGTTTTTTCGTATCCGGCTGGAGGAGTTTTTTCTTTTAATGTATATGTACCTGGATCCAGATTTTCGAAAGTTATTTTCGAACTTCCTTCTCCACTAGACGGAACTATTACCGATTGATTACTGTTGTTTTTCAATTCAAAAACTGCACCATCTAAAGCTTTCTTACCGTCGGTCTTATTGATAATAAACTTCCCTTTTCCCTTTTCAGAAATTGAAGTTTCTTTTTTATTTATTATCTCTAAAATAGGAGTATCCATTGTTCCGCTATTAGTATTATCTCCTATAATAGTCTTTCCATTGTTTTCGACTTTTATATTCCAAGTTTCTTTGGACTTCGTATATCCTCTAGGAGATTCTATTTCTTCCAAAGTATAATTTCCTGGAGAAAGGTTTTCAAACAAAACTTTTCCTCCATTAGAAGATGTTTTTTCTTCATTATATGAAGTTCCTACTCCCGTTAATTTAAATTTTGCATTATCCAAAAATGAACCACTATTATTTTTCTTATGTATCATAAATCTTCCCTTATTGAAAGATTCTTTAGGATATTCAATTGTCTTTCCTGTAAAATCTGAACGATGGGATTCTCCCTCTATTGAAATATTTTCTGCAACGATTGTCCCATTAATATTGTGTTCTATTTTCACATTCGCCCCCGGAGCAAAAATCATTCCGGTAACAGCACCTTGATTTGATATTTCTCCTTTATAGATGCCATCTTCTTTAGATGAATCATAAAAGTTCCAAATAACATTTCCTTTTTCCCATTCTCTGACCTGACCAGTTGATGCTGTTGTATTGTCAGTATATTGTATAATTGAACTAGGTATTTTAAATGAATTTGTTCCTTTTAAATCAACATTTATGATTAATGTTTCATTCGTTCCTTTTTTAAAACCGTTTATGTCCATATCCGCGATATATCCACTGTAATAATCTTTAAAAGCAGAAAAATTTAAATTTAATACATTCAAGGATTTATTATTCTCTCCTTCAATTCCAACTTCTCTTATATATTTATTGTTATTGTATGATTGACTATATTTAACATCTATTTTATCTGTATTTTTATAATATCTAAATTTTTGATTAATTCTTATTGCTTCTTTTTTCACGTTTTCTAAACTAATAAACTCTTTTTTATCATCTTGCCATAATCTGGGATTATAATATTCTCTCTTAGGCTCATTTAGTTTCCAATCATTTAAAGACCATGAATACCCATTATCAGCCCCTCCAACTCTAATTCCCTTACCAACAACTAATATAGAATCTCTATGACCACCTGCAGTAATTGAATTATGTGTTTCTATATTTTTTATATAACTTACTTCCTTCAAATTCTTAGTGCCAAAGTTACTTTCATACTTAAGTTTATTAGTTAATATATTACCATTCGTATGAACCTTTGTTGTTACCGTTCCAAATCCTACAAGGTGAAACCCACCCATAATTCCTAAGGGATTATCCTTATTTTCTTCATAAAATTCAGTCTTTTCATATATAGATGAAGCATCGACCAACTTTTGATAAAACTCACCATAATTTTCGTCATCATCATAGTCACTACCATAATTATAATAATATCCATTTGCTTTCAAAGCAAAAGGAATATTTCTTTTCTTTGGCTTAGCCACTAAATTACTTGATGAATCAGAACCGATTTCCGGATTTGTAGTTGGAGATACATTTCCCTTTAATTCATCTCCACCTTTATTTTTTGATTCTTCTTTATTAAACTTTTCGTTATTAGAATCTTCTGAAGTTTTTAGGTGGTCAATAATTTTTTTAGGGTTAAAATGTCTCCATTCTTCCAAAACCCCCTTTTCAATCATTGAACTAATATCGGAATCAGATAATTCTGCATAATCATAATAGTATCCCTGATCCGTATATATAACTATGGCAAATACATCGCCATTAGTTATTTTTTGAGGTTTAGGATTTTTTATCTGTTCTAACTGTAGCTCTGAAATCAAAATATCTTGCTTTTTATCCTTATCTTTAGAGCTTACTTCTAAATCTATTGATTCAAAATTTTCATTACGTTCACATACAGTATCCATATTGCTGGAAACAATATTGTATCCTAGATTCTTCAAATAATTTGTACTAGATTCTGTGAGTTTTAATGATTTTTGATGAATCAGTTTAATATGACTAACTTTCACATCTTTTGCTTCTAATTTAAATTTCAGGTTATTTTCTTTATCTTTCTCAATTTTTATTACCTTATTATTTCTTTGTATATCTTCATGAAATTTCAATTTCTCATTCGTTTCATTTCCAAATACCAATGGTACTTGTAAGGATTGAAAGATTAATTGAAAAATTAATAAGAATATGAATAATAGTTTGAATTTTTTTATTAACTTTTTATAGTTCACCTTTTCTCCCTCCTTTACAAGTTTAATCATTGATTTTCACCCTCTTTTCTCTAATGCGAGCATTATAGATAATAAAAATAATCTTAATTATCAGTCCAATAGCTATTATAAACGAAACAATAGCCGTAAAATTTAATGCCCTTTTTTTCGCATTTACATCTTTGTCCACCGACTGCTTTTCTAAATCCTTGTCTATATCCTTTACTAATTTGTTTTGGTAATTTTTTTCATTTTTATGGTCAAAAGATTTAGATGTGTTCACTCTTCTGAAGTTAACCAGTAATCTTTTCCTGTTCGTCGGGTAAGGAGTACAAGTTAAAAGAGTTACAACATCTTCATTTTCCATAATATTTAACTTATCTTTTTCTGACGGGAAAATTTCCTCACTACTAAAAGCTCTGTATTCCAATCTTTTTCCAAAACTATATATGTATAACATGTCTCCCTTTTTTACCCTGTCAAGATATCTAAGCATCATTCGTCTATAGTACCCTCTGTGTCCGGCTATTACTGATCTACTGTTGTTTCCTCCTACGGGCAAAGATGTTCCGTCAATATGTGCCAAACCTTTGGATAAGTTTTCCTCGCTGGCTCCCAAATATAACGGCAGCTTTTCTCCAAGCCTGGGTATTATGACAAATCCGTATATATCATCTTTGAATTTTGGAATATCATTTTTGGTTTCATAATTTTCCACAGAAAAGGGATCAACCATGATAGAGTTATTTTCAACTACTGATTTATTGTATTTGTCTATTGATTTTTCTAGTTCTTTTGATTTTTTCGGATTTATATTTTCCAGATTTTTTTGATATATTTCAGTTTCTGTTTTGGTATCATAATTGGATTTCAATATTTGAACATATGGTGCCATAAATATTATGATTCCAACTAGTACTATCACCAGACCAAATATCTTTCTTTTCTCAACCTTAGTCATTCCCTCTCCTTTCCTTCTCAGATTTATTATGTTTTTTCTTATTAACTATCTTTTTTCTTATATATATCGCCAATATTATAATTATTGGTAATGCTATCAACATTATCTTCTTCCAGTTCCTTACTTTACCTTCCATTGTTTCTTTTTTATCTTTGGCCTTCACGTATGGAATTCTATGCCCCCTTACCAAAAGCCTATGAGAGTTTATCATATATGGCGTACAAGTAAGCAATGTAACGTAGTCGTGATTTTCACTGATCATTAAATCCTGAAATTCACTTGGTTCAATAACTTTTTTACTGTCTATCTGATATGCCAGAGGTTCTTTTATGTTGTAAACATAAAATGTATCTCCTATTTGTAATTTATCTAAATCAGTGAATAACTTTGCAGTCGGCAATCCTCTGTGTGCCGTTAATACAGCATGAGTATCCGGACCGCCTACCGGTAAGGATGTTCCTTCCAGATGTCCTACTCCTTTTTGAAGAACTTTTTCAGATGTTCCCGCATATATGGGTAGGTCTATATTTATTTTTGGAACTTTTATATGTCCCATTTTTTCATTTATTTCAAGCATTCTGGCGTATTCTTTTCTTCCCTCTTCTTTTTGCTTTTTTGAATAGGGATCCCTATATCCCGTTCCGCCGGATATTAGAGAATAATTGTATGCTTTTGCCAAATCTATTCTTCTATTTATTTCTTTGATGTCCAGTTTTGATTTTCCAGCTTCAAAGTCATTTATTACTGATGTAGAATTTATTTGATAATACATTCTACTTATCACCGGATAAGATAATATTCCTAATCCTATCAAAAATATAAATAACAAAAGATAGTCGCCAAATGTTTTTTTTCTTTTCTTATTTTTTTGCTTGCTCATTCCAACTCCATTTTCAAATGATGTTACATCATTTTCATTTTTGTCATATTATTCTTTGATTCTATATACATATGTTCCCATCAACATCATTGCGATTCCTGCAATTGAAAATAAGTATATCTGCACGTCTCCTGTCTTGGGAATTACAATTTTTTTCGAACCGCCATCTAAACCGGGCGTTTTTATGATATCACCTTTCCCGGGTTCAACAGGTATAAGTTTATTCACTATTCTTGAAATACTTTCACTTTCATCAGCTTTATTTGTTATTTCAAATTTATATGGTTCTTTTAATAATACGTAACCTGTTGGAGCATTAACTTCTACAAGGTAGTAAATACTGGGTTTTATTCCCTTTACTTCAAACTTACCGTCACTACCTGATTCCACCACATAATCTTTGCCATCTTTCTTGACTCTTATATATTCACCTTTTTCTTTTTGTGTAATCAAAAATTTTGCTCCAGGCAGATATTTGATACTATTTTCCGAATCGTCGGTTTTTACAAATTTTTTACTTCCGTATTCAGGTTTTTGAGGTAGTATACTTGCCTTTGGAAATACATGATCCACTATTTTCCCACTATCATCTACCATAGGCATTATGATTACAAATGACATTACCTTTATATTTTTATTGTTGCTTATTTCTCTTGCATAGTAGATGCCCTTTTTTATATCTTTTATAGTTGTTTTTCCTTCTTTGTCCGTTTTTTCTGATGTATATGTGTTTTTATACATCTTGTCTAAATCTTCTATGCTTTTATCTTTTAAATCTTCCACAATTTTGCTTGTATCAGACGTTTCTTCATAGTTTTCACTTATATTCCATAATTTAAAAACCAATCCCTCACAAGGAGTAGTTCCCTTTAATTCATTTATCAACTTTTTATCTTCATTACCAAATACGCTAATCGTCAATGTATATCCTTCAGCATATACTCTTGATAAAAAAGAAAATGCAATCATAAATATAAAAATTATTGCGAAAAAACTATTTGCAAACTTCTTTTTATGAAAATTTAAATCCATAATATACCTGCCTCTCTATTTTTAATCTCTATTTATCCTCTATAAAATTCACCTTTCAAAAACCTTTTGAGTACTAATTTATTTTAAACCTATTATAATTTACTCTTCAATATTTTTATATTACCATTATTTTTTATTTTTTTCAAGGCGGTAATTCCTACCATTTCGTTTTTTAATATTAGTTTTCTTTAATAAAACAATAGTATAAAGCTTTCGTTTTTTTATATTATAAAAAAGTCACCTTATATAAAATACATCAATTTTTATGCAAATGCAATGCATTTTTTGTTTTTTTTAAAAAAACTTAAGATTTATCTTTTATTTTAAATTATATTTTGATTTAATAAATCATTTAAAATACAGATATTATACTAATTATTTATTCTTTATTAAAGCATTAATAAAGCAATTATTTATATTTTTTTTGAAATAAAAAAAATAACCATTATTATTATAGGTAACCGAAGTTAAATATAATAATAATGGTTTTGAAAATCTCTTTAATTAAATAAATTCTATATTAAATTATAGTTATAATTCTTACTATTGATAATTTTTTAATATGCCTTAGCAAATATTACCATGTGATCTGCTTTTTCTCCACTGTAGAAACAAGTATCTCCCAAGTTTTCCTGTTCAAAAGGAATTACTCTTATTGTAGCTCCTGTTAATTCTTTGATTTTTGCTTCGTTTTCAGCATTTTCTTTCCACATTACCTTGGCAAATCCCTTTTTGTTTTCTATAATATCTACAAATTCGTCCATATTGTTAGCTACATATATTCTTTCATCCCTATATTTCTTTGCCTTACTAAATAAATTGTTCTGAATATCGTCTAGTAGCTCGACCACTGATTCGGCAATGCCATCTAATGATAATTCACTCTTAGTAAGTTCATCTCTTCTAAATGCAAGTGCTTGATTTTTTTCAATATCCTTAGGACCTATTTCAATTCTTACCGGTATACCTTTCATTTCTGAGTCATTAAACTTATATCCCGGACTATAGTTGTCTCTATCATCCACTTCTACAGAAATTCCTTTAGATTTGATTTCAGAAGCAATTTTGTCTACTACTTCCATTACTCCACCTTTATTTGCAGCAATTGGAACTATTACGACCTGAGTTGGAGCCATTTTTGGAGGCAGTACAAGCCCTCTATTGTCGGAATGAACCATTATAAGTCCACCTATAAGTCTGGTAGATATTCCCCAGGAAGTATGGTATGGATAAGCTATATTTCCTTCTCTATCGGAGAAAGTAATATCAAATGCCTTAGTAAAATGCTGTCCCAGGAAATGAGATGTACCTGACTGTAGAGCTTTACCGTCATGCATCATTGCTTCTATTGTATAAGTAGAATCCGCACCTGCAAATTTTTCGCTTTCAGATTTCTGACCGTCAATTACAGGTATCGCCATCAAGTCTTCAGCAACTTTTTTATATATTTCCAACTGTTGCAAAGTTTCTTTCATGGCTTCTTCAGCAGTTTCATGTATAGTATGCCCTTCCTGCCATAAGAATTCAGATGTTCTTAAGAAAGGTCTGGTAGTTTTTTCCCATCTTACAACTGAGTTCCACTGATTATATAAAAATGGTAATTGTCTATATGAGTTTAGCCATTTAGCATACATAGTACATATAATTGTCTCGGATGTAGGTCTGACTGCTAATCTTTCTTCTAAAGTTTTGTTTCCTCCCTGAGTTACCCAGGCAACTTCAGGAGCAAAACCTTCAACGTGCTCGGCTTCTTTAGTTAATAAACTTTCAGGTATTAATAGCGGGAAATATACATTTTTATGTCCTGTTTCTTTAAATAAGTTATCCGCATAATCTCTTATCTTTTCCCATAGAGCAAAACCATAAGGTCTGATTACCATAAAGCCTTTAATAGGTGCATAGTCAACTAACTCAGTTTTAGTTATTACATCAGTATACCACTGTGCAAAATCGTCTTCCATTTTCGTAATGTCTTCAACAAATTGTTTTTCATTCTTCGCCATTTCTAAAATCCTCCTAAAAAATTTTAAGTATACAGCCTTTAAAGGACAAAAGAAAAGCCTTTCATCTCTTAAAAGAGACGAAAGGCTGTTAGTTTCCGCGGTACCACTCTCATTAGCTATAGTTTTAGCTCACTCAAAAGAATATAACGGTTCAAACCGTGAGAATTTTTACCTCCCCAAGCTAAAAGGCTGGTTCGCTAGAGTCGATTTGGAATCTCTCACCACCGATTCCTCTCTGAAAAATCTAATCAAGTTACTTTTCCTTTATTACTGCCACTATTAATATAGTCATTATGATATAATATTTTTTTATAAAAGTCAATATATACCTGTTTATTAATATGTCTGATATAAAATAATATTTTTTATGATTACTTTTCTTTTATTTTTGCGAATATCATACGACCGGCCGGTGTTTGAAGTATTGATGTGACGATTACATTCATCGTTTCTCCTATACAGTCTTTTCCATTTTCTACGACTATCATGGTTCCATCATCAAGATATGCGACACCCTGCTGATTTTCTTTTCCTTCTTTCACAATAGTGACTATCATTTCTTCTCCAGGTATAGCTATTGGTTTTACGGCATTGGCAAGCTCATTTATATTCAAAACTTCAACCCCTTGAACCTGGGCTACCTTATTAAGATTATAGTCGTTTGTCACCACCTTGCCATTTAATACGGATGCCAATTTTAGTAATTTGATATCTACTTCCGCTATATTTTCAAAATCCTGACTTGTTACTTCCACATCTATATTTCCCTCTTCCTGAATCAGGTTCAGAATATCAAGACCCCTTCTACCCCTGACTCTTTTCATATCGTCTGCGGAGTCGGCAATGTGTCTTAGTTCATCCAAAACAAATTGCGGTATTATAAGTTTCCCTTCAATAAATCCCGTTTTGGTGATGTCTGCTATTCTTCCATCTATTATCACCGATGTATCCAATATTTTAGGTGGAATTTGTTTTTTATTTTTTCTTAGTTTTTCAATTTCTTTGTCTTTTTTTTCACCAAAATTTCTATGTTTCAGGAAATTTACAATTTCAGTCTTACTTCTGATACCTATCCTTATTCCCATCAAACCGAATATAATATATATTATTATTGAAATAACGGGACCTACTATAGAAATTTTTTCGATAATATTTGCAATTTGAGTGGCTATTAAAAATCCGATTAAAAGTCCTATTGAACCAAGTATAATGTCTACCTGTGAATATACGGACATTTCTTTATCAAATTTAATTCCTAACTTCTTTAATTTTTTGCTTATACCCGGTTCTGCTATAAATAATATTATTCCAAATATCAATCCCAAACATATTCCGATAGCATATCCATACTTGGGATTTCCAAATTGCAATTCTTTAAATGGCTTCATCAGTGATAGATAAAGCGTAGTGACTATTGCAAAACCGATAATCGCTAATAAAAATCTCTTTATTTTTCCTAGCACAAATTTCACTCCTTTCCTGATATAATTAGTTATACTTCTTATCAAGAGCATTAACGCTTATATGAGTCCTTATAAATATGAAATTATATTAATTGACGCCGGCTCTTTTACAAAAAATAAACTAAAATTAAAATATCTGTGTAAATCATATTAACTATCAACTGTACTAATTTTAACTTATTTACTTTAAATAATACTAATCCAAAATTGATTAATAATATCTTCTTAAATGCTATTTTACTAGAAAATCCTTAATAAAAACTATCTAAATACTATTTTTAACAAAAAAAATTAAAAAATTATCCACCTAATACTTCATAAATAGCTTGTCTTAAATTTGAAACCGGTACAATTTCAATGTTGTAATCTTTTGCGAAATCCTCGGAGTAATTTCCACGTGGAATCACCATTTTTGAAAAACCTAACTTTTCACATTCCACGATTCTTTTTTCAATAAAACTCACAGTTCTTAATTCGCCTGTAAGACCTATTTCTCCCGTTACTGCAACACTTGCATCTATTGCAATGTTTTTAAAACTCGATGCTACCGCCAATGCTATCCCCAAATCCATAGACGGCTCACTGATTCTTAGCCCGCCTATAATATTTACAAAAACATCCTGATTCTGAATTTGCATTCCTACTACTTTTTCCAGAACGGCTAATATCAATGCTACTCTATTGTTATCTACCCCGGTTGTAGTTCTTCTAGGGTATCCAAAATTAGTAGGTGCCACAAGTGCCTGTAATTCCAATAACATGGATCTTGTTCCCTCTACGGTAGATACAATTACTGAACCCGATACATCCGTTGGTTTTTCCGAAATTAAAACTTTGGATGGATTTTCCAGTTCTACCAAACCATCACTTTTCATTTCAAATACTCCCAATTCATTTGTGGATCCAAATCTATTTTTCACTGCTCTAAGTATTCTATACGTGTTATATCTTTCACCTTCAAAATACAACACCGTATCAACCATATGCTCCAGTAGTTTGGGTCCTGCCAAAGATCCTTCTTTTGTTACGTGCCCTACTATGAATGTAGATATGGCATTTTTTTTGGAAATTTTCATAAACTTTGACGTTGCCTCTTTTATCTGGCTGACTGTTCCCGGCGCCGAATTGATTTCAGGATTTATCATAGTTTGAACAGAGTCTACTATTATTACATCCGGTTTTACGTCTGAAATTACTACTTCAATCGCCGAAAGATTATTCTCCGTGTATATATATAAATTATCAGAGTCTACATTCAATCTTTTCGCTCTCATTTTTATCTGATTTTCACTTTCTTCTCCAGATATATAAAGAACTTGTTTTCCACTCTTTGCAATATTATCCGATACTTGTAATAGTAAAGTCGATTTTCCAATACCGGGATCCCCGCCTACTAATATCATTGAACCCGGAATTATACCACTTCCAAGCACCCTGTCCAATTCGGGTATATTAGTAGAAAAACGCTCTTCTCTATTAATTGTAATGGAGTTTATCTTCACCGGTTTGATATTTGATTTCAAAGCCGCATTTGCCATAGCTTGAACTTTAGGATTTATTTTCTCTTCAATTTCTTCCACAAATGTATTCCACTGTAAACATTCCGGACATTTTCCCAACCATTTTGGATTTATATATCCGCAATTTTGACATACATATTTAGTCTTTATCTTTGCCATAGAGTCTAACAACACCCCCTTAAATTTAGCTTAAAGTCTATTTTTACATTATATCACAAATACACAACAATATGACTTAATAGTTTTAGACTAATTCAGTACCGATTTTAAACTAATTTTGGACTTATTACATACTTATTTTGGATTAATTTCATATTTGACATCAATATTTACTTCTGTAATATTTGCTTTTCTAATATCAATATTTGCTTCCCGTTTTTTATTTAATTGTAAAAAGGGCTTAACCTTTACGATTAAACCCTCTTTGTATTTTATTTATTTGTTTGCTTCAGCAATTATCTTTTCGCTTGCACTTGCAGGTACTTCAGCATAACTATCGAATTCCATTTCAAAATATCCTCTACCTTGTGTCATGGATCTTAGGTCAATTGCATATTTGAATGTTTCTCCTTGTGGAGCCAGAGCTTCCAAAATCTGTTTGCCTTTTCCATTGGATTCCATACCTAAGATTTTACCTCTTCTCTTGTTCATATCTCCCATTACATCTCCCATATATTCTTCAGGAATTGTAATTGTAAGTTTCATTACTGGTTCAAGAAGTACGGGTTTTGCTTCTTCCATACCCTTTTTAAAGGCTATTGATGCCGCCATCTTAAAAGCCATTTCTGAGGAATCGACATCATGATAAGAACCATCGTATAGAACGGCCTTAATATTTGTCACAGGATATCCGGCAAGAACCCCCTTAAGCATAGAATCTTTCAATCCCTTTTCTACTGCCGGTACATAAGATTTTGGTACAGAACCCCCGAATAGTTCTTCTGAAAAATCAAATTCATCATCACTTCTGGAGAATCTTATTTTTACATGACCATATTGCCCATGTCCTCCCGATTGTTTTTTATGTTTACCTTCAACATCAGAGCTGCCTTTTATCGTTTCTCTATAAGCAACTTTAAGGTCATTTAAATCTACATCCAATCCGAATTTGTCTTTCATCTTATTTATCAGTGTTTTAATGTGAAGCTCACCCTGTCCTCCTATTAACGCCTGATTTGTCTCGATGTTTCTGAAATAATCTAGTGTAGGATCCTCTCCGACTAGTCTGGAAATCACGTTTGCCATTTTATCTTCATCATTTTTGTTCTTTGGAGATACAGCATAATAAATCTGTGGTTTAGGGAATACTATTTCAAAATCGGCTTCTCCATCTCTCTGAGTGGATATTGTATCTCCCGTTGCCAAACCGGTTACTTTTGTGACTACGATTATGTCGCCTGCATAAGCTTTTTCAAGCTCTATCAACTCTCCGCCTCTAATCGTATATATATTTGATATTTTTTCTTTATTCGAAGTTCTAAAGTTAAAAAGTTCTGTATCCTTGGAAATTGACCCTTGAGTTATTTTTATATATGATATTTTTCCAATGAATGGATCTATAAAAGTTTTGAATACCGTTCCTTTAAAAGGACTATCAATATCTGTGTATGAAGGATCTATATAATTTTCCAAAGATGCTAATATTTCAGCAGTTCCGATATTATTTATTGTAGAACCGGAAATAACGGGTATTATATCTCCTCTTTTGATTCCTATAGTAATACCATTTCTAATTTCATCTTCAGTAAGTTCTTCACCTTCAAAAAATTTTTCCAAATAGTTATCGTCTGTTTCAGCTATCAATTCCATTAATGCATCATATGCCTGCTTTGCCTGAATTCTAAATTCTTCGTCCAATCCTTCATAGTTTTCAAAAACATTGTGCAATTTCACAAATTTTCCATCCTTGAATTCCGGAGAAATCATTGGCACTATCTTATTTTCAAATTTATTGTTAAGCATTTCGATTACATCTTTGTATCTTGCTTTTTCATTATCTATTTTATTAATGAACATTATTTTAGGAATACCTTCAGTAAGTTCTAGAGCTTTTTCTGTACCTACTTGAACAGGATCAGTAGCATCAATTACTATTATTGCAGCATCACTTGCTGATAATGCAGATACCATATCACCTGAAAAATCAGTATAGCCCGGAGTATCTAAAAAATTAAATTTAAATCCCTCATACTCAACCGGCATAAGCCCCATGCTATATGTCATCTGTACATTGTTACTTAATTTGGGAATCTTATTTACATTAGCTGCATGAGCAATTGTTTCCAAAAGATTCGTTTTACCACAGCCACTGTGTCCCAAAACGGAAATATTTCTTATTTTTTCACTTTTATAGACTTTCATACGTGCACCTACCTTATAATTATTATTGGCTTTTACTAAAAATGTCTTTTTAAATAATATTATTTTCTATCGTCATAGCGAATAATTTATTGAACGGCAAATTCAGCAAAAAACACCAATTAATATATTATTCTACATATACCTGTAAAAATCCTTCTAAATTTTCTAAATTTTTTAAATTTTTTGTTACAAACATATTCACAGTATGTAAGATAGTAAATTTTGACATCCAGAGCAACTATTTATATATCATTACATATCTAATAGCCTATCTACAATCAAATCAGATACACTATTTTCTCCTCCTACTACAATCATCTCTTTTATATTCTTTTTAGCGATAGTATTGACAATTGAGTTTGACATATTCTTGGAACTCACTAATTGTATTGGTGCTTTTTGAATTGCTGCAATCCCGCCAATTACCAAAGCATCGGCAAAATTTTCTCCTGTTGCAATAAACATTTTTTCTGCATCTGGATATGCAAATTTCATAACATTAAGCGCTGTTTCATAGCGATTAGCCCCATATAGTCTCTTTTTCATAAATACGCCCGATTCTATATCTTTACCTACAGAACTATATCCTCCTACTATAAAAGTCTCATCGATATTTAAATCGGATAACACTCTTCTTATTTGATCAGGTATTTTATTATGTTGAACCAATAATATAGGCATATCATCTCTTGCAGCCATTGATGATGCAGTCAATGCATCAGAGAAATTTTCACCTGAAACCACTACAGCTGATTTTTTGGAACCTGTAATTGATACGATTTTTTTTGCAACTTCACTTGAAGTTTCATATCTATTACTTCCTGATATCCTTTCTACATTGCTATCGAGCTTTCTTAATTCCCTTTCAGTATTGCTACTTACCGAACTATTTCCTCCAATTATTATGCTGTTAGTTGCACCTAATCTTAAAATTTCATTTTTCACATCTTTTGAAATTCCATTCGATTTAGTAAGTAATATCGGTGCTTTTAAAAGTTTCGATAAAGTTGCCGCAGAAAGAGAATCCGGATAATCCTTGTCAGTCACTATTATTACCGTATCCGAAATTTCAAAATATTTTTTTGAAATTTCTACAGATGTTTTTATTCTGTCTTTTCCCATAATTCTAATTTTATTTCCATTAGAATCTTTTTTTATCTCTTCCTTCTTATCCTTTTCTATATCGTTTTCCGGCTTTATTGGGTCTGGGTTTGGTTTTATTGGGTCCGGGTTTGGTTTTATTGGGTCCGGATTTGGTTTTATCGGATCTGAATCGTCAGAATCCTGTATATCTTTAGCCTCTTTATCATAACCAACAGTTGATCTAATCATAAGTGAACCTTTTTTATTGCTAATATCTTTAAAAGATTTGAAATAGCCACCGTCGACTGAATATGAATGGTTTATCTGATCTTTTGCAGTAGAATCGATACCAACCACAAAAGATTTATTAGCATCAGGTTCTACTATTACATAATATGGTTTATCTATTTCAATATTATATCTCTCAAGATTAACAATAGTATCTCCAAGAGGATCTATGCTTGAAATCCTTGTACTTGGTAGTAAGGTTTTCATACGTTTGTTGTTGTTAAATGTCACTATAGATAATCTGGCTGAATTTGAAGTATGTTCACTACTGCTGATAAATCGTATTTTAACATCGTTAACAACCCCTTTTTTCTTTGGATTAAAACGAACTGCAACAGCTTTCTCACCTGAACTACCTACTATCTGATTTTTTTTATCTCCTTTATTTGCCTTACCATTGTCATAATATAATTCTTCTGATAATTGACCTATTTTGTCTTCCAATATCACTTCCAATTCTTTTGAATCTTCATTTAAAATGATTTTTTTGTCATAAAATTTGTATCCCTTTTTAAAAACTCTTATTGTATATTCACCTACAGGAATATTTTTTATATCAAAATTTCCCGTATCATCTGTTAATTCAATTCCCGTATCGTCATCTTCTACAAGATATACAGTAGCATTTGAAATAAGACTTCCATTTGAATTTTTTACAACTCCAGTCAAATTTTTTCTCAATTTTTCTTTTAAATCAAAGTCGATTTTGGTAGATTCATTTTTATTTATTTCAATTTCTTTAGTTTGACTTTCATAGCCATATGCTTTACAAGTCAATGTAATTTTCTCTTCTGCAGGATATTTTAAGAAAAATTCTCCCGTGCTTGAATTACTCTTAACGCTAATATCAGTACCGACTATAGAAATTTCAGCTTCTATCGGATTTCCATTAGATGTTATTTTCCCGGAAATAGTTCCGACATCTTTATCCAAAGCTCTGTTTACTGCTGCATAAGCATTTACTATACCATGTCCATATCCATGATTCGGGCTGGTAGTATATATCGAATCTGTAGCGGGAGTAGCTGTACTTTCCAATATTTTTTGTATATCTTTATCATCCAAGCTGGATTTTGCCGATTTGACAAGTGCTGCTACTCCGGATACATGAGGAGCCGCCATTGATGTTCCACTCATATATGCATATGATCCCTTTACAGAAGACCGAACCCGTACACCCGGTGCAGATATTTCTGGTTTAACTGTTGTTACATCATTAAATGGCGAAGGTCCTCTTTTTGAAAAAGATGCCAAAGCTCCATTTCTATCTACAGCCCCTACTGCCAATGATTCAAGATATGATGCCGGAGTTACAATACTTCCCGGACCCGGTAATGATTCACCGGGCATCTGGTTTCCCGCTGCAAATACAGGAAGTATATGAGCTTCTCTCCATCTTTTTACCGTTTCTCTAAACCATGGATCTTTGCTGTAGCTGGATCCTCCCCATGAATTATTTATTATTTGAGGTGCATTTGCCGGATTTCCTCCGGGAGCCAACATCCACTCTGCCGCTTTTATATAGCTGGAAGCATATGTGTTATGAATAGTATTATCAAAAATCCTCGCACTTATCCATTGAGAATCAGGGGCAACCCCTATCTGATTGTATTTTTCTCCATCTTCTGCTATTTCTGAACCAAGAATAATTCCCATACAGTGCGATCCATGCTCCATATCTGATACGTCTTTGGGATTTTTATTAGTTTCTAATGCATCAAAATAATTTTCGTCACTATATTCGACTTTGTCAGTTAAGTTATTATATCCTTTAAATTTTTTCCTTAGTATCGGATGCTGTGCATCAACGGCTGAATCCATAATGCCTATTGTAACACCTTTTCCGGTTATACCTTGTTTCCATGCCATATCAGCACCGATATTTTTTATGTTCCATTCAATTTCATCATTAGAACTGGATAAATTTTGTCTATCTACTACAGGAATAGGATTGTCATGTTCAATAGTTTCATTTATATCTATTTTTGATATTTCAGGATTCGATGCAAGTTTTTCAATAGTATGCTTTTTTGCTATCAAGTGTATACTATTGACAATATAAAAACTTTCGAATTCCCTGACATTCCCTGATTTTTTCTCATATTCAAGCCAATTCAATATATTATCTTGACTTTCCACAGCAGTTTGTGATAATTCAGCTATAATTGCTTTTCTTTCCTTATCATCCTGAGGTTCATCGTTTTTCATTGATGCACTTAATTTCTTTGCTTTTAATATGGATGCCTCATCCTTAAGATATATCATAACATCAAAAAAATCTTTTTCTTTATTTAACTCATCCATTAATTCTTTTGTGATGCTTGATTTATCTATTATTGCATTTATACTCGTGCCTTCAGTCGTTTCAAAATCTTCTGCCAGTGAAATAACTTTTCCACTAGTAAAAACAATTGCAGCTGTTAATGCTAAACTTATATAACGATTAAATATTTTTTTTCGCAAAATTATGCCTCCTTAAATCGTCTAATTTCATCTAAAGTGACTTTATGATATTTCTAATAGTTTCACTGACTGAGCTTTTTCCACCTAGTATTATCGTATCTTTTATATTTTTAGATTTAATATATTCTTTCTGACCTTCTGATATATTATTTCCAACTAGTTGAATCGGAGCCTTTTTACCGGCCGCTAGTTGCGAACCTGATAATGCATCAATCACTTTTTCATCTGTGCCAGCTGAAATTAGAATACTATTTATCTCTTTATAAAGTCTTTCTGATATTTTTAGCGAAGTTTCATATCTATCTTTTCCTGATATTCTAGATGTATTTTTTACGATTTTACTAATTTTATTTTCAATATTTCTTGAAATTGAGCTTGTTCCGCCTATGATAATCACTTCATCAGCATTCTTTATCAAATCCATATCTTTATCATCTATACTTATTCCATCTGATAAGATCATGCCAAAATTGTTTTGAGCACAATATCCCGATATAGAAATGGCATCAGCATAATTTATTCCATTTACAACCACATATTTTTTAGATTTTAAAGATGATTTTTGTAAAAGTTTTTGTGCAGTTTTATATCTGTTGCTTCCATAAATTCTTACAACATCTATTCCCATAGTCTTTAGTTTCTCATCTACGTCCTTACCTATAGTACTATATCCTCCTACAATAGACACCTCTTTAACTCCTAATCTTCTAATTTCATCTAATGTTTCTGTTGGTATGCCTTTTTTATTTGCTAATAATATAGGTGCATTTATTGATTTTGCATAAGTTGAAGTGGCAAGAGCATCTATCGGTGTTACTCCTGATGCAATAACCGCTTTGTCATTTGTTTTTGGGAATAATACTTCGCTTATTTTAGCTGCTGTTGCATATCTATTTTTTCCTTCTATGCTCTTAAATTCCTTGACCTTATCTTCTTTTAAATTTAATAATAACTTAGCCTCTTGTTCAGAATTCATAGCAGGTATAAATATTTTTATTCTTATTTCTTTTTCTATTTTGCCCGATTTGCTAAATTTAAATGTATTGTTACCATCCTCACTCTTTATCAGAGATGCTTCCTTGTAATCTTTACCATCGAGATACCATAATCTTGAAACACTTGATTTTGACTCTGACAAGGCTGCTCTTTTTTGTGGACCATCATATTTCTTAAAAGTCAATTCATAAGTAGATTCATTCTTTTCCTTATTATACATTGCTTTTATTGACTTATTTAGTAAGAAATCATTTGCCATAGATATCTTACCATCTTTTGTTTTTATCTCACTTTTTATTTCATTTAATTTTTCTTCCTGTTTTTTATCTTCTGATGAATTAAATGTATCAATTGCAGTATCAAGTTCTTTTACTGCAGCTTCTATTTCAGAATTTTTAGTAGCACTATTTAATTTTGATACTGCTTTTTCAATAGCACTTCTTAATGTGGCAAAGGCTTTATCTGTTTTATTTCCGATTTTTATTTTCTTAGCCGTTTCAATTTTATCTTCAAGAGGTTTTTTATTTAAGTTAGGAACTTCTTCTTTCTTTATAAGTAGTTTCTCGGAAGCTTCTATAGCTTTTTCGTATTTACTGCGTTCATCAATTCCTTTTTCTTTTTTTGCTCTTTCAACATACTCTTTTGATTTTTTGACTTCCGCTTTTAAATCTTCCACAGAATTTTCTTTATACTCTCCGCTGTTTATTTTTTCTTCAGCTGATTTTATTTTTGCTTCTAAAACCGAAACATCATATCTTAAATGTTTAATTGTCTCGCTTAGTAATTGAGCATTTAATTTATTTACTTTTTCTGCATCTACTTTACTTTCTCCTAATGCATTCAAAATCTCTTCACGTTGGTTTTTAATATATTTTTTTGCGTTATTTATACTTTCGGAAGTAAATTTTCCAGATAATTCATCTGATTTCAAATCCGCTTCAGTCTGATTTTTAGTATTCTCAGAAGTTATATATAGGTCTGCTAAAAGCTTTGCACTGGCAAGATTATTAAAAGCAGATTTAACATCCTGTTCTGTAAAATCTATTTTATTTCGAACTTCTTTGGCTTTTTTTAAGTTATTTATCAAAGCCGTATATGCTTTATCTGACATTATATTTTTCCATGAAGAATAATACTTTTCGTTTACAGAATTAATCAATGCTATTAATTCTTTTTTGTCAACTTCATTTTCCGAATACCCTTCTGATTTTCCATCATAATCAATCCTCAATAATATATTATGACCATGAACCTCCTCTTTAAAAACAGGACTCGCTGATTCTGAATAAATATGTAAATCCTTAGTCGTTCCATCAACTGGTATTTTCACTTTGGATGGATATGTATATTCTTTTGTAAACGATTCATGTGACATAGTTATTTTTGATTGTTTCAATACTTCAACATCCATTTTATTAGAATTTTTATCATTATCTTTATAATAATATAACTTACTTATGACCCCAGTTGGTTGACTATCAGAGTTATACATAGGATTTAATTTCAATGTTAAAAAGTTTCCATCTTTATCCGTTGTAAGTTTTGCCCTGCTTACTAATGTTGTACTAGCATGTGAATCTCCAGAAGCATCTTCTTTTAAAAATCTAACATTTACAGTATACGTCTTTGAAACTTGAGTTTCTGATTTTTGAACAAGTTTTCCTTCTAATTCTGACAATTTTATTATAAAGGCATCAATTTGCTCTTTTGATAAATCTTGAGAAATAACGTTTTCAATTTCAATAATAATATTATTTATCGCATCCAAACTCTTATCAGTGTATTTTTCGCTTAATACCCATTTATTATATTTATTTTTAGCCTCTTTAAGTTTTTTATTTAACTCTGTTTTATCTGACGGTTTATTAGGTTCTTCTAAATAATCTTCTTTAGAATCATAATCAACAATCAATTTTTCAAAAGATGTTGTTTTAATAGATCCATCTTTATAGTAATAATCTATTTGAACCGGAATACTTTCTGTCTGACCATCCACATTCAAAACGATTTGAGTTGGAGTATCAATTTTTTTATTCCAAATATTTACTAACTCTTTTTTAATAACATCAGCACTGCCAAATACATTACCTTTTCCAGTATAACTTAAAGATTTAACTAATTGTTCAATTTCTCCGTTATTATATATAGGTTTTAAATCTATATATAATTTTTTAGTTTTTCCATTATTGGAAATCTCATATTTCACTTTTGTATTCAAGAATTCCTTGTATAAGCTATCACTTTTGCCTGTATCATTTTTTAAATCTATATTTACCAAATAAACAGCATCATTTTCTTTCTCCTTATCTTCATAATTTTCAGTAATTTTTTCTTCTAATTTACCATCTTTTCTTTCTAGAGAATTTATGGCTTTTTTTAGTTTTTCAAATAGAGGTTTTGTATTATTATCTAATGTCTTTTTTTGTTTAGCAGTTTTTATCCACTTTTCAGACTCTTCTTTTACTGTTATAAATTCTGCTAGTGCACTATTTGCTTTATAATCTGATATGTTTTTCTCCTCAGCTTTTTCCAGTAGTTTTTCCAATTTTTTAGTATTATATCTTAAAAATAATATACTTGCATTTCCAATGGTTTCTATATCAGTAGTAAGCTTCATTAAATTACTATTTTCCATAGATTTATTTGTCTCATTTAGTAAATCTCGAATTTTATTTAGACTTTGGTTTGTATACGTTTTTTCATCATAAAAACCATCATCTATATTTGATTTTTGCAATGAAATTTTTGTTCTAAGTATTTCCTTAATAGTTTCCTTATATTCAGCTTCATATATAGGCTTTACTATTTCATACATTTCTGTTAGATTTTCTCTATCTGGAGTCTGAATACTTTGAAAGGTTTTAAGCTCCTTAACTGCATCACTAATTTTTTTCTGTTGCACTGGACTATCCATATGAGAATTTACATAGTCATTTCCTCTATTTATCCACTCCTTTATTCTATTTGAACCCTCTCCTTTTCTTCTTTGAGGATTATCATTCTGAAAAATAAATTTGCTATAATCCATTTCTATTCCAAAAGGAGTATTTAAAGTATGCTCCTGACTATTTTCATCTACGTATTTAAAATTTGTTATTACTAATTGATTTCCCTTAATCTCTCCGGGAATAGTTACATAAAATAATGGTGTATGATTATCAGCACTTGGTCTTAATATTTCTACCTTAGGATTTATACTAGCTACGCCATTTACAGATAATGATTTTATTTCTTTTACTTTATCGGTATTTGCCGACATTATCATTTCTATATTATTTCCTGATTTGTAAATCTGAACAGTAGAACCAAATAATTCCTTTAATTCATTATTTTCTTCTGTTTTCTCAAATAAATCCTGAGCCGGATTAAACTGACCAAGATTTTTTAAATTGAAAATCTTGAAATTGCCAGTTGTAGTTTCATAAAATCCATCTTTTTTCAATTCATTTCCTAAATCAAAACAATATGCTTTTTTATATTGATACAGTTCATTTATAGCATTTTTAGCCTGGTCTTCCGTATAGTTATCCACATTATTTTTATGATGTTGAGCTAATTGCCAAACTAAATACCATGAAGTTGCTTCTACTGCCTCTTTTGTTAACTTATTTCTATCTGAGTAAACATCAAAAGGAGTACCATTATCAGTCGTCCTTATAAATGGTGTTCCTATATATCTGTGCACAAGCTCTTTATTATTCAGCATCTCATCAATTAATTTATTTAATTCTTGTTTTGTTTTTTCAGTTATTTCTGTTTCTTGATTATTTGATTGCATGCTAAAAACAGAGTTATCTACACCATCACTATTTTTTATTGCAAAACTAGGAGCTACAGCACTACTAGTCATCATTAAAGATAATGTTATTGATAACATTTTTTTATTTAATTTACATTTTTTATTTTTCATTTTTCCTCCTATAATTTTAATATATTTTTAATTAATATTGTTTATCTTTATCATGTGTTTCCTAAAAAAAATCTCATTATCTTATTCCTTTCTTTCTTTGTTTTAGAAATTTTCTCAAATTTAATCACCATACTATATTGCTTTCATATTTAATTAATAATATGCTGTATATAATATAGATAATCACTATTATTTCACATTCTGTAGTATATCATAATTAATAACACATATCAATTGTTTTTATCTGAACATAAATACACGTTTTAAATCACTTACCTTATCATTTATCATCCAATATAAAAAGCCCATTTCTGAAATAAATCAGAAATGAGCCTTCACTTAATAATAAATCGTGTTATAGATTAACATATTTAATTTAATTTAATTTAATTATATTTTATATAATTTTTGTATTTTAAATTCTACTTACAATACTATAACAGTAAAACCCTACTCTTCAATTGAATCAAGTTGCATTAATAATTGCTTATCTATAACCATATCATTTACATCTACAAGTACTTTGCTTATCTTTCCGGCAGCTTTTGCAACTATATTAGTTTCCATTTTCATGGCTTCAATAACTATCAGCGGTTGATTTTCGACCACTTCATCCCCAGCTTTTACAAGTATCTTCACAACTTTACCAGGTATGCTTGCGCCAATTTGATTAGGATCATTCATATCTGCCTTTTCAACATTTACTACCTTACCTGAGTAGTTGTTGTCTTTTATATCTACATCTCTTAGCATACCGTTTAGTTCAAATGTAAGAGTTCTCATACCATCTTCTTTTGGTTCTGCGATATCTACTAATTTAATAGTAAGATTTTTACCTTCCTCAATTTCAACTTCACATTCTTGACCGATATTTAGTCCATAGAAAAATACATCACTTTCCAATTCACTGACATCATTATAGTCATGAATATGTGTAATAAAATCTTCAAATACTTTTGGATATAAAGCATAGCTTACAAGTTGTCTTTTTGTTGGATCTTTCATTCCCAAATCTTCAATTAAGTGCTTTCTTATAGCATCGAAATCTTCATCCGGTAATAATGAACCGGGTCTTTCAGTTATGGCCGGTTCACCTTTTAACACAACTTCTTGCAGCGCCTTTGGAACACCTCCCATAGGCTGTCCAATCATCCCTTTACAGTAATCTACCAGTGAATCCGGGAATGATAGATTTTTACCTTCTTCAATTATATTTTCTTCAGTTAAGTTGTTTTTAGTCATAAATATTGCCAGGTCTCCAACTACTTTGGAAGAAGGAGTAACTTTTATAATATCTCCAACTACTCTATTTGCAACTTTATAATTTTCCTTAACTTCTTCAAATCTATTAACCAGACCTAAGCTATCAGCTTGAGGTTTTAAGTTTGTATACTGACCACCTGGAATTTCAAAATCGTAAATTTCAGCATTTGAATTTATTAAATCACTTTCAAATTTATAGTATATTTTTCTCAAATCCCTATAATATTTTCCTAATTCATTATATCCAAATATATCTATTTCGGGATCTCTTTCTGTAAATTTTAACCCTTCAATTACTGCATTTAATGATGGTTGAGAAGTAATTCCTGCCATAGATTCAAGTGCAGCATCTACTATATCTACTCCTGCCTGAGATGCCATCAATAAAGTAGAAACACCATTACCACTTGTATCATGAGTGTGCAAATGAATTGGAACACTTATATTTTCCTTAAGTGCTTTTATAAGTTCATATGCGGCATAAGGTTTTAGTAATCCTGCCATATCTTTAATTCCAATTATGTCTGTTCCAGCCTCTTCTAATTCTCTGGCCATATTTACATAGTAGTCTATAGTATATTTATCTTTATTTGGATCTAATACATCTCCGGTATAGCACATAGCTGCTTCAACTATTTTTCCTGTTTTTTGCGCTATAGAAATAGATTGTTTCATATTTTCAACCCAGTTAAGTGAATCAAATATTCTAAATACATCTATTCCTGAATCGGCACTTTGTTTGATAAATTCTTCAATTACATTATCCGGATAATTTTTATAACCTACTGCATTTGAAGCTCTTAAAAGCATCTGGAAATTGATACTAGGTATTGCTTCTCTTAATTTGTGAAGTCTTGTCCAAGGAGATTCTTTAAGAAACCTATATGCGACATCAAATGTAGCTCCTCCCCACATTTCCAGTGAGAACATATCTTTTTGATAATATTCAGTAGCTTTTGCTATGTTCATTAAATCAAAAGTTCTAAGTCTAGTAGCTATCAACGATTGATGTGCATCTCTCATGGTAGTATCTGTAAAAAGAAGTTTCTTTTCTTTCTTTATTTCATCCAAATATTCCTTTTTTCCAATTCTTAATAATTTTTCTCTACTACCTTCAACCTTTTTAATATCCCTTATTCTAGGTTCGTATAAGGCATCAAAACTTTTTCTTTCTTCACATTTATTATCGTTTACTACTACATTACCGATAAATTTAAGAAGTTTTGTACCTCTATCTTTACTTTCTTTTATGTCAAATAGTTGAGGATTTTCATCTATAAATTTAGTAGAACACTTTCCTTCTTTAAATTGAGGATCTAATAATACATTTACAAGAAAACCTACATTTGTCTTGACCCCTCTTACTCTCATTTCTTTTATAGATCTTACCATTTTGTTAATAGCGCCTTGAAAGGTTCTGTCATATGATATAGTTTTTACAAGTAGTGAATCATAGTATGGACTGATTGTCGCACCGGTAAATCCATTGCCTCCATCTAGTCTAATACCTGCTCCTGATCCCGATCTATATACCTGTATTTTTCCAGTATCCGGCATAAAATTCTTCTTTGGATCTTCTGTAGTTATTCTACATTGTATTGAATATCCCCTTAACTGAACATCTTCTTGAGATTGAATGTCTATTTCAGGATCAGATAATTTATGTCCTTGAGCAATCAAAATTTGACTTTGAACAATATCCACTCCCGTAACAAGTTCTGTAACAGTATGCTCTACCTGTACTCTGGTATTCATTTCAATAAAGTAATAGTTTCCATGCTTGTCCACTAAAAACTCCAAAGTTCCCGCACTGCTATATCCTACATGTCTTGCTATTTTAACAGCATCTACACAAATTTTGTCCCTTAATTCTTTTGGCAAAGAAAACGCAGGCGCATGTTCGATTATCTTCTGATGTCTTCTTTGAACAGAGCAGTCTCTTTCATATAGATGAACTATATTTCCATGCTTATCACCTAATATCTGAACCTCTATATGTTTAGGATCTTCAATATATTTTTCGACAAAAATTAGATCCTCTCCAAATGCTTTTCTTGATTCACTTCTGGCATTTTCAAATTCAATTTCTAAATCCTGTGGACGATGAACTATTCTCATACCTCTACCACCGCCACCATTAGAAGCTTTCAGCATTACAGGATAGCCGATTTCCTCAGCCACTCTTTTTGCCTCTTTTATAGTTTTTAATGACTTTTCCACTCCCGGTATAGTTGGAACACCTGCTTCATGGGCAACTATCTTGGAATTTATTTTATCTCCCAGTCTTTCCATTATTTCCGAATCCGGTCCAATAAAGGTAATTCCATTTTCCTCACATTTTCTAGCAAATTCCGCATTTTCTGATAGGAAACCGTATCCCGGATGTATTGCATCTACTTTTTTTCTCTTTGCCAGTGATATAATACCTTCTATATCCAGATATGCATCTACAGGACCTTTACCTTCACCAATTAAATAAGATTCATCTGCTTTAGTTCTAAAAAGGCCATATTTATCTTCTTCACTGTAAATACCTACACTTCTAATTTGAAGTTCTGCACAGGCTCTAAAAATTCTTATGGCAATTTCACCTCTATTGGCTACTAATATCTTGTTAAATTTTTTAAGCATATTATTACCTCCACTTTAATTATTTCATTAATGTTTCTATTATATCGCAATATGACTTTATTTTGAATAGTATTTTTTAAATTTTTTCATATGTTAATTAATTTTTTACAATTTTTTAAGTTTAATTAAATTTTTTTATCAACCAGTTTAAAAAGAAATTTTTACAATATATTTTATTCGTAATATATAATTTCTTAAATGCACTAAATATTATACTATTCTTTATTTTCAGTGCATAATATTCATTACTATATTATAACTTATTTTGTGGAAAAATTCGATATTATAACGAATTTTTTTAATGTAATAGATTATATAATTCGACATTTTATTCTAATTGAATTCTTTTTTCAAATATATTGACTTTTTGAGTAAAAATATAATATATTTGTATTATCTATAATAATAATTGGGTATATAGATATTAACTATAAAAATTGGAGGTTATTAATATGGCAGAAGAAAAAAAACCATTTGGCTGTGGCTCAAAAAGCACTCCAAAAGAAAATATTGATAAAGTAGTTGAAGAAAAGAATATTATTGAAAAAGAGAAGGGAGTAAAGAAAATGTTACAAATAGGAAGACCAGCTCCGGATTTCGAAGTTCCGGCATATCACAATGGAGAATTTACAAATGTTAAACTTAGCGATTATAAAGGAAAGTGGGTTTTACTTTGCTTTTACCCAGGAGACTTTACATTTGTCTGAGCTACTGAAGTATCAGCAGTTGCTGATAGATATAAAGAATTCCAAGAGCTTGGAGTTGAAGTTATCTCAATGAGCGTTGATAGCGTATTTGTTCATAAAGTATGGAATGATACTGAACTTTCTAAAATGGTAGATGGAGGAATTCCATATAAAATGGGTTCTGATGCCGGCGGAGAAGTAGGTAAAATATATGGAATTTATGATGAAGATGCCAAAGTAGATACAAGAGGTAGATTTATAATAGATCCTGATGGAATTGTTCAAGCATTTGAAGTACTAACTCCTCCTGTTGGAAGAAATGTGTCTGAAGCTTTAAGGCAAGTACAGGCATATCAACATGTAAGAAAACATGGTGGAAGTGAAGTTACTCCTTCAGGCTGGCAACCTGGAAAGAAAACATTGAAACCTGGTCCAGATTTGGTTGCTAATGTTTGGAAACACTGGACAGTAAAAGATGCAAAGTAGAGAATTAAGTAAGTAATTAATATAAAACTACTTAAACTTTTAATAGTTATTCAAGTCTATAATTTATAACGTTGATAGTAATAAAAAAATCCATGATCATCAGTCAGATGAAAATGGAAAAATTGCTATCGGCGTTATTTTTTTTAGAAAAAATTAGTTTATAAAAAACTCCGGAAAAATCCGGAGCTTGTCACGTAGCTACGTCCTATTCTCCCGGGCAGCTTCCCGCCAAGTACCTTCAGCGCTAAAGAGCTTAACTTC
>NZ_JABGBW010000009.1 GCF_014229965.1 Peptostreptococcus canis
GAACCTACAACCTGCTGATTACAAGTCAGCTGCTCTACCGTTGAGCCACACCAGCATATTTTTTACTTTCTTTTCTAGAATTATTTATACTAAAATCCTCTAGATAATATGGCGACCTGGAAGGGGCTCGAACCCTCGACCTCCAGCGTGACAGGCTGGCATTCTAACCAACTGAACTACCAGGCCGCATTATATTTTTCTTGGTGGGAGTAACAGGGCTCGAACCTGTGACCCCCTGCTTGTAAGGCAGATGCTCTCCCAGCTGAGCTATACTCCCACTTTGGAGCGGGTGAAGGGGATCGAACCCTCACAGCTGGCTTGGAAGGCCAGAACTCTACCATTGAGCTACACCCGCGTGTTTAAAACATATTAATAAATTTCCTGCTCCCATTGAACAAGTATTATATTATCAAACTTATAATCAAAAGTCAATACAATTTTATTTATTTATTCATATTTTTTATCAAACTTAAATTTATTTTAAAGTATAGTTAATATAATATATACATAATACATTTTTATCAGAATTAAATTGAATAGATTTCTTAAAAATAGTATCATTTTTAAGAAATCTATTCAATTTAATCCAATTTTGTTTTATAATTTATTTTTAGTAGTACAACACTATAAAAGGAGGTCGTAATGAAAAAAGTATTGATAATGACTGCATCTACTGGTGGTGGACATAATAGAGCTGCAAAAGCTATTGCAGAAGAGCTCGAAAAAAGAACTTTTAAAAACGAAAAGATAGAATGCAAGATTATAGATAGTTTCAAACTTATTAATCAAACAATAGACAAGGTTATTTCGGAAGGTTATGAAATTTCGGCTAAATATACTCCTAAAGCATACGGAAAGGTTTATACAATTTCAGACAAGAAATTTTTTTCAGTTAATGAATTTAAAAATAATCCTCTCTCTCTTTTGATGGCTAGAAAATTCAAAAAATTACTTAAAGAAGAGAAACCAGATTTAATAATAGGTACTCATGCATTTCCATTAGTAGCTCTAAGTAGATTAAAAAAAGGAGCAAGAGGCGAAAGTCTGGAAGGAGATTTTTCAGAATTTGTAAAAACAGGAGATGAAATTACTCATTCTTTTCCACCATTAATTTCTGTATTAACTGACTATACTGCTCATTTAGCTTATCTTCAAGATGAAATTGATTACTATATTTGTGGCGATCAATATGTTAAAGAACTGTTGGTAGAAGACGGTATACCTTCAGAAAAGATAAAACCATTTGGCATTCCGGTTGAAAGATCATTTTTGGAAAATAGAACTAGAGATATCGTAATTGAAGAGTTAGGCTTAGATCCTGCAAAAAAAACAGTGCTACTTATGGGCGGAAGTTTCGGTGCCGGAAATATAAAGGGTACACTAGATGATATAGCTTCAATAGAAAGAGATTTTCAAGTATTGGTAATCACCGGTAGAAATAAATCTCTAGAACTTTCATTGAAAAATAGAATTCTAGATTATAATACAAATATAAATATCAAGATACTTGGATTTACGAATATTATGAATGATATTCTCCCTGCTATAGATATTTTAGTCACAAAACCGGGTGGTCTTACAACTACAGAAGCTTTATTAAAAGATGTTCCTATGGTTATTCCTTACTATATTCCGGGACAGGAAGAAGAAAATTTAGATTTTTTAACTAATTGTGGTGTAGCCGTTAGAACTACAAATAAATTTTCTATTAAATCCGTCATTAAAGTATTACTTGATAATCCGGACAGAATTGAGAGAATGAAAGATAATATTAGGCTTATAAAAAAATTGAATTCTGCAGAAAATATTGCAAATTTATCTCTTGAAATATTTAATAACTATACTGTAGACTATACACTTTTATGCACTAAAAAAACTGTTTTTGAAAAACTAGAAGAAAATGCACAGGTTTTGAAATCTGAATTGAATTTTTTATAAAATAAGCAATATTGCATTTAATAATCGTAATATAAGCAAAACCATCATATAAACATACAAAATTGTATGAAATATATGATGGTTTTTTATTCATTAAAAACAATTTTTAGTTATAACTTTTCAAATATTGTATATTATCCATCTATTTTCGGTTCATAAAAATCTTCTTCATAGTCGTATTGAAAATTTCTGGCATTATTTCTATATACACTGTTATCATTCACCCTTTTATAACGAGAACCTTTTTTAGATATATTTATCTTCTTTTTATTAAATTTCTTTTTCGTTATAAGATCTAATGCTTTATTTTCGTCATAAAAATTATCCATTTAATCATCCTTTTGAGAATTATATTTCTCTTCTTCCTTCTAAGGCCTTTGATATAGTTACATCATCTGCATATTCTATATCACCGCCAACCGGCAACCCATGAGCAATTCTAGTTACTTTTATTCCCATTGGTTTTACCAGCCTTGAAATATACATCGCTGTTGCTTCTCCCTCTATTGTAGGATTTGTAGCCATTATTATTTCCCTTACTTGTCCATCACCTAATCTTGACATAAGTTCTTTAATATTTAACATTTCAGGTCCTATTCCATCCATAGGAGATATTACTCCATTTAGAACATGATATTTTCCATCATAATCCTTAGTCCTTTCCATAGCGGCTACATCTCTAGGATCTTCAACTACACAAATAGTGGTTGAATCTCTATGTGTATTAGAACATATTGAACAAATATCAGAATCAGATATATTGCAACATATATTACAATATTTGATTTCATTTTTAACATCGATTAAAGCTTTAGCCAGTCCTGCTACATCTGAGGGGTTCATATTTATAACATGAAAAGCCAATCTTTGGGCTGTTTTTCTACCAACACCCGGTAATTTTGAAAATTCATTAATTAATCTATCTATTGGTTCACTGTAATTTTCCATAAAAATCAACCTAGAATGGTAGGTTCATTCCCCCTGTCAATTTGTTCATTTGAGATTTTTGCATTTCATCAATATCTCTTATAGCCTGATTAACTGCGCTCATTACTAAATCTTGTAGCATTTCTACATCATCCGGATCTACTACTTCAGGTTTAATATTTATATCTACTATTTCTTTTTTACCATTTATTTTTACAACAACTGCACCACCGCCAACTGAAGCTTCTAACTCCTTTGCTTCTAATTCTTCCTGAGCTTTTTGCATATCAGCCTGCATCTTTTGAGCCTGCTTTAATAAATTGTTCATATTCATACCACCTGGCATTCCTCCGCCAAATCCACCTTTTTTAGCCATAATTATTCCTCCTAAATTAATTATTTTTTATAATTATATTTCTTTACTTTAAAAAACTTCAAATATATTTCATATCAATTATACTTTATCATCCTCTTCATACTCTACCATATGAGGATATTTTTTTTCAAGAGTAGATAATAAAATATTATCTTCTTCTTTATTCTCAACTATTCCTAAATCAATATCAGGAACATCTGCCTTTAAAATGAATTTTAACTCTACAACAGAATTGAATATTTTCCTAATAGTATCATTTAGGTATTTAAAATTACTTTCTTCCATTAGTCTTTCTATTGAAAATGAGTAATCATCATCTATTATTATATATAATATTCCATTTTTAAATTTAATATCATAATAATTTGACAAAAAAACTCTCAGTGGAACTTTTTTATCATGTTCTAATTGATTAAGCAATTTATTCCACCCTGATTTTATTATTTCAATATATTCATCATCCTCTATTTTACTTAAAACATCTGTACTTCTATCTTCATCAGGATTATTTTCCATTTTATTTTTATTTGTGACACTATGATGTTCCAATGCTGGACTTATGGTAATATTTGATGGAGTATTAGATAATATATTTATTTTACCATCTTCCACAATTTTTTCTATTTTTTCTATCCTCTTGACAAGTCTATCAGAATCATAATCAATTGATGGAGAAGAGAGTTTCATTATATATATTTCGAAAGACATTCTTTGATCAGAAGAATATTTTAATTTATCCAATAATTCAGAAAGTATATTTAAAATATTAATTATCTCTTCCATATTTATATTTTTTGATATTTCTATTAATCTTTCCATAAAATCAGAAGAAATATCTATTAATTGCTCTGCTGAACCGGAAATTTTTATCATCATTATACTTCTAAAAAATTGAACTAAATCTTGAGCTAATACTTTTAAGTCTTTTCCCCATACAAAATAATCGTCTATCAACTTCATAGAAAGCCCCATATCAGAATCTATTATAGATTTCCCTAACTCAAAAAGCTGGGTAGGATCAGCTGCTCCTAATAAATCTAAAACTTCTTTTGATGTCAGTTTTCCATCAGAAAAAGATATACACTTATCTAGAATACTTAATGAATCTCTTACAGAACCATTACCATTTCTAGCAATTATTCTAAGTGCATCTTCATCTATCTCAATATCCTCTCTACTACATATAAACTTCATTCTATCGGTTAGTACCTGTATAGATACTCTTTTAAAATCAAACCTTTGGCATCTTGATAATATCGTAGCCGGTATTTTATTAGGTTCTGTAGTTGCAAGTATAAAAATGACATATGATGGAGGCTCTTCTAATGTTTTCAAAAGTGCATTAAACGCCCCTTGAGACAACATATGGACTTCATCAACTATATATACCTTATATTTAGAATTACTAGGAGTATATTTTACCGTATCTCTTAATTCTCTAATGTCATCTACACTATTGTTAGACGCAGCATCTATTTCTACAACATCTAAGTTAGATCCATCTAATATAGATTTACAACTTTTACACTTATTGCATGGATTATTTCCATCCGGATTTTCGCAATTTATAGCTCTTGAAAGTATTTTTGCAGTAGTTGTCTTTCCTGTTCCTCTAGTACCACAAAATAGATAAGCATGGCTTGTATTATTTTCTTTTATTTGATTTTTTAAAGTTCTGATTATATGTTCCTGACCTATTACATCATCAAACTTCACAGGTCTATACTCTCTATATAAAGCCTTATGCATATCTTACTCCTCCAAAAAAAATAACAACCCCATTAACTGGGATTGCAAATTTATATGTTTAAACTGTACACCATCCTTCGATAACCTTCTCCAACCGTTGCCTATGTAGTTGGCTCCCTATAGGCATCCCCAAGTCACATGAAAGTTATCACTTACCGCTGCTTTCTTCCGAATCTGACGGGATTCATGAGCTCTCATTGCTTGGGACCCATCAATCAACACTACTTGCATAAGACTGCATCACAGAAAAATCACCTCAGGATGGAATTCAACCCCGCTAAAGCGGATTGCGGGTTACAGGGCACCGCTATCTCCCCATCTAGTACAGAAAAATTATAACCTAATGTAATCAACATATTTAATTTCAATCTAAGTTAATAACAAAATTGAAACAATATAATTAAACAATTGCACCAAGGTGCATTACGTAATTCTAATCATAACATAATGATCATAATTATTCAATATAAAGAATTATTTTTTATTTTTATCTAAATACCTCGTATAAGGAATATATATTGAAATCAAAGCAAATATAGCAAGTACATACTGATACCAACATAAATAAATTACATCAAATGGACTGTTTAATCCTTTAATAGTAGCACAAGCAAATAGTACTTGGGCACCATATGGTATTATCCCCTGAAATACACATGAAAATATATCCAGTATTGAAGCCGTTCTCTTTGGTTCTATACCATACTCTTCACTGATTTCTTTTGCTATAGGCCCATTTATAAGTATAGCGACTGTATTATTTGCAGTAGCCATATCTGTAAGTGAAATCATAGCTGCAATTCCAAGCTCTGCAGATTTTTTCCCTTTTATTATCTTTTTTATTTTTAGCAATATCCAGTTTATTCCACCTTCTTTTTCAACCATGGCAGCCAGACCTCCCATAAACATAGAAAGCAAGAATATATCCAACATCCCCTTAAATCCTTCGAAAATCTGTTGAGTAAAAACTAATGTCGTAAACGAACCGTCAGCTATACCTATAATTCCTGAAAAAATAATTCCTCCTGTAAGAACGACAAATACATTTACCCCCATTAATGCGGCTACTAAAACAAATATATATGGAAGAACTTTAATGATATTATAAGAATATGCAGTAGATTCTGGAATCACTTCAGGTCTACCAAAAATTAACAATAAAACTATTGTGACCAGTGCGGCAGGAAGTGCAATTGCAAAGTTAGCTCTAAATTTATCCTTCATCTCTACTCCTTGGGTTCTGGTAGCAGCTATAGTAGTGTCCGAAATTATAGATAAGTTATCTCCAAACATACCTCCACCAATTGTAGCTCCTATAACCATCATTTGATTAAGCCCCGCAGCTTCTGCAAACCCTAATGCAATGGGTGCTACAGCAACAACCGTTCCAACTGATGTACCTGTTGAAATAGCTATAAATGAAGATATTATAAAAATACCTACCGTTATAAATTGAGGAGCTATAAAAGACATTCCTAAATTTACTACGGAATCTACACCTCCCATCTGTTTCGAAACAGTGGTAAATGCCCCCGCTAACAAAAATATAATACACATGATTATTATATTCTCATTTCCACATCCTTTAATAAAAATATTAAACTTATCATTTATACTTCCTTTAAACATTAAAAATGCTACTATTATACCTCCCATTACGGCAACCGGAGAAGGTAATTGATAAAATGCCATCTCAACTCCTTGAGAATTAAGCACTATTCCTGTGATAAGGTATATGGCTATAAATACCCCAAATGGAATTAGAGCTTTCCCACTGATTTTAGTATTTTTTTCCATGACTCCCTCCAAAATAAAACAAATACATATATTATAAATAAATACATACAAAAAAGCGGAGAAGAAGGGATTCGAACCCTCGGTGCAGTTTCCCACACACTCGCTTTCCAGGCGAGCCCCTTAAACCAACTCGGACACCTCTCCAAAAGTAATATACCACATATAAAAGGCTTTAGTAAAGTATTAAATATATTTTTTTAAAAATATATTTCTGAAAACATATAATTAATATAAATTTCTTCTTTCTTTAAAAAAATTAGTCAATATAGATGAGCATAATTCTTCAAGTATCCCAAATTCATACTCAATCTTGCTATCTCTATAAATATCCAGTTTATATTCATTATGTTTATTTACAATATGATTTTTTTTATGACCTGCTCCTATATATATTTTTTTAATTCTCGAATTAACAATGGCACCAGCACACATTATACACGGCTCCATAGTTATATAAATTTCACAATCATATAGTCTCCATCTTTTCAAATTTTTTGCAGCATTTTTAAGTGCTACTATTTCTGCATGATTTATAGGATCATTGGTTAATTCTATTTGATTATAACCCCTACCTACAATCTCTCCATTAAAAACTACAATAGCACCGATGGGAGTTTCTTTAAGTGCATAGGCCTTTCTGGCTTCTTTATAGGCTTCCATCATATAATATTCTTTCATTTTTTTCTCCACTTAACATTTAAACTTTTTTCATAATATTTGACATCATACACACGCCGTAAGCTCCATTTTTTATAGTGATATAAGCATTAGTTTCATCTATTCCACCTATTGCATATACGGGTATTGATACAGACTCACATATATATTTTAAATTTTCGATACCTTTGGGTTCAAGATTTTTTTTGCAGTCAGTAGAAAAAATATGACCAAATACAAGATATGTAGCTCCTAATTTTTCAGCCAGTATGGCTTCATCAACCGTATGTACAGAAACCCCTAATATATCGAAAAACGATAGGAATTCAGCATTTTTTTCATTATATAAATCTTGAAATATTTTTAATGGAAGATGCACTCTATTTATCTTGTGTTTAATACATAATTTCCAAAAAGTATGTGGTATTAAATCTATAGAGTGATTTTTATTAATATCGATAATTTCAAGTAATAATTTTTCATATTCATTTTCTGATAAATCTTTTTCTCTCAATATAAGAGAATCAATATGAAATCCTTCTAAACAAACTCCTTTTACATATTTTGCATATACTTCACTTAATCTATCTTTTAAATTAACTTTACATAATTTTCTATTTGAAACAATTTTTAAATTAATTTCTTTCATACATATCTCCCCAATTTTTTCTAATACCTCTATATAAAAATATAACATTATTTAAAGGGGCTATAAAGCCCCTAAAATCCATTATTTTATTTTTGTGTTAAATTTATATAATCACTCATAACCGGCTGTAGTCCTTTATTTTTTATAGAATAAAAAACTTCGTCGACCGTTCTGATATCGGATATTTCAAACTGTTCGTCTCCTCTGCTTTCCTCAACTTCATCAGAATGACTCCCTATACCCGTACTAACACCGGCTGATATTTTTGTGGCAGCTATTTTGATTACATTATCCCTGAATTTTGCACTTTCCCTTGTAGATATGGTTATATTGGAAAAAGGAAGAAATATCCTATAAGCGCATATAATTTGTAAAAGTTGGGTTTCATGAACATCCTTAGGGTTAATTTTTTCGTTATTAATTATAGGCCTTAATCTAGGACATGAAATAGCTATCTCGGCATGTGGATATTTCTGCTGTAATAAGTAAGCATGATATCCCGTTGCAAAAGCATCTTTTCTGAAATCATCAAGACCTAAAAGAGCTGCAAATCCAACTCCTCTCATACCTCCCATTAAGGCTCTCTCCTGGGCATTTAATCTATATGGGAAAATCCTTTTATGACCTGCAAGATGAACAGTTTCATATTTATCTGAATTATATGTTTCTTGAAATACTGTTACATAATCCACACCGCATGAATTTAAATAAGAATATTCATCCACATTCAGAGGATATATTTCCACACCTACAACATTAAAATATTTTGTTGCTAATTTACAAGCTTCACCTATATATTCTATATTTGAATGCTTTCGACTTTCACCTGTAAGAATTAAAACTTCTTTTAGCCCTGTTTTAGAGATTACCTTTAATTCTTTTTCTATTTGTTCCATATTAAGTTTAGATCTATTAATTTTATTATGTGAATTAAATCCACAATATACACAATAGTTTTCACAATAATTAGATATATAAAGTGGAGTAAACATATATATAGAATTACCAAAATGCTTTCTGGTTTCAATTCTTGCTCTTTGAGCTATTTCTTCCAAAAACTTCTCGGCAACTGGGGATAAAAGACTTTGAAAATCCCTTGGAGTGAGAATTTCCTTTTCTAAAGCAATTTTTACGTCTTCTTCTCTAAATTCGGAATAATCATATTTTTCCATTTGATCTATCACTTTATTCATAACACTTTCATCTATTACTTGCATATCCGGCATATATTCCATATGATTAGTTCTATTGTTCATTTTCTATATCCTCCCTAATCTTCCAAAAAACCTGTAAGAGGCGAAGAGGCAACCGCTCCTCTATCAATAACTCTTCCTAATTTTGCAATATAGGCTTTTCTTCCAGATTCTATAGCTTTTTTAAAAGCTTCGGCCATCATTGGTATATCTCCTGCAGTAGCTATAGCAGTATTTGCCATCACAGCTGCTGCTCCCATTTCCATGGCCTCACAAGCCTGAGATGGTTTACCTATCCCTGCATCTACTATGACAGGTAAATCTATTTCATCAATTAATATCTGTATAAATTCTTTTGTAGCCAGTCCTTTATTTGATCCAATTGGGGAACCTAAAGGCATAATACAAGCAGCTCCGGCTTTTTTTAAGTCTCTTGCAACATTTAAATCCGGATACATATAAGGCATAACAATAAATCCTTCCTTAGCAAGAATTTCTGTAGCTTTTATGGTTTCTTCATTATCAGGCAAAAGATATTTTGAATCTCTAATAACTTCTACCTTTATAAAATCTCCACATCCACATTCTCTAGATAACCTGGCAATTCTAACTGCTTCTTCTGCATTTCTTGCACCGGATGTATTTGGAAGTAAAGTTATTCCTTCCGGTATATAATCCAATATGTTTTCAATATCTCCTCCCACTGCTCTTCTCAATGCTAATGTAACCATCTCGGCACCTGCATATTCTATAGCATTATTAATCAACTCTAATGAATATTTTCCAGATCCTAATATAAAACGAGAATTGAACTCCTTACCACCAATTACCAATTTATCTTCCATAATATTACCTCCTATTTTTGATTTTTATCACTTTATGATTATTTTTTATAATCACTAAATTAGACTATTATTCATATTATAGTTATGGCCTATAATCACATTTCTTCCAATAATATTTTCAAAACCATATTAGCTTGATGACCTGCACAGATATTTACTCTTGGAGACATTATTGCATTATACTTATCAAAATCTGAATATTCATCTCCACAAACAAATAAGTGCTTAAATTTTTTCGTTGTTTTTATTTTATTAGAATCTTCTATTCCAGCCATACCTGAACCCGATACTATATATTTTTTTTCATCATCTGATAGTATTTCAGATATAACCATGGCTTTTGATTCAGCACTATCAAATGCTTCTACTATAATATCATAATCTCTTACAATCTCCAGGATATTTTCTGTGTCTACTTTTCTACTATCACATATTATATTTATAAAAGGATTAATTTCTTCTATAATAGATTTTAACGCTTCTGTTTTTTTCATTCCTATGTGAATCAATCTGTACAATTGTCTATTTAAATTGCTAACTTCTACTTTATCAAAATCAACAATTTTTAAATTTCCAATTCCACTTCTTGCAAGACTATTTGCAATATTAGAACCTAATCCTCCTAGTCCTAAAATACAAACCCTTGAATTTTTTAGCTTTTCATATGAATTTTCAATATTCCTGGAGTATATACATTTTTCGTTGATAAACGTTCCATTTATCTCTATTAAATTTTGCTCCATTTTTATATTTAACCTCCTCCCACAAAACATACTATTTCCACTTTGTCACCTTCTATTAAGATATAATCTCCATAACTCCCCCTCTTAATAATTGTGCCATTTAATTCAACTGCGACTCTATTTTCATCAAAACCACCTTTTTTAAGAAAATCCGAAAGTTTAATATTGTTTATATTTAAATTTTCACCGTTTACCTTTATCATTTTTTTCACCTCTTTTTTGTTTTATATTTTTCGAAAAAAAAACGCACGAAGGAAAGTGACACCCTTGGTGGTGTCCCCCTTCGTGCGAACATAATCAACACTCTAAATGCATTTTACTATATTTTCTAATAAAAAACAATAGGAAATCACTATTTTTTTATTATATCACATCCCATATAATGTCTTAAAACTTCCGGAACAATTACACTACCATCTTCCTGCTGATAATTTTCAAGTATAGCAGCAAAAGTTCTTCCTACTGCAAGTCCTGAACCATTTAAAGTATGAACATACTCTGTTTTAGAATTCCTGTCTCTCTTAAATCTTATATTTGCTCTCCTTGCCTGAAAATCTTCGAAATTTGAACAAGATGAAATTTCTACATATCTATTGTAACTTGGCATCCAAACTTCCAAATCGTATTTTTTAGCAGCAGTAAATCCTAAATCTCCAGTACAAATCTTTACTACTCTATAAGGAAGTCCTAATAATTGAAGCATTTTTTCCGCATCATTAGTCAACTTTTCCAACTCTTCATAAGAATCTTCCGGTTTAGCAAATTTTACCAATTCTACCTTATTAAATTGATGTTGTCTTACAAGACCTCTCGTATCCCTGCCTGCAGAACCTGCTTCTGATCTGAAACAAGGAGTGTATGCACAATGTTTTATTGGAAGTCTATCAAAATCAAGAATTTCTCCAGAATATATATTTGTTACCGGAACTTCTGCTGTGGGTACAAGAAAATAATCTGAATCTTCAAGTTTAAACATATCTTCAGCAAATTTTGGTAGCTGTCCAGTTCCCATAAAACTATTTGAATTGGCCATAAATGGTGGCATTACTTCTATATAGCCGTGATTTTCAGTATGATAATCTAAAAAGAATGATATTAAAGCCCTTTCTAATCTTGAACCTTTATCTTTATATAAAGTAAATCTTGAGCCTGTTATTTTACCTGCTCTTTCAAAATCTAAAATATCTAAATCCGTACCAATATCCCAATGTGCTTTATATTCAAAATTAAATTCAGGTATTTCTCCCCATTTTCTAATTTCTACATTATCTTCATCTGTTTCTCCTTGTGGTACATCCGGATTTGGCACATTAGGTATTCTAAGAAGTCTGTACTGTAATTTTTCTTCTACTTCTTTTAATTGAACATCAAACACTTTTATTCTATCTGACAATTCTTTTAATTCCGCTTTGACAGCATCTGTATTTTCTCCATTTTTCATCATTTTAGGTATTTTCTTAGAATCAACATTAGATTTATTTTTTAAAACTTCAACTTCTTTTAATATATCCTTCCTTTTATCATCTAATTCTATAACTTCGTCTAAATCCTTTGGATTAAATTCTCCTTCGCCTCTTCTTCCCATTAAAACTTTAATCTCTTCAAGATTTTCTCTTATTCTTCTTACATCAAGCATAATTTTTACCTCTTTTCTAAAATTTTATAATTCCTTTTAACATTACTTAGTATACAAACAACTTTTTTGTATAAAAAAATACCTTCATCCCTAATAAGGGACGAAAGTAATATTCCGCGTTGCCACCCTAGTTGATTTATATTAAATCCACCTCAAAACCTCTAACGCAGGTAATACGTCTAGTACTGTTTCAAACTAGAAGCTCTGGAGTAGATTCAGAAGATAATGTAATGGATTTTCACCAACCATCCATTCTCTAAATACATCAATCAACTTACTAAGTTCCGTCATTGCTTATTATGACTACATTATATAACATCAAAAAAATATTATCAAGAGTATTTTTTTGATGTTATATACATTAAAATTTGATATCTATATAAATATTTATCTAAATAGGTGTAATTACACTTACCTTTGCCATATTAATTTTTTCTTTATCAAATTCTTCCTTGAATTTTTCCATCAAACTATAATAAGTTTGCCAATAATCTTCCGTTTTCACCCAAGGTTTGGCTATAAACTTTATCATATCATTATTCATAGAATCTATACCAATCAATGCTTCCGGACTATCTAAAACTCTTTTATCTTCTTTAAACAATCTATTCGCTATAGAATATAAATTTTGTACATCTGTTCCATACTCAACATTAAACATAAAGTCTATCCTTCTTATATTTTGTGATGTATAATTTATTACCGGATTTGATGTAATATTAAAATTAGGAATTATTATATGTTTATTATCTACAGTTCTAATAGTTGTAGAAAACATCTGTATTTCTTTTACCTCACCTTCAAGTCCTTCACACATTATAAAATCTCCTATATTAAAAGGTTTAAAAAATAATATTATCATACTTGCTCCCAAATTAGATAATATTTCCTTAAATGCCAGACCTATACTAAATCCGGCAGCACCGAGCATTGCAGCTAGTGATGTAGTATTCATACCAAGACTTGTGAAAGCCTGCATTATAGCTAGTATAATTATTATAAATTGTATAAAGTTTATTAAAAAACCTATTAAACCACTACTATTTTTATATTTTGCCAGCACTTTATTTAATACTTTTTTTGTGATTTTAGCTATAATTATGCCAATTATTACAATTATAAATGCCAAAATTATTTCCGGAATTTTATCTATGAACATATTAAAATATTTACTTAAAATACTTGTCTGTTTCTCTATCGTATTATCCATAATATACCTCCCATCTCTATATAAAAAATCTAATATTTATTATACCAAAACTAAGGTAAATAATCCAACTCTCTTTTTCAGAATACGAAAACAAATAAAAACTGATTAAAAACATAATTTTTAAACTTTCTTTTCGTGAAAAATATGTTATTAATCAGTTTTATAATTATTTTTTTATAGGAAAATTTTTTAACAATACTTTTAGATCTATGTTATAAATTTAAATCTTAAGATCTATTTTTTTATAGGTTTATTTATCATATCAAGTATTTTATCATCTATCATTGATTTTCCACCAATAATAAATACATCCTTTACTTTCATTTTTTCAGTATATTCTTTTACCGTAAAAGGTACCATTTCTTTTTTAACCAATAGAACCGGTGCTGATTTATGTGCTGCAAAACTTCCTGATACTAATGCATCTGCAAAATTTTCTCCACTCGTATAAACCGCTTTATCTGATTTTTGGAATGCAGCTTTTGAAATGATAACAGATGTTTCATATCTGTCCTTACCTCCATATCTCTTGATATTTATAGAATTCTTAGAATTATTTTTTATTTCACTTTCAACTTTATTTGAAATAGTTTTGTTGGAACCTGCTATATTTACATTTTTAATATTCCAATCGGAAATAGATTTTTTTGTAATATTAGGCAATTCGTTATTTTTAGAAAGTAAAATCGGAGCATTTTCTTTTATAGCTAAAGAGCTCATTGATAGTGCATCTGGAAAACTTTCACCTGAAGCAATTTCTAAAGTATCCTTGTTACCTTTTTCTCTAACCTTGATAGCTATTTTTCTAGCCGTTTCATATCTATCAATACCACTTACTCTTGTCACATTAATACCATCTTTTTTTAATTCCGCTTCTGTAGACTCAGATACAGATTGATTTCCACCAATTATGTAGACACTCTTAGCCCCCAATCTCTTTATTTCCTCTTTTGTATCATTATTTAAAACTTTATTATTTGTAAACAATATAGGTGCTTTAACTTGGTTAGCAAAAGGCGATGCTGTCAATACATCGGAATATTTTTCCATATTTGCTAAAATGATATTTTCCGATCCTTTGGGATATATTTTTTTACTTACTTCTATAGCTGTTTTAACTCTATTAGAACCATTTATTCTTATAGTAGTTCTTTTTACATTGTCTTCTTTCTTTTCCTGATCTCTATTCTTTCCTTGTTCTCTCTTTTCTTGTTTCTTCTTTTCCTGTTCTCTTTTTTCTTTATCTTTATCAGGTTTATTGATTACTTCAGTTTCGTAATTTACATAAACATTTATTTCTTTGGCTTCAAGCTGCCCATCAATATTTTTTCCATCGGCTACATCCGATATTCCTTTAAATTTCGCTTTTTCATTTTCAGAAATTTTAGGTTCTATTATATCACTATATTTGTCTTTTATTGACTCATATATTTTCTCTTGATTATTTTCGATACTCCCATCTGATTTTAATTTTAAAGGAATAAATATCTTGTTTCCTTTCTTATCTTTTCCATATTCATTTCCATCATTTATTTCACTTTTAAACTTTGCAGATTTTCCAGGATGTACTTTTATTACACACCATTTACTATTATCTCTTTCAAATCTTACATATACTTTTTTTATTTTTCTATTTGCTAAAGAAGAAATTGTTTCATCTTCTTTTATTTTTTCATTCCCTTCCAAATCTAAAGTATAAATATTTTCTTTTGATCTAATATAGTGCGAATCAAATGGTTCAACTATTTCATTTACCGTATTGATTATATCATACCACTTTAGAGTACCTATCAGTAATTCTAAATTTTTATTATCATTTTTATACTTATAAAATCCTTCCGGTCTTCCTAAAATATCTATATTAAAATACTGAGATGGATCTTTTTGAAATACTGCATATATAGTTGTATTTGTTGAGAAGGTATCTGTTAACTTAATTTCATCTTCGTAATTACCTTCTTTTGTCATTTTTTTATAAAATTTTACTTCGTTTTTATATCCTCTATCCGGTCTGATAATACTCTTCTTATCAAATCCTAAACCATTATTCAAATCAGGATTTTGTATTCTTTTACTTATATATTCCCATTTTTCATCATTAGATATATTTATTTTTTTATCATCCTCTGGTATAGCTCCTGGCTTATTTAGTGAATCTGTATCTTTATGATAATATAAGCCATTTATAACTTCGACAGTTAAAATAATATTTTGAGATTTATCAGCTAATTTTATATTTTCAAATTCATTATTTTGTAATACGGCAAATGAACTTTGTGATATTGATCCAACTGCAATAAGTGTAATCATAATAGACAAACCTATTTTTTTGATAATTTTTTTATTTTTCATATTCTACCTCCTATATAAAAAAACTTAATTTATTTATCATATAAAATAAATCTTTATCTTAATATATCATAATAAAATTAATATAATAGAAACTATTTATTAATTTTTAATTAATTTTTTCTAAATTTTTATATTTTCTTGAAATTATTCCCAATATATTTTCACAAATAATTTTATATACTACAAAAAATAGTCGTATCTGACATTTCTTATATATCAGATACGACCATATAAATTTTCTTCTAATTATCTATAAGTATCATTAAGATAAATAAATAACTTTAATTAAATGATATTTTTTATCTTTCCCTCTTAAATAGCTTTAATATCCAAAGCAATACTACCGCACCAATAAGTGCCACTATAAAAGACCATAATGAAAATCCGGAAACTCCTGTTTTTCCAATAAATGACATTATCCAACCACCTATAACACCACCTAGTATTCCTACTACTATATTGCCTAGTATACCTTGTGATTCATCAGTTCCCATAATTTTACTGGCAATCCATCCTGCTAAACCACCTATAATAATCCATGATAAAATTCCCATAATATCAACTCCTTTCAAAACATATCAATATTAATGAATTTTAAATATGATAAACAATAATATGATAAACGATAATATGTTTACTAAATTATGTTTATATACTATTATACCTGAATATCCCCAAAATTTCAAAGAATATTAATGGCATGAACTATAAAAATAGTTTTAAATCTTCATCAACTGTTCCAATACCTGATATACCAAAGTTTTCTATTAGTACATTTGCTACATTTGGAGAAAGGAATCCCGGTAATGTCGGTCCTAGATGTATGTTTTTAACACCTAAAAATAATAGGGCCAATAGTACTATTACAGCTTTTTGCTCATACCAGGCTATATTATAAGCTATTGGTAACTCATTTATATCTTCCAATTCAAATACCTCTTTTAATTTTAATGCAATTACTGCAAGAGAATATGAATCATTACACTGACCTGCATCTAATACTCTAGGAATACCATTTATATCTCCTAAATTCAACTTATTATATCTGTACTTTGCACATCCTGCTGTTAAAATAACTGTATCTTTTGGTAATTTTTCGGCAAATTCAGTATAATAACTTCTGCCTTTCATTCTACCATCACAACCGCCCATCACAAAGAATTTTTTGATGGCACCACTCTTTACTGCATCTACAATTTTATCAGAAAGCGAAATAACTTGATTATGTGCAAATCCTCCAACTATTTTTCCATTCTCTATTTCCTCTGGAGAAGGTAATTTTTTAGCCATTTCTATTATTTGAGAGAAATCTTTCTTTCCATTTTCATCAGCTTCTATATGAATACATCCAGGAAATCCGGACGCACCTGTAGTAAATATTCTATTTTTCACTTCTTCACTCTTAGGTGGTACTATACAGTTAGTAGTAAATAGAATTGGTCCATTGAAAGTTTCAAATTCCGTAATTTGTTTCCACCAAGCATTACCATAATTTCCTACCAAATTTTCATATTTTTTAAATGCAGGATAATAATTAGCTGGAAGCATTTCACCATGTGTATATACATCTACTCCGGTACCTTTTGTCTGTTCTAATAATTGTTCTAAATCTACCAAATCATGTCCGGATATTAATATAGCAGGATTATTTCTTGTCCCTATATTTACAGTTGTTATTTCAGGATTACCATACTTAGTAGTATTTGCCTTATCAAGCAATGCCATTACCTTTACTCCATTTTCTCCTGTTTCTAAGGTTAATCCTACTAATTCATCAATACCTAAACCATCATCTAATGTAGAAGATAGAGCTCTATATATAAATTGATATATAGAATTATCTTCCATACCAATATTTAATGCATGTTCACCATACGCTGCCATTCCTTTCAAACCATATATTATTAATTCTCTCAAGGATCTTATATCTTCATTTTGAGTGGATAACACACCTATACCTTTTGCCTTTTCCAACATTTCATCTCTGTTTTTTACTCTAAAAACTACTGAATCGTGAGGATTTTTTAAATCTACCTTTTTTAATAAATTATCTCTTATTTTAATCATTTTCTTAATCTGATTTTCAATTGCATCAGAATCAAAATTTGCATTCGTAATTGTTATAAATAGACTTGTTAATATTTCTTTATTTATTTCTGAAATAGAATTTACATCTATATCACCTTTTATGACTATTTCTGAAATTCCTTTAGAAATATATATCAATAAATCTTGTAAGGCAGCGACTGTGGGATTTTTTCCACATACACCTATTTTTGTACATCCTGTTCCCCTTGCTGTTTCTTGACATTGATAACAAAACATTGCTCCTGTAATATCTTTCATAATAAAACCTCCAATATAATACTAATTAAATTTATTTAAATTTCATTCTTTATGTTAATTAGTATTATATATATATCAACATGTTAATTATGTTGTTATTACAACTAATTTTATAAAAAAAAGGCTGACTTAAAAATCTTATCAAAAATTAAGACCTTAAGCCAACCTTCGTTCTACACAGCTTTTAAATATTCTTTTTTCAATTTTTCTATTATTTTTTTCTCAAGCCTGGATACAGTCATCTGAGATATTCCTATCTCTTCCGCTATTACAGATTGAGTTTTATTATTGAAAAATCTTCCTTCAATTATCTTTACTTCAAGTTCATTTAAATTTTTCATAAAATGTTCCAAGAAATCTCTTTCTTCAATTTGAGAAAACTTCTTTTCTTCACTGCCAACTCTATCTCCCAATGTCATATCTTTATCTTCTGAATCATCATTACTAGGAGTATCTAAAGAAATAGGCTGATAACCATAAGAAGCTTCCATAGCTTCAAGAACTTCTTCTTCAGTTATTTCTAGATATTCGGCAATTTCAGATGGTCTTGGACTCTTTTTATTTTCTTGTTCTAAATATATCTTCGCATTACTTATTTTTTTACTCAATTCTTGGATTCTTCTAGGAACTCTCATTGTCCATACTTTATCTCTAAAATATTTTTTTATTTCTCCAACTATTGTAGGAGTTGCAAAACTCGAAAATTCAAACCCCTTAGATATATCATATCTATCAATAGCATAGATAAGAGCTAGTGAAGCAACTTGATATATATCTTCGTAATCGACACCTTTATTAATATATTTTCTCGATAATATCTTTGCTAAATATAAATTCCTTTCGATTAATATATTTCTAACAGTTGTGTTGCTCTTATCTTCAGAAAAAACTTCGAAGAGTTCTTTTGTTTCCATCTTCTCAAATTCTTTTTCTGAGGCCAATACATTCATTAATTATCAACTCCAACCATTTTAGTCATCTTTATTATAGTACCACATTTATCACAAGTTTTTATTTCAACATCATCCATTAAAGTTTTAATGATAAATAAACCTAAACCACTTGTTTTTGGATTATTAGGATCTGGATCTTCAACAGCTTCTTCATCATAACCAATACCATTATCTTTTACCTCAATAGTTAATCTATCTTCATATACATAAAAAGTTAAATAAAATTCACTTTCTTTACTATGCTTGATAGCATTTGTACAAGCTTCTGATATAGATACCTTTAAGTCTTCTATATCATCTAATGTAAATCCCATTTTGCTGGCAATTCCAGATGTAGTCAATCTTATTACCGAAACAAAATTTGGATTACTGGATAAATTTATGCTTATTTTTTCGCATTCCATCGCTATCCCTCCATATTTATTATCTGATCTAGACCAGTTATTTTAAATATTTTCTTTACATTATCTTTTGTATTCAATAAAGAAATATCTTTTCCATCTTCTCTTAACCTCTTCATAATTCCAACTATAATCCCGATACCAGTTGAATCTATATAACTTAAATCTTTCATATCCAGAACAATATTTGAAAACTTTTCTTCAATATTGTCATTTACCAAGCTCTTTAACTTATCCGCACAAGATACATCAAGTTCACCTGAAAGTTCTACAATCCAACTTTCAGATTCTTCTTTATAATTTGAAATTATATCTATTGACATATAAAGCCTCCTTACTAGTCTATTTCATCTTCAGTCTTTATTTTTGCTATCGATACCACTTCTACTTCTTCATCAGTTCTCATAAGTTTTACACCACTAGTAATTCTTCCAAAAATTGAAATTTCATTTACTCTGATTCTAATTAATACACCATCAGAATTTATCATCATTATTTCATCATCTTCATTTACCAAATTAGCTCCAACTAATTTACCTGTTTTAGAAGTTATATTATATGTTTTTATTCCCTTTCCGGACCTAATCTGTTTTCTATATTCTTCAATATCAGATCTCTTACCAAATCCATTCTCACTTACAACCAATAAATCTGTACCTTCACTTGTTAAATCCATAGATACTACTATATCCCCTTTTGAAAGTGAGATACCTTTTACACCGGTAGCTGATCTTCCCATAGCTCTAACATCTTTTTCATCAAATCTTATTGACATTGCATTTTGAGTTACTAACATAACTTCTTCATTTCCATCAGTCATTTTAACTCCGATAAGTTCATCACCATCTTTTAAATTTATCGCAATAAGCCCTGATTTATTTATATTCTTAAACTCTTCAATCAATGTCTTTTTAACAATACCATTTTTAGTAGCCATTAGTAGATATTTATATTCGCTATTTATATCTTCAGCAGGATTAAATGTAATAATTCTAGCTACTTTTTCACCAGGATTAAGTTGCAATAAATTTACTATTGCAGTTCCTTTTGCAGTTCTTTTTCCTTCAGGAATTTCATAAGCATTTAATTTATATACTCTACCCCTATTTGTAAAGAACAACATGATAGAATGTGTCGTAGTAGTTATTAAATCTGTTATAAAATCTTCTTCCCTTGTCGTAAGGGCAGAAATCCCTCTTCCACCTCTTTTTTGGCTTCTGTATGTATCTGCCGGAAGTCTTTTTATATACCCTAAATGAGTAAGTGTTACTGCTATATCCTCTTCTTCAAATAGATCTCTTACATCAAATTCTCCTTCAGCGGGAACTATGTCAGTTCTTCTATCATCGGCATATTTATTCTTTATAGCTAACATTTCATCTTTTATTACACCATATAGTTTTAATTCATCTGCTAAAATACTTGATAAATATTCTATTTTTTTCATCAATTCGTTATATTCATTATCTATTTTTTCTCTTTCAAGACCTGTTAATCTCTGAAGTCTCATGTCCAATATAGCTTGAGCTTGAATTTCAGTAAAATCAAACTCTTCTATTAATCTTTCCTTAGCTATTTGACCATTACTAGAACTTCTGATTATAGTTATAACTCTATCTATATTATCTAGCGCTATTTTTAATCCTTCTAGTATGTGTGCTCTTGCTTCAGCTTTTTTTAGATCAAACTGTGTTCTTCTTGTTATAACATCTTTTTGATGCTGAACATAGTGATAAATTACTTCTTTTAAATTCAATATTTTAGGTGTTCCATTTACAAGGGAAAGCATTATTATACTAAAAGTATCTTCTAATTGCGAATGTTTATACATATTATTAAGAACTATATTGGCATTTGTATCTTTTTTCAATTCAACCACAATTCTCATTCCATGTCTATTACTTTCATCTCTTAAATCAGAAATACCTTCTATTCTTTTTTCCTTTACAAGTTCTGCTATTCTTTCTACTAATCTGGCTTTATTCACCTGATATGGAATTTCTGTAATAACTATCTGTTGCTTTCCTTTTGGTAATTCTTCTATTTCTGCTTTGGCTCTTACCTTTACTTTTCCTCTACCGGTTTTGTATGCCTCTTTAATTCCTTCAGTACCTACTATAGTAGCTCCCGTTGGGAAATCAGGTCCCTTTATATAATTTAAAAGCTCGTCAACTTCACATTCCTGGTTATCTATATAATGTACAGTAGCATCTATTACTTCCCCTAAATTATGCGGTGGTATAGACGTAGCCATCCCAACAGCTATACCATTAGAACCATTTACCAGTAAATTAGGATATCTGGAAGGAAGAACTTTCGGTTCCTGTAAAGATTCATCAAAGTTTGGTCCAAAATCTACAGTTTCTTTTTCAATGTCTCTTAATAATTCTAGAGCTAATTTACTCATTCTTGCTTCAGTATAACGCATTGCTGCCGGATTATCTCCATCAACAGTACCAAAGTTACCTTGCCCGTCTACTAAAAGACCTCTTGTAGAGAAATCCTGTGCCATTTTAACCATGGCCATATATACAGAACTATCTCCATGTGGATGATACTTACCCAGTACATCACCTACTATACGTGCTGATTTTCTATAGGGTTTATCCGGTGTTATTCCCTGCTCATTCATTGAATATAGTATTCTTCTATGAACAGGCTTAAGTCCATCTCTTACATCAGGCAAAGCTCTACCAGCAATAACACTCATAGAGTAGGCCATATATGATTTTTTCATTTCTTCAGAAATTTCTTTTGATATTATTTTTTTATTTATATTATTTTCCATTTATTCAGCCAACCTCCTATATATCTAAATCTTTTACAAATTGAGCATTAGCCTCAATAAATTCTCTTCTCGGAGCTACTTTATCTCCCATTAGCATAGAAAATACTTCATCGGCTATAATAGCATCATCTATATTTATCTGTAATAGAGTTCTAGACTCAGGATCCATTGTAGTTTCCCAAAGCTGCTCAGCATTCATTTCACCAAGACCTTTGTAACGAGATACTTCTGTTCCCGTTCTTCCCATTTCATTTAATTTATTATTAAGCTCATCATCTGAAAAAGCATAATCTTCTTTCTTACCTTTTTTTATTTTAAATAAAGGAGGTTGAGCTGCATATACATATCCTTGCTCCACTAAAGGTCTCATATATCTAAAGAAAAATGTTAGCAATAAAGTTCTAATATGAGCCCCATCGACATCTGCATCGGTCATTATTATTATTTTATGATATCTTAATTTTTCAATATCAAAATCATCACCTATACCACATCCAAATGCTGTTATCATATTTTTTATTTCATCAGAAGATAATATTTTATCCAATCTTGATTTTTCAACATTTAAAATTTTACCTCTAAGCGGAAGTATGGCTTGAATATTTCTATCTCTTCCACCTTTTGCAGAACCACCTGCCGAATCTCCCTCAACAAGGAAAATTTCACTTTTTTCTGGAGATTTTTCTGAACAATCTGCAAGTTTTCCAGGTAATGATGTATTTTCCAATACACTTTTTCTTCTTGTTAGTTCCCTTGCCTTTTTAGCAGCTTCTCTTGCTCTTTGTGCCCTTAAACATTTATCAATAATTATCCTTGCCACAGAAGGATTTTCTTCCATAAATGCTCCCACTTCTTCTGAAGTAATGCTATCTACCAATCCTCTCATAAATGTATTTCCAAGTTTAGTTTTTGTCTGACCTTCAAATTGCGGTTCAGGAAGTTTTACAGATACAATAGCTGTAAGCCCTTCTCTTACATCTTCTCCTGATAAATTCTCATCTTTATCTTTTAAGATGTTATTTCTTCTTGAATACTCATTCATAACTTTTGTAAGAGCACTTTTAAATCCTGCTAAATGAGATCCACCTTCATGAGTATTTATATTATTTGCAAATGAATATATATTTTCTCTAATATTATCAGTATACTGCAGTGCTAATTCTATAGTACAATCTTCAGCTATTTTATCTATATATACTATTTGTTCATGAATAGTATTTTTAGACTTATTTAGATATTTAACATATTCTTTCAAACCACCTGTGTAATGGAATGTTTTATCTTTTTCTCTTCCTTCTCTTTTATCCTGAAATTGAATTTTTATAACTCTGTTTAAAAACGACAGTTCTCTAAATCTATATTCCAAAGTATCATAACTAAATTCAACTTCATCAAATATAGTAGCATCAGGTAAAAATGTAATAGAAGTACCACTTTCTATAGTAGCTTTTCTAACAACTTCTAACTTAGTAGTTGGAATACCTCTCTTATATTCTTGTCTGTATACATTACCATCTCTTGCTACCTCTGCAATCAACCATTCACTAAGGGCATTTACTACTGAAACACCAACTCCATGAAGTCCTCCTGATACCTTGTATCCGCCTCCACCAAATTTTCCACCTGCATGAAGAACTGTTAATACAGTTTCAAGAGTAGAAAGCCCTGTCTTTGGATGAACCTCTACTGGTATACCTCTACCATTATCTTTTACAGTTACACTACCATCATTATTTAGAGATACATATATCTCTGAACAATTACCTGCTAACGCTTCATCTATACTGTTATCAACTACTTCATATACTAAATGATGTAATCCTCTAGGACCTGTTGAACCTATATACATACCAGGTCTTTTTCTAACCGCTTCTAACCCTTCTAAAACTTGAATTTGATCTGCACCATATTCGTGTTTTGTCATCTATTTACCTCCATTCTCTATGCCGACTACTTTGCCTGCATCTATATGAAATACAGAGTAGTCATCACTATCCAATATATTAATATGGAATGGATCTGCTGATGTAACAAACATCTGTATATCTTTTAATTTTTCAACCAACATTTTTTGTCTATCCTGATCTAATTCACTGAATACATCATCCAATATCAATACTGGATAATCTCCAATTTCTTGTTTTATAAGCTCTATTTCAGATAATTTAAGAGAAATAGAAGCCGTCCTCTGCTGACCTTGAGAACCATAAAATCGAACATCAATATCATTTATAAATATTCCCAAATCATCTTTATGAGGACCTATTTTGGTATTTCTATTGAAAATATCACTATCTCTATTTTCTTTATATTTGTTCCATAATTCTTTTTTAATATTAAAAATATCTGTTTTTTCAGATAAATCTATTTGACTTTTATATGTTATTTTTAAATTTTCTCTATTAGATGTTAAACTTCTATGAAGTCTATTTGCTATTTTTGATATTTTTTCTATAAACTCACATCTAATAATATATATTTCACTACCAAAATTAATTAAATTTTCATCATATACATCTAACAAATTTTTATCTATTATTCCTGATTTAAGTAATTTGTTTCTTTGATTTATAATCTTATTATAACTAGTAAGCAAATTATAGTATCTTGGCATTATTTGACTTATTTCCTTATCAAGAAAAGCCCTTCTTTCTTTTGGTCCATCTTTTACAAGTTTTAAATCTTCTGGTGAAAAAACAACTACATTAAGATTTCCCAATAAATCATGTATTGATTTTATTGATACACCATTTACTTTAATACCTTTTTTTTCTTTAGTAATGACTACTTCTATTTTTTTATCTAGCCCATTTCTATTAAAATAACAACTTGAATATAGGTTCTTTTCTCCAAATTTAATCAATTCTCTATCTTTATTAGTCCTAAAAGATCTACCTATAGACATAAGGGTTATAGATTCTACAATATTAGTTTTACCTTGTCCGTTACTTCCAACTATTAAATTTATATTTTCATTAAAATCAATCACTAAATTTTCATAGTTTCTGTAATTCATTAATTTCAAACTTTTAATATACAACCTAACACCTACTTTATTTTATCGATATTTTTCTTCCATTTACTTGCACTATATCGCCACTTCTTAATTTTTTTCCTCTTTGAGTGCAAACTTCTCCATTTACAAGAACTTCCTCACTTATTATAATAACTTTGGCTTCTCCTCCCGACATAACAATATTGGCCAACTTTAAAAATTGATCCAATTTTATAAAATCGGAACTTATTTCTATATATTCCATATAATCCCTCTCAAAAATATAGTCAAATTTAGACATCTATTTCAGTCTAAATGAAAATTGCATAATCCAACTACTCTATTATAACATAAATCCATTTATTTTAACAGTTAAATAAAGCCCGTGAATGCATTTCACAGGCTTTATAAGCTTTTTTTAATATTAATTGCCTAATCTCACTGGTAAAAGCAAATAAATATATTCTGGACCATCTACCGGTTTTATTATGGCAGGATTTACCGAACCACCAAATTCTATATTTATAAACTCGCTATCGATATTTTTTATTCCTTCCAATAAATATTTTGAATTAAATGCTATATCGATATTTTCTCCTTCAAATTCAATAGAAACTTCTTCATATGCATTTCCATTTTCATTATTTGAAGTAATTACCATTAATCCATCAGTAATAGATATTTTTATTAAATTATTTTTAGCAGATGTAAATAAAAGAGCTGCTCTCTCTATACACTCTTGAAGATTTCTTGTATTAACCTGAATTTTAGTAATGTATTCCTTAGGCAAAAGGCTTTCGTACTTAGTGAAATTTCCATCTATTAATCTGGCAACTATTTTAGTATCCCCTATAATAAATATAATATTTTTAGAATCCAATCCAACAAACAAATTCCCTTCATCGCTAAGAAGACTATTTATATGGTTTAGAGTTATCCCAGGAATAATAGCATTAATATCGCTATCAATACTTTCTTCTAGATTTGATTTTCTAATTGCCAATCTATATCCATCAAGTGCAACTAAATTTACTTTATCGCCATTTAAATCTAATAATTCACCAGCTAATGTAGGATTTATTGGTTCTATGGCAGTAGCAAAAACTGTCTGTCTTATCATATTTTTCAACTCGGCTTGATTAAATTTAATCATATTGTCCATAGATAATTCTTCTTGTTTTGGAAATTCATCAGCAGGAAGTCCTTTAATTTTAAATCTTGAATTAAGGCAATTTATAAATACGTTGTAATCTTCGTCCGTTTCTATAGATACAAAAGTATCAGGAAGTTTTCTTATTATATCTCCCATAAGTCTTGAATTAACAACAATAGTTCCTTCTTTATTTATTTGTGACTCAACAGAAGTTTCAATACTTATTTCGTTATCATATCCGGTAATGGTCAATTTATTATTTTTAGCTGTAATTAGAATACCTTTTAAAAGTTCTATAGTTGTTTTATTATTAATAGCTTTTTGTGCATTAGTAATTGCATTAGCTAATTTTTTCTGATTACATAATATGTTCATTATTTTTTTCCTTTCTGTGTATAAGTTTTTTTCTAATATATATAAATATATATTAAATAAGGTAGTAGTATTAGTAGTAGAATATGTTTATATTGTTGAAAAGTATACAGAAATATTAAAAAACTACAGATTTAATATGTGTAAAATAATGTTGGTAAGTATATGCACACTTTCTTTATAAAATGTGGATAAATTAAATCATTATTTTATTAACATTTTATATACAGTTTTTCAACAAGAGTATTGTTAATAACTATGAATTTAAATCGGATATTATTTTTTCAATTTTTATCTTCATTATTTCATTCTTTTCAATTTCATCCTCTATTTTTCCTGTAGCGTGCATTACAGTACTATGATCCTTTCCACCAAACTCTTTACCTATACTAGGATAGGACATATCTAATAAATTTCTTGATAAATACATTGCTACTTGCCTTGCAAAAGCTATGTTTTTACTTCTTTTTTTAGATTCTAATTCATCAATACTTACATTAAATGCATCTGCTACCATTTCTTTTATTCTAAGTACGTTTATTTCTTTTGTAGTATATGAAATTAGGATATCTTTTAAGGCTTCTTTGGCTGTTTCTAATGTAATTGGCTTGGATGTTAAATCTCCAAATATAATTACTTTATTTAAAGCACCTTCTAATTCTCTAATATTGGAAACTACATTTTCCGCTATATAATCGAATACTTCTTGCGGAATATTCACATTCTCACTTTCGGCTTTAAATTGTAGTATAGCCATTTTTGTTGCATAATCAGGAGGTTGTATATCTGCCATCATACCCCATACAAATCTGCTTCTTAATCTATCTTCTAATTGAGGAATTTCTTTTGGAGCTCTATCACTTGTAAGGATTATCTTTTTTTGAGCCGCATAAAGGTGGTTAAATGTATGGAATAATTCTTCCTGAACTGAGTTTTTATTAGAGAAAAATTGTACATCATCTACCATTAAAACATCTACATTTCTATATTTTTGTCTGAATTCATCGTTGGTTTTTTCTTTTATAGCTGTGATAAACTCATTTGTAAAAGTTTCTGAAGAAACGTAAAGAATTTTCTTTGAAGGGTCTCTTTCTAATATTCTATGTCCAATAGCATTCATTAGATGTGTTTTTCCTAAACCAACACCTCCGTATAATAATAATGGATTATCATTAGATGTTTCATCATATTCCGCGACTCTCATACATACTGCTACGGCAACTCTGTTTGTATCGCCCTGGACAAAAGTATCAAATGTGTATTTAGGAACTAAGTTTGCATTTGAGAGACTTTTTGCCTTTGTAATAAGTGATTTTTTTTCATCTTCTTTATTTGATGAATTATTCTCAAATAAATTACTATCTTTATCTGTAAGTACGACCACATCATTAATATTTGCGGCAAGATCGCTGAAAATCTCTAATATAGAATCTTTCGATCTTTTTTCTATAAATTGTTTTGTCATATCGTCTCCTTTAAAATAAAAAACATTGTCTTTTATTTCTAGAGGTATAATTTTTTTTAAGTAAATTGTGTAATCTAGACTGGATGCTATGCCCTTTAATTTTTTTTCCGTCATAATCCAAAGTTTTTGGGCGTCTATATTATTTGTGTTCATTTATCTATCTTCCCTCCATTCTTTTTAATTATGTTGATTTTATGTTAATATTTATGTTTAAAATTGAAGTACATAAAACTTAGTAAATATAGTGTTATAATAAATATGTGTAAAAAATGTTTATAATTACGTTATTTTATCAACAGATTAACCATACAAAAAAACACAACAAAATTAACGTTATAGAGATATTATATATTGAATTTATTCTTTTTTGTCCACAAAGTTATTCACATTTTGTGGATAACTTTATAAAAAATTTTCAACAGTTCTATATATTGTATAACCTGTGGAAAAATATCAAAAAATTATCTGTATGTCGTTTGTGCATTTTTTAGAAAAAAATAAAAAAAAATACAAAATTTTTTTTATTAAGTTACATTTACATTTTTTTATTTTATGAATGTTCTATAGAACATTGTAATTACTTGATTTCTAATCAAAAAATAATCAAAAATCAATTGACTTTTATACAGAAAGTATTTATAATATTATTGTTATGTTTACAATTATGATTATGAAAGGAGTGTTCAAGTATGAAGAGAACTTATCAGCCAAAGAAAAGACAAAGAAAAAGAGAACATGGCTTCAGAAAGAGAATGAAAACTTCAAATGGAAGAAATGTCTTAAAAAGAAGAAGAGCTAAAGGTAGAAATAGATTAACTCACTAATATATTTTTACAAGAGCTTAGTTAATGATAATAAAAAGCCACTTTTCCAAGTGGTTTTTTTTGTAAAATCATTGTAAAGAATGGAGGTTATTGATGAATTTTAATAACACCGACGGAATCAAGAAAGATTCTGATTTTAGAAAGGTTTATCAGAAAGGTAAATCTTTTGCGGATAGAAATTTAGTGATATACTTATTGAAGAATAATAGAAATAAATCTAGAATAGGTATTTCTATATCTAAGAAGGTTGGAAAAGCTAATGTAAGAAATAAAATAAGAAGATACATAAAGGAAGCTTACAGATTAAATATAGATCCTCATGTGAAAAGTGGATATGATATTGTGTTTATAGCTAGAATTAACAGCAAAAACTCTGAGTATAAAGATATAGAACGTTCTATTAAATATATATCAAGAAAAACAAATCTTTTAAACAATGTTTCAAAGGAAGAAAATTCTGATAAAAAAAATAGAACTAATAATTTATCTAATAGATGTAATAAAAAGTAAAGTTAGATAAAGAAGGTGATTAACTGTGAATTTTATTAAAAATATATTTTGTAAACTTAGCATTATCTTAGCAAAAATGTGTATTATTTTAATAAGATATTATCAAAAGTTTATATCACCGCTTTTAGGACCTAGGTGTAGATTTTATCCAACTTGTTCTCAATATTCTATTCAGGCATTTAAGAAATATGGCTTTCTAAAGGGATTGTGGTTGACTATAAGAAGAGTAAGTAAATGTCACCCTTTTCACCCAGGTGGTTACGACCCTTTAAAGTAGAAGGTTTATCTCAAAAGTTGAGATATTATTTTTAGGAGGTATTAATGAGTTTTATTACAGGTTCATTAGGGATGATTTTAAAATCAATATATGGAGTAATAGGAAACTATGGTCTATCGATTATCGTATTTACCGTTATAATCAAAGTAATTCTTACTCCGCTGGCGGTTAAACAGACTAAGTCTACATTTGCTATGTCTGAAATAAACCCTAAAATTAAAGAAATACAGGAAAAATACAAAAATAAACCGGAAAAACAAAACGAAGAAATTACTAAATTGTATAAAGAATCAGGATTCAATCCAATGGCAGGTTGTTTACCGTTACTTATACAAATGCCAATATTGTTTGGATTATTCTATGTATTTAGAGATCCGGTTGCACACGGTGTATTTGCTACAAAAGCAGAGTTTTTGGCAGCAAATGGAAACTTTTTATGGATAAAGTCTTTAATTAAACCGGATTATATATTAGCTGTATTATCAGGTTTAAGTGCCTATTTTATGCAAATAGTCATGACACCAAAGGAACAGATGGAAGGTCCTATGAAGATGATGACATATTTATTACCGGGTATGTCGCTTATTTGGGGGTTCTCTTTTCCGGCAGCACTTACGCTTTATTGGACAATAAGTAATGTTTTTTCTGTATTCCAGTTTTATGTTATAACGAAACCTCTAAAAGCTAAATTGGAAGCAGAAAAACAAAAATCAAATATAAAAGGAAAATAAGTTTGTAGGAGGTTAGTATAGTGGAATCAAAAATATTGTATGCCAAAAATTCAGATGAAGCTGTTGAACAACTACTTAAATCTACAAATGCAGATAAAGAAAGTATTCAAATAACAGTAAAAGAAAAACCGAGTAAGGGATTCTTAGGAATAGGCGCTAAAGATGGCGTTTATGAAATTAAATACAATTTACTAGATAAAAAAGATGAAAAAAATGATGAAGTAGTAGCTTCCGATTCAAATGTGGAAGAAAATAAATCCGTTGATAAAAGCGATGAAATTGAAAGTGAACAAATTGATAGTAAAGATGTAAACGTAACAGAGGAAGAAGAAATTGAAATTGCTAAAAATTTCGTTGAAGAATTATTGAAAAATGCAGATGTAGATGCAAAGGTAAATGTCAAAGTTGAAGATGGTCTGATAAAGGTTAAAATATTGGGCGATGATGCCAGTTGTTTAATCGGTAGAAGAGGCGATACTCTTGATGCCATTCAATTTTTGACAGGTCTTGCGTTAAACAAAGTAAATAAAGATTCAAATACAAGGGTTTTTGTAGACATAGAAAATTATAGAAGTAAGAGAGAAGAGTCTTTAAAAAGATACTGCTATAAAGCTGCAAGAGAAGTTGCTAGAACTAAAAGAACCAAAAAACTTGATTATATGAATCCTTATGAAAGACGTATAATTCATTCTGCTCTTCAAAATGATAGATATGTGATTACTTATAGTGAAGGAACAGATCCTTATAGAAGAGTAGTAATAGAATATAAAAAATAATTAATAAAATATAAAAAGATGGATGACGTTATCTATATATCATTCATCTTTTTTATTTTACAATCAATAGCTTTTGCTAATGCTTTTGCAGATTTGCTGTTGAAATGAATACTATCAATTATATTATTTAACTTATGAATTTTTGAAATTAACTAACATTTACTTTGATTTTATAATGGTATAAAAAATAATAAAATTTAGTTTCTAAATATATATTGTATTTTTAAGTAAATTGTGATAATTTTAGATTGGTGGTATTCGAAGAAACTACACATTTTCTGGTTGCATAGGAGTCATTCAAATTGGTTTTGTGAGGTGATGCTATGTACAAAGTTGGTATAATAGGAGCAGGTAAGGTTGGAATTTCAGTAGGTCTATATTTTTTTAATACAGATGAATTCGAGATATCCGGTTATTATAGTAAATCCCTTGATAGTATAAAATATGCTTCAAAGATGACTAATTCTGCTCAATTTAATAATTTAGAAAAGCTTGTTAATAAAAGTGATATTTTGATTATTACTACTCCCGATGATAGTATTTCTGAAGTTTGGGAGAAAGTGTCTCATTTTAATATTCAAAATAAGATAATATGCCACTGTAGTGGCTCATTGTCATCAGAAATTTTCTTCGATATATCTTCAAAAGGAGCACATGGTTGCTCTCTTCATCCACTAATGGCTATAAGTAGCAAAGAAAATTCTTATAAAGATATGAATAATACTTTTTTCACTTTAGAAGGTGATAAAAAGGCAATAGAGGTTATTGAAAAGCTACTTATATCTAAAAATAATCAATATAAAATTATACATACAATGGATAAAATTAAATATCATTTAGCATCTGTTTTTTTAAGTAATTTAGTCCTTTCACTGGGGAATATTTCTTTAGGATTGCTTGAAGAATATGGGTTTGACGAAAAGGATGCATTGAATGCATTTTCTAGTTTAGCCATTGGTAATTTAAAGAATTTTTTTGAAAAAGGTGTTGTAGATTCAATAACAGGTCCGGTGGAAAGAAATGATATTGGTACTATTGAGAATCACTTAAAATCAATATCTTCAGATAATTATATTGATGTGGATAAAATTTATAGGCTTCTTAGTTTAGAAATTATCAAAGTTGCCGAAAAAAAGCATAAAGATAGAGACTATAAAAATTTAAAAGGTTTATTGAGGAAGGAGAGACTTTAGTAATAAGTCGAATTTAATTATGAAAAATACTGTTTTAACATTCAGAGATGCTAAGATTAAAGGTGAAAAATTAACTATGCTTACTGCATATGATTATACTACGGCTAAAATAGTAGATGAATCAGGTGTAAATTCCATATTAGTTGGAGATTCTTTAGGTATGGTTATGCTCGGATATGAAGATACCCTTAGTGTGACTATGGAAGATATGATACATCATACTGCAGCTGTTGCAAGAGGTGCAAAAAATGCATTAGTAGTTGGAGATATGCCTTTTATGTCTTATAATACCGGAATCAGGGATGCGGTTATAAATGCCGGAAGACTTATGAGTGAGGGAAGAGCTAACTGTGTTAAGCTTGAAGGTGGAAAAGAAATAAGCGATGTTATAAAAGCAATAGTTGAAGCTAAAATACCGGTGTGTGCCCATATAGGTCTTACGCCGCAAGCAGTAAATTCTTTAGGTGGATTTAAAGTCCAAGGTAAGGATGAAGAATCTGCAAAAAAGCTGATTGAAGATGCTTTAGCAGTTCAAGAAGCTGGAGCATTTGCTGTTGTACTTGAGTGTGTTCCGGCATTATTGGCAGAAAAAGTAAGCAATATGTTGGATATTCCTACAATTGGTATAGGTGCGGGTGCAGGATGTGATGGACAGGTGCTTGTTTATCAAGATATGCTTGGTTTGTATAATGATTTTGTACCTAAGTTTGTAAAACAATTTGCCAATGTGGGCGAAGTAATGAGAAGTGGAATAAAAGAGTATATAAAAGAAGTTCAAAATGGTAATTTCCCAGAGGAAAAACATACTTTTAAAATAGATAGAGAAGTAATAGAAAAATTATATTAATAAAGATTTTATGCAGGTGAAAATATGAAAATAATAAGAAACATTGAAGAGATGAAAATTATTTCAAAAGAAATAAAAAGTAAAGGTATGTCATTGGGAATGGTTCCAACTATGGGATTTCTTCATGAAGGACATAAAAGTTTAATAAAATGTGCAAAAGAAAATAATGATATTGTAACTGTAAGTATTTTTGTAAATCCGACTCAATTTGGACCTGATGAGGATTATGAAAGTTATCCAAGGGATTTGGAACATGATTCAAAGATTTGCCAGATGGAGGGAGTAGATTACATATTCCATCCGGAACCTGATGAAATGTATCCAGATGGTTATTCTACATTTGTAATTCCCGGTGAAAAGATGACTAATATTTTATGTGGAATTACAAGACCGGGTCATTTTAGAGGGGTCTGTACAGTTTTAACAAAATTATTTAGCATTATAAATCCGGATAACGCCTATTTTGGTGAAAAAGATATTCAGCAATTAGCTATAGTTAGAAGAATGGTAAAAGATCTTAATTTAGGTGTGAATATAAACGGATGTCCAATAATTAGAGAAGAGGACGGATTGGCGAAAAGTTCAAGAAATACGTATTTAAATGAAGAAGAAAGGAAAGCGGCAATAATTCTCAGAAAAAGTATTTTAAAAGGCAAAGAATTTATGGATAATGGCGAGAAAAATGTTGAAAAGATAAGAAAAGTCATTGTAGATAGTATAAATTCAGAACCTTTAGCAAAGATAGATTATGTTGAAATAATAGATTTCGATACTTTTGACAGAATTGAAAAATTAAGTAAAAACACTCTTATAGCAATGGCTGTATACATTGGAAAAACAAGATTAATAGATAATTTAATTTATTGATTATAAATTCACAATTTATATATTAGTTAAAGTATAATATATAAAGGTTCTATGTCAAATGACGTTGATGATAATTTAAATCAATAAAATTATGTGGTAGCATCCGTAACAAATGATGCGTTATGGATGTTGCCTTTATATTTTTCCATAAGTAAAATTCTTAATCTAAAATTTCTAAAATTGGAATATCCGAAGGATATCCTTTTAATCACTTTAATCTTGTTGTTCTTGCCCTCAACCATACCATTTGTATACTGATATTTCAATTTAAAACTGTATACTCAATTCCTTTAATCCATTAATATTTTGAATACATGTCATATATCCTTGTTTGTTTTTTTTTGGACGATTAAATTATATAACAGATTTGACATGCTGTTCTTTTTTTGCAAAAAAATATGCGTTGAGAGAGAAAAAAATTCTCTCATCAACGCTAAATATTATACACTCTTACTGTCATATGTGGGACCATATTTATAATCAATATGTCCCTGATCCAAACATTGAGAAACAAAGTTAGCACAGTCTCCACCATTATTTGAATAATTCAAATAATGGTATGGTGGATTAAAACTTCCTGCATAATCATTAGTATAACCATATTTTCTTGCATAATTAAGAGTATATCTTCTTATGGAAGTTCCTCTTTTTTGATAGGAAGTAGTATCTACACTTTCATTTCTATTGTTATCTATTTCAACTAAGTTGAAAAAAGATTCTATTTTTTTGTTATTATCATTTCTATCTTGGTTAGTTTTTTCAAATTTGTTATTAATAGCTTTTTTTCGTACTTTTCTCTAATTTGTTTTTCAAATTCATCATCTAAATTGTCTATACCCTGAGGATATACAATTTGAAATATTAAGTCTACATCTGAATCAGCATTATTTAGATACTCAATTATATTTTCATAATAAAATTGAAACAATTCTTTTAATTCATTTTCAGACATTTGTTTTGTTTGTTTTATTAAATTTTGCTTATTATGCTTTTTTCTAAAAATAAGCCCTTCATAAGTATTATAATAATTAGGTATAAAACCTTGTACATTTATAAAACAAATATCATTTTGATTCATAAAATTAATAAAGGTAATTTCTTTTTTTAATAAATCTTCGTCATTTAAATTTCCATATTTTTCTTCAAAAAACTTACTTATTCCATAAGGTGAATTTAACATTTCATTATAATATTCTTCAAAACTTGATGCATCTGTTTCTAATTTTTCCAAATAGATATTGTAGTTTGATCTTATAAAATCATCTCTCATTTTATTTAAGTTGCTAATATTAATTTCACTAATATTATTGCTTTTAAATGTGATAGGAGCATCAAATAATTCTGCTTCTGATGTAACTGTCACATCAATAAATTCTTTGTCTTCTGCATTTGAAATACATGTAAATAACATACTTGCTGCTATTGATAAGGCTAGTATTAATCCCTTTTTCATTTTCATAATTATACCTCTCATTCTGACTATAATAAGTTAATTAGGGTAACTTAAAACCTCATGATAATATGCAATATAAATATTATAAAATAAGCTATAAATATTATACAACATAATGTTTGTAAAATCAATATAACACTGTATAAAGTGTTGTTATTTTATGATAATATTAAGTTTTTGTGAAGTTTTCTATTGATATTATCATAAAATATATTTTTTACTGCATCAATTTCATTTATGGGAGTTTGAATTATACTATCTGAGTTACAAATTGTAAAATAAAGTGTCAGTATAAATAAAAGAGCATCAAACAATAAATATGGTATCATTAAAGTGCTAACAAAAATGAAAGGAATTTATTGTTTAATGCAAGATAAGTATATCACAAAAGAAAAAAGGTAAACACTTGTTAAATTTTAGATTTAATCTCCAGAGGCAAATTTTTAATTAGCCCTTATTTTTTTATAATTTTTTCTATTATTTCATATAATTCTTTAAAATTGTTTGCTATAAAATCAGGTTTATATTTACTGTTTTCAGGTTTGTATCCCCTATGATTAATCCATATTGATTTCATACCTGAAGATTTTGAACCTATAACGTCATTTAAATATGCATCTCCAATATAGTAAAAATCAACGTATTTTTCATCGGATATATTTAAATAATCAAGTATTTTTTCTTTAGCATAGTCAAATATACCTGTATTAGGTTTATGTATACCAATATCTTCCGAAATAAAAACCAGATTACTATCTATATATTTTTCTAAACCTAAATAATTGAATTTTTCAAACTGCTCTTTATGAGGTCCGTTTGAAATTATAGATAATGTATAATTATTTTTCTTTAGTATTTTTAAAATATTTTCTACATTATTTTCAAGAGTTATGTTTTTCTTTTCTCTTAGGTAAGTTAATTGAAATTCTATAGCTTTATCATCATCAATAAAAATACCATGATCCCTAAAAGCATTCTTGCTTCTATATATGCATAATTCCTCCATAGTAATTTTTCCATTTAATGCCTTGTCATATATTTCATTATTATATTTTCTGAAATCAAGAAATATTGAATGTATATTGTCGGGAATGACTTTAAACATGGAGTAAAATGCTAGCTTAAATGGGTATTCTAAATCATATAATGTATCGTCAATGTCAAATATAAATACTTTAATTTTTATCACTTACCCTTCTATTAATTCGCATAATCTTTCAAAAATATATTCTTTGATAGGTTTTCCATCTATTAATACATTTTCGTTTTCATCAAAATATATCATAAAGAAGTTTATTATTAAATTCCCATCTTTTATATAGTATGGATCAAGGTGAAGAGGTGCAATGTGTACAACTATCCTTTCTTGCTTTATATCACTATATTTTTCATTTAACTGATTGACAAGGTCGTCAACATTTAGAATTTTAATAGGCTGGGCCATTTTATTGGCTAAATTCACATCCTCTGCTATCCACATGTTTTTACTCCAGAATCTTTTTTCAGGCTTTGTAGCTCCTGATAGCAGTTCTCTATTTTGTATGGAACTTAGTACTTTTCTAATAGATTCTGATGAAAATTCATTTGTTTGTATAAGTTTCATAGCATCCATATTCGCTACATCTACAAAGAAGCTTTCTGTAACTTTTTCTCTATCTACTACTGAACTCCAATAGTAAAGCATAGATTCAATTACTTCTAAATTAATTATAATATTTTTTAACATAGTGTCCTCCAATTTTTGATATGTTTTTGTAATCTAATGTTTAAATTATGATTTTCTATAATTATTATATTACATATTTATGATAAGTTATAGTTTATTGGTAAACATATTTTAAAATTAATAAAATAATATTTTTGTGTAGGTATATTAACATGGGGAATATACTAATATAACGACCGTTTTTATGATATAATAGTATATTGATTAATGAAGAAAATTTTAGATAAAAAAGGAGTGTTATATTATATATGTTTATAGATGATACAATTTCAGCCATTGCCACAGCTCCTGGTGAGGGTGGAATAGGTATAATAAGATTGAGTGGAAATAAATCTATTGAAATTGCGAATAAGATATTTAAACCATTTTATAAAAATTCTATTGATGACTATAGCAATAGAACTCTTATCTATGGTAATATCTTTGATGGTGATAGTATAATAGATGAGGTTCTTTTGGCATTTATGAAAGGTCCAAATTCATATACTGCTGAAGATGTAATAGAGATAAATTGTCATGGCGGTTTTATTTCAGTGAAGAAAATCCTTGAATTGACTTTGAAAAACGGGGCCAGATTAGCAGAACCGGGGGAATTTACAAAAAGAGCATTTTTAAACGGTAGAATAGATTTATCTCAAGCGGAAGCAGTAATAGATATTATTAATGCAAAGACGGAACAGTCTCATATTATAGCCCAAAATCAACTGGAGGGAAATCTTTCTAAAAAAATAAAAGAATTGAGATTTAAATTGACTGAAGTACTTACACAGGTAGAGGTTGCTATCGATTATCCTGAAGAAGATATTGAGTTTATTACATATAAAGAGCTTATAGAAAAAACAGAATGCATACAAAAAGAGATAATTAATATGTATAAAACAGCGGATACAGGAAAAATTTTTAGAGAGGGATTAAAGACAGCTATATTAGGAAAACCAAATGTAGGAAAATCATCTCTTATGAATTCCATACTTGGAGAGAATAGAGCTATAGTGACTGATATACCCGGAACAACAAGAGATGTAATTGAAGAATTTGTTAATATAAAAGGAATACCATTGAAAATAGTAGATACTGCAGGAATTAGAGATACAGATGATATTGTAGAAAAAATAGGAGTTGAAAAATCTAAATTGCATTTAAAATCTTCAGATTTAAATTTAGTAGTCATAGATACATCCAGGGAACTTGATGATGAAGATATTGAAATACTTCAAAGTGTTGATAAATCAAAGACAATAGCTATTCTTAACAAAATAGATTTGAAATCAAAAGTAGATTTAAAAACTATTGAGAAGTATATAGATGAAAAAAATATTATTAGTATCTCAGCTCTTAAAAATCAAGGCCTTGAATTGATTCACGATAGAATTGAAGATATGGTATTTAGCGGCGAAATATCTAATACATCAGATATTATGATAACAAATTCCAGACATAAAGATGCAATTTATAAAGCTATGACATCTATAAATGATGCACTGGATTCATTGGGGCAACAAATGTCTTATGATTTTATTGAAGTTGATTTAAAAGATGCCTGGAGTAGTTTGGGATACATTAATGGAGACACTGTTTCAGAAGATTTGTTAGATACAATATTTAGTAATTTCTGTATAGGAAAATAAAGTAATAAAAAATGAATTTAATGGTTAATTTTGATAAAAAATATTTAATAAGCGGAAAGGAATTTTATGGAAAGATTTAAAGCCGGAAATTATGATGTTATAGTAGTTGGCGCAGGTCATGCAGGATGTGAAGCGGCACTTGCTTCAGCAAGAATGGGAATGAAAACATTGATGATTACCCTGTCATTAGATGCAATAGCTGCATTGCCATGTAACCCATCGATTGGAGGTACTGGAAAAGGTCAGCTTGTGAGAGAAATAGATGCTCTTGGCGGAGAAATGGGACTGAATATAGATAAAACTTATATACAAAGTAAAATGCTCAATACCGCAAAAGGGCCGGCAGTTCATTCATCTAGAGCTCAAACGGATAAAAATTTATATCATAGGGTTATGAAAGAAACTGTTGAAAATCAAGAAAATTTAGATATAATAATGGACGAAGTAGAGGAAATTATACATGAGGGTAAAGTAGTTAAAGGCGTAGCAACAAGACTTGGGAGTATATATAATTCAAAAATGACAATATTATGCACAGGGGTTTACCTTGAATCTACAATATTTATTGGTCATGATACCTTTAAAGAAGGTCCAAACGGTATGGCATATGCTAAAAGTCTTACAAAGAGCTTAATAGAAATAGGTCTTTCAATGAGAAGATTTAAAACTGGAACACCTGCCAGAGTTCATAAGGATAGTATAGATTTTTCAGTTATGGAAATACAGTCCGGGGATGAAAAAGTAAAACCATTTTCATTTATGAGTGATAATATAGAAAAAGAACAAATACTTTGTTATTTGACAAGAACTACCCCGGAAACTAAAACTCTTATTCAGGAAAATATAACCAGAAGTGCCATGTATAGTGGTAATATAGAGGGAACGGGTCCTAGATACTGCCCTTCAATTGAAGATAAAATAGTTAAATTTTCAGATAAAGAAACGCATCAGTTATTTATTGAGCCGGAGGGACTTGATACAAAGGAAATGTATGTGCAGGGAGTTTCTACAAGTTTTCCCGTTGATATGCAACTAAAGATGTACAGAACTATTAAGGGATTAGAAAATGTTAAAATAATGAGACCGGCATATGCAATTGAGTATGATTGTATAGATCCTACCCAATTAAAACAAAATCTTGAAATTAAAGGAGTTGAAAATCTATTTTCTGCAGGTCAGTTTAATGGAACTTCGGGATATGAAGAAGCAGCAGCTCAAGGACTAATTGCAGGTATAAATGCAGTTTTAAAAATACAAGGCAAAGAGCCTTTTATAATGGATAGATCTGAAGGATATATCGGAGTATTGATAGATGATTTGGTAACGAAAGGAACTAATGAGCCTTATAGAATGATGACTTCAAGAGCCGAATATAGACTATATTTAAGACAAGATAACGCAGATATGAGACTTACACAGAAAGGATATGATTTAGGGTTAGTAACTCAAGAGAGATATGATAGATTTATAAAGAAGAAAAATCAAGTGCAAGAGGAAATAAATAGATTAAAAAATGAACGGGTAACTCCTAACGAAGTAAACTATATTCTTGAAGAGCTTGGGGTTTCTAATTTAAATAACGGACTTTCTCTTTATGAGTTTTTAAAAAGACCCGAAATTGATTATTCAATTCTTGAAAGGATTGGAAAATCAGGAGTGGATTGTATTCCCGATGTAGTTAAGGAACAAGCTGTAATAATGATTAAATATGAAGGATATATAGACAAGCAAATGAAACAGATAGATCAGTTTAGAAAGCTTGAGAAGAAAAAATTATCCGATGATACAGATTATAATAATATAGACGGACTTAGATTAGAGGCGAGACAAAAGTTAAATGCGATTAAACCTACATCAATAGGGCAAGCTTCAAGAATTTCCGGGGTATCTCCATCAGACATATCTGTTCTTTTGATATATTTGGAGCAAAAAAGAAGAAATTTTAAATAGGAGGTAATCGTGTCGATAGAAAATAGAGAATTACTGAGAAAAGGTCTAATTGATTTTAAAATAGATGTAGATGACAATATGCTTGATAGATTTGAAAAATATAGAGAAGTACTTGTTGAATATAACAAATATATGAATTTAACAGGCATAACAGAACAAAGAGATGTTTATATAAAACATTTTTTGGATTCGGTAGCGATTTTTAAAAATGGATATATAATGGATGATATATCTATTATAGATGTCGGTACAGGGGCAGGATTTCCGGGAATTCCATATAAAATTTGTAACCCGAATATAAAGTTGACACTTTTAGATTCCCTGAAAAAAAGGATTAATTTTTTAAAAGAGGTAGGAAGCTCAATTGGATTTGAAGATATAGAATATATACATGGCAGAGCAGAAGATTTTGGACAAAATTTAAACTACAGGGAAAAACATGACATTGCTACAGCAAGAGCCGTAGCAAGTCTTCCTGTCTTATTGGAATTATGTGTTCCATATATAAAAGTAGGCGGTTTTTTTATATGTCTTAAAGGTCCGAATGTAGAAAATGAAATTGAAGAATCTAAAAATGCAATGAAAATATTAGGTGTAAAGCTGGTTGAAAAAATAGATGTACAACTTCCTGATGAAGAATTAAAACATAATATACTGGTATTTAAAAAACTGGAAAAAACAACTAAAAAATATCCTAGAAAAGCAGGTAAACCGTCAAAAAATCCACTTTAAATTAATTTAAAGTGGATTTTTAATATTATTATTCAACATCTTTTGCAATAATTTTTAATGCTTCAATAGCCTTATCAATATCGTCTTTTGTATTAAAATATCCAAGACTGAATCTAACTCCACCTTGATTTATAGTACCAATTGTTTTGTGTGCTAAAGGTGCACAATGTATTCCTGATCTTGTTGCAATATCAAATTCGGAATCCAATCTAAATGTTACTTCTCCGGAATCTAAATCATCTATATTTATTAGTATAACAGCAGATCTTTCCTTTGATGATTTTGGTCCATATAATTTTAATTTTGGAATTTCTGAAAGTCTGTCTATCATATATTGAGTAAGTTCTTCTTCATGTTTTCTGATATTATCTATTCCTGTATTTAAAATAAATTTTATACCAGCTCCTAAACCGGCTATTCCCGGAGTGTTATGAGTACCGGATTCATATTTATCAGGATATAGATCCGGTTGAGTAATCTCTTCGGATTTACTTCCGGTTCCACCTTCTCTTTGACTTTTTAATCTAATAATATCTGTAACATACAAAATACCAGTTCCCTGAGGTCCAAGAAGACCTTTGTGTCCAGGCATTGCAAGCATATCTATATTGTTCTTTTGAACATCGATGGAATAGACACCGGCCGATTGGGATGCATCTACTAAATATTTTACGTTATGTTTTTTTGCAATTTTCCCAATTGAATCTATGTCTACTAAAGTACCTGTAACATTCGAAGCATGAGTAGTAACTATCAATTTAGTATTTTCTCTTATAGAATTTTCTATATCTGATGGATTTATTTTTCCTTCACTATTTGCTTGAACAAATGTGTGTTCGACACCGTTTTTTTCTAATTCCATTATAGGTCTTAATACGGAATTATGTTCCATTGTTGTTGTAATTACGTGATCACCAGAATTAAGAAATCCTTTTATTGCGAGATTTAAAGAATCGGTAGCATTGAAAGTATAGACCACTTCCATCGGATTTTTTATGTTGAATAGCCTGGCTATTATATCTCTTGTTTCTTCAACCGTTCTTGCAGATTCCATTGCCATCTTATGTCCTGATCTGCCTGGATTAGCACAATAATTTCTAGAGCAATAATCCATAGCATTATATACAGATTCTGGCTTAGGAAAAGTTGTTGCCGCATTGTCTAAATAAATCACACTAACTCCTCCGATCTTTTACTTATATGTTAGGTATTCATTATCTTCAATATATATATGCCCGCTTGAGTAATTTTTTCCATCAACAGTAAGTTTAACCTGCTTTACTTTGAAAGTCTTTATCACACTGTTTGTAAATGATTGTAACATCAATGATTCAGCAGTTGAACCAAGTTGAGAATTTACAAATTTACCATTTACATCAACTATAAGAGTTCTGACTCCATCTATTTCTTCCACTTTTGCCTTATTTACATCAGTTCCCTCTTGAAGGACATTTTCTTTAATTAATTCTTTTATAATGTTTCCAACACTCAAATCATCAACCTTTTTTTTGTGTTCAGTAAGCTCTTCGGAATTTATATCATATGTGTAATATGTTATTTCTACCGTTTTTTTATCTGTTTGAGAATTTTTATCCTCAGATTTTCTTTCTTTAGATTCTTTGTCCTTATCTTCATTATCATTGGAATTTTTATTATCAGTTTCTACACTTTGATTTTGTTTTTTATCATCTTTTGAAGAAGAACTGTTGTCAATTTTTGAACAACCTATCAAAGATGAAGATACTAATAAACCTATAGTTATTGTAGCAATTATTTTTCTTTTTATCATATTTATTCCTCCTTTAATTTTTAAGCAATTAAGAATATATTATTATAAAATGCGTAAACAAAATTCTTTTAATATTATACCATAACTACCTTAATTAATAGTATATAAAAAAATAAATATAGTAGGTTAAAAAAATAGAAAAACCTAAATTTTATTGGCATTATAATATGAAAAAACAAAAAAAATATGTATTATATATTTTTAAACATATAAATATTAATATTAGAATTTGTTTTTTACAGATATTACCTAAAAATTTTAAAATTAGTAGGTGTTATTAAACCTAATAATATGATATTATATAAATGTAAGTATATTTCACATTCTTGAAATGGAGGAATAATTAGATGAGTGTAAAAGTTGATGCAAAGGGATTGGCTTGTCCTATGCCGGTTATAAAAACTAAAAAAGCGTTAGAAAGTATTGTTGAAGGAACTGTTGAAGTGGTTGTTGACAATAATGTTCCTAAAGAAAATATTTTAAAATTCGCAAAATCTATTAATTGTAAAGCCGAAGTACTAAAAAATAAAGAGGGAGAAATCGTTATCTCCATAGAAAAAGTGAAAAATAATAAAGTATCAATACCTGATGAAGATATAACTTGTGATACATTTGATAATAATATAGGGGATGAAGTTATCGCTATAATGAGTGATAAAATGGGAAATGGAAACGATGAATTAGGGAGAGTTTTAATAAAGGGATTTTTATTTGCACTTACTGAATCTAATCCGCTTCCAAAAGCTATTTTATTTCTAAATGGCGGTGTAGAATTGACAACTAAAAATGAAGCTACAGTAGAACATGTTAAAAAACTTGAAGAATTAGGAGTTGAAATTCTTTCTTGTGGAACATGTTTAGATTATTATGGCCTTAAAGAGGAATTAAAAGTAGGTTCTATAACAAATATGTATACTATAGTCGAAAATATGAAATCTTCTTCAAAATTAATTACAATAGGATAGGTAGCTTTATGAATGATTTTTATATTATTTCATTTAATTCAACTCATCATGCAATAAGGGCTGAAAAATTATTGGTGGAGGCTGGGTTAAGTGTTATGATCTTGCCTACTCCGAGAGAAATAGCAGCTAGTTGTGGGCTTTCTATAAAGTTCGAATTTAATGATATTGAAGTGATTAATAGTATTATGAAAGATAATTCTATTGAGAGAAGAGGAATTTATCATATTTTTAAAAAGGAATCTAAAAGAGAAGCAATAAAAATTCAAGATTAATTACAAGGAGGAAGGCAAATATGCCTCTAGACTTAAGTGTTGGTAAGGTTGTTGAGCTCAAAAAACAACATGCTTGTGGCAGTAAAGAATTTACAATAATTAGAACAGGTGCAGATGTTAAGTTTAAGTGTAATAATTGTGGCAGAATTATAATGTTGGATAGAGAGACTGCCGAAAAGCGAGTAAAGAAAATACTAGTAGAATAGAGAAGAATGTATTTTCTTTATTATGATTATTAGTAAGGGCTTTAATTAGCAAATATTATGTCGATAATTTGGAAATAGACTTTTAATTAGGAATGATTCATTATTATGTTTTATTGCAATAAATTAATAATGAATATATCGTCTATTTTTAAATTAAAAATAAATAATTATTTTGTTTAAATTAATTGGAGGTGCGTTATTATGGCAATTAAATTTGCAAAAAGACTAGAAAAAGCAGAAGGTTCTGCAATTCGTGAAATCCTTAAGTTAGCTTCAAATCCGGAAGTAATATCTTTCGCTGGTGGACTACCAGCTCCTGAATTATTCCCAGTTGAAGAAATGAAAAAAGTAGCGGTTGCAGTAATGGAAGAACAAGGTAGAGCTGCTATGCAGTATTCTGCTACAGATGGTTATCCACCACTAAGAGAAGCAATAGCAGAAAGAATGAATAGAAAGTTATATACTAATGTGACAGCTGATAGCATACTTGTAACTAACGGTTCTCAGCAGTGTCTAGACTTTATGGGTAGAGTATTTCTTGACGAAGGTGACAAGGTTATAGTTGAAAGTCCATCTTATCTTGGAGCATTAAATGCATTTAAGGCTTATGGTCCACAGTTTATAGAAATACCTACAGATGGCGATGGTATGATAATGTCAGAACTTGAAAAAGCTCTTGAAGAAAATCCTGACGTTAAATTTATATATGTAATTCCTGATTTCCAAAATCCATCAGGAAGAACTTGGCCAATCGAAAGACGTGAAAAATTTATGGAAATTATAAATAAATATGAAATTCCGGTTGCAGAAGATAATCCATATGGTGAATTAAGATTTGAAGGAGAAATATTCCCATCATTAAAATCTTATGATACAAAGGGATTAGTTTGCTTCTTTGGAACTTTCTCTAAGATTCTTTGCCCAGGATACAGATTAGGTTGGGTTTCTGCTTCACCTAAAATACTTGAAAAATTCAATATTTCTAAGCAAGCTTCTGACTTACAGGCATCTACAATTTCTCAGATGGAAATTGCTAAATATATTGAAATGTTTGATTTAGACGCTCATGTTGAAAAAATTAAAGAAGTATATGGACATAGAAGAACAGTAATGCTAGATGCAATGGATAAATATTTCCCAGAAGGTGTAACATTCACTAGAACAGATGGTGGATTATTCACATGGGTAACTCTTCCAGAAGGTATAGATGCAGCGCAGTTGATGAAAGATGTTGTTCTTCCAAATAATGTTGCATATGTACCAGGCGAACCATTCTATCCAAATGGCGGAAATGCTAATCACTTTAGAATGAATTACTCTTGTATGCCTGAAGATAAGATAGTAGAAGGGGTTAAGAGATTAGGAAAAGCTCTAACAGAAGCGATAGAAAAACTATAAGAGAATATTTATTTAAAATTATAAATAGAAGAAGTTATTTTATACAGAAAGAATTATTAATAATATAAACTTTAACAACAAAAAGTGGGAAATTATATGTTTTATCATTAATTTCCCACTTTTTGTTGTTTTGGAGGTGAATATGATTTAAAATTAGTAATAGGTAAGCAAGATACTTAAATATATGCAAATTTACAAATTGCTTTGAGAAGTAAATGGAGGTAGTAAAAATGAAATATGATGCACAAATATATAGACCGCCAAAGGAATATAAATCAATACTACTACAAGTTACGAGTGGGTGTACTCATAATAAATGTAAGTTTTGTGGAATGTATAGATATACAACCTTTAAAATGGAAAGTTTAGAACAAATAGAAAAGGATATTATAGAGGCAAGTCAGCATCCTTTTTATAAAAATTCAAAAAGAATATTTCTGTTAAATGGAAATCCATTTGTGTTGAAAACGGAAAGATTGTTGAAAATAGCCGAATTAATTCATAAGCATTTACCAAAGATAGAAGTTATTACTACATATTCTTCTATTAAAGATATAGAAATGAAGACGGATGAAGAGTTGGAATTATTAAAAAAAGCAGGATATAATGATTTATATTTGGGTATAGAATCAGGAAATCAAAAAGCTCTTGAGTTTATTAATAAAGGTAATACAGTGGAAGAAGCTATAAGAGAAATGAAAAGACTTGATAAATTTGATTATAATTATTATGCTATGATACTTACAGGCCTGATGGGAAAAGGAATAGATAAAGCTATAGAGAATGGTCAATTGACTGGAAAAATGTTGAGTAAAGTTAATTGTAGAGGGATTTTTCCAATGTCAGTTACACTAGTTCCTGGAACAGAATTATGGGATTTATATGTTAATGGCGAATATGAAGAAGCTACTGAATATGATAGACTTATAGAGTTGAGAGAAATAATTGAAAATTTGAAACCTGAAAAAACTGCATTGATATCATCTGCCCATAACTCTAATACTATGTATATTAAGGGAATAGTACCTCGTGAAACAGAGCGTCTATTGAGAGAAATAGATGAAATTTTAACTGAAAATTCACCTGAAGAAATGCAAGAATGGATTGATAGAAGAAGAATAATGCTATAACTATAAAAAATACTGTGATTTTTGTATAAAATTGCAGTATTTTTTATGGTTATAGCGATTTTAAATGCTTGAAGTAATCTTATACCATTGACATAATTAATTACTTTTGAGTAATAAAAAAATTTATAAATTTATGAGAGTTTGTTAATGGATTTGTGTTTTGAGCGTATATATATGTGAAAAGGTATTAAACTATAGTTGAATAATTAAAATCTCATTTGCCGGCGATAAGAGGGAGGTGATTACTTGAATTTTGACGAAATATATGAAAAATATTTTGGCAGAGTATATAAATTTATAAGAGTTAAAACTCTTAATAGTGAGGAGTCAGAGGATATAGCAGTTAAGGTATTTGAAAATGTATATAGAAATATTGATAGATTCTGTGAAGAAAAAGGTAGTATGGATATATGGATTTTTTCAATAGCAAGAAATGAAATAAATTCATATTATAGATCAAAAAATATTCAAGCAATCAGCATGGATAGTATAGGAGAAATAAGTGACAATAGTAATTCACCGGAAGATATTTTGAATAAAAAAATAGAAAATAAAAGATTACAACAGGCTCTTGAAATACTCAATGAAAATGAGAGATTTGTAATTTCATGTAAATACGCTGCAGGTCTCAAAAATAAAGAAATAGGAAAATTGATGGGAATTTCAAGTTCTAATGTGGGAGTAGTTCTATTTAGGAGTATGAAAAAATTAAAAAAACAATTAGCTTGTGACTTTGAAAATAAAAATGAAGATTGGAGGGATAGATATGAACAAGTATAAAAGTGATAATGAAATAGTAGACTATTTATTTGATAAGGATTTTGATCTATTCCTACAAGAAAACATCGATAATGAATTTGCACCTGATGAAGAGGTTAAAAATAGAGTGAAAAACAGAGTTATCGAAAATATTAATAATAATGAAAATATCGGTTTAAATGATTTCTATAATACTATTCGCTTTAAAGATAATAATATAAATACAGATATAGAAAATATAGGAGATGAGATAAAAATGAAAAAAAATAAAAGAAGTAAAATAATGAAAATACTAGCTGCAAGTATAGCTTTTGTACTTATAGCAGGAAATATTGGAACATATAGTATATACGGAAAAGATATGTTTACTGTAATTAAAGAAATCAATTTAAAAAATATAGGAATGATTTCTGAAAAATATGATGGTGATAATAAAAATACATCTATGGAAATTCCAAAAAATTTAAAAGGTCAGATTTTTGATGAAAAAGGAAATGTTGTGAAAAGGCTTACTCCTGAATTAGAAGGGAAAATATATGATAAAAATGGAAAAAAAATAATCGGATTTACGACAATAGAAGGTTCTGACAAAGTAGAAATGCAGGTAGAAGGTCAAGAGGAAGAAGGAATGATTTTATACAATTCAGTAGAAGAGGCATCTAATAAATTGAAATTCAAACCTTTAACTATACCTAATATGAAAGTAAAAAAAGTCTATCTATATGAAGATGAAAATAAAAATCCATCTTCTGAGATTATAGATATAATTTATGATAATGGAGATGGAGAAATATTTGTACAACAGAGATTTGCAAGCAAAGAAAATGGATATTATGGTGGTGCCGCAAATATCAAGAAAGTTGATATAAACGGAAATGAAGCTATTATGTCTGAAGATAATCAGGTAGATTGGGAATATAAGGACAAACTGGTAGGAGTAATTTCACATAGTAAAAAATTTAAAAATGATGAACTTCTGAAATTATGTAGAGAAATGAAATAAAATTAAATAGGTTTATTTTATAAAACCGGAAGAAATGATAATCTTCCGGTTTTATATTTTTTTTGTTAAAACAGGATATATAAAATCTAGCATAAAAAAATATTTAAATTATACATATATTTTTTGGATTTGACTATATAATAATGAGTGGCTAAACCTCTTCTCATATTATGTAAAAAACTTTTAATAAAAATAAAAACTTGTAAATCTATGTCAACCGTAAATGAAAATGTCCCAAAAATTTTTAAACATTAGCACTGGTTTTCCAGTGCTTTTTTGCTATTTGGATATGCCGTGCACCCCAACAAG